>JBLGBO010000001.1:0-284061 GCA_047616865.1 Oleispira sp.
TCAATCGATTACAAGCTGATGATCTTAGCCTAGAAAAGAAAACCGACTCAGGTTTGATGTTAGGGGCGGGTATCAGTTATCGCTTTCAGGAATTTCAATTGAACAGCGAGCTGATTCGTTACAGTGATGGTATATCAGGCTGGTTTATGGGAATTCAAAAAGATTTCTAGTGAATGAGATTTTTTAAATTAAACTAGTTAAATAAAAAAGAGCTTGTTCAAATTGAACAGGCTCTTTTTTTATGTGTGTTATTCCAAGTAACTCTCCATAGCAATAGCTGGCCAACGTTAGAGTCATCTTACAGGTTATACCTTTGCCTATATTAACGACTCAACGAACTATCGCGGTGGTCGACGGCGTTGCGCGCGGTGGCGGTAATGAATTTGTGATGACATGTGATTTGGCCTTTGGTACCGAAAACGCGGCATTCGCTCAGCCAGAAATATTCATCAACATACCGACAGGCGATCAATCAGGGGTGACGCCAGGTAGAAAAATTGGTCAGCCTTCACCAGAGAATGCCAAAAACCTTACCCTGCGTAGTAATGCTACTTTTACCGCTTTTACAAAGCATGGCGCCGCACCTCGGACAGGTATCACTGCAATAGCGCACAATGTTAAACAAAAGAAGCTGATTGTAATGGTGCACCCTGATAATAGTGGTGATTTATCACTTCCCTCATTAAGAAATAAGTTGTTATCGGTCGGTTGTGATAATGCTATATTTCTAGATGGCAGTGACTTATCCTTTTTGATGGTAGAAGGAAAATTTATTGCTCGCCCAGCTCCGAGTAAAAACAAAACTAATGTTGTCGGTATAGGATTCAAATACTAATGAATAATAAAGCGATGGTATCTGTAGGACTGTTTGGTTGTATTACCTTCGTAGCACTCATGCTTATTGCTAGTGTACAGATCCCCATTCTTCTAACAGCAGGTAGTGATGCTTTAGAGGTGATCGTTAAAACGTCTAATATCTCTCAGTGGTTGGCGTTAGCGTTATTCTTGATGAGTTGGTTAGTATGTTTTGTCCTTCCCAAGCTAAAGCACAAAGGTGACATTAGGGTAAAGGCTGCCTTGATATTGATAACTCTAAGTATCTTTTTTATGAGTGGTCATAATTTTCGCTATTCAGGAAAGCAGCACGAACTTGTTGATAGCTGGTTTTTTATTCCCATGCAAACCGTCTCTATAAACCCTATGACCTCTATAGAAAATGGAAATATTAAGGATTCATTGTTTTCAGTCATGGCTTATGGCGGAGATACCAAATTATTGAGTGTTTGGCTTGGCCTACCGCCATGGCGATTGGATGAAGCTGAAATATCGAGAGTACTTATTGATTTGGGCTTTGAAGAGGCACCAGCGCAATAGCGAGAAGCAATGATGCCTCATAAGCAGGCATCTGCACGTCTACCGTTACAGCGCTTCAGCACACTCCTCAGCTCACACTCGCCACCTTCGCATAAGCAAACCTCAACCCAGCTATAAACGCCGCACACGCATCATGGGCCACCGCACACTCATAACCCAAATCAGCAGCCGCACGAGTTACCGCATCGACACACATATGCGTCATAGCGCCCTTTTTACCAACTTCTTAATTATCGATACCGCACCGCGAAAGTAGCGTTCTGTTTTAAGGGATTCGCCAAAGTTTCAATCATGCTTTTAATTCAGTCTTCGATCATGGCGACGATGCATACATAAAACTCAAACCCACCACACGCCAAATACAACATCGGCCCCAGCGCAGCGCACCTAGCTAAAGCGTGTGAATACCCACAGCGCCTTAGAGTTTAAAAAGTGTGTGAGTTATTAGAATCAACCAAGAAAACGTTTGATGTAACCGCCTACACGTAGGTTACGAAGACGTGAGTGCGTGACGCCAATCATTCGTAGAGAGCCACTTGTGAAAATAATTGGCTTAACGCCGAAGGAATTTCGTAGGAGATTTGTGTAAACTCATGCTCAGAATATCAAAGCAGCTGATTATCAAAAAAACCATACTTTTCAGCATCACTTTTTCTAGACTAGAGTTTGTATATAATCTATAGCTATTAAAATCACAGGGCATCAACATGAAGTTCTTTTTAAAATTTAATTTTTACATCTTAGTCGCTTTTATGATCATTGGTTGTGATCCCATTAAAGAAACCTATGATCTTGCATTCAAGACATCATTTAGAATGTCATTCATTCAATCATGCGTCGACTCTAGTGGTAAATCAGAGTTAGAACCTTGGTGCACTTGCACTGCTGACGATTTGCTAACGACCTATTCAACAGAAGAGCTTCAAAATGAAGTGGTAATTGAAAATTATATGGAAAATATATCCACAGCAGAATGCAGAGCATTACTCAATGTTGAGTGATATTTAGCTCTGTTAATAATTACCCTGACTAATACACCGCCATAAAAATAAGGAATTTCTCCAATCTAACCAAAGCCCTTATGGTTCATTCATCATTTTAAAATCAAGGATGAACCATGAATGAAGTGCCAGCAGGATTTGAATCTCTATTTAGAAGTAGCCCTTTTTTAGATTTACTGGGCCCAATCTATAATAAGAAAACAGAAACTGAATTACGTATTGGACTAAGAGCAGAGAAGAAACACTGTAACGGCAGAGACCAAGTTCACGGTGGGGTGCTTAGCAGCCTTGCAGATATTGCGCTTGGCTATAATGCGGCGTTTCAAGGCAGGGATCCTGTACCTATGGTGACAGCAAGCCTCAATATAGATTATGCTGGATCGGTAAAGCTAGGCGACTGGATAGAAATATCAGTTGATGTGCAAAAGGTCGGTAGAAACATGGCCTTCGCTAATTGTTATTTCTTTGTCGACTCAAAACGTATCGCCAGAGCAAGTGCTGTATTTAATGTTATTAATGCATAAGAAAAAGCATCAATAACTATTAGCAAGGCGGATGATTTTTACTGCCTTATTCAGTTAGCTGATTCACATCACATGCTAAAATATCAGCCCAAGCTTTTAGCGTTGCAAGCTGAGGTTTATTACCCGCCTTTTCAGTCTGAGCAACTGCGCCTTGAGTAATGCTTAACTTCGTTGCCATATCGGCTTGTGAAAACTGACGATACTTTCTCCAAGCTTTTAAAGGAGTCATTTCTTTTATAGCAATATTCATTGCAACATCATGAGGCAGAGCAACAGCGTCATCATTTGCCATTAAAACTTCATATTCACTATAAGGAATAACAGCGTATAAAGGATTGCCTTCACTATCAGGAATAATTAGAGGCTGCGCTAATGTCGGGGCGGCTGGCATTGTTTTAGTCCACTCTATGTCGAATATAAGTTAATTATCTTAAATTCCTAATTATTTTAGGTGAATAATTAGATGTGTATGCTTAATATTAGATTATAGGTTGTTATATCTAATAAAATGTCATGTATGGCCTGTAGATAAATTATCGATGCACGCAGTACAGTTTGCTCGTCGCATGGGCAAAAACAAAGCACTTCAAGCCCTGTTAACAGGGGTCGACTTCAGCGCAGAGCAAGCCGAGGCATTAAACATAATTACTCAGTATGTCCGTAAGGCAGATCTAGAAAATGTACTAGAGCCATTACTGGCGATAGTGGCCAACTTAGAAGTACGAGACATTGTTATGTACAAAGAGATTGTTGCGACGTCCATAAAGGATGAAGACGCGGGGGCAGAACTTGAACTGCGTTATTTCCTTGAACGTGCCAAAGAAGAAAAAACTCAGACCATAATCACAACCTACCTTAAGCATGGCGGGCAGACCGTGAGAGAAGCCGAAGATATTCAAGGGATCTTTGCGGATACGGCGCAAGAACTGGGCAGCTAGCAAACTTCTTAACTATCGATACCGCACTGCGAGAGCAGTGCTCTGTCTTTAGGTATTAGCCAAAGCTCAACCATTCTTTTCATTCAAACCCACCTACACGCCAAATACCACATCGACCCAAGCGCCGCGCACCTAGCTAAAGCGCACGAATACCTATCGCGCCTTAGAATCCAGAAAGCCTATGAGCTATTAGAATCAACAAAAGACCTTTGAAGTGATTACCTATGACGTGGGTTATGAAGACGTGAGTACGTGTCGTAAATCGTTTGTGAAAATTATTGGCTTAACGCCGAAGGAGTTTCGGAGGCGGTTTGTGTGAATATTGTACAGGTCCTGGCTCAGGAGAAAGCCAGTGTAAAGGTGGCTTTGTAGCGATGAAAAACTTGCGGGTGGTCAATTTGACAGGATAGACAGCACGCTATACTGTGGCCTAGTTTTAAAATAGTCATTAACAGAGAAGGTCTATGATTTCAAGGACTAATCTTTGATTATCACTTTCAGAATGATAATCGCTATTTGGCATACTACTCTGAAACACATCGTTAAATTTCACCTTAGATTGTAAATGGAGATACACGTGAAAATTAAAGAAGTTCATATTGAAAACTGGCGGTCAATTCAATCTACGACATTAGATTATCAAGATTTAATGATTTTTATCGGACAGAATAACCATGGAAAGTCGAATATTCTAAGTGCACTTTTATTCTTTTTCGGTGAAATAAAATTTCAAGAGTTAGACTTTCATAATGATGCTGATGAGCTATCTGTAGAAATAATATTCAGCGACCTAGATAAAAATGATCAATCTACATTTAGCAAATACGTTACATCTGCTAATGAAATAAGAGTCCGCAAAAAAGCATATTCCTCTGGTAGCTTCGACTATAAAGGATATTTACAAAATCCAGTCGAAGAGTGGCTTCAAGAATGCAATGCGAGTGCATACACATCACGAACAATAGCTATAACCCTACCTTTTGTTGATTTTCTTCCGGAAACAGGAAGAATTACCCAAGCAAATATTAAGCTCGCACAGTCAGAATATATAGCTCGAAATATAGATGCAATTGAATTTAATTATGAAATAGAAGATAGCAACTTTCTTGGATTGAAGAATGTGGTTAAGGGAATATTTGGGCAGATTTATTACATTCCTGCTATTAGAAATGCTACAGATGACTACGTCACGAAAGAAACAAGTGCATTCGGCTCTCTTTATTCCAAATTAATTGAAAAAATGTCTTCTGCCAATTCAGAATGGATAACGGCAAAAGAAAATATATCTAACTTGTTTGGTTTGTTAAATAAAAAAGATGAAGAGGGAAACCACAACACTGAAAGACCTCAAGAATTAACTAGGTTCGAAGAAAGATTGAGTTCGCATTTATCTTCGTGGGGAGCTGAAATTGATGTTGAAATAGTTGCACCAAATATCGATGATGTTTTCAAAGCTAATACACAAGTTTGGGTTAATGATGGGGTGAAAACGGACATAAACCGCAAAGGCCATGGTCTCCAAAGAGCTTTGAGTTTTGCTCTTATTAAGACAATTGCAGAAACTTTGAGGGAGGAGCGCCTTATTGCAGAAGAGGCTGGAGGAAATAACGGAACAAGAAAAGCTTCGGATTCTATGTATTTCATACTGGAGGAGCCTGAACTGTACTTACACCCTCAAGCTCAAAGAGCGTTATTTGATTCATTGGTTTTACTTGTGGATGGTGGGGCGCAAGTGACGCTCTGTACGCATTCAAGTGCATTAATTGATTTAGAGTATTATAAATCAATCTGCATCGTTAGAAAAGATCAGTCAGGTAGTGGAACTACGGTGTGCCAATGCACTGAAGATATTTTTACGGGTAATAATAAAAAAGATTTTAATCTCAGCTATTGGGTAAACCCAGATAGAAGTGAATTATTTTTTGCCCATAAAGTGATTCTAGTCGAAGGTGCAACAGAGAAAACAGTCATCCCATATATTGCTCAAAGAATAAACTGCTTTAAACATGAATACTCAGTTATTGACTGTGGTTCAAAAAATAACATTCCGGCATATATAGGGTTGCTTAATAAATTTCATATTCCTTATGTCGCGGTATATGACATTGATCATCAGTCAGGTAAGTCCCAGGCAGCTCTAGACTCTGCAAATGTAGCGACTGCCGGTATTGAAAATGTTTTAGATTTAAATTATGGAACAACAATCGCCTTTATTAACGATATAGAAGAAGAATTAGGCATGCCTCAAGGAACAAGTGGCAAACCATATGCGGCACTAGAAGAAATTAGCAAGTTTGACTTTGTTGTTGAGGAGCGATTTAGAAATAAAATTCTAGCTATGTATGAGTGATAAAAAACTTTTTTAGGAAGTATGATTTTTTGGTTTTGATTAATTTAATTTTTAACAAATAGTGAATGGAGTCTATCTATGAATACGAAGTTTAAACATGAGAAATCTGTTGAAAATATATTTAAAGGTAATTTTGAGCAAGCTGCTCGTGATAAAGATTATATCTACACTTCGGCATCGTTAGATGGTCAAGATCGAATAGTTGGTGCGGATTATTTGTTCACTAATCATGATTCATTTGCGATTATCGAATTTAAATACAGAGAAAGAGATTTACCATCAGAAGTGAAGAAAGGAAGAAGACTCGACTTGTGCTTGGCGCTACATGATCAAGAAAGTATTCGTCCTTTGCATGATAAATGCCATTTTGCGGCGTGGAGTAATAAAACAAAAGAAATAACAGTTGAAGCGAATATATATATTTTAATGAAAATTGTAATAAAAAGTTTTGAGGGGATGACTTTCCTTATATTAGACTACCGTCAATAAATACAAGAGAAAGTGATAATAATTTCATAGACTCATTTTTGGATGGTGAAAAAGGTGCGAAGTTTCAGGAGTTTAATCAGTATATGACATGGCTATTAAACCTAGGTGGTGAGATAAATCCTACTGGTTATTTGGAACTTTTAGTTGTTAATCCATTTGATAGAAGAGCATCAGGAGTTTTATTTTCAAGTGTTGAAAAAAGGCAAGTCTGGGTTGAAGATCAATCTAAAAGATTATTAAAGAAAAATAAAAAAAGAGTTGGAAAACGTGGATATGGAATTTGATTTAATTAGCGGATATTAAAATCATTCTGATTCTTTGTTCAAACTGAAATTTCTATATAAATAAATGAGGTTGTTTTGGAAGTACTAGATAAGCGTCAAGTTGAACTAATAGAATCAGTGCATAGAGGGTTTCTCTATCAGCATTTATACGCTGTTGGTTGCTTATTATTAGCTTCTAAATCAGATGTTATCTCGGTTGTTGTCGAGCATGATGAGGATATAGAAGTAGTCAGTAATGTCAGAACTTATATACAGGTTAAAACGCGATCAACCCCAATAATACCTAGTGATATAAACGGTGTGCTCGAGAGGTTTAATGACTTACGTGATGAGCACGTTAAAAATCAACGGAGTGGTGATGCTCGTTTTATAATTGTAGCCAATAGCCCTCCTAGTCCTAAATTCGCTAAGCAGCTCGCTAGTAAGGAATGGCCCCTAGATGTTAAATTCCAATGGCCTAAGGCTAAACTGTCAAATTCACATCCTGCATTTCCGCCAGCATGGGATAACATCAATGAAGCTTTCAATTGGTGTGTCTCTCAAGCTGAAAAATTACCTTTTTTATTAATATCACCTGATTCTTTAGTTTGGAAGCTTGCTGGACGAGTCATGCTGGCTTGTACGGGGAGTGCGTTAAATCCTAATCACTCTTTTCATACAGATGATCTTCCTGAATTATTTGAGCAGTTGCTACAACAGTTGCAAGACTTTCCTTCTCCCCCTAATCCCTATCGACCACAATTGAATGAGCCGCCCTTAGAAATGGACAATCCAGTAAGAATTATCTGTGGATTTTCTGGATCAGGAAAAACCGCTTGGGCATCACAAGCTGCTAAGCATGCCTGTGAGACCATTGCATATTATGATGTTGGTGAATTACCTGGGTCTGCTTTAGCTACATCCTTGGTTCGAGAGCTAGCTCCTAGGCTTGTCGAGCGTGGTTCTGAAGTAGTAAGAAGTATTTTATATCCTGGTGCTACTGGGCTTGAGTCCTTGAGTACTTTAGGTGCATATTTAAAGGAGCAGGATCGACAGCCAATAATTGTACTGGATAATGCTCATAGAATACCTGCAAAAAATCTGCGTGCTGTTATTGATGCTGCAGTTAATATCCGTTTTATATTACTTTGCCAACCTTCAGATGAACTTCGTATAATTGAGGCTCATTTAGGTCTAAATCGTGAGATTCTGTCTGGATGGGATTTAGATACGGTTGCATTAGTAGCGCAGTCAAATGGTTGCAAAGGAAGTATTGCTGCGTTTAATAAGCTTATTAAACTCACTGCTGGTGTGCCTCTATATGTTCAAAGTTCTGCAGTACTATGTGCGAGCCGGACTGCAGGTGATCTGGATGAATTCTGTAGCGAATTAGAAGCACTTACGCATACAGAAGAAACAGTGCAGGAAATTATTCTCAATAAATTATATGAATCATTTCCTGACACAACTAAAAATATTTTAGCAGTTTGGAGTCTTTCTGATGTTGCTTTTCAGCAAGACGAAGTAATTAAGTTGCTTGAAGCCGCATTAAATTTAAAGCAGCCGATAATTACTGAAACGCTTAGAGGTTTAAGGAAATCTGGTGTAATCGAGGTTTTTGGAAGAGATAGTTTGAAAGTTCACGATGCTATTCGGATTATAGGTAGGCGACATTTAGTACTTATGGGGGATGATGCTGCATTAAAATCACAGCGCTCCCTTAAAGATATACTGATGATTTCATTGACAGAAAATCGTGATACATCTAAATTTTCTTTATTTACTCGAACACTTGTGGCACTGAACGAGATTGAGACTTTGGTTGAGTTAGCTGGAAATGAGCTATTCCATGAAATGGGTATTAGTAATGAAATAATTGGATACTTATTAACTATTGCTAATTCTTTAGACACTGATCCCAAGCAACGTTTTTGGGCATTAGATGGTTTGGTATTCGATGCTATTCATAATGGTAGGATTGATACTGTAGGTGATTTTTTGGATGGAATGGAGGATCTTGTAGGAAACCATGAATTTGGTATCGATGAAAAAATGTCATACATAATGAAACGAATGCTTTATGAAGGTAATAACGGTAGTGATGAAAAGGTCTTATCCCTTATTAATGTTGGGTTAGAAGAAATTCCAGATAAACCAATGTATATGCGGATATTTAAATATAATGCAGTCGCATCACTTTTGGAGTTGGGAAGGGTAAATGCTTCGTTGCCAATGTTGGATGAACTCATTGAAGAGTATTTCGAACTTATAGGCATAGCTTATGATGACATGTTTGGTAATCGTGCATCAGTACTTTTAAAAAGGATGAATGATTACCCTGAATTGTATGATGATCTAAAAAGACTCTCTACGAGCTTAATATTACGTGCGAATCACTCTTCTACTAAAAAAAGTATAAGTATTAGGCTTCAATGTATGAAGCTTTATGAAATTGCAGGTGCATATGATTCCTTTATTACAACGGCTCAAGATTTAACTGATGATTTTGTTGAATTGGAAGATTATGTTGGCGCAAAGGAGGTTATGGATGACCATATTATGCCTAATATATCGAAGCTAGGGTTAATGAATCGATTATTTGATGTCAGATGTCAATATGCTGTAATACTTGCTTATTGCGGAAAATTTTCAGAATCTGAAAAGGAATTGGAACGTATAGTGCCATTGATTACAGGGCAGCCAGAAAGAATGCAAGAGCAGCTTATGAAGCAGCGCAGATTAATTGAGAAGATACGTACTGCTGGGTTAAATAGAGGCATGCTGAACAGTCTAATAAAAAAAGTTGGTCGTAATGAGTTGTGCCCATGTGGATCGAATATAAAATATAAAAAATGTCATGGCATTTGATAGGCATACAAGAAACGAATAGTTAACCTTTTTAGCCAGTTTCATCGGACATATTATCAGCACCTGATTATGTGTCCAATCACATATTTTCAATCCTACTTATGTAATTCACCCAAACGCATTAACGATTATATATCAAGCGGATTAGCTTCAGAATCAGCAACCCACGTTGCACAGCTTCCCGTAGATAGTGGGTTCGTACCACGCAACCAGGTTATTACACTTAGAAGTTTTCAACATTTCATCAATAGGATAAATGAACTCCATTCTATCTAGCAGAATACATGTTTTATTTAAAGTATGGTTCCTAAATATCAATGGTAGTATTGTACATCCCAATGTGATGGGATTAGATCTTTGACGAGAGGTAGCCATTGCTAAATATTGTTGTCTTAGCTTCTAGGAATGATTTAAAGAAGAATGACTGATGAATAGGATTATATTTTAGGCTGAATATATAGTTATAAGTAATGAGTAATGAGTAATGAGTAATGAGTTGATGAAAATAATATTTTTAGATAGAAACGTAATTTCTACTATAAAGGATCATTTGCTAGGAAATAACGTTGATGTTAAACGATTGGCAAGATTGCGAGATATTGATAAATCTAATATAGTAATTAGTGCCATTTTTTCTATTAGAGAAGGGCAGTCTGCTAAGTTAGAGAGTAGTGAGGAAATGCTTAAGACATTACAAGGTGACTATGAAGCAATTGAAAGATTCTTTAAAAATGCACGGTTTGATAAAGAATTTTTAGATGGAAGAAATAACGAGTTTATTGATGCTTTCTGTGGCGAAAAAGAAGAACTTTGGAGTGGTTATGAAATACTAATTAAGTACGTGAGAAAAGAACTCTACCAACCCGTAAAGAAGATCGATAGAGAAGCATATAAGGAAAAAATTCTAAGTCTTGCGAGAGAGCATGGTATTCCTAATGGTCATCCAGTATTGATGTGTTGCTTAGCGTTGCTTTATGGTAGTAGTGACGCACAAAAAATAATTAAACCCAAAAAAACATATTCGCCAGATCGTGAAGAAATAGATATATATAATTCGCTCTCTGATTTGATTGTTTTGTCCCGATTATCTGGAATCTACGCAAGTAGCACCGCTAAGTCAAAAGGTAGATTGGTAGTGAAATATCTTACTTTTGATAAGGGATTAGATGGTTTTTTGAAAAAAACAAAATTAATTAAATCAGTAAAAATTAAAGAAACTAATACTACCGTGACTAATTTGTCGACAACTACTTATAGTATCGATTTATTTCCTCATTTAAATGAAACTGAATACCTAGATCTTCATAGGGAAATGGGAGCGACTATGTGAAAAGTTGTGCTCTGAGTATTGATTATCACCTATGATGAAGCGGACACCCATCAGCTCTCAGATTAGGTGTCCAACTCAAACCTACTTATGCAACCCACCCAATCCCACAACGGCATTAACAAATATCTCCATCTGCACTTCAGGCGGATTTGCTTCAGGAATCAATAAACCACGCTGCACGGCTTCACGCTGACCAATGCGTTCGTACCATGCAATTAAGTTAGCGTGTTTTCTACTCTTACCTGCTGCTAGTTCCAACATCTCTCCAATAGGATGAATAAACGCCATTCTCACCCAAGGGAAAAAGGCAATGTCTGCAATGGAGTATTCGTCTCCGGCAAAATAGTCGTTACCTTCTAATAACGTATTCAGCACGTTTAATAATCGGTTCACTTCTTGTGCGTAGCGTTGTGTCGCAACAGGGTGTACGTTCCCCCAAACACTATTTTTAAACACGAGGCCTTACCAAAATTTGGGCCTAGGCCGCTCATTTGTAGCATCAGCATTTCGATGACTTTGGTGCGCTTTAGCAGGTCTTTCGGTAGCAAGGTGCCTGACTTCTCGGCTAGGTAATACAGAATTTCGCCCGATTCGCTGACGATCACTTCGCCGTCTTTTAACAACGCCTATTATTTTAGAATCAGTTCTGGTTGGGGTTCATGGTGGTAAATTCTGGGCGGGTATTAGCGCATAAGGAGATGGCGAGGAATGCGCGGGTGCGGGCGTTGATTGATTTTTTGGCTGAGGTGTTTGTGAAGCATGAGGGGTTGTTGGGTGGGGAGCTAATTAGGCCGCCCCTTTATGTTTAATGCCTATTTCTTCATAGGGTTCTAGTTATGCATGCCTGCACCAAGATAAAATTCAATGGATCGGTTATACAGTAAATGCATTGCGTTGTTAGGAATATAAATCAAAGCCATTTCAGTAATGGCTGTTTCAGAAGATATTTTACCCGTTAAATTAAGCTCGAAAGCATCATTTTGAGAAAGTGTGGAATTACCATTTTTAAGATTAGCTTTAATATCTTTATTAAAGTCTGTGCTCTCAAAATACTTTGAAATAACGGGTGCAGTTTGAAGTATGTCACTTATTCTTTTCACAATGATCTCTTCAGCAGTATCTTCTGCAGCAAGCATACTGATGGAAAGATTGAAAATCACACAGTTCTTTTGTTCAATAATGGCTACATCACCACCTTGAAAAATAACGACATGTTTTAACGGTTTCTCGGTAGTTGGATGTGGGACCTGTTTTTCACTAGTAACGCCGATGACATCATCTAACTTTAATAAGCTATCAGTTAGATCTTTATCTTGATAGGTACATTGAGATGCTTCTACATTGGCTACCGAAAATAGAATGACTAGGCAACATGTTAGGTATTTTTTTATCATGGTCTTATTTCCTTAATTAAGCGGTGCTTTTTTTGTTCGGTATGATTTCAACATGCCAGCAAGCATTCGACTTTTTTGTTTCGTCTATATACTCTTCAATAAATCCATTGCTTTTTAAGTGTTTTAAAGCATTAGTGAATTTAGTTTTGTGAAATTCTTTTCCACATACAGATTTCGTTGAGTAAACACCTATGTCAATGATATTTAATTTTTTATAACTATCAGCCGTTACGCAGTGTTTTGATGTTCTACTTCCTACTTTCAACAAGTCAATTATCTTTTGTTCCATTAATGAAATAACAGTATCTTTATCTTTTGCTGAATTATCTTTATATACCTTCAAAACTTTATCACCCGTTCTTCCGTACATGTCTATCTGATCTTGATAATCTATCTTCGCATTTTTATACATAATGCTTGCTTGTTCTTTTGGTGATCTCAGTGTGCTGGTTATTACTGCGCTAGGCATTCCAGCATCTTTAAGAGCCATCTTAATGACCTTTTTACTGTATTCAGAAACAAGCTGTTCTGACTTAGGAATGTTTGCCTTATAAGTTACCTTAAAGTCAATGTAGTTATCCATTCTATAAATCAATGCGCCTTGTGCTTTAATTTTAGGTGAAAGGTAGGTAAACAATTTATCCCAGCTCATCAGTCTATTTTGATGTTCTGCTATCTTTTTTTGATCTTCGATTTTGTAAGCCATGGTTAACGTATTGAAAGTTTTACCATCTGGATCAACTCGACCATCAGGGCGTTTAAGTTTAAGGACATCTCCTTGATAGATAGTAATAGCATCAATTGTTTTTCTTCCACACTTTCCATCTGCTACTAATAATAAACTTGGAGTAAATTGTTTGATGTAGCAGTTTAGTAGTGTCTGGATAAGTTCGACATCAGCTCTTTTGTTTAGTCCTTTATTACCGACTGAGCGTTCTATGGCTAAGTGCATGTAAATTTCCTTATTCGATGCATTTGAAAGACCTGAATGATAATCTGATCTTAAATTAGGAGCAAGGTAGCACTTCGCAAAACCATCTAGTGATTTAGTATTGGTTTTTGTTTGAACACAAAAGTCATTTATCCCTTGTATCAGTGGCTATCTAGTTTTTTATCGTGCATATTATTTGGCCGAAAAAACAAGGTAATGGCAGTGCTTGGTACGATACTCTTGAATATATTTTCGATTCTTCTTATCGATTTACCACAATTTGTATTCGTGGTGTTGCAAAGGATGGAAGTGATTCTGTGGATTTAGATTTTTAGCTGTTAAAGTTAGACCCATATAAAATAATCAATATTTTCACATTGTAGGATTAATTATGGATTTACCGCTTTCAGTAAAAATTTCATTAACCTCGGCATTTATATTTTTCATGCTTGCGTTAATTACCGGTGTCTGGAAATACAGCCTGATGACTCAGTCAGATAAAGGTCAGTCGCGATATTATGTTGATATCGCGCACCGTTCATCTTTTTTATACGCTTATGCTGCCTTGTTGCTCGCGGTATTTGCTTATTTAAGTCAGTTTCCAGATTGGCTTAATACACTGGCGGTTGTGGGGTCTGTCTTTTTCTATATGGCGGCTGTTCTTGGCTATGTTTATCAGGGGATTTTAAATAAGACCAATAATCAAATACGATCTTCTATTCGTAAAGAACCTTCCTCTACACCGATGTGGTTAACACATCTTTCACCTTCAGTTTGATTGTTGCTGAAATTGGTGGGGCTTTGGTTTTAGGTTTGGGTGCAATGCAGGCAATTTGGAGGTAGGTTTACAAGGGTCATTCAATTTATCTGATTTTCCTTTCTTTAGCGCCACTTAAAAAAACATTCTTAAGCGGCGTTTTTATTGACTACCGTTCTATTGCTTAATTATTTAATAATACTATTTAAAACGTATGATTAAGTTTTAAGTAGATAGAGCGATAAGTTGGTTCTTCTGTCGTGCTGTAAGAATCTAAAGCATTCGATGAATCAAAGAATCTGTCTTCACGCTTTGCTGTTTTTGCGAACAGGTTAAGCGCTGTTAAGTTGATGGACGTGTTCTTAGTAATTTCGCTGCGTATGCTTAAATCTACGCGACTGTTGGAATCTACTATGTTCTTCTCGAACGAACCGTCTGACAATTCATGCTTCTGGTCATAACCACTTGCGTAATTAATGCTTAGTCCGATCGTTGAGTTAAAGGTGGCTAAGTTCCAGTCGAACCCTAAATTTCCTAAGTGATCAGGTTGATCAAGAAAACGTCTTTTCTCTCCGGTGCTGGTGATTTTTACTTCGGTTTCAACCGCGGTGGCATTGAACCAACCTGTGACGTTATTTAAGCCAATGCTATTTAACGGTAAGCGAAATTCAACTTCAGCACCTTGCATGGAACCGTCGCCAGTATTTTCGGGTGTGGCAACAAAGCGGCCATCGATATTGGTCGTAATGGTTTCTAATTTATCTTCAAAGCTGCGATCAAATACAGATAAGCTCACTAAACCATTGTTATCATAAAAGTAATGTTCGAAAGATAAGTCGACGCCTAGAATACTTTCAGGTGTTGCATTCGGGTTACCTGCAGTATCAGGGTCAGAAAAAGTGCCGTCTTCTTCAGAAATAGTCGGAGACAAGCTTCGTAAGTCAGGTCGGCGTAATGTTTTTGCAAGCCCTAAGCGTACATAAGAGCTGTCATCAATGGCTTGCTTTAGGTTGAACGAAGGCAAGAAAGAGGTGGTGCGTTTGGTCGTGCTATCGTCGGCGAAATCAATAGTTTCAGTTGTTGAATCTTCTGCTCGTAAACCGAAAGTTGTGCTGTTGCCTTCAAATAATGAAAGTGAATCTTGCACATACAAATGATTAATAGATTCGGTTATTTCATAAATGCTATCGATGCTAGGATCTTTTTTAACCCCGTTTTTGACTTCGCTATTATCTTCTTCTCGGGTTTCTTGCGATAAACCTAAGCCGTATTCTAATGCGTGCTGACCGACAATGTGTTTGGCTCTGAACCCTATTTTCATAAGATTTAAATCCACACTTTGCTCACGCTGTTTTGTGTCTGTTAGTGCATTCTGTTCATCGAAATCATCTTGATCACGCGTGGTATCTTCATAGCCATCTTGCCAATCGATAAAGCTCTTCAATTCGATGTTGTCGGATATCTGTGTATTAAGTTCTGTGTATAGGCCGGTATTCTGTCGTGTGCGTTTACGGAACTCTTTTGAGTATTCTTCAACGGTTGAGTGGTCGTCGGTTAATGATTTTTTAACATCATTTCTGAATTCAATGGTTTGTAAAAAGGTGGGTTCAATCGACAGTCTGTTCGCATTATTTAGCGTAATGTCGACGGTCGGTATTAAGTTGATTTGCTCGTAGCGACGTTCGTTGGTTTTTATTTCTCCACCGTCTGCTTGGCCATCGGCGGCATATTCAAGTTCATCTTTACTTTCGTTACGGCGCTGTTGCTGAATACCACCGGCTAAGGTAACGGATACTCTGTCATTGCCTGTGCTGTATTGGAACGTAGCATCGCCTATTTCGCCATTATCTTGAAGCGAGCCCATACCAATCCCGACTTGATTGGGTAAGTATTCATGACCTTGTTTTAAAATAATGTTCACGGTACCAGCAGCGCCTTGGCCGTCGTTGCTTGCTAAAGGCGTATGTATGATTTCGATGCGTTCGACCATTGAGCTTGGAATGCGGTCTACCTGCACCGAGCGGGATGAGCTGCTATCAATGATGCGGCGACCATTAATGGTTACTTGAGTATATTCAGCACCCAGTCCGCGCAGTTGTATTTCGCGGGCACGGTTAGCGCCATCAAAATGGACACCTGAAACACGACGCAGTGCATCGCCTAAAGGCTGATCACCAAATTGATTCAGCTGCTCAGCCATAATAATGGTTTGCCCGTTTAACGCATTTTGTTTGGCAAGGTTAGCCAATTGCGCTGAATCATCAATCGCCGATGCGGTAACGGTGACGACATCGAGTTCATTTTCTTCAGCGAATAATACGTTAGAAAATAATATCCCCGACAATGATAGGATGAGACCTATAGGGTGTTTATTGAGCATTGGGCTGCCTTTTCTGAGCTTTTATCATGAGAAATGGCAATATAACAAATGCTAATAAGAATTACTATCATTCGTATCTGTGGATTTGATGATGGTAGACCCTAATCAAGAAATACGTTCTGAGCAGCAGATTAACTTTTGAACAGGAACTGAACAGTTTATGAACTCTACTATGTTGCCTCCCAATGTTAGTAGCACCGACCATGTCATTTTATTTGATGGTGTATGCAAGCTTTGTAATGCTTGGTCTAATTTTATAATCCAACACGATCCGCAGGGTGTTTTTAAGTTGTGCAGTGTTCAATCTGAAGAAGGCCAAAAGATATTAAAGCACTTTGGTTTATCGACGGAGGTTTATGACAGTATGCTTTATGTTGAAGGCGATCAGTTCTATCTGCAAAGTGATGCGTTTTTTAAGGTCGCTGCCCAGTTACGTTTTCCATGGAAAGCGGTGTGTATTTTCCGTGTTATTCCTAAGCCTATTCGAAATTGGCTATACGATCGAATTGCGTTAAATCGTTATCGTTTATTTGGTAAGTATGATTATTGTTCATTACCTACGGCTGACCATGAGGCTAGATACTTAAGTGAAAAGTAATCCATTACAGCAAGTTAATATCGTGAGTCGGGTTTTATTAGGATTTCTGTTTGTCTACCATGGCCTGGTTCCAAAAATCCTATGGCTTAGTGCTGCTGAGGTTCACTTGGTTGATGTTAGTGGTATCGGTATTTCAGCCACACTTATCTCGCCGCTGGCGGGTGTATTAGAAATACTACTGGGTTGTGCCATTGTTGTGCTTAGAAAATTGGATTTTCTAATATACGCCGCAGCTGCTTCGCTATTGGGTTTATTGGCTTATGTTGCGGTAATGAGCCCTGAATTTTTAGTTGAAGCGTTCAATCCTGTGACTACCAATATTTTAGGTATGGGCTTGTGTTATTTGATTTTATTAACTCAACGATATGAGGATGTATCACTAGAGTTACTTGAAGGTGATGGTGAAAAGGGTTAGCTTTAGTGCAAATAAAACGGAGTGGTTAGCATGGATGATTTTTTAGCAGTAGTCGCAATATTTATCTCTTGTATCAGCGGGTATTTAGCATTCGATCTTTTCTACACAGGATTCTCATGGTCTGTATTATTAGGCGCAGCCTTTGGTTTTATTCTTGTGCATATGATCTGGCCAAAAAAACATGATAGTGACAGTGCTTGGTATGATGCTCTTGAATTTATCTTCGATTTTCCTTATCGCTTTACCGCCGCTTGTATTCGAGGTGTTGTGAAAGGTGGAGCTGATTTTGTTGATATAGATTTATAATATTTAAAGTTTAAAGAGTACTGATTATTATGACCACTACTCTTCATATTAAAAATATTTTTTAACCTATGATTTTAAGAGTGAATATGGAATTAGTCGTTTCGAAAGTATTAGCTTGGAGCATGGCATTTATTAATATCTTTGCTTTTTCTGGGCTGATATATAGATTTCATATATATGAACTGATCCCTGTGGCATTAGGAGATGCTTATGGTGTCGGTGATATAATTGATTTGCTCTTTGCATTTATTATCATTGTTTGTTGGTCTCTGTCTTTTTTTAGTGCTTTGATTCTTTCTGTTATGAATTTTAAAGAGAATTGGAAGTTCTCAATTAAAACTTCATTATTTTCGACGTTGGTCTTAGTTGGATATTTTGTTGTAAAGGATTCATATCAATTATTTTAACTTCTCTTATCGCTAGGGGTGTTATAGTGCAGTTATAATTTTTAACCAGATTGGCCCATATAATGTCCTGCTATTACCTCCATTCAGACAATGCTAAACAGGCATTGGATGCTATCGCCAAAGGACTTTCTACTGTCCGTCTTTCTACAGACCTCCATATTACTGAGCAGGACTTTGCTGTAAACGCAGAAGGCTTGATACTCGACGAAGACAATCAGCTGACCATTGCTGAACTTAAAAAGATTGTTAAAAAAACAGGCAGAATCTATCTTTGCCAAGATGGCGATATGGATCCACTGGAAGATCGCAGTGTGGGTTACTACAAGCTTGCCCCTACCAATGGTGCGCCGTTATTAGAAATTAGCGGCGTTAAGATGCACATTTCGAAGGGGACAGATCCTTTTACCAGCGCTTCAGAGATGGCTCAGCAAGCGGTAACTAAGGGTGATCGAGTATTGGATTGCTGTAGTGGGCTGGGTTATGCGGCCATCGCGGCTCATCGCTTGGGTGCCAGTGAGGTACTAACGATTGAGCTGAGTCCTGAGGTGATGGGATTGCGCGCGCAGAATCCTTGGTCAAAAGATTTGGGTAATGAAGGCATTGTGCAGAAGCAGGGCAGTAGTTATGAATTAATTCAGACTATGTCTGCGACGTCTTTCGATGCGGTTGTGCACGATCCACCACGTTTCTCTTTAGCGGGTGAGCTTTATAGCGAAGAATTTTATCGCGAAATTTATCGTGTACTGCGCCATGGAGGTCGACTATTCCATTACACGGGCAATCCTCATGTTATAAAAACAGGCAGTAGCTTTGTTGATGGTGTGATTCGCAGGCTGAAGGCCGCGGGTTTTAAAAATGTTAAAAAAGTTGAGCATTTGATGGGGGTGAGTGCGCAGAAATAGCCAAAGTTCTATCCATTTCTTCATCAAATCCGGCCAGTCAGTCTAACTACATTGTTGAGACTAAGGCGGGAACGTCTGAAGTTAATTGGCGTAATCTATGTTCAGAAAGTAGAGCTGAGTTGGAGGATGCGTTGACATGTCTGACCATCTTGACTTAACGGAAGCCTCTGGGCTCACCACGATTATGAGTAATCAGTAGACGAGAGTCGGTTATGGTATTCAAGGGGCGGGAGCACCTACGACCAATGGATGTTACGTCACGTATGATTCATTTGGTGATCCGGATTGCACAGTGGTGATTGTTATCGCGGATTGTTGATTGAGTTATCTCTGATTCTAGGGTCTCTTTTCTAGTGCTATTTTATTGTAGTTGGTTGTTTGATATTCTTTTAACATCAAGTCTGATATCACAAAAACAACAATAATAAGGCTGTGGCATGACCTATAAATTTCTATCTAGCGGTAAATCTTCCTTAATCTTCGCTCCTATCAAGATAGCCCTGACACTGAGTTTGAGTGGTCTAATGGCTGTTTCTGTGTTGGCTGAGACTGAAGCACAGTGGGGGGCGCGAGCATTGAATATTCAAAATACTCTGGACAATGACGCCTCTTTGGCACAAACCACTTGGGTCGGAACTCATAACTCCTTTGGCAATAATGATGACGATGCTCTAATTGATGTCAATCAGCCTTCGTCTCTTAAGCAACAATTAAATGAGGGAGTGCGGGAATTGGTGTTTGATCTGCACTACGACAGTTCAGCTATTCGCATGTGTCATAACAATGTTACCCGTTATGGCGAGTGCATGAACGGCATAACCGGCAATCGTAAATTCTATAAAGGACTCGATGATATCAAAGCGTGGATCAACGACGGCCATCAAGATCAGGTTATTTTGCTGAAATTAGAGCTGGCTAAAGATGCGCGCAGTAACATCAATAAAGTAGAAAAGAAAATTGACGGCCACATTTATAACTATGTATACCGCACTGAGTTAACCCCGACTCATGGCGATCTTGGCAAAAATGGTTGTACCGCATTGGAAACGGCCAGTCTGTCAAAATCGAAAGTACTGAATGCGGGAAAAAATATTATTTTGTTTACCAGTGAAAGCTGTATTGGTGATAGCGGCTTTAACGATATGACGTTTTATTCGGGTAATAACATTGTTGATGTGAGTTCAGCATCTTCCGCTGATAGCTGGTCTACCAATAGCAAAGCATCTCTCATGGCCCGTACCAAAGATGGTGCAACTAAAAACGGTTTATTGGGAAATGACAGCGTAAAAATGAAGCCGAGCAATGTGTCTGCTTTCCGTTTGGCTGGCTTAAATATTTTTGAAACCTATGGCTTTGGCGCAACGGGGTCTGCTTGGAAAATTGCTGGTGAATACCCTGTTGGCCCTGAAGATATGGTTTGGAGCTGGTCTGCTGGTGAACCTTCTGGGTCAGGTAGCTGCAGTCAGCTGTCGGCTGCTGATAATCGGTTTGTTGATGTCGCTTGTAGTGGTGACTTTTACGCATCTTGCCGTAAATTTGTGAATAGTGATGGCAGCCGTGCCAATAATCAATGGCGGGTGACGACTCAAAAAGTTTCGCTAAACAATGCTGAAACCCAGTGTTTACAAGAAGGTAATGGCGAATATTTCTTTGCCACTCCACGCAATGCTGTAGAACTTCAAATGCTGGTCAATCAGCGTAGTCAACAAGGTCAAAGTGGTAACCTGTGGCTTAACTATCAAAAAAATTCAGCTAGCTGGTCTGCCGATATTGGTGAAGCCGATGATGATATGGTCAGTCAGTGTGCTACGGGTTTAGCAACGTCTATTTGTTCATACTTAACTGAATATCGTAATCTTATAAAGTAGTGAAAGATTCTTCTTAGTACTAATTTATAAGGGGGGATTCGGGCTCTAATCCTGAGGTTAGGCATTACTTAGGATTAGGGATCTAAATGGCTAAAGCACAGAGAGGGAAGTTGCTGTAATATTCACAGCATTGCCGATAATGTGAACACTTTATGAAGCTGAATAACTGTTTCATTACGTAGGTAGTCCTCACGTTTAGATGAATGTCTATGAATGATTTTGTAAATAAGGAAGTTTATGAAGCTCGAAAAAGTATCACTTGAAGGTCGTTATGTTCTATTAGAACCGTTAGCTGAAAAACATCGTGATGAGCTCATTAAAGCGATATCGGATGGCGAATTATGGAATTTATTTGTTACTTTAGTTCCGCGTGTAGAAGGCATTGATGAGTTTATTGCGAACGCTATTTCTACTTATGAAAGTGGTGATGGATTAGCATTTGCGACCATTGATAAAGCCTCGGGACGAGTCGTCGGCTCAACTCGTTTTATGAAGACCAATCTACCGAATAAAAGGCTTGAAATTGGTTTTACCTTTATCGCTCAATCTTATCAGAAAACTATGATTAATACGGAAGCAAAATTATTAATGCTAACTCATGCTTTTGATGTTATGGCATTAAATCGAGTTGAATTTATTACTGACTACCTAAATAATGCATCGCGTAATGCAATACTTCGCCTTGGTGCTAAGCAAGAAGCTATTATGCGTAACCATATGATTATGCCTGATGGGCGAGTTAGAGATTCAGTTTTATTTAGTATTACTAATTATGACTGGGCAGGCATTAAGCAGAATTTGTCTTATAAATTATCACGGTAGATTTAATGAATGCTTTAGGTATGAATTATAGAATAGCGAATATTACTGACTTAGAAAGCTTAGCTCTGTTGCATGCTGAGAGTTGGCGCGATTCTTATCGAGGCATATTTTCTGATGAATTTCTTGATCATAATGTGTGGGAAGATCGAAAGATATTTTGGACTGATCGTTTATCATTACCGAGAGATAATCAATATGTATTAGTTGCTGTTTTGAATAATAGAATATGCGGCTTCATCTGTGCCTATGGAAATGAAAGTTCTAAGTGGGGAACTTTCATTGATAACTTACACGTTTCAGCGACGGCTCAAGGAAAAGGTATTGGTAAACAGTTAATGAATTTTATTGCTCAGTGGGCTGATCAGTCATTTAAGCAGAAAGGTTTGTATCTTGAAGTATTAGAAGACAATTTAAATGCTCGCCACTTCTATCATAAATTGGGTGCGAAACATCAAGAAACAAATCTATGGCAACCGCCTGGTAGCAATAAAAAAGTGAATGACTTGCTCTATGTATGGGAGAGTAAGTCGGCCTTGTCGAATAGTCTGTTTCCTATTTTATCGAATAATAACTAACATGTTGAATCCTTTATGAAGCCGAATGCCCGTGTGCTATTAGTCGAAGACGAAGCCAGTATTGCCGATAATATTAACTATGCTTTAAATGCAGCGAGCTTTGAAGTGTTGTGGGCGCGCAGTGGCATGGAGGCGCTGGATTTATTTAAACAGCAGGCTATTGATCTAGTGATTTTGGATATTGGTTTACCGGATATCGATGGCTTTGAAGTGTGCCGTCAAATAAGAGAAACCTCTCAAGTTCCACTATTATTTTTAACTGCGCGCTCTGATGAAATTGACCGTGTGGTGGGGTTGGAGATGGGGGCCGATGATTATATCTGTAAACCTTTCAGTCCCCGTGAGTTAGTCGCCCGAGTAAAAACCAATTTACGGCGCTATCAGCTTTTCCCTTCCTCTGTCGTAGTGCCTTCTTCAGACACGACGCCTTCGCAAAACGAAAACCTAGTATTGAATGAAGAATATCGCAGCGTACATTTCTTTGGGCAATTATTGGATGTCACCCGTTACGAATTTGGCATATTACAGGTTATGCATAAGCACCCTAAACGTGTTTATTCACGTGAAGAGTTATTAGAAAAAGTATGGCATGAGCCAGATAACAGCATGGACCGCGTAGTCGATACGCACATAAAAACACTGCGCGCAAAACTGAAAGAAATTGATGGCCAAAAAGAAGTCATCAAAACTCATCGTGGCATTGGCTACAGTTTGGAAATTTCTTAAGGGTGCCTATCAATTTAAGTGTGCGGGTATTTCTGGTGTATTTCGCTTTAATCGGCGTGGCGGCTTATTGGGGCTTTAGTATGGTGTCGTCTCAGGTAAAGCCTACCATTCGTCAGACCACAGAAGAAATGCTGGTAGAGATGAGCAACCTGTTGGCTGAGTTTGCTTTGCCTGTGGTTTTGAATCCTCAGCAGAATTATGAATTTTCTCAGCATGTTGCAAGCTTTCTGAAGCGCCGCTACAACGCGACTATTTTTAATGTGAAAAAAGAAGAGTCCAGTATTCGCATCTACATGACCAATGCATTAGGTATCGTTATTTACGATTCTGCTAGCTTGGCATTGGGCGAAGACTATTCACAATGGAATGATGTTTATCTAACCTTGCAGGGAGAGTACGGTGCGCGTAGCAGCGAAACAATTCCAGGTGATGAAAGTACATCGGTTATGTATGTTGCTGCTCCGGTTAAGCATCACAGTGACATTATCGGCGTATTAACTGTGGCTAAAACCAATAAATCATTACGGCCATTCTTTGCCTTGATTAATAGCAAGCTTAAATACTGGGGGGGATTATTTATCATATTATCGTTACTAGCAGGAGCGATATTATCTTATTGGTTAACCGGCTCTATTCGTAAATTAGTGATTTATGCCCAGCAATTAATCAAGGGTCAAGATAGCGAGCCACCTAAATTAGGGGAATCTGAATTAGCGGCGCTTGCCAGTGCGATGAAAAACATGCGCGAACAATTATCGGGCAAAGAATACGTGGAAGAATATTTGCTTACGATGACTCACGAAATGAAAAGCCCACTTTCTGCGATTATGGGAGCGGCCGAACTCATCGATCCTTCCATGCCAGATAACGATCTTCAACACTTCAGCTCAAATATTTTATTAGAAAGTCAGCGTTTAAATGGTTTTATTCAGCGTATGTTGGAAGTCGCCCGTGTTGAAAATTTGTCTCACTTGGAAAAAACTCAACCAGTCGAGCTAAGGGGCTTGATCACGACAGTGGTGGCGCAAAAGCAAATAGAGGCTGATAAAAAAGAGCTAACATTGATATTTAAGTGTGAGGGTAGCAATGAGGGTGATGTCAGTATTGCTGGCAACGAATTTATGTTGCAGCAAGTGGTGGATAATCTCATTGCTAATGCGATGGAGTTCTCTTCGCCGCAGGGGCGGGTGAATATTGTATGTCGCTCCCAAGCCAATGATGTGACTATAGAAGTGATGGATGAAGGTGCAGGTATTCCTGATTACGCGATAGCGCGGGTATTTGAACGGTTCTACTCTCTGCCTAGGCCTTTAAGTGGTCAGCGCAGCTCTGGCCTTGGACTGACCTTTGCTAAACGCGCTATTGAGCTGCATGGCGGCACTATCTGTGTGGAAAATCTGAAACTTGATAGTCTTACGCCGCATGGCGTACGTATATTGATCAGTTTGCCTAAAAAATAGCACGCGTTTCACTTATTTAGTACACCACACCGTCAGCACATTATAAAAACACATTCCCGCGTTATTGTGAGCCTACTAACTATTTTTGAGGCTCAGCATGAACAAAACATTACTCATAAAAACCGCGGTGATCGCGGTGATCGGTATCATCCTATTACTGGTGCTAGAAAGTGTGTCGGGCACTATTTGGGAGCGCAAAAGCTTTCAGGGTATTGCCAAAAATTCTGTAGCTAAAAGTTGGACCGGTGCGCAAAATGTTTTTGGGCCTATTTTAGTGGTGCCTTACCGCATTAAGTGGGACAGAGAAGAATGGTCAGAGGATGGCAAGCGTAAGATAGTACGCCATAAAAGTCGTGAGGGTAAAAAATACATATTGCCCACCTCTACCCAACTGCAAGCCAGTATTGCCACTGATATTCGTTATCAGGGTATTTATCAATTTCCTGTTTACTCTACGGACTTGAGCATTAATGGCAGCTTCTCTGCAGATAGTATTGCCGAACAAATTAAGGTGAACTTACCTAACCGCACTGCCAAGCTTACTTATGCGCAGCCTTATTTTACGGTTGCTGTCAGCGATGCGCGCGGAATTAATAGTGTGCCGGTGCTGAAGTGGAGCGCTGCAGAGTATACTTTTAAAGCCGGTAGCCAGCTGTCTTTTATGGATAATGGTATTCATGCGCCTTTGCCAAAAGACATTATTCAAACGATTAAAAAACAACAGGATTTTCCATTTTCGCTCGATTTAAGTTTACGTGGCATGGATGAGATTAAATTTTATCCTGCGGCATTGAATTATCAATTATCTTTGGATTCTCCTTGGCAGCACCCGAAATTTTCTGGCGATTTTTTACCTTTATCTAGAACCGTGAGTGAACAAGGTTTTGACGCAACGTGGGAGGTGAGTTCATTTGCTAGCAATATGGAAGAAAAAATAGCGCTGTGTGAAGTTAATAAGTGTGAAGAGGTACTTAAGGGCAGTTTTGGTGTGGAGTTTATTGAACCTGTGAATGTGTACTTACAATCAGAGCGTTCGTTAAAATATGGTTTTCTTTTTATCGTATTAATATTTGTCGCGTTCTTTCTTTTTGAAATATTGAAAAAACTGCCGATTCACCCTATTCAATATGGATTAGTGGGGTTTGCTATTGCGCTGTTTTATTTGCTTTTACTATCACTGTCTGAGCATTTGAGTTTCTTGTTGTCATATTTTGTCGCCGCCTTGGGCAGTATCATCTTGATAGGCTTTTATCTGGTGAATGTTTTGAAAAATGCTAAAACCGCGGGTATGTTTGCAGGCTTATTAACTCTGCTCTATTTTACTCTTTATATTATTGTCAGCGCGGAAGACTTTGCTTTGCTAATGGGCTCGACTCTGGTATTCATTGTACTGGCTGTTGTGATGATGACAACGCGTAATATCGACTGGTATCAGGTAGGAAAATAGGGATATATGGAAATACATTCAAAATTAGAAGCTCAGAGCCGAGTTGATCAAGTTCGTGCTTTTCAATCTGAGCTTTCGTATTTATCAGAGAACAAGCTGCTCATCCTCGATGATGAGCAGAGTTCGGGCTTACACTCTTACCATACGAGATTATTATCCTCGTTGCAGAAGTCGTTCGATGTCGATTTGAACGTTGGCGAAAAACAATTAACGTTGGGCATGAAAATCGCTTCCTTTATTGGTGCGTTAGGGCTTGCGGCCAGTCTTTTCTTTTTGTTCTATCAATTCTGGGATAAGTTTTCACTGATTAGTCAGGTTGCAATTTTGTTAGCCACACCGATTCTTGGTTTAATGGCGACCTATATTATTTCGAAAAAAGAAACGACGGAATACTATACAAAATTAATGGCCCTAGTGACCTTTTCTGGTTTTGTTTTGAATTTAGTCATGCTGGGCAGTATTTTTAATATTACGCCATCACCGAATGTCTTTTTAGTGTGGGCAGTATTTGCCTTTCTTCTCGCCTATGCCCTTGATGTGCGATTATTATTAGCTGCGGGTATTTTTAGTATTGCCTTTTTTATCTCGGCTAGGGTCGGTGTTTGGGGTGGTCTGTATTGGCTTAATTTAGGCGAACGTCCTGAAAACTTTTTTGTCGCTGCGCTTATTCTATTTTGGGTTCCTGCTTTTTCTCATACTCGCTATTCAGGCTTTGATAGTATTTATCGTACCCTAGCGATGTTGCTATTCTTTCTGCCGATATTAGTGCTCTCTCACTGGGGCTCTGGCAGTTATTTAGACTTTGATCGAGAGATTGTTGAGGGGGCATACCAAACTGCTGGGTTCCTTTTTAGTGGCTTATTGATTTGGTTGGGAATAAAGCGAGGCTGGCGGGAGGTGGTCAATACCGGCAATGTGTTTTTCGTATTATTTCTTTATACCAAGATGTTTGATTGGTGGTGGGAGATAATGCCTAAGTACGTCTTCTTCTTATTGGTGGGCTTGCTCGCGATTTTATTATTGACGATCTTTAAACGCTTAAAAACTAGCCTAGGAGAGTCAGCATGAAGTATTTACCCCGCTCCAGAACATTATTCATATTAGCGTTATCTCTGGTACTACTTGTGAATGCATTCATCTTAATCGGTGTTGGGTATAACCGCACTGGCGTAGCTGAATCTACGGTGGTATTAACGGAGCGTGAGTTGACCATGCCGTATCGCTGGAATAAGGATGAAGCCTCTGTGCGTATTAATTGGCGCACGGTAGCATCTAATGATAAGGGTTATGGTCGTTATAGTTCTCCCACATGGTTTGATCAAGAGAAATTAGTGTCTCTAGGGGTTGATCTTTCTGCCGACTCTGAACAAAACTATGAAACACATTTTATAGAATTTGAAGCTATATTGGTCTTGGAATACGATGGAGAAGCTTATCAGCAAGCATTAAAAATGGCGCAGCAGCAAGTAGAACATATTGAAAAAAGACTTGTTCGGCTAGTCGACGATAAAGAGTTGTTAGTTGATTTAAAAGATGCAAAAGAAAAATTAAAGAATGAGAAGGAATCAGCTTCACGTCTTTTTGTGATTGATGCAGGTTTGAATAAGGAAGCGCTCCGAGCTCAGTACCCTGACAATCAGCGCTATATTCTTGCTTATGGTATTGTTGATGTTAACTCAAACAGACTCAATGGCAACAATACGCCGCCTATTTTTACTGGGAGAATAGATCGCTTGAGTGTTCAATATTTGCATATTGAACGTAATATGCATGAGAAACTTGATAAGCTTAGGCCGAGTTTAAATTATTTACGTAATGGAAACCCACCTCGCTTTAGTTTAACGATTCATTACGGGCGGAAATTAGAACCGTGGGTTGAGGCGTCTTCTTTCGAGCCTTTAACATACCGATCAATAAAATAAGCAGCATCAAACCATATACACTATAGATGAATAATCGCGGGTAATGGCTGAAGAAGCTGCCCTTAGCGTCTGCTTGATAGGGAACATCAACGATATATCCGTCTGCTTGGTTAGCCGTGGTTTTTAAAAATATTTTTCCGTTTGGCATCGCTACGATGGAAGGGCCATTATTCAAAACATGGACTAACGGTAGCCTGTTCTCGACTGCTCTTAGTATTGAAGCGTTGACGTGTTGGTAGGGTTGGTGGGTAGGGCCAAACCAGCCGTCACTGGATAGCGCGACCAGCAGATCCGTATTTGGAACTTTGGTTAATGCGTCGGCTACCGCTTCGGCAACAAATTCTGGGAATATGGTTTCGTAGCAAATCAATGGCACTATATTGAATGTATTGTTCTTAACTAGGTTGTTTGTTAATTTGCTGCTAAAGACCTGGTGTGATTCTCCCTTTTCCATTTCGTTAAGAAATGAACCAAAGAAACCTTCCACCCAGCGCTTTAGTATTGGGATATCACTGGCGAAAGGCACATATTCACCAAAGGCGATGCGTTTCATTTTTTGATATTGGCCAATCAACTCTCCCTGTTCAGATAGCATAACAGCACTATTGTATTGCTGCTTTACTGTTGTGTTGGTCGAGTTTTGGCTGCGATCAATATCCTGAAAAATTAAGCGTATGTTAAGTGCTTTAATGTGATGTTGGTACGCCTCTGAAACTAGAGCTTGGTCGAAGTAGGCTTTATATTTTGCTTCTGGCCAAATAACAATTTCAGCTCCGCTACTGGCTAAACGCTGTGTCATTGCCATTTCGGGTGGAAAGGCACGGCTGTATCCCGGATACAGTATCTGTTTTTCTAAACTGGGAGTTTCATTGGGTTGCACTAATCCGATGCGTACTGTGTCCCACTGGTCTATCTTTGATTCCCATACTTGGTTTGCAGACCAACCATAATAAAACCATGATATTAGCACTAGCAGTGCAATTCCTAAGGGCCACTGTCTTGGGCTGTTTTTTTTCTGATCTGCAGGCGCAGGCTGAACGGTTATAAATCGCCATAATAATCGAAATATAACAATATTAGCTAAGGCAATTAGGGTATCTAAACCATAGACGCCGACAAATTCTATGGCTTGTATCGCAATTAAGAACTGACTTTGACTCTCGCCCAAGTGAGCGCTAAAAATCATTGGATAAAGAGTGAATACTGAAACGACAATGAGTGGAAATAAAAGATATTCATGTACGTTCATGCGTTGTCTGATTGCGTTAAATGACAAGGTAATGAAAGCGAAGAGCTGGGCGCAATAGAGCCAAAATATAGCGGAAAAGACTGTGCTTAAAAGGATACCGTATCCTTTCGATAATATTAAAAAATCGATCATCCAGTAACTGATGTTTATAGAAAATATCAGCCCAGTAACCGCGCCTAAAAGATAACTTCTAATTAAATTCGCCTTTTCAATAGCGATTAATAAAGGAATGAACCCTATCCATGTTAAGCCATAATGCTGTGGGCTAAGGAAAGGAATGGATAGCAATAGCCCCGATAACGCAGATAGAAATACTAGCATTGTCACGGGCTCCTTTTTAATGGGTTCTTTAACATGTTGAGCTGTTGATTTTTTTGTAGAGGGTTTAAATTTGTATTTTCTTTAATTGCTTTTCGTTCAAGAAGATAGCGTGTAATAGATCGCTGTTTACCAAAGAGCTGAGCCGCATTATCTTCACCTAAATAATGATTTTCTAGTGACTCTTTCTTAAGGAAAGCTGTCAGCTTATTATCGGTACTGTGTGAATTACTGTCTGTTGAGCTTGCTGAAGTCGTTGCGTATTGCATGTGGTAATAGTTTATCAATAGCTTCGCTAACGTCTTGGCGGCTTGCGGGCGATTAGGAAAACTCATGGCAATCAAAAAATCGATACGCTGCAGTGCTTCATTATTCATTTCCTTTGGCAGTGAATTAACCGCTTTTGATAGTATCTCGGCGAGTTCAGGATTGATTAGCAGCTCTCCATTCTTAGAAAATTTCACCTCTGTCAGAATGCGCTCAGCTGTTTCATAGTCGAAGTGCCATTGCTGGGGTGAACTCGGGTTAGGGAAAAGAGGATTCGCTTGCGTAGGCAGCAAGTCACCGTGTATTGACCACAGGGTGACTGATGTGTACATGAAGGCTGCTAAACACAGCCATGCAACTCGACTATGGCTTATCAAGTTGCAAGTGGCTCACATGAGTGAGTTCTTCACGGTTAAAATGCTGATGCATTAATTCGGTAAGTTGCACTTGTTTTTGTTGATCGCTGATGGCGGCGGCGAGAATATTTTTCTTGGCCGTTAAAAATACCGTATGTCGTTCACTCCAGTTGCTAATATCAATGGTCTGTTCAGCGTGCAGTTCCATTATCTCAGCACGTTTTTTCTGTTTTTCTTCATCAGAAAGATCAGTGGCACTTTCTACCTTAAGCATATCAAACATATAATTTGCATTGGCGTCGGTGGTAGAAAACAACTTGTTTGATGTATCACTGCCAAGATACAAGTCGCGTAGCGCTTTGAGTTCTCGATAGTTTTCTTCATGCTCTTCAGTCGTATTTTCAACGGCTTGAGCGTTTGAATAATCAGTCTCGTAAATCGTATTAAATTCTTTACTGGCTTCTAAATAGTGATAGTAGTCGGCAACTATTTTAGCAACGTCATCACCGGCTTTACCTGGTAAACCCTGTCTAATAATAGTTTGTAAATCGCTCAATGTTTGTTGGTCTAATTGCAAACGGCTATCATCGAGTGTTGCATTAAGTGCGATGAGTGCTTCGTGATCAAGAATGACATTTCCTTGCTGATCTAATTTCACACGTTGCAGTGCTGCGTAAACGCTTGCTTCAGAAAACGTAGACGCCGGACTTTTTTCTGCGGTATTGGTAACCTCTTCCCATTGCCATGCGGTCGCGATTGTTTTGTCATCACTATCTACTTCCATCGTTTGGATATTCTCACTGCTATTAAAGTCGTGTATTTTTATGCTGTCTTTGTTATCGCTATCCGTAAAAAACAGTAAGCCTAAAGAGGCGATTAACGCTAGCAGTACAATGACTGATAATGAATTAAGACTTGGACGTAAGAAGGTACTCATCGTATTCACCTAATTGGATTCTTTGGGGAGTTGGATCTGTCATTTCGGCTGCTGATTGGTCCGAAAGTTTCACTTTTTTAAGGACTTCATCGGCCAGTAAAACATGTAAATAGGGTGGTTTTAAAAAGGTTGCTGAGGGTGGGATTCCATTAATAGCACTAAAGGATTTTGAAAAATGTGAAGAACTGGCAAATCCCGCTGCAAGCGCGGAGTCAGTAATTGATTGACCTAGTGTGAGGTGGATAATCCCGATAAAAACCCGATATTTGAGTCGGTATTTCGTGATAGGAATGCCTATTTGATCTTTAAACAGTTTTTCTAAACGAGATTCGGATAAATGCACGTCGTCGGCAAATTGTTTTAAGCTGATATTTTCACTGACAGTTGCTTTGATCTGTCCAATCACTTCGACAATTCTTTCATCAAACTCTTTAAAAATATGATTTTCAAGATGGGGTTGTACGATCATTTTTCTCAGCATAGAGAATGCTTTTTCTGGGGACGTAGAGGTATTACGAATATCCAATAAGTTTTGTATTAAAAGGTCTTCCTCGGGATGATTGTAATGCACACCCTTTCTGGCGTAAGTCATAATACTTTCGAGAGCTGAATAATCTTGCGTAATCGGTGCAATGAAATAGATCGCCATCACGGCATTATTGGTATTGATGTTCGCTTTTTCGAAATTAATGCCTGCATTGACCAGACAGGTACGCGAGTTGATTTTTTCACCATTGTCTAAAGTAATTTCCATGGCGCCTTCTAAGCTGATTATCAGCTTATCGGATACGATTGCATGCTCCCGATAGGGGACTGGGCTAATACCCAGATACAACATCTGATTGACCCAGATATACAGCTTTCGACTGATTGGATTCAGTTCTGTCATGATCTGTTCACTTTTTTTATTTTTATAGTATTTTTATAGTATTTTTATTCGTATGCTAGCCGTTACATACTTTTTCCAACGTAATATATTTTTTAATCAAAATATCTGATAGTAAATGTCAGCAACAAGACCGATGGCGGCCCTGTTGCTGTGCGCTAAAGATTGCTAGGTGTTTTTAGTAATTGCACGTTCCGCGGTATTCCGAAACTGCGCTATTAGCGGCATGATCTGGACCACACAAGAACTGATCATAGCGCAAGTCGTTATCAATAAAACGCTTCATCCATGATACGCCATATTTAGTTAACAATCCGCCGTTAGTGCCGCCGCCATTGGCACAAGTATGACCGCCGTTATTAATTTCTAAGAACGCCTTGTCTGTCGTGCTAGGGATGGCATTATAAAACGGAGACCCATGGCTATTAACCGGTGCGATAATATCATTTTCACAGGCAATAATGAGTGTCGGTGTTTCTAGCTGATTAAAGCTGTTGCTACCTTGGTGCCACGGTGCCAAAGGAATAGCAGCACTAAGTCGATCTCCAGAAGCCAGTCTAAGAGCGCCGCCGCCGCCCATTGACCAGCCCATTGCACCGACTCGGGTATTATCAACCATACCTGAAATAGCGCTATTGCTGCTATTGCTTTGGTTAATTACATAATCCAAGGCACGGCTTATTTGTGTCTCACGACTGTTCGGTTGGTCAAATACTGAATTGGTTGCAATGGTGATCACTACAAAGCCATGAGACGCAAGTCGAGGCCCCCACCATTTAATGGAAGATTCTGGTGAAAGAAAACCGGGTGCTACTGCAATCGCGCCCATGGTGCCCGCGGTATTTCTTGGGTAGTGAATCGTACCACCACCAAAGCCACTGACCGAGCTGGATACGCTCTGAGTCGACACCGAGTATGGCCCCATAGTCGCTACAGAAGATAGTGTAGGGTTTGGACCACGAGTAAAGTCGCAGTCACCTTGGCAAGGTGTCGGATCGGGAGTAGGGTCAGGATTTGGAGTAGGACTTGGTGTCCAACTTAAGGCATTCATGGAAACGAGTAGTACACCCGTACCGAAAGAAAGTTTTTTAAGAATAGATTTATTCACTAGTTCAACCTCATTAAATGTTCTTATAATTTTTTTAGGGTTGTCGACAACCTAGGCAACGATACTACGGCAGTTCGAAAGGGCCTGCTTTCACGAATTAGCACTTTATGGCGAATGAATGTCGCTATTTTTAGCAAGAGAAAACTGAATAAATATAAAAATAAAAACTGGAATTATTGAAAATATTTGCTAAGCCATTAAAGCCAATTATTGGATTATCAGCCGATTCAAGACGGCGCAATAACAGCAATAAACTTTGCCTAATCGAATATCTCTACCATAATTATTATTGATATTAATATTGATGGTTAGGAAAAAAATTGATTAAGCCTGTTCCCCTTATAAATTCCTTGAAAAGCGTTAATGAAGAACGCCTCGAATTGATTATCAATGCAACGGGTGTTGGTACTTGGGATTGGCAAGTACAAACGGCCGAATTAACGTTTAACGAGCGCTGGGCCGAGATTATTGGTTATACCGTTGCTGAATTGTCCCCTTTTAAATTTGATAATTGGGCCGACAATTTTCACCCTGACGACTTGCCCGGTGTGCAAGAGCGCCTCGACAAACATTGGCGTGGAGAGCTTGACCTGTATGAAGCTGAAGTGCGAATGCGCCATAAAAAGGGCCATTATGTTTGGATTTTAGTCTCGGGTAGAGTTGTAGAGTGGCATGCAAACGGTAATCCGAAACGAATGCTCGGTACCCATCTAGATATTACCGAGCGTAAAGAGCGTGAGAGTGAACGCATCATTGCTAATCAGCTGTTACAAGAATCGCAGCAAGTTGCAAAAGTGGGGGGATGGGAATTAAACCTAGAAACTGGCTTGCTGTATTGGACGGCGGAGACCTACCGTATTCATGAAGCCAATCCTGATGAGTTTGATCCGACGGTTGATGCCGGCATTGATTACTTTTTACCTGAATCTCGCGAAATACTCGCTTTGGCGTTAGATCAAGCGATTAATAAGGGCATAGGGTACGATTTAGAACTTGAGACATTAACGACCCAGGGGCGAAAAATTGATGTGCGCACGACCTGTAATGTCACTAAAAAAGGGGATAAGTCGATTCGACTGGCGGGGATATTTCAAGATATCAGTGAGCAGAAGAGCATTCAGCGCAAGCTTGAACACAGTAACGCCAAGCTTGAGGAAGCCAATAGCGCTTTGCAGCTATCAGCTCATTATGACCCGCTAACGGGATTGCCCAATCGTATTCTGCTTTCTGATCGAATGCAGCAAGCGATGACTAAAAGCGTCCGCCGCAATCAATTAGTGGCGATTGCCTTTATCGATTTAGATGGTTTTAAAGTACTTAACGATGGTTATGGCCATGATGTGGGTGATCAGTTTTTACAGCAAATAGCTCAACAATTGAAGCTTTCTCTGCGAGAGGGAGATACCTTGGCGCATATTGGTGGTGATGAATTTGTGGCGGTGATTGAGGAGCTTAATGAAATTAAAGATAGCCATACAATTTTGTCACGTTTGCTTGACGCTGCAACGAAAGAGTTAATTGTTAACGGTACCTTGCTTAGAGTATCCGCCAGTATTGGCGTCACATTTTATCCACAAAATAATGACAGTCCTGACCAGCTTTTAAGGCAAGCCGATCAGGCTATGTATAAAGCGAAGCAATTGGGTAAGAATCGTTGGCATATATTTGATGTCGAGCAGGATGTCGCGATAAAGAATAGGCATGAAGAGCTTGAAAGGTTGAGGTTGGCCTTGAAGAATGAAGAGTTCATTCTTTTCTATCAGCCGAAGATTGATTTACGCAGTAAAGAAGTGATTGGCATGGAGGCGCTTATTCGATGGCAGCATCCAGAGAAGGGGATTTTACCTCCGGTCGCGTTTTTGCCAGTTTTGGAGCAGGATGCATTAAGTATTGAGCTGGGAGAGTGGGTGATTAAATCAGCCCTTGAACAGTTGGAAATTTGGCGTTCGATGGCTTTAGAAATTCCCATCAGTGTAAATATTAGTCCGCTTCAATTACAGCATGCAGATTTTGTTTCACGACTAGAAACTGTGCTGACAGGTTTTCCGGTACTGAATGCTCATAGCCTAGAATTTGAAATATTAGAAAGTAGTGCACTGCAAGATATTAACCTAGTATCGGGTGTCATTGGTGAATGTAATCAATTGGGCGTTACATTTTCAATTGATGATTTTGGTACAGGTTATTCTTCATTAACGTATTTAAAACGCTTGCCTACGGAGTATTTAAAAATCGATCAATCATTTGTTAGAGATATGTTAATTGATGTGGATGATCGAACAATTATTCAAGGCATTATCGAGTTGGCAAAGGCGTTTGATCTTAAGGTTATTGCAGAAGGCGTGGAAACGCCTGCTCATGGTGAGGAGTTGTTGGCGCTAGGCTGCTTTTTAGCCCAAGGTTATGGCATTGCCAAACCCATGCCTGCTCGTGCTGTTCCTGCTTGGTTAATGGGTTGGAAAAATAATCCTACATTGGTTGACGGTACACTTTAGGCAGGGCTTCCGGCCCTTATACGGTTTCTCATAATTCACTGGCTAAAGCGGGTAAGTATAAGATTTTTCTAGAACCTGAGTTTGATGAAGAATTATTATATTGAACTACACTATTACTAAACAAGTGTTGAGGCTTAGTAATGGCGACAAAGCAGACCGCTGGAATTGATCTTAATTTACAGCATATCAAGCGTTTTTTTGCTGTTTTTAAAGATTCTAAAAAAGAGACTTGTTTTCGACAAGAAGCATTGCCTAAACAGCGTCGCTTGGTTTTCAAACTGTGTGCTTTTCTCGCGCTTACAATGCCTGTCTTTATGATCACGGATTATATGATTGTAAAACCGGAGCCTTGGAGTACTTTTCTATTGGGGCAGAGATTAGTGCAGATAGGGTCTTGTCTTATCTTTTTAGCAATCGTACCGCATGTCCGCAGTTCTTTATTTTACGATGTTTTAGTTTTCATCACGCTCTTAGTTTTTTTTGTTCTGCTCGAACTGGGGTCATTTACTTTTGCTGATGATTACGCGCTGTATGCGTTGTTCGATATTATTATCATAATCAGTCTCTATGCTTCTAGAATACTCACGGTCCAGCTCTCGCTGATATTATGTGCATGCCATTCATTAGTCGCAATTTCGATTGTATTTTGGGTGAAGAATTTGGATGTTCATAGCCAAATTGTTATGACTCTTGGTTATGTTCTCAGTAATGGTGCAGGCGTAATGTTAGCGATTTCTCAGCAGCGAAATGCACGTCAGCAATTTTTGTTACAGAACTTTTTACGAGAAAAAACACTTCAACTTAAGCAGCTTGCCTATCGTGACTCCTTAACTAATGCATTAAATAGAAGGGCTTTCCAAGATCACTTTCGGGATATAGAAAGAATGGCGGTGCGGATGCAAACTGATCATAAAAATCAGTTTTTAATAGCCGCTGATATTGATCATTTTAAAGCCGTTAACGATAACTATGGTCATGATGTCGGTGATAAAGTTCTAGTTGCTTTTACTGCTCTTGTCGAAGCTAATATTCGCCCACTCGATAACGTTTATCGTTTTGGCGGTGAAGAATTCATGATTTTATTGCAGGACTGCGATTCTGATATTGCGATAAAAAGGATTGAGCAACTTATGCGCCTGCTCAATGATACTGGGCTCAATATTGAAGAATTGCAGCATCCTGTGACTTGCAGCTTCGGCATCACACCCATTCTTGTCACTGATACGATGGACTCGGTGTGTATACGCGCAGACGAAGCACTTTATCTAGCAAAAAATAACGGTCGTAATCAGTATCGCTTTAACCCAGGCTCGGATCCAAAGGCTGAATAATACTTATGTATTGGATACGGTTTGAAAATAGGGTAGCGTTGTAATGAACATTAAAAACAGTTTTTTCTGTTTAATATTACTGTCATTCTCGGGCTCATCTGTTACATGGGCAGATGAAAATAATGAATTGGTTTTTCATGTTATTGACACTCAACCTTTTGGCTATGTTGATGACAAAGGTAAAACAACAGGCTTACACCTTGACATAATTATGGCCTTGGCTAAGCGCAGTGGCGTGGCGATAAGGCCTGTGATCATGCCCTATAATCGTATTTGGGCGACGCTAAAAAATGGTGCCCATGATGGTGGTATTGTTTGGCGTTCTAAAGAGCGCGATGACCTAGTTGATTACCTCAGTTTTGTTTGGACGGACTATCTAACAGCATTAACCCTAAAAAATAATGAAATACTTTCTTATGAAGATCTGCAAAATGGTAGTCCTATTGGTGTAATGAAGTCATCGTCAATTAGCGATGTTTTTAATAACGATAAGCAGATTAATAAAATTGAAATTGAAAAATATGAAAACACAGTCACTATGCTAGCCGCTAAACGGGTTTATGCTGTGGTGGGAAATATTTCAGCTTATATTTATATTGCAAAAAATCAGGGAGTACTCGATAAGCTTTCATTACCTGGATTTTATATGGGGTACAGAGAGCAGTGGCTGCAAATGTCTAAAAAATCGAGAAGTTTATTAGCTTTGTCTGAAAATGAAAGAAAACAAGTATTAGGCAAATTAACAGTGTCGATGGATGAAATGGTCGCTGATGGTACGATCAGACGTCTGAACCAAAAATATTATGGGGATGCTTTAAATCAGGTTGGTGATCTGTTAGATAACGTAAAAGAATGAATCATATTTATATAATAAAGCCCAATAAAAAATTATTGGGCTTTATAGCTAAAATTTTTATAGTGGAGACATACAGCTAAATGGATATTTAGCATTAAAATTAATTGTTTGGAATTCACTCAGTGTTACTAGCGAGCCATCATCTGTTGCCGATAACCATGGAGTGGTGTGTGGTGATGGCCAAAGATTATAAGCACTTGTGGCATCGCCAGTAAATAATGCCGTGATCGCTTCTCTAGACGTAATTTGTCCCAGTGGTTTTGTTCTCTGGCAATAAGCTTGTGCATCAGCAGGTGTCATTTTGATGCTTGTTAAATTGCCTAGTTGAATACTTTCGGGAGACACTAGTCCTAAACTAGATGCAAAGCGATTAAATGTTGCTTCGGATACTGGGCGGTATGCTCTATAGTTTTTTCCGTTAATTGAAAAATCTATTTCAGCTTGTGGATCAAAGCCAATACGTTGAAGGTTATTTTTATCAATCTCCAGTCCCTTGGTTAAACCGTGCTCACGTGTGAGTGTCGTGCATATATCTGCAGTGCCTCCATTGAGTTTATCTGCCTTGATGCAGAATGCTAACTCTCGAAAGTTCACTGAAATTGATGGCGAGTATGAGCTTCCAATCCAAGCATTAACTTCATTTTTTCCTATCTCATAAAAATGATAAAACTCAATTGATTCACCAACGGTTTTCCACCAAGATTCATTAAACTCAGGGTAATCTTTGAGTATCGGTGTAATGATACTTCCTCTCGTTAATGCGCCTTCAGCTTGAATGTTTGCAAAGCCTTGGCGTTCGCAAACTCTTGTGCCAATAGTGCCACTAGAATCTTTAGGGACGACGCAATATTCAGCATAAGTGTTTTTTTTAGTCATCTCTGACGTTAAAAGTAATTCTTTAGAAGATTCAATTTTTATATCGTTAATAAACCAGCCAGTATCACTTTCCGCCTCATTATGATTATTCGCATCAAAATATTGATAGGTAGCGCCTATTTTATAGCCAGCCATAGAGATACCTTTAATTTCAATTTTTGTCACGTCAGGTGCTTTATTAGAGGAGTGCCATATTGTTTGTTCGGATAAGCATTGTTGTTCTGAAGTATCTGGTAATCCTGTTTTACTATAGATAGTAATGCATAATTTCAGTTTTTTAAGAGCATCTTCTTCATTGATAATAATGTGTTTTTTTATTGAAGCAGTGGTGCCATCAATATACCAACGATAGCTGAGGCGATTAAGATCTTCCTCATCATTATCTTTATCTAAATAACTGTATTCTGCCTGCAGAGAATCACCGACTTCAATATGGCTAGGGAGTGGTGTGAAAGTAATTTCGGGCGCGTAACTTGAACGAGCTTGAATGAAGTTTGTTTTTTCTGTGCAAGCGAGCACATTACCTGTCGCGATATCATTAATACATACATGAGCTCTAGCGCCTTGCCATTCCTTAATTAAAACCAGATCATCGCTCGTTGCACTGGCAATAGTTTCATCATTGATAAACCATTGGTAGCTGATGGAATAGTCATAATCATTAATTGTTAATGCAGACAATGTTGCACCAACCTGAGTATTCGTTGCTTTATTGACGATTGAAATTTTAGGTATTGCTAGAATATAGGGTTCAGTAATGGTGATACCGTCACTGCATATGATATTACCTACTAAGCGTTTTCCTGCACTGATGGCTTGTACGCAAAATTTGATATCCCAACCAACTAGCTGAAGGTCGGGTACTAAAGTTCTACCTATCGCGATCTTTGTGCCATTAGGATGCTGCCAATAGATTTCTGAAGCATCACCGTCATTGCCTAGGTCATGAAATTCATAACTACCGGTTAAGATTGAGCCAGTTTCTCCTTTGCCACTAATAGCTGCGCTACTTACGCTAGGCGCCACTGTTTTTTCGGAGCTGCTAGAGTTTCCACCACCACAGGCAGTAATAAATACAGTGAGTAAGAGAATTTTGAAAATTCTTATTAAATAATGATCTTGCATGGGGATGTCCTAAATCGACTTTTTACAGCGCAGGATTCTACATGAGAATAACTGAATGAAAACTGAACAAAGTACTGAAAATGGCTAGAGTCTATAATAAAAACCTGACTATATGATCAATTTAAAGAATTTGCACGCTAAGGCTGTTTTAATGTCGGCTTGAGACTATGAAATGTCGTCTTGTGGCAGGGAGGCTAAGTGTTAGGGTTATTTGAACTCTTTATATCGTATAAAAGAAAACAGCCAATTTTCAGAATGAAAATTGGCTGTTAATTTATGCGGCATTAATAGCGCTATGGTTTGGCACTGGTGTACGAATCAAGTAATCGAAAGCCCCTAAGCTGGCTTTTGAACCTTCGCCCATGGCGATGATGATTTGCTTATAAGGCACGGTCGTGACGTCACCCGCTGCAAAGACACCCGGTATTGAGGTTTCACCTTTAGGGCTTACTTCAATTTCACCACGGTTTGATAATTCAATGCCTGAATCTTTTAGAAACTCGCTGTTTGGCACTAGGCCAATTTGTACGAAAATTCCTGCTAATTCAATTTGCTTTGTCTCACCAGTGATACGATCGCTGTAGTTCAATGCGATTACTCGAGTACCATCGCCAATGACTTCCGTCGTTTGTGCTTGTTTAATGATTTCAACATTACCCATGCTATTGGCTTTATCGACTAAAACTTTATCGGCGCGCAGAGTATCCGCGAATTCCAATACGGTTACGTGCTCTACCAAACCAGCAAGATCAATCGCCGCTTCGATGCCTGAGTTACCACCACCAATAACGGCCACTCTTTTACCTTTAAATAAGGGGCCATCACAGTGTGGGCAGTAGGCGACGCCTTTATTGCGGTATTCTTGCTCGCCGGGTACGTTCATCTCTCTCCAGCGCGCACCAGTCGATAGAATTACACTGCGACTTTTTAAGGTTGCGCCACTTTCTAGTTCAACATGAATATAGCCATCTTCGGTTTTTTCAGCTGAAATCACATTGTTCGCTTTTTGCTGATTGATGATGTCTACGTCATATTCTTTAACATGTTCTTCTAGTGCCGCCGCTAACTTAGGCCCTTCTGTTTCTTTCACTGAAATGAAGTTTTCAATCGACATTGTATCGAGTACTTGGCCACCAAAACGGTCTGCAACAACGCCGGTGCGGATGCCTTTACGCGCTGCGTAAATTGCAGCAGATGCACCCGCAGGACCACCACCCACAACTAATACTTCGTACGGTTCTTTTTCGTTTAACGCCGCGGCTTCTTTTGCGACAGAGCCGGTATCTACTTTCGCTAGAATTTCAGCTAAAGAAATTCGACCTTGAGCAAACACTTCACCGTTTAGGTAAACGCTGGGTACGGCCATGATGTTGCGCTGGGCAATTTCGTCTTGGAAAGCACCGCCATCGATCATGGTTGTTGTGATTTTAGGATTAATCGCCGCCATCATGTTTAAGGCTTGTACGACATCGGGGCAATTCTGGCAGCTAAGTGAAATGAATATTTCAAAGTTCATTTCTTTGTCTAAGCCAGCAATTTGTTCAATCACTTCTGGCTCTAGTTTCATTGGGTGGCCACCGCTGTGCAGTAACGCTAAAACCAATGAGGTGAACTCGTGACCCATAGGTAAGCCAGCGAAACCGATAGACGTTTCTTTGCTTGGATTAAGAACCTGCATAATAGGTTTACGGGCACTGGCGCTTTGATCTTCGATCACTTTTACTTTGTTATTCAGTGATGCAATATCATTCGCTAGGCCGTGTAGCTTATTCGAGGTATCACTGTCATCAAGGCTAAGAACCAGATGTATATCGGTCTTTAAGTTGTCTAAATACGCCTTTAATTGGTCTTTCATTGCTTGGTCTAACATAGTGATACCTTTAAAATTCTTTAATATTAAATAGTTTTTTATACGCTGAATCGATATTCATGGCGTAAGGAAATTGTCTCTCCTAAATTGGAGGCCAAATAGATCGTTGTAATGGCTATGAAGTTTTTAAATGCCCCATTATCGTGAAAGGTAATGGGGCATTTTATTCATCAATTTTTGATGAATGTTGGCAAATCGTTAGCAAATATTAACGATTAGATTTTGCCTACTAGATCTAGAGAAGGTGCTAGAGTTTCTTCACCTTCTTTCCATTTAGCTGGGCAAACTTCACCTGGGTGAGCTGCAACATACTGAGCGGCTTTCACTTTACGAAGTAGGTCTTCAGCGTCACGGCCAATACCTTCAGCAGTGATTTCCATTGCTTGGATAGTGCCTTCTGGATCGATCAAGAAGGTAGCGCGATCTGCAAGGCCTTGACCTTCACGCATCACGTTGAAGTTATTCGTGATGTTGCCTGACTGGTCGCCTACCATGAAGTAGTTGATCTTGCCGATTGTGTCAGAGCTGTCGTGCCATGCTTTGTGAGCGAAGTGAGTATCAGTCGATACTGAGAATACTTCTACGCCGCGCTTCTGTAGTTCTGCGTAGTTATCTGCAAGGTCACCTAGTTCAGTAGGACATACGAACGTGAAGTCAGCTGGGTAGAAGAAAAATACTGCCCACTTACCTAGTACGTCTTTTTCAGAAATTTCTACAAACTCGCCTTGTTTAAAAGCAGAAGCGTTGAAAGGTTTGATTTGAGTATTGATCATTTTTCTATTCCTATTAATAAGTGTTTGTTTGGCTTCGTTTGAATCCATGAGATGTATATTGGAGTATTTTATTTAATAGGTATATTTGTTTGTATTAATCGATGTGATAGTTTTTAGCTATTTATTGGGTTGTTGATATAGAAGCTGTTGTGATGGGCTATGGCATAAGCAATTAATAATTAAGTCTTATAATAGGAATTGGGTAGGTTTATTTAATCGATAAAAATGTTATTTTCCTCACGCTTGCTCGGCAAGTGCTAACCTAGAAATGCAAAAAATTAACTAATATGGATGTTACATGAATAAAATAATTGCTAGCGTATTGCTAACCATTTTCGCTCCATTGGCTTTGTCTGAAGACGCTGTTAGTGATGATAATAAAAAGCCTGAAGTGGTCGTAGTTCAAGATTGTACTGTTAAGGATACTGCGGCGTTGTATTACACCGTTCGCTTAGAAAGTGCTGGTGAAGCAGGTAAAGCCTACGAGGAAAAAGTTAATCATTTAACTAAAGTAGCAAAAGATAATGATATTGAAGGATTTCAAATTTTGTCACAAGATGCATCAGTGAGTCATACCTGTTGTGGCGGTACCGGTATTGATCTGTCGGTATCTTTCAGTTTTGAATACACTCCAAGTTATAAAGTATTAAGTACTTTGGCTAAAGATAGTGGTGCTCAGAGTATCAGTTCAAGCCGCTATATCCCATCTGGCTGCAAGTAACTTTGCTTATTGTTTTTAGCGCTATCCATGAGGATAGTGCTAGAGATAAAGACGTTTTATTCCCCCTCCGATAGGTTTTTTACACGAAATAACGCTTTTTCTCTTCCATTCCAAGACGATCGGTCATAAAGTAATGACATGAATAGACCAAGACGCAGCGAGCATACCCGAGAAGCTTTAATCACCGCTGGCATTGAACAGCTGTCAGAGCATGGCTACCACGGTACCGGTATTAAACAGATACTGGATGAAGTGAATGTACCCAAAGGGTCTTTCTATAATTTTTTTGCCAGTAAAGAAGCCTTTGTTGCCGAGGTAATAGGGCATTACAGCCGTGATTTACTAGGTCAACTGTCGGGCTTTATGGCAGGGGAAGGTAAATTATTAACACCTATTGAGCAGCTGAGAGCGATTTATCGTTACAGCTTAAAACAGTACGCGAGCCATGATTTTAAGAAATCTTGCTTAGTTGGCTCTATTGCCACTGAAATTTCGGCTGAAAGTGAAATGTGCCGTATTGAGTTAGAAAGTGCTATGAAGCAGTGGTTAACATTCTTCAGCGCTATTTTTGAACAGGCGCAAGCTCAGCAGTTGGTACGTGATGATATGACGCCCACGGATATGGCTTCTGTCTATTGGGCGGCTTGGGAAGGTGCGCTGATTAAAATGAAAATGTCGGCGGATACTCAACCTGTTAAGAAAATTATGGAATTGATGATTGAGACTCTGCTGAAAAGATAAATAAGCAGTCAATCAGAGTTAGTGTAAAAGCACAGATTGAGTGCTTTTTTAAAATCAATTATAAGACGATCGGTCTAAAAGGCTGGTTATATTAACAATATACATTAAAGAAAGGCATGAAAATGACAACATCTATATCAGCACCACTAGGGTCTAGCTTTGCATTAAAACAAGGTCAGGAAATTAAAAACCGACTATTTAAATCGGCAATGAGCGAGCAGTTAGGTACTCGTGAGCATAACCCTAAACCCGGTTTAGCTAAGCTTTATGGCCGTTGGGCTGAAGGTGGTATTGGTTTGTCGATGACAGGCAATATCATGATTGATCGTGGCGCTTTGGGTGAACCTAAAAATGTTGTATTAGATGAAAAAAGTGATTTGAGCGAATTTAAAAAGTGGGCGACTGCGGGTAAGAAAAATGGCTCTCATATTTGGACTCAGTTAAATCACCCAGGTAAACAGATTCCTAATTTTATAGTTGATGTGCCTGTTGCGCCTTCTGCAATTGCGTTAACCCGTGGTCTAGAAAAAGGCTTCAATAAGCCTCGCGCTTTAAAAGAAGAAGAAATTTTAGTCATTATCAAGAAGTTTGCTACCAGTGCTAAGCTTGCTAAAGAATGTGGTTTTACTGGGGTGCAAATACATGGTGCTCACGGTTATCTGGTCAGTCAGTTTTTATCGCCACGCCATAATCAGCGTGATGATCAATGGGGCGGTTCATTAGAAAATCGTATGCGTTTTGTCTTGGCTGTTTATACTGCTATTCGTGAGCAAGTCGGTGCTGATTTCCCTATCGGTATTAAGTTAAATTCTGCTGATTTTATGAAGGGCGGTTTTAGCGAAGAAGACTCGATGCAGGTTGTAAAAACCCTTGCAGATGCCGGTATTGATTTAATCGAAATCTCAGGTGGAACTTATGAAAGTCCAGAAATGATGGGGGCAAGCGTTAAAGAGTCAACAGTTCAACGTGAAGCTTACTTTTTAGATTATGCCGAAAAAGTACGTTCGCAAGTTGATACACCTTTGGTAGTGACGGGTGGATTCCGTTCGTCTAAAGCGATGCAGGCAGCACTAAATACCGGAGCAACAGACTTTATTGGTGTCGCGCGTACGACGGTTGTTGATCCTGATTTCCCTAACAAATTAATCGCTGACGAAAACCATCAGCAGCAATTAAAGAAGTTAACTACGGGTAAACCTGCGATTGATAAAATGGCGATGTTAGACATAACTTGGTACGAAGCTCAGCTTGCGCGTATGGCGAAAGGCAAACAGCCTAAGCCTAACTTAAGTGAGTGGGGCGTATTCTTTGGCACGTTATTCAACGCCGGTATTTATGCATTTAGAAAGCGTCGTGCTTAAACCCTCTGTTCACTCAGAATCACATTTTACAATGTGATTCTGAGTGAGTTATTTGGCTACCAGTTTTAAGTCTGTTAGCTTCTTTGTTTTTTAGCTATGCGCATAATTATTTTCATAGCGTGTTAAAAAATTTAATCCTGCCTTAAAACCGACATCATAATCATTGTTTAGCGATTCTTGACTACTGCCGACTAAGCTACTGGCTAATACCTGCTCGGGATAAATTTGTATTATTTCAATATCTTTTGGTGGCTGTTCAATAAAATCTAATGTCGCCTGATAGGCATTTTCATGATGGGTGATTAAATCCAATACCTTTGGACAGCGATTTGTATTACATAATAAGGACTTTAATTTGTGTGCCCATGGAGATTGTACCGCGGCATCTTTTGGTAATGTTCGTATAACCACAATCCGTTTTGCGCCACGCTTATACGCTTCTTCTACCGGAATTGGGGCCGATAAACCACCGTCTACGTAATACTGATCATCAATTTTTACGCCTTTTTTATATAAAATGGGTAAGGCACTAGACGCTTTTAATACGTTTAGCCAGTTATCTCGGGTGGGTTCAAAAAACGTGGCTTTACGATCGTCGGCCTTGGTTGCTGAAAACAACAGTTTCCGTTTTTTTAGTCGTTCTTCTCCACAGCCTATATTCAGTTTATTTTCTGCTTGATCAACTTGGTTGAAATACCAATCTAAATCGACAGCATGCTTGCCAATGAAGGTGCGCGAAAGTTTAAAAAAGCGTGGATCTCGTGAAAGCGAAGTAATCGAATGACGGCCAAAGCCTTTTTGGCAGGTCATGTAGCTCGATAGGTTCTGTGCCCCAGCAGATGTGCCGATTAATAAATCGAATGGATTAAAGCCAGAACTTAACCAGCTGTCTAAAACCCCAGCAGTGAATATGCCGCGCTGACCGCCGCCTTCCGCGACTAGTGCTGTATTATTCATAGGCTCTGTCGGTAAGCATTGGTTCAGCTGTATCGGCTTGGGGGCTGGGAAAGACATGACAGTACTCACGCTAGTAAAGTGATAGAGGTGATTACTGTATCCTTATTGGGTTAATACTTTAAATTGATAATTGTTCTTGCTGTGATAGTTATTAGCTATGACTTGTATCAGAATATTTCTGAACCTGATGAACTGCTTTTATATGAAGAATGGAAAAATATAGATGTGTTTAATGATTATAAAAATTCAGCCGCTTTTGCAGAAATAATGGCCAAGGTCTTTCCATTATTAAAAAGAAAGTCTGATTCAGCGTATTTTGAATCAGACATTATTGGGCCATAAAGTGACCGTATGTTATGAGGCTTTGATACCATGAGTACGAATGTTATTAATATTTTTATTCATAAATCTCCTCATTACATAGCGAAATTGATTTGTCAGCGCTATTTTAAAAGAGAGTGGTGTATAAAGATCGCTGATCTTTATTGGTGGTGGCCCGTCTTGGATGTGGGTCATTTTTCTCGGCTTTAATTTCACAGCTAACCGATACCCCAATACTTGGGATGAATGGATTCATCAGAGTATAAAAAAATCTAATCCTTCGATATTGAGTTCAAATTAGTGTATTTTAATATAAGCTTTAATGTCTGGCAGTGGCTTAGGAATAATGCCTAAGTAGACGGTTTTAGACTCCGATAATTTAATGGAAATTGAAACCGGTTTTGATTGGAATGTTTCAATTTTGATTCTTATCCATTGGGACATATATCATATGCCTAAGATAAATAATTTTTTAGAATTATTAAGAAAATAGACAAAAGAAAAGTTACAGTAATATTTCATGAGTTCTTGTTATAATGTATTCTATTGGAATAGTTTTGGAATGAATTGTTATGCGAATACATATAGCCTTTTATAGTTTGATGCTTCTATGTTTGAATGCTTATTCTATTGAATACGATTTCTTTGGGATGATTGGCCCTTTGGAAGAAAAAAATATTTATGATATTAGAGTCGGATTTGACTCTAATAATCAAGGTGAGAGAATTGTTTCTATAGATAAAGATGGCTTTGATGATTCGGTGGAAGTATTGATTAATAATGCCAGGGTATCTTCGAGTGATTACGTATTGAATTTTGAAAATTATAGCAATATAACTACGAATTACTATAATCAAGAGGATCCTCGTAAAGGATTTGTGATAACGATTAGAAATGTTTCTATATTAGGAGATATTGATAATTCTCTAAAGATATTGGGCAGCTTGAAATATACCTCTGTGAGGAAGGAAAGACATTCGTCAATTAAACCTTTTAATAAAATTAAATTGTGGGATGAGTTTCTTATTGGTGGAATTAATTTTATGCTAATAAAAACAAGTAGAAATGAAATGGTTTTTAAAATGGATACTGATAAGAATATTGAAGTATTTTTCAATATTATTTCTGGTGATGACCAGCCAAAAGTAGCTTATAGCAGTGAGTGGGGTGCAGTTAATGGTGGGGATATGAAAATGCACTATTTTTTGATTGTGAAATCTAGTACTGACCTTAATAGGGTTTCAGGTTGGGGCGTTGTTAACGATTCTCTTCCAGTAATAAATAATATGTCTCTGGTATCTAAAATAAAACTGTGATTTTGGTTTTATAATTTTTTTCTAAGGGTGAGGTTGATTTTTTGATAAGATTTATTTTATTTTCTTTAATTTATTTTAGTTCTAACGGTTATTGTGCATCAGCTATTAAGAATGGTGGTTTCTATGAGGTGATTAAGGCTAAATCCAATATTGAATTGTATGATGTGTTGGTTGGATTTGATTTGGAAGATCTTACAGGACGAATAATTAGCATTGATAGAGAGAAGGCTCATTATGATCTAATAGTAAAATTGAATGGTGAAGATGTTTCTAGAGATTTAATTAGTTATAATGCAAGACGGTATACTCAAAAGAATAATTCAATTCTTCCTAGTGTGAGTAGCAGAATGATGGTAGTAACTGTTAAAAATATAAAGCTGCTGAAAGATAGCACTTTATCAATTCATGGGTCTATCAGTTATGATGTTATTAATAATGAGAAACATTTTTTCGATTATAAATTGAGTTCGTTAGAGGTTGGTAGTGAGGTTTTAGTGAATCAATATAGCTGGTCTGTTATTGGTGTGACTAATAAAACAATAACATTCAAGATTGATCAGAAAGATAAAGCTCATCTTTTCTTTGAATCCAATGGTAAAGATAAAAAAAGTGTAATTAATAGGAGTAGTTATCAGCAGAGTTATTCGATGGTGCATTCTTTATCTGTAAGTTTTGAGGAAAGCTTAGATGGTATTAATTCTTGGGGAGTAATTAAAAATGGTACTCCCCAGAGTATGAATATAAAGTTTCAGCGTGATCTTCGTTTACCTTTTTAAATCTTATTGATAATCTTTATAAGGATCTTCAAAGCCAAGATCTTTCATGACGACTTTCTCAATGCCTTCCGCTTCTTCATCTTCTATATGGTCATAACCTAGAAGGTGTAAGCAGCCGTGAACGGTCATGTGTGCCCAATGTGCGGTTAATGTTTTTCCTTGTTCAATAGCTTCGAGTTCTACTACCTGCTTGCAAATAATCAGATCCCCTAATAGCTGGATCGGCACGTGGGCAGGGGCTTCAAAAGGAAAAGATAAAACATTGGTGGGTTTATCTTTGCCGCGATATTCAAAGTTTAATTCTTGGCTTTCGGCCTCGTCTACAATACCAATCTAAATCGACAGCATGCTTGCCAATAAAGGTGCGCGAGAGTTTAAAAAAGCGTGGATCTCGTGAAAGCGAAGTAATCGAATGACGTCCAAAGCCTTTTTGGCAGGTCATGTAGCTCGATAGGTTCTGTGCCCCAGCAGATGTGCCGATTAATAAATCGAATGGATTAAAGCCAGCCTGTAACCAGCTGTCTAAAACCCCAGCAGTGAATATGCCGCGCTGACCGCCGCCTTCCGCGACTAGTGCTGTATTATTCATAGGCTCTGTCGGTAAGCATTGGTTCAGCTGTATCGGCTTGGGGGCTGGGAAAGACATGACAGTACTCACGCTAGTAAAGTGATAGAGGTGATTACTGTATCCTTATTGGGTTAATACTTTAAATTGATAATTGTTCTTGCTGTGATAGTTATTAGCTATGACTTGTATCAGAATATTTCTGAACCTGATGAACTGCTTTTATATGAAGAATGGAAAAATATAGATGTGTTTAATGATTATAAAAATTCAGCCGCTTTTGCAGAAATAATGGCCAAGGTCTTTCCATTATTAAAAGGAAAGCCTGATTCAGCGTATTTTGAATCAGACATTATTGGGCCATAAAGTGACCGTATGTTATGAAGCTTTGATACCATGAGTACGAATATTATCAACATTTTTGTTCATCAAATGCCTCATCACATAGCGAAATAGAAGCTTTTTAAAGCCTGATAAGTTACTGCCATATTCTCGGTAAAAATCATCTGGCTGTGCATAAATACCAAAATCATCAGCGATGCCATCACTTTGAATATAGGTATCTTCACCTTGCCAATCGATCGCTGGTTTTTGCAAGCATTGAGTGGCAATACCATAGCCAGAAAACTTTTCACATTGATCAGCGAAACGGCTCTGTACTTTTCCTAAATAATCTCGATCAATAATGTAACCCTCCAAGTTTAACCAGCGGCCCTCAAAATAGACTTCAACCCAGCTATGGATAATTCTTTTAGGGGCGAGTCGGAATAAGTAGTTTGGAATCGCACCCCGTTGTAATTCATTAAAGATGGTAAAGCCGTGGAAGCGAGTTGGTATACCAACAGCCCGCAGTAAGGCCATTAGCAATGTCCCTTTGGTATTACATTGCCCATAGCCATCTTGTAATACTCGGCTGGCTTTGATGCGGTCATCCTGATTATAACCGAATTTTATCTCGTCCCGAACGAAGCTATAAATTGCACCAATGGCATCGTAGTGCGAAAGTTGTTTCCATTTATATTGCGTTATTAATTGCTGAATATTTTCATGGTTAAAATCTAGCATGGGGGTTTTAAGTAAAAATTCGTCAGTAAGCGCTGTCATAGTTTTGCTCCTATCATTTTTTGATACTTTGTAAGATAAGTGCAGGATAAAAGTAATGATGGCTAAAAACTTGAATAAACTGGCTATTGTTATTTGATGATCGCCTGGGCATCACGAATAGACATTCCGAAATGAGCTCGGAAGGTTCGACTAAGGTGTGAGCTGTCAGAAAAACCTGCAATGTAGGCAGCTTCTGTTGCCGAGCGGCCTTTCATCATGGCGGAAATAGCACAAATCATGCGCCGCCATAATAAGTAAGGGCGCCAGGCGATGCCCATTTGTTCTCGAAATAGGTGTAAAAACCGTCCTTCTGACAATGCTAGCTGGCTAGCAACTTCTGCAGCCGCCCAATGGCTAGGCTTTAAGCAATCTGAAACAAGACAATTATCCAAATCGTTTAATAGTGTTTGAATGCGTGTGTCGGTCAGCGAGGCTGAATGAGCAGAGATTGATAGATCAATATCCAAACCCAAGCTGGTCAATATAGTATTTAACGTCGCTCTATAATTCTGCGCAGGTTCGATTTGATCAGCGCATGAAGTGGCCGGTATTAGCAGCAGCTCTGGAAGTGGCAAAAAATCTAAAATTGCTGCGGCTGTTTTATCTTTGCCATCAGTAGGATTCAGTTTTAGTTGCTCGCTGAGTTTCTGGCCAAAATCACTTTGTGGTTCAACTAATATCACCCAGCCAGATTCCATATTCAGCTGGTGCTGAATATGACGGTTGATGATGACAGCACCTTTAACGTCGCTATCTTTTAATGTACAGCGAGACTTTCCCGTTGGGCAGACGATTTGAATGACATGATGTTTATGCAATGCAGCATCCAACGCGGCTCCGTGGACCATTAAAATACCGGGTTGCAGCCAAATGTTAGAACTGATTAGGGATATTTTCATTTAAAACTCATCCCAATAAGGAATATCTTGGCCTAGCTTTTCAATTAAAAAATCCAAAAATGCACGTACCTTGGTCGGTAAATATTGTCGTTCTGGGTAGACTGCATAAAGGCTTTTACTGGGCATTTTATAGTCTTGAAAAAGCGCGACCAACTCGCCTCTTTTGATCGCGTCTCCCACAATAAAGGTGGGAAGACGACCAATCCCCATACCGGCAATTAAGGCCTGTTTTAATGCCGCGCTATTATTAACACGATAATTTCCGCTCACTTTTATTTTATGGCTGGGCTTGCTGGCCTGTGAGCTGACGAATTGCCAAATATTAGCATTACTGGAATAGCTGTAAGTTATGCAATTGGCTTTTGTTAATAGAGGCGGTTGATCTAAGGTTTGTTCAAATTGCTGTTCAAAGGCTTGTAAAAATTTAGGGGAGGCGCAAACAACACTGTGTAATGGCGCTAGTGGGCGAGCGATCAAGTTGGAGTCGGGCATATCTCCTGCTCTTACCGCTAAATCATAGCCTTGTTCGACGAGATTGATGTGACGATCGTCCATGACGAGATCAATTTCGAGATGTGGATAGCGTTGAAGAAAAATGGGGATCAAAGGCGCAATGTGCATTTGGCCTAAAGTCATGGGCAATTGTATTTTCAAAATACCCCGGGGTTCTCCCTTTAGCTCATGCACAGCATCTTCAGCTTGTTGTGCGGAGCGATTAGCTTGGGCGGCATATTCATAAAAGCGCTCTCCGGCTTCTGTCAGGCTTAGCTTTCGGGTTGTGCGGTGAAAGAGGCGTGCACCGAGTTGATCTTCTAGTTGAGTAATTCGCTTGCTTACGGCGGATTTAGAAATACCTAATTGACGAGCCGCACTAGAAAATCCTGCGTTATCGGTAACGGCAATAAAGATAGGGATGGCATTGAAGCTTTCCATAGTACTTCTCTTTCAATTCAATACTGTTGAGAATAACGCAACAAAGAGTCATCTGAAAGCCATATTGTTCATATTTGAAAATAAACCTAAAGTGTATCTATCAACAATACGGAGGAAATTCTCATGGTTCGTTTAGAGCACGCAAACTTAGTTGTTAGAGAAATTGAACCGACTCTCAATTTCCTTTTAGCGGCCTTTCCTGAATGGAAGCTGCGTGGTGAAGGGGAAATGATTTGGGGGAAAGGAGAGAGCTCAGTGCCACGCCACTGGGTGCATGTCGGTGATGATGATTATTACCTAACGTTGAATGATAGCGGACAAGGAGAGAATCGAGATGTACGCAGCGTACAAGTTGGAATGGCTCATTTAGGCTTTGTCGTTGATGACCTACAAGGGATTATCGTTCGTCTTGCCGAGCGGGGTTTTACTGTGGATATCAGCGGACAAGATCATCCGTTTAGGCAGACGGTTTATTACAATGATCCCGCAGGTTTTCAATTTGAATTCTTGCAGTATCGCAGTGATATACCCGCAGAGAAAAATATGTACGGTGGTGAAAGTGGTGAAGTTAAAAGAAATAAGTAGAGAGCCATCTAAGCACTGACATTATTTGAAATTATATTATTAGAGAATTAAAAAATGACACATCATAAAGCACAGCAATTAGTTAAAAATTTATATCAGGCCGTTGATAGTAAAAATGTCGATTATTTAAACGATAATTTATCTCAGCGTATTCGATTCCGTATTGGTAATAGTCCAGCGGCCAGCAATAAAGAAACCATTTTGGATGCTAATCGCCAGTTTTTTAGTAGTGTTAAGTCTATGAAACATAGCATTGAAGAGGTTATCTCTCAGGTAGTGAATAAAGAAGGTCGCGCAGTCGATAAAATTGTTTGCCATGGGCGAGTCGATTATGTGCGTTTAGATACTACAGAGCACAGTGCCGTCTTTTCCACTGTGTTGGAAGTAGACAATAACTTGATCACAGATTATTTGGTTTTTGCTGATCTGTCTGGATTATTCATTGATTAGTACTTTGGCTCTTAAAGGAACTTGGCGGCGAGATGGGTAACTAAATCAAGGGAGCATGGCTATGAAAATCATTTTTTGGTGATGCCCGATTTCGTTAATAACTGGGTTAATATCTTCAAACGTTTTCTATTCTCTTCGCTATCTTTAAATGCCATAACTAATTCTTTCTTCATAATGAATAGCGCTTCTAAATCTTTGATGCCTTCTTTATTGGCTAAATGAAGCATGACTTTAGGGTCGGTAATGGCGGCTAAACCTCGACCTGAGGAGAGCTTCATGAGCAGTGAAAACTCATTGGGAGCATACTCTATTTGATGGGGATATTTTTTGATCGCATCATCAAAAACTTTAGGATAAATATAAGTACTCACGACGCCGATAGCATGATTTTTAAATAATTCATCAATGCTGTCAAAATTTAAAGTCTGTTGAGTCTTTTTTAGTATTCCTATTTCTGACCAGTCGATGGCAGGAGAAAGTAAAGCATTGTCGAATACATCCTCAGGCCATGCAGGAAAGATAGCTAAATATTCGGGGTCAGTTTGCACTAAATATTTAGCTCTTTGCCAAGGAAGAAACTCAACTATTAATGTGATGTTGTTTTTCTTTAGCAGCTCTTTTAAGATTTTTATTGAGCTGCCTTGATGGGCTAATTCTGGGCCTGAATAGGGAGGCCAGCTTAATGATGCTATTTTCCAAGTCTCTTCGCTATAGGCCTTAGTCATGATGGCCATGTAAATAAATACTAAGAGACCGAGTTGTTTAAGAAGCATCGTTATGACTCCCTTATATTATTTTTATTATTTTTATTATTTTTATTATTATAAAATCTGCGCTTAGACTTCATCATCCTTGTAGGGATTATCAAAGTCTAATTTTGCCATCACTACCCGCTCAATGCCTTCCATTTCTTCAGCTTCTTCATTTTCTATATGATCATAACCTAGAAGGTGTAAGCAGCCGTGCACGGTCATGTGTGCCCAATGTGCGGTTAATGTTTTTCCTTGTTCAATGGCTTCGCGTTCCACCACTTGCTTGCAAATAATTAAATCCCCTAATAGTGGAATCGGCACGTGGGCAGGGGCTTCAAACGGAAAAGATAATACATTGGTGGGTTTATCTTTGCCGCGATATTCAAAGTTTAATTCTTGGCTTTCGGCTTCGTCGACAATACGAATCGTTAGCTCGGGTTCTTCGTATTCTGTACGCGTGATTAACGCGGCTGTAGCCCACTGAGTTAATTGTTCTTCTGTGGGTAAGTCGTTTTCTTTTTCTACTGCAATCTGTATATCTAACTGCAGTTCTAAATCTTCTGGATTTTGCTTAGTCATTATTTGTCTTGTTCACTTTTACTGTCAGGTGTTGCTGTAAGAATGGCATGGGTTGCTTGCAGTTGTGCGCTTTGCTCTAAGGCGATGCGCTTTTGTTCTGCATGCTTAGCATCATTACGTTTTTTCTCTGCACGTTCGAACTTGTCATAGGCATCGACCACTTTTTGTACCATGGGATGGCGTACAACGTCGGAGTTGGCAAAGCGGGTTAGGCCGATACCTTCTACGCCCTCTAATACGTCGAGTACGTGGCGCAAGCCCGATTGTACACCACGAGGGAGGTCGACTTGGGTAATATCACCCGTGACGACGGCTTTGGAGCCGAAACCAATGCGGGTTAAGAACATTTTCATTTGTTCACGGGTAGTATTTTGGCTTTCATCTAAAATAACGTAGCAATGGCTGAGAGTTCGGCCACGCATGTAGGCCAAAGGGGCGACTTCAATAATGTTTCGCTCGATCATTTTCTCGACTTGTTCGCTGCCTAGCATGTCGTTAAGTGCGTCGTACAGCGGACGTAAATACGGATCAATTTTTTGTGATAAATCACCAGGGAGAAAGCCGAGTTTTTCGCCGGCTTCTACCGCGGGGCGGACCAACAATATACGACTTACTTCATCACGCATGAGTGCTTCGACGGCGCAGGCAACTGCAAGGTAGGTTTTGCCTGTCCCCGCTGGGCCAACACCAAAGTTAAGTACATTTTCACGTATCGTTTTTAGGTAGCCTATCTGATGATCGCCACGGGCTTGAATCATCATTCGGGGTGTTTTTATGACTTTTGCTTCATCATGATTGACGCTGGATTTCTTACGATTATAGGCGTGTTCAGCTTTGGCTTCGCGTAATAGCAAGTGGATCAGGTCTGCGGTGATTACCGTGCCATTATGGGTTTCATGATAGAGACGGTTGATGAGGTTTTTAACGGCTTCAGCTTTGCTTAGGTCGCCTTCTATTTGGAAGCGGGAACCACGATTGTAGATTTTCAGCTTGAAGTGATTGGCGATTTGTTTGATGTGGCTATCGAGTTGTCCACATAGATTGGCGAGGCGTTTGGTATCGTCAGGCTCTACGCGAAAGGTGATGCCGTGCTTGGCGCTTTTATTGGCACTGCCGTTGCTGTTATTTTCAGAGTCAGCATGCTCTGTATCTGATACTGCTGTAGTTTCGCTCAACTGGGGTATCGCTCCCGATGTGTAAGTAATACCTTAGCTTATGCTGAATTGTGGTGGATTCGCAAGCTTTCGCTTCTTTTATACTATTGCCGGCCGAGCCATCCATGGCTAGCCGTTTAATATGCGACGTGCGGTTAAAAAACCAACAGTTTCCTGTTTGTTTATTTAATAAGCTAAATGCGGATCAATAACGGTGCCACGTAAGCTATTACGTAGGCATTCGTCGACTGAAACCTTAACGAATTTATTGATCAAGCCAAGATCATCAGACATGAAGTTTACAACACGGTTATTTTCCGTGCGGCCTTGTAGCTGGCCTTCGTGTTTCTTCGCTTTGCCTGTTACTAAGATCGTTTCAATGTTGCCAACCATCTTACGCGCAATGTCTTGGGCTTGTTGGTTGATGCGGTCTTGAAGAATCTGTAAGCGCTGCTTCTTAACTTCTTCTGGTGTTTCGTCTGCAAGATCAGAAGCTGGCGTGCCAGGACGTGCGCTGTAAATAAAGCTGAACGACATATCGAAGCCAATTTCAGCAATCAAATTCATCGTATCTTGGAAGTCTTGATCCGATTCACCAGGGAAGCCGATGATAAAATCAGACGACATACATAAGTCAGGGCGAATCTGTTGAATACGCTTCACTTTAGCAATGTACTCGTCACGGCCGTGGCCACGTTTCATCGCGCTTAAAATCTTGTCAGAGCCACTTTGTACTGGTAGGTGTAAATGGCTCACTAGCTCAGGCACTTGTGCGTAAACATCGATCAAACTATCGCTGAATTCCATCGGGTGCGACGTGGTAAAGCGAATACGGTCGATGCCATCGATATCAGCAACACGGGTGATCAGCTCAGCTAAATCAGCATAATCTTCTGCATCACCGGTATTGTTAATGTCATTACCCTGAGCATCAGAGATGATCACGCCAGAACCTGCGTTTGCACGAGCCGCGGCGGCAACAGCACCACTGAACACTCCACCACGGTAAGCGTTTACGTTCTGGCCTAGCAAGTTAACTTCGCGTACACCTTGCGCGGCAATGTCTTCTACTTCTTTCAAGACATCATGCAAGGGGCGGCTAACTTCTTCGCCACGGGTATAGGGTACGACGCAGAATGAGCAGTACTTCGAGCAGCCTTCCATAATAGAAACAAACGCGCTGGCGCCTTCTACTTTAGGGGCTGGCAGGTGGTCGAATTTTTCGATCTCAGGGAACGAAATATCAACGACCTTTTCTTTGTTTGCTGACTTATTCACCATATCTGGCAAGCGGTGCAGTGTTTGTGGACCAAAGACCATGTCAACGACAGGGGCACGATGCATAATGGCCTTGCCTTCTTGGCTCGCAACACAGCCACCCACACCGATGATGAGATCAGGGTTTTTATCTTTCAGGTGCTTCCAACGCCCCAGCTGATGAAATACTTTCTCTTGCGCTTTTTCGCGGATAGAGCAGGTATTCAGCAAGATGACATCGGCTTCAGACTCTTTGTCTGTGATTTCCATTTCATGGCTTTCACCCAGCATATCGGCCATGCGAGACGAATCGTATTCGTTCATCTGACAACCGTGGGTTTTTATAAACAGCTTTTTCGCCATGATTCAGCGACCTCGTTTTAATCTGGGGTGTACGTATTAGAAGATACAATTGCGGCGCATTATACTGCTCAATGGCTGAACAATCTAATGTTGTATTCGCTGTCGATTTATAAAGGCTATAACCTTACCAGAGCCAGGGCTCTTATTTGAAAAATGGCAAATAATAGGGTTTTTAATCGGCTCTAACTCAAGGCGAAGTATGGTAAAATACTTTTTTTAATTTATCTGTGAGTTTGAGCCTAATGGCCGAGAAACCTGCTGCTGAGCCTATTTATCGCGTTATTTTTAATAACCAAAGCGAAGTGTATGAGTTGTATACCCGATATATCTTTCAAAGTGAGATGTACGGTTTTATTGAAGTAGAAGAATTGTTATTTGATGATGGCCTGATTACTGACGGCGAAATAGAGGCCAAAGCGAGCTTCGATAAGTTGAAGCTTGAATTTACTGGCGTAAAGCGCAGCTTTATCCCACTGCCGTCTATCATCCGTGTCGATGAGATGGAAAAACCTGGGGTTGTTAAGGTTTCACCTTCAAAAGATGATCCTGCAGGCAATGTTCGTCATTTCCCTAGTCCCGTATTTAAGCGTCCACCCGTAGAGCCTGTTGATCCGTCTACCGACGATTAACTCTCCTTATTTAGTGTCACCGATGGCAGCTCGTTAAAGAGCTGCTTATAGTCTTGTGTGAACTGGCTGAGATGCCAAAATCCCCATTGTGCAGCGATATCGGCAATCGATACTTTTTGATTGGCCAATAACTCTCTGCGCACGCCATTCAGTCTGCTTAAGCGCAAGTAGCGCAGTGGACTAATTCCCAAAATGGTTTCAAAGCTGTATTGCAACGTTCGCCGACTCACATTGCTCAGTGTGCATAAATCGTTAATGGTCACTGCGCTATCTTGATGAGCGCGTAAATAAAATTTTACTTGCTCGACAATCTGTTGACGACGAAAAAAACTGAGTGGTTCATTTTTTACTGGCTGAGAATTTTCTAGGCTCTCTAGCAGAGACATCATAATGATATCGTGCTGAAGTTTCGCGGGGCGTTGGTGGTTAATATTCATATCGTTGGTGCTGAGTAAATTATTTAAAATAAAACGCAATGCGGTAATCGTTTTTGTAGGCAGTGTTAGGCGGCCTTGCTGATATAAGTTATTCCAATCTATTGTAATGTTCTGGCTTTCGGCCATAGTTTGAATTTTATTTTGTTCAACGACTAAACCATAGATATCAAAATTATGCGGTGTGATTAGTTCGAATTCATTATTGCCAGGACGGCACATGATGTTATTTTTTTCGATACTCAGACCATTAATTTTACTACTGCTATTTTCATCGACAGGAATACCCAACCATAAAGACTGCTCCCATGTATTACAGGTCTGACGTAATGCTTGGCTGGTATGTTCTTGAAAAACCTGCAAGCCATCAAATTGTAGCTCAACTAGTTGACCATAAAATTTTCCGGCACTGACTTGATCATATTGCTGCTGCCAGTTGGTTAAATTATGAGCGTGCTGATCGGCATCGGTGGCTTCTATTTGTATTCGCCCTTGTTGCATTATGTTGTTATTAAAACAACTTTCGCCCTTATTCAGTGCGCTAGTCAAAGGTTGTGATTTCATACTGTGCACTCTTATTGATATCGATTTAACTTCTGCCCTAAATCTTATTTAAAACAGCTAAAACATTGCCAAAACTCGATAACGATTAAATATTCTGCTTGTTATCGTATTACTAATACTTTGAACAGCAAGAAGTATTCCTTTTGTCATTATGTTGTCAGTAACAGGCTTTCTGTTGTTAGTTTTAGTGAGGGTTTTTTTTGTGCAAAGGCAATCTGCAATTTATAAATATGTGCTTGGTCAGCGTACTTTTGAATTTAAGGATTTAAAAGATTTGATGGCTAAAGCAACACCGGCACGTTCAGGGGATCGATTAGCGGGAGTTTCCGCAGAAAATGCTGAGCAGCGGGCGGTTGCGCAAATGTTATTGGCTGAATTGCCTCTGAAAACTTTTTTAAATGATGTATTAATTCCTTATGAAATAGACGAAGTAACGCGATTGATTATTGATGATCATGATCTTGTTGCGTTTTCATTAATTTCACATTTAACGGTCGGTGATTTTAGAAATTGGTTATTGAGTGATTTAGCGACGCCCGAAATTCTTGCCCAAGTAAGACCGGGTATTACGCCAGAGATGGCGGCCGCAGTGAGTAAGATTATGCGTAATCAAGATCTTATTTTAGTTGCCAAGAAATGCCATGTGATTACAGCCTTTAGAAATACAATTGGTTTGCCTGGTCATTTATCAACGCGCTTGCAGCCGAATCATCCGACCGATGATGTGACCGGCATTGCCGCCAGTTTGTTAGACGGTTTGTTATACGGCAGTGGTGATGCGGTATTAGGTATTAACCCTGCGACGGATAACGTTGCTCAAGCAAGCAAGCTTATGCGGCTGATGGATGAAGTCATTCAGAAATATGAAATTCCAACTCAGTCGTGTGTTTTAACGCATGTCACTAATACGTTAGAAGCCATTGAACAAGGTGCGCCTGTGGATTTGGTTTTCCAATCGATCGGTGGCACTGAAGCAACGAATTCAAGTTTTGGTTTTGATTTGGCAGTATTAGCGGAGGCTGAGCAGGCAGCGCTATCGCTTAATCGTGGCACGGTAGGCAATAACGTCATGTATTTTGAAACCGGCCAAGGCAGTGCGTTATCGGCGAATGCCCATTATGGTTTGGATTTACAAACGTGTGAAGCTCGTGCTTATGCCGTGGCGAGAAAATTTAATCCGCTATTAGTCAATACAGTGGTCGGTTTTATTGGTCCTGAATATTTATTTGATGGCAAAGAGATCATTCGTGCTGGTTTAGAAGATCATTTTTGCGGCAAGTTATTAGGCCTGCCGATGGGCTGTGATGTTTGTTATACCAATCACGCTGATGCAGATCAAAATGATATGGATAATTTATTAACCTTATTAGGAGTAGCGGGCTGTACCTTTATTATGGGCATACCAGGTTCAGACGACATCATGCTGAACTATCAAACGACTTCTTTTCACGATGCGCTCTATGCGCGCAAAGTTTTAGGGTTAGACCCTGCACCAGAATTTCAACAGTGGTTAAAGAAAATGAACATCTTTGATGATGTGCATAACTTTGTATTGAATGATTCTTTGCCAGCTGCTTTCTCGACGCCCTTAAATACAATTCTGGAGAAATCGTAATGAGTGAGTTGTTGATTGATAAGAAACCTAAAAGTGGTGCTAAGGGTGAACATACCGTTGCTAATTCTTGGCATATTTTACGCCAATATACCGCTGCACGAATTGGTTTAGGGCGTGCAGGTATCAGTGTACCCACTCATCATTTATTGGCATTTCAGTTAGCTCATGCGCAGGCACAAGATGCGGTGCACTTACCGCTAGATACAGAGACGTTGATGGTCGATATGGGCACTCAAGCGTTAGTGCTTCATAGTCAAGTGAAGGATCGCTCTCAGTACTTGCAGCGCCCTGATTTAGGCCGCCGCTTGGATGCTCATTCTATTGAGCTATTAAGACAATCTTCCGCTCCTAATGACGAACCCTATGACTTGGCAATTGTTATTGTCGATGGCTTGTCGTCTTTTGCTATTCAAAAAAATGCCGCGCCCTTGTTGCAACAATTAACTCAACGTTTAGCACAACAAACTTTATGCAAAGACAATGCTGGTGTATGTCGCTTGGCTCCCATTGTGATTGTGCAGCAGGGACGTGTGGCCATTGGTGATGAAGTCGGTGAGATATTAAATGCTAAATCAGTCTTGGTATTTATTGGTGAACGCCCTGGGTTAAGTTCACCCGATAGCTTAGGTCTTTATTTAACGTGGAAACCAAAGGTAGGTCTTACCGATGAATCGCGCAACTGTATTTCAAATGTACGCCCGCAAGGATTGGTTTATCAAGAAGCGGTGAATAAGATTTTTTATCTACTCAGTGAAGCGCATCAGAGAAAATTAACCGGTATTAATTTGAAAGACCGTTCACAGGAAATAAGTACTTCATTATTAAAAAATAGTATCGCGCAAGACGATATTAATTTTTTGCTTTCTTAATCCTAAATTTAAAATGTCAAAACTAAAGTAAGGTGGTTGTATGAGTGAAAATACAGTAAATAAAGATTATTTGGCTAAGCGCCAGCTAAAAAAAGGCAGTGCAGGCTGGCTTTTATTAACCGGCTTAGGTATCTCATATGTTATTTCCGGTGACTTTGCCGGTTGGAACTTTGGTATTGCCGAAGCGGGCTGGGGTGGTTTCGCCATTGCGGCGTGTTTGATGGCGGTGATGTATTTTGCTTTGGTTTTATCATTAGCAGAAATGTCTTCGGCAATTCCAGCCGCAGGCGGTGGTTATAGTTTTGCGCGTCAAGTCATGGGCCCAGCCGGTGGCTATTTAACGGGTTTGGCTATTCTTATTGAATATGTGTTAGCGCCCGCGGCCATTGTTATCTTTATTGGCTCGGCGGTTGAAGAGTTGATTGGTATCAACGGCCCTTGGGTTTATGCCGCTTTTTATGTCGCGTTTATTGCGATGCATTTAGTCGGCGCGGGTGAAGCATTAAAAGTAATGATGGTGATTACGGGTCTTGCTGTTTTTGCCATTATTGCAACAGCGATCGCTTTATTAGCCGATTTTGATGCGTCGTTATTATTTGATATTCCTGTCACGGATGCCGTAGGTGCATCTACCTTTATGCCGATGGGGTGGTATGGTATTTGGGCCGCGTTGCCATTTGCTATGTGGTTATTCTTAGCGGTTGAAGGTGTGCCATTAGCGGCAGAAGAAGCCAAGAACCCTGAAAAAGATGTTCCTAAGGGAATCATTGCTGCGATGTTGTTCTTATTAGTAACGGCGGTACTTGTTGTTGTTTTAGTGGCGGGTACGGGCGGAGCTGCCGCAATGGGCGCTAGTGCAGTGCCTTTGGTTGATGCGTTGAATGCTACGGGAAATAATAATTTAGCGATCATGGTTAATGTGTTGGGTCTTGCTGGTTTAGTCGCGTCTTTCTTCTCGATTATTTATGGTTATAGCCGTTTAGTATTTGCTCTTTCTCGTGGTGGTTATTTACCTAAGTTCTTATCGTTAACCAGTGATCGTAAAGCACCGACTTGGGCCTTAGTTGTTCCTGGCGTTTTAGGCTTCCTTGCGTCATTAAGCGGAGAAGGTGATTTGATGTTGGCGATGGCGGTAGTGGGTGCAACCATCTCTTATGCCTTGATGTCGTTGAGCCACATATTATTGCGCATTAAAGAACCTGATATGCCACGTCCGTATAAAACACCGGGTGGCATAGTGACATCTTCTACGGCGCTAATTTTATCGTTAGTCGCACTCACTGGGGTTTATGCATTTGATCCACGTGCTTTTGGTTTTACCATTGCATTGTATGTCCTCGGCGCGTGTTACTACTTTTTCTACAGTAAGCATCATTTGGTCGCTAAAACTGCTAAAGAAGAATTTGCTTTGTTAGCCGCTGCTGAATTGGATTTGCAGCAGGATGAAGAAGAGAATGAAGAGTTATTGAGAGCTAAAACGATTTAGCATTTGGATTTTTATATAAACTGTTCTGATAATATTGGGCAAATAAAAAGACCGCTGCTGTAAAGCTAGCGGTCTTTTTTTATCACGATGGTTAAGTCGCTGTATAAAGTAACTGAGTATTTAATTAACGGCTCTTGCGCATTACTTTTTCTACTTCAGTCGCCAGTGTTGCGGCTTGCTCATCGAATGGACGATGACGAATATCGTCATGCTTTAGCGCAACGCTGACACGGTATAACCAGCGTTCAACACGAAGGGCAATGGCTTCGGCATTATCACCGTTAGCATTGTTTATTTCATTAGCGAAGTCGGTAATGATATTCGCGTGATCGGCAGCGCGTTGAACATTATGAGTAGCTTGCATAATCTGCTTTTTAGCGCGAGGAGTTTTGCTGATTAATGATTGAGCTTTCAGCATACTGCGCTGTGCAACTGCCCAGCTACTAGGGGCAATGCTATCGCCGCCTTTACCTTTAATATTATTAAGCTGATCTTTAATTGACTGTAATTGAATGAACTCGATGGTATCGACTTCGTTGCTGTGCATACGAGGTAATAATTCTTTCTGACCTTTTTGAGCTTCAGCAATTTTACCATCTTCAATCAGGTCGATTAACTTAACGATCGTCGTAGTGATGTTTTTATAATCTTCTGGGTAGTATTTATTGGCTTTAATTTCTAATAATTTTTCTTTGTGCTTAAGGGTCGGGCGTAACGTAGTAATTACAGCCTTTTTTGTCGCTAAGCCAGCTTCAATGGTTTTCTTGGAGGCCATAGCAATTGGCTTCACTTCACCATCAGGGTCGCCTGAGGTGTGCATGCCACGCGCTTTAATAAGTTTATCTTGAGCTATTTTCAGGTGGCGTGGGGCGTAAAAATCAAGATTTTCGGTTTTCCCCAGTTCGATATTCATTTGCGCGCGCTGAATACTTTTAGCCGCGGATTCATCGGCCATAGCAGCATCTTTTTGAGCTTCAAGCTCGATATAATCTAGGTTGGCAACTTTTGTCGCGCAGCCTGTCATCAAACTCACCGAAAGAATGGCGGTCAGTGGTAATAAACGCAAGGTGTGCATAAGCAGTCCTTTTTCCCAAGTATTTGTTTTATTTGGGTTAATGGTATCACTTTTAACAAACAAGTGAACTTTTTGACCGTTCTTGACTATTAGTAGATGAACTACACTTTATACAGCCACCTAATAAAACAAGCTACAGTGGTCATGAGGCTATAGCGGCTAAATCGTGATAAATAGCGCTAAAGTCTCTTTGAAATTGAACGATAACTAAAGAAGATACCTCTAATAATTATGCTAATTTTCTTGCGTGGGCTTTTCAGCCCTGCTAATAATAAGTTAGCGCTACTAATAAAAAGTGTGATGTTATAAACAGTGCGAAGTAGGCCACAGAGGAGTGAGCGACATGAGTGCCGTATTACAACCCTTGTTTTGGCGTTTAGCCAACGAACAGAATTCTGATCTAGATATCGTCAGTGTTCTGATGCCCCGCGGTGCAGAAGAAGAGAAGGTCGCGATTGAATATGCGATTGATGTCTCTTTTAAGCCTTCTACTCAGCACCAAAATCCCATCGATCTACGCTGGTCTGAAGAAGATAGCGAATTGTTTATGAGCTTGTTGCAAAATGTGATGGATATTGGCGATAAGCATGTTGAACTTGATATTGAAGACAGCATGATTCAAGGCCTGATTAATCTGGTCGCGACTGCTCGCTTTCATACACCTTGGCCTGGCGACGATCTGGAAGGTGAAGATTTCATCACTTATCGAAAAGAGATTGAAGTCGGAGATTTTGTTTCCTTAAATACGATTTATGGTTTCTATAGTGCGGTGATTGTCGCGTTGGATTCAATCGATGCAACGGTGATATTGCTGGATGACATTATCTCACCTGATACTGCGGATGCGCCTGAAGAACTGCAAGAAGTGATTATGCAAAGCCATAGCTTATTAATGCTTAATCGGGTCTGTGTATTACCACCAGAATTTGCTGAAGATGTGGAGGGGACTGTGCTGCATTAATGCTGCAAGATAGATGCGAAGGGCTTTTATAACCTCCGCTCTATCCTCTTTTAACTAACCTTTAGTCATCGCTAGGTGTATGCGGTGCAGGGTTTTTCTTCTTCTTAATAGGTGAGAAACCTTTTGTGTCCATCAAGTTGCTTGGCTTTGGCTGAGGACGGCTAGGGCGTGGGCCATTCGCTTTCTTAGCACTGACTTTTTTCGCGGCTGGCGAAGCGCCTTTGCCGGGACGTTTATCACGGCCTGGGCCCGCTTTTTTCTTCTTACTTCCCGCTGCTTTGCCAGACGCTTTTAAACGTTTAGGGCCGCTGTAAGCGCCTTTTAATTCTTTAATAACGCGAGGTTCAAACTCTTGTTTGATGTAGCGCTCGATAGCGGCTTTTAAATTCCACTCAGTATGATTGATCAAAGAGATCGCAGTACCTGTTTCGCCTGCACGGCCTGTACGACCAATACGGTGAACATAATCATCGCCTTTACGCGCCATGTCATAGTTCACAACAAGGTCTATGCCTTTAACATCAAGACCACGAGAAGCAACGTCGGTAGCAACCAATACATTGATCTTACCTTCGCGAAATAGCTGCATGGTGGCATTACGCTGATCTTGACTTAATTCGCCGTGCAATACAGCACAACGACAGCTGTGTTGACGCAAGAATACATTTAAGCGTTCAGATTCAACCCGAGTATTGGTGAAAATAATGGCTTTTTCATAATCATCATTCGATAGCAACCAGCTCAATAGACGGTCTTTGTGTGCACCGTCATCGGCTAGGATGGCTTGCTGTTTAATATTGTCATGCTTGTCTCGAACCGTCGCCGTGGTTATCTCCATCGGGTTATCGAGAACTTTGGCCGCTACGCGTGCGATGCCTTTATGGTGCAAGGTCGCCGAGAATAATAATGTCTGGCGATGGCCTTCGTTACATTCGCCTGAGATGATTTCCATGTCTTCCGCGAACCCCATGTCTAACATGCGATCGGCTTCATCTAATACCAAAATCTCTAAACCCACTAAGTCGGTTGAGCGACGCTTAATATGGTCAACCAAACGACCAGGGGTTGAAACGATGAATTCAGGGTTCTTACGCAACATAGCCGCTTGGAATTTAAAGTCATCACCGCCAGTTAATAAACCAACATCCATGCCTGTCATATCGGTGAACTGTTTAGTCGCCTTGAATACTTGGCGGGCTAACTCGCGGGTCGGACATAAAATAAGACCGCGAGTCCCTTGAATGACAGACTTTGAATCTAAGAATTTTTGCATCATTGGCAGTATGTACGCCAATGTTTTACCACTGCCTGTTTCTGCACAAACCTGAAGGTCTTTACCGTCTAAAGCATGAGGAATCGAAGCCTTTTGCACGTCGGTAGGGGTAGTAAGCCTGAGTTTTTCAAGGGTTTTTTCGATACGATCGTGAATGAAAAAATCAGAAAAAGAAGTTATTTCAGCAGACAAGGGAAAGCCTCGGTGGAGTGTTCTAATAGATAAGAAACAGGGTATGAATAAAAGTCTAGCTACATTCTACCAGACTGGTTGTTTTTTGCTGCTTCTTTAAGCAATTTAGCCAATAGCAAAGCGGCAGGGCCTGTATTCGCTTTGTCGGCAAAGATGAGGTTCATGTTTGAGCTCATGCGACCACCGCCGTCGATGTCTAATTCCTTTAATTCACCCGCATCAATTGCCGCTTGCGCAATACTACGTGCCAAGACTCCTGAGCCAAAACCGAGTTTTAATAGCTCCATCGCTTCGCGCATGTTGGGAACAGTCCAGCGCTGATCAGAGCCTAAGAAACCGCGATTTTCACGACGATAGCTACCTGAGTCACGGATCACAATTTGACGATGCAGCTTCATGTCACTGTGATGGATAGCACGGCCAATATGGTGAAGTGGGTGATCAGGGTGTGCGACGCGAACAAACTCTGTTTCAATGATAGGCTCGCCTACCATACCGCTAGGGATCATATGGTTAATGGCAATTTGAGCCTCACCGTGGCGTAATTTATCGTCCACCCCAGAGAGTATCTCAACATAAATTTCTAATCGTGTTTGCGGACACTGCTGACCAAATTCGGTAAGGGCTGCATAGAGAATGTCCTTGGGGAACATATCGTTAAGCACCAATCCTATTTGCGGCTCCCAACCCTCAGCGAAATCAGCTGCCGCCTTTTCTGCTGCACTGGCGGCATGAATAAGATCTCTAGCACGCTGTAGCATTAGCTGGCCAGCGTCTGTCAGCACGGCTTTACGCCCTTTATGTTTAAAAATATTCACTCCTAAACCTTGTTGCATTTTTTGCATGGCATAGCTGATGCTGCTTTGGCTTTTTAATAACTTATCCGCTGCGGCTTGAAAGCTACCTTCTTCTACCACGGTAATAAACATCGACCATTGTTCAAGCGAAACTTGAGGGATTGGGGTTTTGAAGCAAGAGGGTACAGGCATGTAGGATGGCCTTTATCATTTAGAACTAAAATATACATCTAAAAATTCGATTAATTAGATCGGTTTTAACCACTACCTAATCAGTTTTATAGATATATACTAATCTCATTAGCTCGAAGCAGCAACTCGAGACAACGACTCAAATCGATAGTAGAGAGATGGATTATGAAAATTGTACATATAGATTCAAGTATTGCAGGTAGTGAAGGCACTTCTTCTATTTTAGCTAAATCGGTTGTTGATCAGCTGGTGGCTCGCCCATTAGAAGAAGGTCAGCAATCACAGGTTCATTATCGAGATTTAAACCAAGAAGATCTTGGTCACTTAAGCAGTGAAGTGTTTACTGGCTTTCAATTAGCTCCGGCTGAGCGTAATGAAACTCAGCAAGCAGCAGCAAAGCGCTCCGAGACTTATATCGACGAATTGCGTGATGCGGATGCGCTCGTTCTTGCGGTGCCTATGTATAACTTCAGCGTACCTTCTACGGTAAAAGCTTGGGTCGATCATGTTGCCCGCGCCGGCATTAGCTTCACTTATGGTGAGAATGGCCCGGTGGGCTTACTGAATGTAAAAAAGGCTTATGTGGTATCAACCCGTGGTGGCCAGTATGCAAACAGCGGTTTTGATCATCAGACGCCTTGGGTTGAACAAGTTTTGAAATTTGTCGGTATTCAAGAAGTTGAGTTCATTTACTCAGAGGGTATGGCAGGTGCTAATGCTGAGCAGTCAGTGCACGCGGCGAATCAAAAGATCGCTGAGTTAGCTTAACATTAGCTTAATATTGGTTTAGCTATTATTGAATAAAATTTTGGAGAAGATTATGAGTGCACTTGAGTTACAAAGCGCGATGAGCGATACGTTATTACACATGGTATTAGCGCAAAAAGCACAAGCAAAGAAACAACGAGATCTTGTGAGCCAGCAAGACGCTGCTGCACAGCAAGCTGTTTCTTCAACTAGGGTTTACGCTAAAGCGGCTTAGGTACAGTTTTGGTTTTGGATAGTATCTTTAAGCCAACTAAGCCAATAAGAGCACAACCGGCCATCACCCAAGCCATTGGGCTTAGGGTATGTTGCTGGGTCGCAATAAATTGCAGCTCGTGTAAGTAAGACCAAAAAATTCCCACGATAGCACCCAAGGTAAACTCTGTGACGCCAATCACCGCGGTTGCTGTACCGCTGATGTCAGGAAAAAAGTTGAGCGTTCCTGCGGTAGCATTGGCTGCAATTAAGCCCAATGAGCCGACAAAGAGCATATTTAGAACCACAATTAAATAAAGATCCGCTTGGGTATAGCTGGCAATGATGAGTGCAATACCACAAGCTAATTGAATTAGCAGCCCGGTGGTTAATATACTGGCAGAAGCATAATGATTGAGCGCCCAGACATTAATTCTATTCATCAGCATCATCACTAAAACGTTGGCTCCAAATAGAAAGGGAAATAGTTGCACGCTGACTGAATAATATTCTAAATACGTAAAAGCCGATGACGTAATAAAAACAAACATACCACTAAAAGCAAAGCTGATAGCCATTATGTAACCCATGGCTTGGCGATGTGTTAATACGCGCTTGTAAGATTGCCAAAGCTTAGGCTTACCACTCTCGCTCTCTTTTTCATTACGCTTCGCTTGAGTATTCGTTTCGGGTAAGCGCCACAGTAATAGCAGCATCACTAAAATAGAATATAAAGAGAGACAAAGAAAGATGGCTTGCCAGTCGAAAAACTTGACGATAAGCGCACCCAGCATAGGGGCGATGAGTGGTGCTGACATCATCACAATGGCAACCATTGAAAGCACCTTGGCCATTTCATCACCAGAAAATAAATCACGAATCATCGCGGAAGAGTTTACCGTTGCCATGCCACCACCTATCGCTTGCAAGGCCCGTAAAAATAACAATTGATCGATCGACTCTGTTTGCGTAAGTAATAAACTGGTGATGGAAAATAATATCAGTCCTAGCGTAATCATTGGTTTGCGACCAAAGCGATCGGAAGCTGGGCCGCCAATAAGCTGGCCGATAGCAAAACCAAAAAGGAAAGTACTAACACTCACTTCAACGTAGTGAATCGGGGTGGACAAATCGAGGGCCATGGCTTGCATGGCGGGTAAATACATATCGACAGCAAATGGAGCCACTGCGGTTAGCATCGCCAGTAAGATAGCGAGAGATCGTATAGAAGGAGCAGGCATCGTATTCTCGAAGCAGATGGTTTAAATTGGAAGCTGAAAAATAATTATACGCTGTTTTGATGAACCTTTATCTAAACAGGCGCTAAACATTGAAGAGCTGAGTGCAACACACCATCTCTGTAAGATCATAAAAAGAGGTTTTATCATGTTGTTGTGGCTATGGCAGTTTGTCCGCCCTTATAAAATGCGCTTAATTGTCGCAATTATTGCATTAATCGCTACGGCGACTTTGACTCTGTCGTTAGGGCAGGGGGTAAAGTTAATGATTGATGAGGGCTTCTCATCGCAATCAACCGTTGGCTTAGCTAATGCTTTAAGCGTGGTTGGTTTAATTATTTTTGCTATGTCGATCGGTGCTTATTTCCGCTTTTACATGGTGTCTTGGTTAGGTGAACGGGTCGTCGCGGATATTCGAAAAAAGCTCTATAGCCACTTAGTCAGTCTTCCTCCTAGTTTCTTTGAAGACAACTTAGCAGGAGAAATCCAAAGTCGAGTGACCACTGATACTACGTTATTACAAACGGTTATCGGCTCTTCTTTTTCTTTTGCATTACGGAATACGTTGACCTTTATCGGTGGTTTGACCTTGATGTTTATCAGTAATATCAAGCTTACTTTAATAGTTTTATTAGTTGTCCCCTTTATTATTTTTCCCTTGATCTATTTTGGTCGCAAAGTAAAAAAACTCTCTCGCGACAGCCAAGACAAAATTGCTACCGTTGGTGCTTGGGCAGGAGAGAGTCTGCAACATATTAAAGTGGTGCAAGCGTTTACTCGTGAAGACATGGTGAACGAGCAATTTTCGTTAGCGGCGGAAGGCGCGTTTGATGTTGCCCTAAAGCGTATTAGACAGCGTGCGATATTGATTGCATTAGTCATGATGTTGGTAATGGGCTCGGTTGCGGGCATGCTGTTTGTTGGTGGTAGTGATGTCATTGCTGGAGAGTTATCGGCAGGTGATTTAGCCGCTTTTGTTTTTTACGCCATTATGGTTGCCGGTTCATTGGCTGCGGTTACGGAAGTGTATGGGGAAGTACAACGGGCCGCAGGTGCCGCAGAACGCATTCGAGAATTGTTAGCGACGGAAGCAGACATTAAATCTCCTATCGCTAAATTGCCCATCGTGAATTTACCTGGAATTATCGATACACAAAATATCGATACAACAGCAGAATCTCAGACCGAAGCTTTGATTGAATTTAATAATATGAGCTATGCCTATCCTTCTAGGCCGAATAGAAATGCGCTGGAGAAATTAACCTTAGCGGTGAAGGCGGGTGAAAGTATTGCATTAGTTGGGCCTTCGGGAGCGGGTAAGTCGACCTTATTTGATCTGCTATTACGTTTCCGTGACCCGCAAAGTGGAGAAATTAAAATATCGGGCAAGCCATTAACGGAATGGGATCTACAAGAGTTGCGCAGTCAGTTTGCGTTAGTGCCTCAGCAGCCAGTTTTATTCAGTGCCAATGTTTGGGATAACTTAAAATACGGTCGCCCTGATGCAACGGAAGCAGAAGTCATTGCCGCGGTGAAAGCTGCCCATGCGGAGGAATTTATTGAACAGCTGCCTGATGGTTACCAGTCATTCCTAGGAGAGCAAGGGGTAAAACTTTCGGGCGGTCAAAAGCAAAGATTAGCCATCGCACGTGCCATATTACGTGATCCTAAGATTCTATTATTAGATGAAGCCACCAGTGCGCTAGATGCACAAAGCGAGCATTATGTGCAGCAAGCACTGGATACCCTGATGAAAGGTCGCACCACGTTTATTATTGCACACAGGTTGGCGACCGTTAGGCACGTTGACCGTATTGCTGTTTTCGAGCAAGGCCAACTGGTGGATGTGGGCAGCCATGATGAGTTACTTGAAAGTTCTGAGCTGTATAGCCGTTTGGCTGAACTGCAGTTTCAGCTAGCAGAGAAGGTCTAAATTGACCCTATGAGTAAATATCATTAGAATTCGCGTCATTAGCAGGGAGGCTAGGTATTTACTTCTTATGCGAAGACTATTGTTATTGAAAATTTATGGAAGAATCATGATTAAACCTATTTCAGCCGTGACGCTAGTCTCTCTTGCGGCACTTTCTTTTAATACTCAAGCTAAGGTTGAACCAGGTGTCTATATAGGACTTGATTTAAATACCAGCCTAATGAGCACACAAAAAGAGCGTAAAGTATTTAACGGTATTGAAACCAAAGAAGAAGGCAGTATTTCTGCAAACAGTGCGGGTTTTTCCCTTGGTTATCGCTTTGCGACGAATAATCGTTTTCAAATTTCTCGCACATATATAAATGTCGAATTTGATGATGATAAAAAAGATACCTTTTCAGGGACAGATTTTGATTGGCACTTTGTTTATGGCAAAGAACAAGTTCAAATCTATTGGGGTTTAGGCTTTGGATTATATCTGTATGAAGATACCGCTGGCCTGTTGACTGAAAAAGATGATTTAGAAGGTATTTCGTTACAGCTATTAGGGGGGCTTAAGATTAATGTGCATGAGCATGTTGAACTCGATGTATCTTATCGTGCAAAAACGATTGCTTGGCAAACAATGACTTATAATGAAGAACTTGTTTCTATAACCCGCGATTTAAGCCATGGTTTTGCTTCTGTAAACCTCGGTGCAGCGATTAAATTTTAAAGTATACGCTTAAGCATTCCGGCTAAAATTAGCCATAAAAAAGGGCAGTGCTATTATAAATTATATAATAGCGACGCCCTTTTTTTGTTGCTGGTTATTGCTTAGATTAAGCCATTAACCAATACCGCAACGATGGCTGCAGGTGCTAAAAAGCGCAGGATGAAATGCCAAACTTTAAACAACGAAAGGTTATCAATTCCCACTTCATTCATCATCTTAGTTTTAGACATTGTCCAGCTAGCGAATAGCGCAATTAATAATCCGCCTAATGGCAACATAATATTGGTTGTTGCAAAGTCTAATAGATCAAAAACTGTTTTATCAAACAGCTTCACTTCAGACCAAATATTAAAAGAAAATACAGTCGCTAAACCTAATAACCATGCGCCAAAACCAATGATTATAGCCGCCAGAGTTCGGCTCATTTTGAATTTCTCAACAAACCAAGCAACGATCGGCTCGGCTAAAGAAATAGCAGAACTCCAGGCGGCAAAAGAAACCAATACAAAAAACATAGTGCCAAAAATAATACCGGCGCTCATTTGGCCAAAGGCAATCGGTAAGGTTTGAAATAAAAGACCTGGACCAGCACTTGGCTCTAAGCCATTGGCAAAGACGATGGGGAAAATAGCTAAGCCCGCCATAATGGCAACCGCAGTATCTAAAAAAGCAACAACCACAACGGTTTTGGCAACAGAAGTATTCTCTGGCATGTAAGCACCATAAGCCATGATGGCACCTAAGCCTAAACTTAAAGTGAAGAAGGCGTGACCTAGTGCAATTATGATGCTTTGAGAGGTTAGTTTGCTGAAATCAAAATCAAACATGAAAGCAAAACCTTGAGAGAAACCACTAGAGCTCAAAGCATAACCAAACAAAATTAAAAGTAAGATGAATAAAGCAGGCATCAAGATCTTAATCGCTTTTTCTAAGCCGGCGTTTACACCGCGAGCCACAATTCCCATGGTAAATAACATGAACGCAGTGTGCCAAATAGTTAGCTGAGTTGGATTACTTAGTAGATCACCAAAAATCTTACCAGAATTATCGGCACTGATATTGACGAAAGTTCCACTCGCCATCTCAACAGTATAAGAAAGTGCCCAACCAGCAATAACAGAATAGAAGGATAAAATGAGGAAGCCTGCAATGGCACCCATCCAGCCGATGCTTGCCCATAATGGATTCGCGCCTGCTTTTTGTGCCAGTGTTTTCATTGTATTAATGGGGCTTTGACGTCCCATACGGCCTAGCGTTACTTCGGCGATCATTACCGGAATGCCGATGATAGAGATGCATAATAGGTAGACCAGCACGAATGCTCCACCGCCATTTTCTCCGGTGATATACGGAAATTTCCAAATGTTGCCTAGACCAACAGCCGAACCTGTGGCAGCTAGAATGAATAGCCAGCGACTTTGCCAAAAACCGTGCATGTTTATGTTCGAAGACATGGGGTGCCCTTTTATTATCTGATACTTACGAGATGTTACGAATTCTGACCGAAAGGTTAGAAATTTGGTGGCGCAAGATAGCATAATAAAGGGCAAAATTTACTTGTTAGTCAGTCAAAATTGGATTTCTATCCGTCGTGAATAAACTTAATGCCTGACATAAGTGACTATTTTACAGGTAAAAGGAAAAAATTAAGAGAATAGGGCCAAAAATTAAAATTAAGTAAATTTTAAAAGAAACATACAGTTACTAAAAAACCTACTACAATTACATTATAGATTGTCTATTAAGTCAGCTTTCATGTAATGTTTTGTGGTTAATGCTGATTGGTTGAATATTAATCAGTGTGGGCTGGTGGGTGATCTTACTTATTGCAAGCCTGATAAATTTTAGAATTAAGGTTATAAAAACATGAATAAAAAATCCCTTTTAGCAATGGCGTTATCAGCGGCTGCTTTTTCTAATGTTGCTTCTGCAACTCCCTCGGCTGATATCTATGGTTTTGTTGATATCGGTTTAGAGCATTTTAATAACGAAGGCATTACGAAGGGTTCTGATGTTTATCCGGGCGCTGATACTCCAAATGGTAATAGCGATGAGCAAGAATTTGCGCTAACCAATAACGTGCAGTCACGTATTGGTATTAAAGGCGAAGAAGCGATTGAGGGTGGCTGGAAAGGCACCTATAAAATGGAATTCCGCGCTAACGTTTTAGAAAGTGGCGGCAATGCATTGCGTACACGCCTAGGTTGGTTAGGTCTTGAGAAAGGCGATCACAGCTTTAAAATCGGTACTCAGTGGTCTCCTTACATGGCATACAGTGCATGGAATACGGCCCGTGGTGAAGCTCAAGGTTTAGCGGCTTATTTTTATATTACGGATACTCTGAAAGGGTCTTTGGGCTATGGTTTCCGTAACTCGAGTACTATTAGTTATACCTATGGGAATGGCGGTTGGGGTCAATCTTCTCCTTTCTCTGGTACGGTTGCTTTTCACATCGGTGATGATAATCGTTCAGTTAGTATCGGTGGTGAAGATGAGCTTACTAATGACGCGGGTATTACAGGTGTGACATTGGCAGGTGCGGCTACATTTGGGCAGGTTACATTAAATGCTGCTTACGTTAAGTCGATAGTTAGTGCTAATGATGATGCAAAAGTTGTAGCGGATCAGAATCTTGCAAATGCCGAAGTGGCTTATGCTGCAAATGATTCAGTGGATAACTACAACGATTTAAGAGCTGCGCAAGAGCAATTAACAGAGCCGTCTATCTATAGTCTTGGTGCTAAGTACCAAGCAACTCCTGAATTAGAATTGGGTTTTGCTTACCGCGCTGCAGATCGTGATCTTGATGACGATAGCATGAAGACTTCTACTTCTGTACAAGCTCAATATCAGATCAATAAAGCTTGGAATATTCATGTTGGTTATGGCGTTGGTGATGATGAAATCAAAATTAACCGTCAGTTAGATAGCAACGTTTATGCTCAGCTTTGGTATCAAGCAACTGAAAGTCGCTCTGTACGTTTCGAATTTGAAGAAGCGGATTATGGCAGTGATGGCAAGTCGACTATTTCTGTAGTAAGTATGCGTCAAGCTTTCTAATTGAAGCAGATTCATATTAGCTAAAGATTGATAGCTAAATAAAAAGAGCGCTTTATCTTAGATATCGCGCTCTTTTTTTATCTGTATTCATTCATGTTTATTCTTTGCTTTTCAGCGTAACCCTTTTAATACTTCGGGTGTATCTACATCAATCAAGCAGCTCTCATTAATTACACGGAGTAAAGTTTGCTGTTTAATAATTGTCTTTGCGCCATCATCTCCTGTTAACTGACTTAATTTAAATCCGTATTGCTGTGGAAAATACACAGGATGAGCAGGGATTTCTTTTCCTTTTTCTAAAACGCTAGGTCTAACAATCTGCTGCGGCTGTTTAATAATATTTATTATCAGCGCTTCTAATATTTTAATCGTCAGGCTAGGCATATCTGCCAAACATATCATCCAACCTTGCCATAGTTGATTACTTTTAATGCCGTGCGCAATGCTGTGTCCCATGCCTAAATGTGCATTGTGGCAAAGTGTATAAGGTACTGTCTGAGCACTGAGATAATTAATTAGCGCTTGATTATCTGGGCGTGTGATTACGCATAGATTTAGTTGATATTTTTTTGCCACGGCTTGTAGTGGCGCTAAGCTATGAGCGATCACTGGCCGTCCGTCGGACATTTTAGCGAGTAATTTATCACTGCCAAAACGACTGGACTGTCCACCTGCTAGCACTAATATTCCAAAATTGGGTTTCATGGAACAGCTTGTCTGCGTGATCGTTGTGCAATTAACTCTGCCGCGATGGATACGGCAATTTCATAAGGGGTTCGGCTATGTATGTCTAGGCCGATGGGAGCGTGTAGTTTCTGAATGTGCTTATCTTCAAGCTCTAATTCAAGCAAGCGTTCACGGCGTTTGTTTGAGGTAATCAGCGATCCCATGGCACCCACATAAAAAGCTTCTGTTTTTAAGGCTTGCATCATTGCCATATCATCGACGCGCGGATCATGAGCAAGGGCGACAATTGCACAGTGGTTATCATGAAACGCTTCGGCGATTAAATCATCAGGCATGGCTTTAATCACTTGAACGTCTTCCACATGCCAGCCTTGCAAAAATTCTTCTCGAAAATCACAAAGGGTTATTTCGAATTCAAGATTTTTACAAATTTCTGCCAAGCAGCGAGAGACTTCCCCAGCACCGATTAATAGCAATTTATCGCTGGGTTTTAACGCGTGAATGATTACATTGGATGTGCGTTGAATATCGTGTTTGCTGATCTCATTAACCGTTTTCAGGCTGGACTTACCCAGATCAATATGGCGACTGATCCATTGGCGCGAGTGCAGAGCATTTTCTAATGTTTGGAAATGTTCTTGATCTTGCAATGTAATTTTTTCTAATAAAATATCTAGGTGGCCACCGCAAGGCAGCGCCAGGCGTGTTCTCTGTTCTGTACTTTCACCGTAGCGAATAATCGTAGGGCATTGTATGGTCTGACTGCTTTCGTTATCTGTCAGCTGACTCATCAGTTCTTGTTCAATACAGCCGCCGGAGAGAGAGCCGATGATGCCTTTGTCTGGATGATAAATCATCATAGAGCCGCTAGGGCGCGGAGAGGATCCATAGGTTTCAATCACCGTGGCTAGCCAAGGGTGAAAACCCTGTGCTAACCAGAGATTAAGCTGTTCGATAACAAATCGATTACTGCCGTTCATAGCATGGTATCGCTCATATACAGGGCTCTATTCATTAGGATTTAATCATTACCCTAATTTAAGTGGCAATGAATAAAAGTATTGCCCAGTTTTAGTGGTGATTGCATTCGCGACGGCGGAAGCAAGTGGCGGAACACCTGGCTCACCAACGCCCGTGGGTGCTTCATCACTAGCAATAATATGGACATCGATTTGAGGTGCTTCGTTCATGCGTAATAGTTGATAGTCGTGGAAGTTAGTTTGCTGTGGGATACCGTCTTTTATTGTGATTTCACCGTACAGTGCAGCGGTGAGGGCGAAGATAATTCCCCCTTCCATTTGTGCAACCACAGTATCAGGGTTAACAACTTGCCCGCAATCTACCGCACAGACCACGCGCTTAACGTTAATTTGATTATTTTCAACTTTCACATCGGCAACTTCAGCAACCCAAGTACCAAACGATTTATGAATTGAAATACCTTGAGTACAACCTGGTAGAGGACTTCCCCAGTTCGCTTTATCCGCCGCCATTTTTAAAACGGCCTGAGCTCTTGGGTGCTTATTTAATAAATCATAACGAAACTGATAAGAATCTTTTTTCGCTTTCATTGCAGGCAATTGTGCAAGTTGTTCAATAAAAGTTTCAACGATAAAACCGTTATGGGAATAACCGACACTGCGCCAGTTACCCACTAAAATACCACTATCAGATTTTTTATAATCAACATTGATATTAGCAAAATCATAAGGAATGCTATTAGCCCCTTCAAAGATAGAGCCATCGGCGGGGGCAATAATGCCTTCGCCTAATTTGCCTGCACCTTCTAGCATACCAAACATAAATTTCGGCATGAAAGGATATTGTGCAGGGGCGGCATCACCGACAAAATAATCGAACACACCGGAACCTGCCATTTGGTGATTCCAGCCTGTTATTTCACCGGCTTTATTAATGCTGGCGCTTAGCTTGTGGTAACTAGAAGGGCGATACCAATCACGTTGGGTATCTTCTTCTCGTGACCAAATGAGCTTAATAGGCTGTTGTGAAATTTCACTGATCGCAGCGGCTTCGGCGACATAATCTTGGTTGATTCGACGGCCAAAACTACCACCAATAAAGGTTGTATTTATTTTAATATCCGACAGGGAATAATCCGTTGCTTTGGCCGCAGCAACTTGTGCCATATCTGGCGATTGTGTAGGTGCCCAAATTTCTAAACCTTCAGGTTTTGCCCAAGCACTGCAGTTTTGTGGCTCTAGCGATGCGTGAGCAAGAAAAGGCATTTTATATTCTGCGCTAATGGTGTGCTCTGCGTTTGCTAAGGCCGATTCTATATCGCCTTCGCTGCGAACATTGTCACCGCTATCGGTGGCAAGGTCTTTTTTATACTGTGCAAAAATGCTGGCATCATCGACTTGGGTTAATTCACTTTCATGCCATTCAACATTTAAGGCCTGCTGTGCTTTACGCGCCTGCCAATAGCTTGTTGCTACAATGGCAATACCAACAGCACTGGGTTTATTGACGGCAAAAACCTGCTCAACTCCCGGCATTTTTTCGATCTGGTTAGCATCAAAGTGTTTGATCTGGCTATCCCAGCGGGGGGCGCGGGTGAAGACGGCATATTTCATGCCCGGTAATTCGGTATCGATACCGTAATCGGCCGTTCCTGTGGCTTTTTTAAGTGCATCAAGGCGTTTGTTGTATTTACCAATGACTTTAAAGTCGGCTTTGTCTTTTAACGGGATTTCGCTGGGCACAGAATAGGTCGCGGCAATGGCAGCAAGTTGGCCAAAGGTGATGTGTTTTCCCTGACTCTTATGGCCCGCGGCTTGGTTAATCACCACGCCATTTTTGGCGCTGCAATCTGCTGTGCTAATGCCCCAAGTATTGGCCGCTGCTTTTATTAGCATTATGCGGGTTGCCGCTCCGGCTTCGCGTACTATTTGCCAGCTGCTTGCAATACTGGTGCTGCCCCCCGTGATTTGAATACCATAAATGGTATTGCGATAAACAGAATCAACACCCGCAAAGCTGACATCTACTTTTTCCGGATCGACTTCGAGCTCTTCGGCTAATAGTGTGGTTATGCCGGTAAAGGTGCCTTGGCCCATTTCTACACGGTCGAGTACAAAGTGAATGCTGTTATCGCTGTCTATACGTAACCAAGCATTGGCATCCCATTGCTGGGTCTCACCTACTTGGTTTATACCGCCATTTTTTAGTGTTGCGCAGCCGGGTAGGGCAATGGACATGATCAAGCCGCCACTGCCAATAGCGGTGGCTTTTAGGAAGGTGCGTCGCGACTGTTTAACGTTAGTATTTATTGATATTGAAGTATCTGAGGTTAATGAAGTCATTATTTTGCCTCCATTATATTAGTGAACAGGTCAGTATTTCGAGTCGATTTTTTAGCCGCAACAGAGTGTATCGCCGCTTTAATTCTTGGGTAAGTACCGCAACGGCAGAGGTTGCCGCTCATGGCAGTATCAATGTCTTGCTCATTGGGCTGAGCATTGCTGGCGAGTAACGCGGTGGCGGCCATTATTTGCCCAGACTGACAGTAACCACATTGAGGCACGTTATATTCAATCCATGCTTGTTGCACAGAGCTTAAAGAATCAACATGGCCAAGCCCTTCGATTGTAGTAATCGCTTGGCCCGCTACGCTGCTAATGGGGGTAATGCAGGTACGAATAGGATTACCGTTCAAATGCATGGTGCAGGCGCCGCACAGACCTGCTCCGCAGCCAAACTTGCTGCCTTTAAGGTCTAAATAATCACGCACTACCCACAATAAGGGAGTATCGGCTGCGACATCGAGGGAGTGTTCAATGCCGTTTACGGTTAGCTTTATCATCGTTATTTTCACTTATTATTATGCGGCTGATGCAGTGAGATTAACAACTGCACATAGATGACGCAAAGTTACTTTACTTCTAAGGCAGGAGTCAGGGTTATTTTCTGCTAATATCTCGTCATTATTATCATGGGTGAGGCATTCTAATGGCGAAAAAGTTCTATGTGATTTGGGTTGGGCGCGAACCAGGCATTTATACCGATTGGCCTACGGCACAGAAGCAAATCATGAAATTCTCTGGGGCTAAATATAAGTCGTTTCCGACTAAGGCCGAAGCCGAAGCCGCTTTTTCGGGTGGTTCGGTTTCATCGGTTGCGGGCTCAGGTTCAAAAGCTAGTGGATCGAGTAGTAACAACAGTCGTGGCAATAACTTATCGGCGCCACCGATCAAAACCGACGTTGTGATTTATTGTGATGGTGGTTGCGATCCCAACCCAGGTAAAGCCGGCTCTGGGGTCGCGGTTTACCAAGATGATCAGCTGATTCAACTTTGGTATGGGGTTTATAATCCTAACGGCACCAATAATACCGCTGAATTAAGTGCGTTGTTTTATTCGTTGCAACTTGCCCAACATGCAACGCAACAAGGCTTAAGTGCGCAAATATTATGCGACTCTATGTATTCGATTCAGTGTATCCGTGATTGGGCGGCTGGTTGGGAAAAGAACGGCTGGAAGAAGAAAACGGGCGAGATTAAAAACCTCGATATTATTAAGCAGGCTTATGCTTTATATAATGAGATTAAAGAGACGGTTTTATTATCGCATGTGAAGGCTCACGCAGGCACTGAAGGCAATGAACTGGCCGACCGTATGACTATGGTGGCGGTGGAGCGTAAAGACCCTGCTTGGGTGCAGTATGAGAAAGACCCAAACGGCGAATTTAATATTCCTGCGCTATTAAAGATGCGCGCGGGTTAATCGGCTTCGTGCCAATCAGCGGCTTGCTTTGAGTCGCTGGTTTTCGCATCCACCCAGCGTTCCCCTGAGCTACCTTGCTCATCTTGAGTACTTTCTTTCTTCCAAAAAGGCGCTTCGGTTTTTAAAATATCCATAATAAATTGTGACGCTTCATAGGCCGCAATGCGATGAGCGCTACTAACCCCGACCAATACGATTTGATCGTTGGCATGCAATTCGCCGACTCGATGGATAATACGAACTCCGTCTAAAGGCCAGCGTTGCTGAGCTTGTTGGGCAATATCGTTCAATGCGTTTTCCGTCATGCCTGGGTAGTGTTCTAAGGTCATGCTGCTGACTTGGGTATTCTCACTAAAGTCTCTGACTAAGCCGACAAACATAACGATAGCGCCGCTTTGCAGGCTTCGTTCACGGAGTTGCTGATATTCGTTGGCGAAATCAAAGTCTTCAGTTTGAACAGATATCACGATAAACCTCTGGCAGGATCTTTAAAAAAAGTTGTAAGGGTTCTGACTACTAATCATTTAGAACAGTATGCGCTGTTCGTCAAAATTACACAAAACGAGCCAAGTTAGTCACTCGTTTACAGCTTGGCCTGTTTTGACATTTACCAAAAAGTTTTCGGAATGTAAAACTAAGGTACTAGTATGCAAGTTCTAGCATATTAACAACTCCATCCCCACTGTCAGGCTGTTAATACAGAATAATAATATGAATATAAAAACGACACTATCATTACTCACCGGCTTGTTCGTAGCAGTAGGCGCATCAGCGATGAGCGCAAAGCCACCGACCGATCCGATTGCCGACTTTCAAAATAGCTGGGCCGGTAAAGCCTTGGCGCATCAGCGTAGTTTAGATGTGAACTCTCCGATGATTGATAACAACATTTTGGGTTCTCATAATACCTATAACTCGGAAGTCTATCGCAATGCATTTCGCTATATTGACCCGCAGCAAAAGCACTCTATTTACGACCAGTTGCGTATAGGCGCTCGCTTTATTGAACTCGATGCTCATTGGACAGCGCAAACTCATGGTGCACCTTGGACTTGGGGGCCTGGATTATTATTATGCCACTCTGGCATCGGTGCTTCGGTGGGAGATCTGCATGTAGGCTGCAGCTTAACCGATCGTTTTGTAAAAGACGGTGTGCAAGAAGTGGGTAATTGGTTAAATGAGAATCCTGATGAAGTCATCATTTTGTATGTTGAAGATCATACCGATGGTCATCATCAAGAGTTGCTAAATATCCTTAATGACAAACTCAGTGGTAAAATCTACGCCAGTAATGGTTGTTCTAACATCCCTGATAGCTTAACTAAAGCTCAAGTACGCGCGGCGGGTAAGCAGGTTGTATTATGGAAAGATGGTGGTTGTTCGGGTAATTCTGGCATGAAAAACTTGGCCTTTACTGGCCTAGGTAAGGTTGATCGCATCTGGGAAGACCGTACCGGTGTGGGTGCGATCGGTGCGTTTTTCACTGGCGGCTCTGTGGATAAAATTGAAAAAGCGGATGTGACTCAGGCGTTCAAAAATGGCGGTAATATCGTTAATCTTGATAAGTTAACCTACAGTGATGGCCGCATGGAAGCAGGTATTTGGTCTTGGGACGTTAATGAACCGAATAATTCAGGTGGAAACCAGGATTGTGCGGTGCAGTGGGGTAATGGCCGCTGGGATGATGCAGGTTGTTCTTCACAGTATCATTTTGCTTGTAAAGCACAAGACGGTAGCTGGGATATCAGTCGTACTAAAGGTATTTGGTCGGTTGGCCAAGTAGCTTGTGGATTGCTAGGCACAGGATATACCTTTAGTGCCCCAACCAATAGCCAAGATAATGAAGCATTAAAAGCCGCTAAAGGTGGCAATTCTCATGTTTGGGTCAATGCATCTGATCGAAATACAGAAGGCCGGTGGATCGCTCACTAGTGTTCGAACTGGCTTAATCTTGATCTAGCTTCTCATAATTACAAAAAGGCCCAATTAATTGATAATTGGGCCTTTTTTGTGTCTTGACACAAGCAACTGCAAGAGTAATCTGGAAGAACAATAAATGCTTATAGGAAAGCAATATGCCATATCACGACAACGTTGTAGATGAACTAAATTTGCTAGTAAAATTTAACCTGCGTTCAATGCAAGAAGGCATTAAAGTGCACCATGATGCGGAGATTTCTCTCGTTGAGGCCGCAGAGCGTTTACACAGCAAGGGGATGATTACCCAGATTGACGGCGGCTATTTAACCGACCGTGGTGTCGAGACTGCCGAAAAAGCCCACGCTTTGGTGGCGGCACTCGAAGTGAAAATGGATTAAATTTAATATCAGCGAAGACTTTTAGATTTTCACTCGTATAAAGATACAAATACTTAAAATGAGTATTTGTATCTTTTAATTTAGGTGAAAATATGAACAAATCAATCATTGCAGCAATCATTATCTCCAGCGCTTCAACTCTTGCCTATGCCGGTGATCATAAACGCGGCCATCATCAAGGCATGAAAATGTTCTCTTCCATGGATGCCAATAGTGACGAGTCTTTATCTAAAGAAGAAGTCATTAATTTTCATACTCTGCGCTTTACTGAAATGGACGCGGATAATGATGGCCTAGTAAGCAAGTCAGAAATTAAATCTTATAAAAAGCAACAGCGTCGTGACAAGAAAGGTTCATGCGATCAGAAGAGTTCTGATACTGAATCATAGCTATCTTGATGGGTCATTTAATGAAAAGTCTAAAGCAACAGACCGATGAGGAGCTTATGGCATTGATACAAGCGTTTAATCACGAGGCATTTTCAGAGCTGGTTATTCGGCACAGTGATCGTTTTTATGCTTTGTCTTATCGTACCCTATTTCATCAGTCTGATGCTGAAGATATTGTGCAAGAATCTTTTCTTAAATTATGGCGCAAGCCAACGCTGTGGCAGCAAAAACGGGGCGCCCAATTTAAAACTTGGTTTTATCGAATTATCGTTAATGCCTGTTATGACTTAAATAAGAAAAAATCTTCGCAAGAATCTTCGCTGATTGATCAAGATTATGAACAGGTTGCTGAAGAGGATAATAGCTCTCAGCAACGTTCTGATCTTTCCACAATAGAGGCAGCGTTGAAAAATTTACCCGAAAGACAGCGCACAGCACTTAACTTATGCTTCTATGAGGAGCTGAGTAATAAAGAGGCGGCTGATATTATGGGCATTCGTTTGAAAGCATTACAGTCTTTAATTATGCGCGCTAAAACGACCCTAAAGGCACAGATTAATATCGCTGAGGAGGATGGTTATGAACACAAGTGATGAAAAACTAAATCAGTTATTAAACAGCGTGAAGCCTGTACCTCCTCGCAGAGATTTAGTGCAGAGAATTATTGCGCAGTCTAATATTGAGATGAGTCAGCTTTCTAGTATTAAAGAGCAGGGTGCAAATAAAGACGGTTTCTTAAAGCAAATTCTACACAGTTTTATTATCCCCAAACCAGCTTATGCATTGGCTTGCAGTATGTTACTGGGATTACTATTGGGTTGGCAGAATTCTGATATGACTCAGTTTAATTATAGTTTGGATATTGATGGCAGTATGAGGGGTGAAATAGAAAATGTTCTGCACACAACTTCTGTGGAAGAAGATTTAAGCAGCTTATTTCTAGCAGAGGTTAATTATTATGAATAAAAAAATGAAAGTATTTATTTCCTTATCACTTTTACTGAACTTGCTGCTGGTGGGGATTATAGTAGGAGGGGTAAGTGGAGGATTTTCTAAACCTCATTTTGAGGGTGGCCATAAATCGGCACAAATGGAAAAACGTTTATCCAGTATAATTTCAGTCTTACCTGCCGAAAAGCGAGCGTTATTTAAACAGCGGTTGACTGAACTTCGCGCATTAAAGCGCACGGACAAAGAGCAAATGAAATTGGCACGCAGAAATATTTTACAGATTTTTGAGCAAGAGCCTTTTGATAAAGTCGCGTATCAGCAAGCCGTGCAAGCACTGAATCAATTACATCAAACGCAAATGGATAAGCGAGTGAGTCTCATGGCTGATGTTGGAGAATATTTGTCGCCAAAAGAACGAAGAAAATTATCGAACTTGATTATGAAGCGAGGTGGCCGTAAGTAATATTGGAGTTTTAAGAGTAGAAGTAAAAATGGTGGGCCCTCGCAGACTTGAACTGCGGACCTGTCGATTATGAGTCGAATGCTCTAACCAGCTGAGCTAAGGGCCCCTCTATCAACTACCAATACGGCAGGATAGGGTGTTATCTAAGATAACGGGGTTGATTATAACCATGCTTTACAAAGAGCGCCACCCCTTTGATTTAAAAAAGAAAAAGGTATGATCTAAAAAAGAAAAACCCGGCAATTGCCGGGTTTTTTTGTGCGATTTTTAAACGATTAGATAGGGTCTAGTCGTCTAAGAAGCTGCGCAAGTGATCAGAGCGAGTAGGGTGGCGTAGCTTGCGCAGTGCCTTCGCTTCGATCTGACGAATACGTTCACGCGTCACGTCGAACTGCTTACCTACTTCTTCCAAAGTATGGTCAGTGTTCATGTCGATACCGAAACGCATGCGTAGAACCTTAGATTCACGAGCGGTTAGGCCAGACAGTACGTCACGAGTCGCATCGATTAAGCCACCGGTAGTCGCTGTATCGATTGGAGATTCAGACATGGTATCTTCAATGAAGTCACCTAGGTGCGAATCTTCGTCATCACCGATTGGAGTTTCCATCGAGATAGGTTCTTTGGCAATTTTAAGTACCTTGCGAACTTTATCTTCTGGCATTTCCATACGCTCAGCCAATTCTTCTGGCGTTGCTTCACGGCCCATTTCTTGTAGCATTTGACGAGAGATACGGTTCAACTTGTTGATCGTTTCAATCATGTGCACAGGAATACGGATGGTACGTGCTTGGTCAGCAATCGAACGAGTAATCGCCTGACGAATCCACCAAGTGGCGTAAGTCGAGAACTTATAACCACGACGGTATTCAAATTTGTCTACGGCTTTCATCAAACCAATGTTGCCTTCTTGAATCAAATCCAAGAACTGCAAACCACGGTTGGTATATTTTTTCGCAATCGAGATAACAAGACGTAGGTTAGCTTCAACCATTTCTTTTTTAGCACGACGGGCGCGAGCTTCACCGATCGATACGCGACGGTTAACTTCTTTGATCTCAGGAATGGATAAACCCACATTCTGTTCAATCGTTCTGATCTTCTTCTGAGCACGTTCGATGTCAAATTTATAAACAGCGACTTTCTCAGAATATGGCTTATCAGCAGCGATTAAGTCATCAACCCAATTAAGGTTGGCTTCGTTGCCCTGGTAAGACTTAATAAACTCTTTACGTTCCATGCGGCACTTACGAGTAAGCAAAACCATGATGGCGCGTTCTTGAGTACGAATCGCTTCTTGTGATTCGCGAGTATTATTAACCAATACTTCAAAATAACGTGGAGTTAGTTTGATGGGTGCAAATACTTCAGCAACTTCAGCAAAAGCAACTTCAGCTTCTTTGCTAGCACGACCATGCTTAGCAATAATAGCTTCTAGCGCGTCATAAGCGACACGAACTTCTTTGAAACGGCCTTGAACCATTTCAACGTCCATGCCACCACTTTCTTCTTCGTCATCTTCAGAGTCATCATCTTCAGAGTCATCATCAGATTTTTCATCTTTTGCAACTTTTGGCTGTGTCTGAGGAGGAGGCGTTGGAATTTCATCAGATGGATCGATGAAGCCGTTGAATACATCACCAATGCGGTTAACGTCATCTTCAGCGGCTTCAAAAGCTGTTAGTACAGTCTCAACAGTACCCGGATAATACGCAAGGGCCGACATCACTTCACGGATGCCTTCTTCAATACGTTTGGCGATTACAATTTCGCCTTCACGGGTTAACAGTTCAACGGTTCCCATTTCACGCATATACATGCGAACTGGGTCAGTTGTACGGCCAACGTCACTATCAACAGCAGCTAAGGCTGCAGCAGCTTCTTCAGCGGCATCGTTATCGGTATCGTTACCGGCCACGAACATAGCGTCGGCATCAGGTGCAACTTCAGATACCGGAATACCGATATCGTTGATCATGCGGATGATGTCTTCTACTTGGTCTGGATTCGCGATGTCATCGGGTAAATGGTCGTTTACCTGAGCATGAGTCAGGTAACCCTGTTCTTTACCCTTGGCGATGAGGTCTTTCAAACGCGATTGTTGTTTATTCGCTGACATATGGGCCCTGTTGTAGTCGTCGCAGTCGTCTGCTCGGTGGCTAGGCAATAAACCCGAAAGTATAAACGCTAACCACTCATTGCGCTAGGCAAAGAGCTAGCTTGAGTACGAAATGATATTGAATTTCTGTAGTTAATTTGGGGATGAATCAAATTAATTCAAGGGTTGGTTATTATTTGAGCTTTTTTAAGCTGATTAGGGAGGGCAATGTAGCGGGCTTTTTCGTCTGCAGTCAGTTCGCTCCATACTTTGGTAGCTACTTTTTTCTGTAGTGACTTCCATTCTCGGCGTAATGCTCTGAGTTGGAGATCTTGCAAGGTGCCTTGGATATAGTGACTCTTGTTATCAGTAATCGCAAAATCTAACTTTTTATTAGCAATTGATTTTATGTAATCTGCATAAGGACTGCCAGTCCATAAAATTAACAAGCCAATACTGCTGTTTTGCGGGCTACGCTTTAATTTTTTCAGGGTTTCGCATAATAAACGTTCATTTTCATCTTCGGGGATGAAGTCTTCAAGCGGTTTAATATGCTGTGCACTTTCAGGAAATTTAACTAATAGTGTGAGTGCTTTTTCGGTCATGCTGATTAGTTGTTTGTTTTCTTTGCTGTTTGGGCTGGATGTAGCCTGTACTGGTGGGGGTGTTTCATTATCAGTATCGATAAAGTCGCCAACGTCAAATTCGTATTCTTCATGATTGTCGAAGTCGGGGCCATCGTAGTGAGGGCTAGTATCAGAACTGTGTGGATTTGTATGGGCTGAAGATTGCTGACTTTGTTTTTCTGTCGAGTCCTTTGAGGGCTGTAGCGACGCACGTTGTGGCGATGCACTGTGTTGATTAGGCTGCTCGCTTTCCGTTGGTAATAATTTAGCCAAAATTTCTTGTTTGATGCCCGTTTCTTGCGACAGCTGTTGCTGCATTAATTCTTTCAACATACCTGTTGGTAGGCGAGAAATTAACGGTGCGGCGAGCTGACCAAAACGTGCTTTGCCATCAAGGGTATCAAAATCGACTTGTTCTTTTACATTGTCGAATAAAAATTCAGGTAAATGCTTTGAGTTGTCTAAGCGTTTCTCAAAAGCTTCTTTGCCTTCTTTACGCACTATCGTATCGGGGTCTTCGCCGTCGGGTAAGAATAGAAAGCGTGCTTGTAAGCCATCTTGTAATGCGGGAATAACCGTTTCCATGGCGCGCAGTGCGGCTTTGCGACCGGCATTATCACCATCGAAGCAGAAAATGATTTCCGGCACCACTTTGAATAAGCGACGTATATGGTGTTCGCTGGTTGACGTGCCGAGGGTAGCAACAGCGTAATGAATGCCGTATTCCGCGAGGGCTACTACGTCCATGTAGCCTTCGACTATGATCATTCGGGTTAACTTTTGGCGAATTTTACGCGCTTCATAAAGACCATAAAGCTCTTGGCCTTTATGGAAAATAGGCGTTTCTGGGGAGTTGAGGTATTTGGGTTTTTCATCCCCAAGTACGCGTCCACCAAAGGCGATGACCTGGCCTTTTACGTTGCGAATTGGAAACATCACGCGATCACGAAAGCGATCATAGGTGCGGCCATCTTCTTTTTCGATGGTCATGCCGCAGCTGATTAATTGCTTGATAGTTTTATTGTTGGTGCTGTCGTTTTTCTCACCGGGAGCAAGGGTATTTTGTAAATTATCCCAGCCTGGTGGCGCATAACCGATGGAGAAAAATTTGGCAGCCTTGCCCGATAGGCCACGATCTTTCAGATAGTTAATCGCTTTATCTTTGTCTTTGCTGGTGCGCAATTGTTGCTCAAAAAAGTCAGCGGCTTTTTGAGTTAAGGCATGCAGCTCTCGATACTGAGGTTCGCGATTTTGTTGAGAGCTGCCTTCGCGTGGGACTTCTATATTTAGGTCCCCAGCGAGTTTTTCTACGGCGTCGGGAAATTCTAAACCATCAAATTCCATAACGAATTTGAGCGCGCTGCCAGTCGCGCCACAGCCAAAGCAATAATAAAATTGTTTGTCGGGGCTAACGGTAAACGAAGGGGTTTTTTCATTATGGAAGGGGCAGCAGGCGGAGTAGTTTTTACCCGCTTTTTTGAGACGAGTACGAGCGCTTACCACATCGATTATGTCGAGGCGGCTGATTAAATCGTCAATGAAATTTTGCGGTATACGTCCGGCCATGTGGCTTATTTTACTCTAACAGAAACAAATAAGGCAGCCGAAGCTGCCTTATTGGTCAATCAAAAGATTGTGTGTCGATTAGCCGGCCATTTAGCTGGTAGCGTGGGGGTTAACCCAGTGCCGCTTTAACCAGTCGGCTGACTTGCGCCATGTCGGCGCGGCCTTGTACTTGTGGTTTGAGGACGCCCATTAATTTACCCATATCCTGCATGCTTGCAGCACCGGTTTGGGTAACAGCGTCAGCCACTATTTTGGCCAGTTCATCTTCACTCAGTGCTTCTGGTAGAAACTCAGAGATGACAGAAATTTCAAACTTTTCTGTATCGGCAAGATCGTGACGATCAGCTTGTTCGTATTGTTCAATTGAATTCAGGCGCTGTTTAACCATTTTATCTAAAATGGCTAGGGCGCGATCATCGTCAATCTCGATACGTTCATCTACTTCAACACGCTTAAATTCTGCAGATGCTAAACGTAGCGTGGATAAACGAGGTTTATCCTTCGCACGCATAGCGTCTTTAATAGAACTTTTTATACTTGCAACGATAGCACTCATAAAATATTTCTTTTGATCAACTTTATAACTATAAACGGTGTTTGATTAGTACAAACGAACCATTTTTTTGTTTTCACGCTGAACTTTCTTCGCGTGACGCTTAACAGCAGCAGCAGCTTTACGCTTACGTACTGAAGTTGGCTTTTCGTAATGTTCGCGACGACGTACTTCTGACAAAACGCCTGCTTTTTCGCAAGAACGTTTGAAACGACGTAGAGCTACATCAAATGGCTCGTTTTCTTTAAGTTTTACAGCTGGCATCCAAAATCACCTAATAAATAATTCAGTGTTAATCTTTAAGGGGCAACCACAAGAAGCCCAAAATTTTGTCTTTCTACAAGGTATACGTGTTGCACACCTTATATAAGGGCGGGCATTCTAATCGGTATACGCATGAATTGCAAAGAGTATAGACGAGGTAAATCGGTATTATCCATAATTCCTACATTCTACCTCTGTTAAACAGCACATTAGTCTGAGAATCTGCCTATTTATTACTTAATATGAGCAAAGTGATGCCTAATGTTGCGTAGGGTATCCTCAAATCCTTGGCATACGCGTATCATGCGCAGCATTAATATTATGATGACTCACTAAATAGAGGAGCTTAGAGGCTTTATGCTAATTCTTGGCTTAGAAACTTCTTGTGATGAAACGGGCGTTGCTGTTTATGACAGTGAACGTGGCTTATTAGCGCACCGTTTATACTCCCAAATTGCGGTGCATGCTGAATATGGTGGTGTTGTACCTGAGCTGGCGTCGCGCGACCATGTGCGAAAGGCCTTGCCGTTAATCAATGAAGCCTTAGCGGAAGCAGGGCATACGGTACAGGATTTAGACGGTATTGCTTATACACAAGGCCCTGGTCTCGTCGGTGCTTTATTGGTGGGCGCAAGCTTAGGGCGATCTTTAGCTTGGGGCTTAAGTATTCCGGCAGTGGGTGTTCACCATATGGAAGGGCATTTATTAGCGCCCATGTTAGAGGATAATCGACCTGATTTTCCTTTTGTGGCGCTATTGGTCTCTGGCGGTCATACCCAGTTGGTGCATGTGGCGGGTATTGGAGAATATACCTTATTGGGCGAATCGTTAGATGATGCTGCTGGGGAAGCTTTTGATAAGGCCGCTAAAATGATGGGCTTGCCTTATCCTGGTGGCCCTGAACTGAGTAAGTTAGCGGAGCAGGGAGATGCTAAACGTTTTGATTTTCCACGCCCGATGACGAACCGTCCAGGATTGGACTTTTCGTTTAGTGGTTTAAAAACAGCTGCGCGTACTGCGATTATTAAGCAGGCTGTTGATGGTGTGTTAGCTGAACAAACTAAAGCGGATATCAGTGCTTGTTTCCAAGCGGCTGTGGTCGATACGTTAGCGGTGAAGTGTAAGCGTGCTTTAAAGCAAACGGGTTTAAAAAATCTAGTCATTGCAGGGGGGGTTGGGGCGAATAAACTACTGCGTCAGCAGCTGACGGAAATGACACAAAAAATTGGTGGCCAAGTATTTTATCCTCGCGCCGAATTCTGTACTGATAATGGGGCTATGATTGCTTACGCAGGCTGTCAGCGCTTATTGGCAGGGCAGAGTGCAGATTTAAGTTTAACTGTGGTGCCACGTTGGCCGATGACGGAGCTGTCGTCTATTAAACAGACGTCGTCTATCAAATCTCAGGATGATGCATAGATGGATAAAGTATTTATTCGTGGCCTAAAAGTTGAAACCGTTATTGGTGTTTTTGCTTGGGAAAAGCAAGTGCAGCAGCCTTTGATTTTTGACTTGACCATGGACTGGGACATTACCAAAGCCGCCGCAACCGATGACCTAACCTATGCCCTAAATTATGCGGCGGTGAGTGATCGTGTGATTGAATTTGTACAAGGCAATCAATACGATTTATTAGAACGTTTATTGGTGCAGTTGGCGGAAACGCTGCGCACAGAATTTTTAATTCCTAAAATTAAAATACGCGTTGAAAAACCTGCAGTTGCACCTGATGCCATTGCGGTTGGTTTGGAAATTGAACGTGGTTAAAATTTATTTAGGGATTGGTTCAAATATAGAACCTAAGAAAAATATTAGTGCAGGACTAAAAAGTTTAGAAGCATTGTTTTCTGCACTGGATGTTTCTCCTATTTATTTAGCGCCTTCTTTTGGTTTTGATGGTGACGATTTTTATAATCTGGTCGTGTGTGCAGAAACTGAGTTATCGATTACCGACGTACTAATTGCTTTACGAAAAATAGAATTTGATCACGGTCGACCTGAGCATGCGGTGAAGTTTGCGCCACGCAGTTTGGATATCGATTTGCTGTTATTCGGTGATTATGTAGGGAAACTGGGTGGTTATAAACTGCCGCGTTCGGATATTGATAAATTCGATTTTGTTTTACGACCACTGCAAGATATTGCACCGGATGACTTGCACCCTGTGAGTGGTAAGAGTTTTGCTGAGCTTTGGCGGGTTATGAGTGCTGGGGTTGAACAGCCGCTTGAGGTTGTTTAGCGGGGAAAAGAGAAGAGCATTCACCACGGAGGGCACGAAGAACACGGAGGAAAAAATAAAGAAAAGTAATATTTTTTTACATCACATCACATCACCTCTCCCTATTCTTTTCTCCGTGTAGCGCAGCGCCTCCGTGCCCTCCGTGGTAAATTTTTTATTCTTTATCTTTGCCCTTCGATAGTCGTGTAATAACACCAATACGCTCAACTGCCATCGCTTCGCCAATGGCCTTGCCCTGAATTCCTTGCTCGACAAACTGAGTCGCCGTCACTGCCAAGCAAGCCTCTGCAATGTGAGTAATGTATTCCACCTGGCTATACTCAACCTCTTCAAACCCTGTACGACCTCGGCTATCCGCTTTACAGGCAATAAGAATCTGTTGCAGGCGTTCAGGCTTGCGCCATAAATCAATGTTATTAAAAAATTTAAGCAGTGTTTGTGGTTTTAATTCAAACGCGCGGTGAACATGAGTATGGTAAACGCAGACTAACCGAGATAAATCTTTAAATTCATTCGGTGTTTTTAAGCGCTTGTTGACGTTAATAACCAACTTTTCACCGGATTGCTCATGGCCATAATGACTGGGTAATATGTCTTCTCGAGTTAAACCTTTTCCAAGATCGTGCAGTAAACTTGCCCAGCGTATATTAATGTCGGTAGTGAGTTTACTGGCTTGTTCTAGAACCATCAGAGTATGGATACCACAGTCTATTTCTGGGTGGTGTTGTGCTGGCTGTGGAATACCAAATAAATTATCAAGTTCTGGAAAAATAACAGCAAGGGCGTTGCAGTCGCGTAACGCTTGAAAATAGACCCAAGGTTGTGATTCTCCCAAGGCACGTTCTGTTTCCTGCCACACTCTTTCTGGCGTCAGTAGCGCAAGCTCGCCGCTATTGGCGATGTCACGCATTAGCTCGAGGGTTTCCTCGGCAATGGTAAAGCCTAAATGGGCAAAGCGAGCAGCAAAGCGGGCGACGCGTAATACTCTCAGTGGATCTTCAGAAAATGCATCAGAGACATGGCGCAGCTTTTTATCTTTGATATCTTGCTGGCCATTATACGGGTCTACAATGCTGCCATCGTCGTTTTGAGCCATGGCATTGACCGTGAGATCACGGCGCATTAAATCTTCTTCTAAGGTAATGTCAGGATTGAAATCGCAATTAAAGCCCTGATAACCGCTGCCTGATTTTCTTTCCGTTCGCGCAAGGGCGTATTCTTCTTTGGTTTTCGGGTGTAAAAAAACAGGGAAATCAGCGCCTACTTGGCTATAGCCTAGATTGATTAACTCGGCAGGTGTACTGCCAACAACAACCCAGTCTTTATCTTTAATCGCTATGTTGAGCAGGCCGTCACGAACGGCGCCACCGACTAAGTAGGTTTGCATAATTATCTCGTATTAAGAAAAAATAGAAGGCAAAAAAAAGCCTTAATCCGAAGATTAAGGCTTAGTTTAAACAGAGGTGATTCAATAAGAAAGCTGCTTAGAAATAAAACCCTAATTCTAATGCTGCCCCTGCTTCTTTTTTCGGATCGCTAGGGTTAGCCATGGCTGCGATGTCAACGTGAACACCAAAAGGCGAGAAGCCTAAACCAACTGATGCGACTGCAGAATCAGAAACACTTAAGTTAGTACGGTAGCCCGCACGCAGTTGAATGGTATCGAATATATCCAGTTCTGCACCGATAGCCGCGTATTGAGTTGCCGCTTCAAAAGCGACTGGATCGTTTTCCATTAAATCAAGATCAATAGCGATGACTGTCCAATCCGTGGTGTGAGAAATACCACCGCGGAATTGTGTGTCTAAGCTAATTGTTGTTTTAGTGGTTTCACCCGTTGTTTCGTTTGGATTACTTTCCGCTTCATATTCTTTGCTGATTAAGTTTTTAGCTACAACACCGACTTGCCATTGCTTGCTGGCACCAAATTGGTAAGCAGCACCCGCATCAAGGTTAATGGTTGAAAAATCTTGCTCGGTATCAGTAACATCACTTTCTTTAATATCTTCTTCGTTATCGACGCTGGCCACGTAGTTGAAGGTTTTAATCATCTGTAGTTTTGGAGTGATACCAATGGCAATATTTTCACCGGCAATAGTGAATTCGCGGGATAAGGTTAATCCAACTTCAGAAATACCAACGGCTACGATTTGGACGTTGGAATTGAGATCATCGGCTATAACAATATCGCCAGTTGTGCTATCGGTCGATAAAATAGTGCGGCCATCTTTTTCGTAACTAAAGGACTGAAGGTTGGCCAATTCATTTTCTGCATTGGTTGAGCTTAGGTCGACGGCAGTCGCTTCTGCTGAACATGCAATAGGATTACCTGGATTGGCGTCTGCACAGGTTTCTAAATTTTCGGCAGCGGTCGCTAGCTGTTGAGTTGCCGCTGTATAGTTTTGTGTTTCGCCGGCATAGGCATTAATCCCTTCGGCATAACCATTGAATAATGATTTATCGTTATCGGTGAAAAACATACGCCCAGAAAAATATGCTGCGCCCGAGACCGATACGGCCGCTGCGAAAGTCTTGCTTGGAATGGCAATCGCGCCATTAACCCCAAAGCTGCCGCGGATAGCTCGCCCAGAAATAGAACTGAGTTCACTGGTCAGATCGAAGGTCGTATCTTCTAAATCTTGGGTTTCATTGGTCAGCGCGATAGCGGAGGTGTTTAAGTCCGTTGTCGCAGCGGTTAGATCTGCAGCCGTAGTAGAGTTATCACTGTTCTCATTGCCAGGAACATTGGCAATTAGGTTTTCGAAGTTAATCAGTTGTTGCTCAATGGATACTGATCCACCGCCACCAGATACTAAGATTTTATCAAGGCGATCAGTAATCCCTTCAAAATGATCAATGATGGAATCACCATTATTACTGCCCTCATACTCATCCTTGGTTATTGAATCAAAGGCATCGATCATTTCTTCTTCGTCGCCGACAACAACCCCAATTTGCGGAAGAACAATTGCAAAATCATCCTCTGCATTCGCAGTGGATAGCAGTGCCGGATTGTATTGTGGTGCATGAGCCAATTTAGCACTAGCGACACCCGTGCTGCCCATGGCAAGGCCACGTGCATCCATAGGTAATAAAGGGGTTGCGGCAGCTTGCTGTACCAGTGCCATCGCGATACTGGTGGCGAGTAGGGAGCGTTTGATCATAATCTCAAGTCCTTCGGAGGATGCTAAATCGAATAGTGGCGGCATATTATAGAATACGGGAAGCATTTAATAGCCTGTTTATCCTTTTAGCATAGTAAATGATTTTGCCTCTTGCATACTTGTTTGGCTAATACAGTGATGATTTTTGCTAATTTATGTAATCGCTGTTTTAGTCTTTTGTTCGGACTATTTTTACCCTTTTAGGTTAGGATTTTGTATATATCAAGTATAAAAAAAGTTAAATATATTCAGTTTAAGGCCGATAAACCTTCTAAGACATAAAAGTCAGCCATCGAAGTATTAGCAAAGTAGAGTCATTGGAGTGGATATGAAAAAACTAACCGTGAGCCAGCTTGCCATTGTGTTCAGCAGTCTATTTTTGACAGCATGCTCCAGTATGTTTGTTGACGAAGACTCAATCTCTTCTGAGCCGGAAGCTTTTTTTCAGCCCGTTGAGCAGGAGGTCGATCCTATTGCGCCCATGGTGCTGAGAGTTGTTGGTTATGGTGCGATGGTTAAGCACAAGACATTAACGGAATCACAAAGCCGTTTAATGGCGATTCGTGCTTCTAAGCTTGATGCTTATCGTTCAATGGTTGAGCGGGTTTATGGCACTGCGTTACAGGGCAGTACAACTGTGCGAGATTTAGCGGTGCAAAATGATAGGTTCCGCACTTATGTGGATACGTATATTCATGGAGCCCGAGTGATTTCTAGTGATGTAATGGCTGATGGTACGGTTGAAACACTGTTGGAGATGGTCATTGATCAAGGTTTCCGTAATTGTTTACAGACCATGGATAGCCAGCGTTATAACGTTGATTGCCGTGCGCCTTTAGGAAACGACGCGACCAACTTTGCTCATAGTCAGCGTAAGCGCATTCAAAAAGAAGCAACCATTCCTGAAACCGGTTATTACTTTATTGATTAACCTAGATATAAATAAATACATTAGGAGTTAGTGATGAAAGTTATATTAATACTATTCATTAGTTGGATTTCATTTGCGGGTTCTTATGTCTATGCCTATGTCGTAGAAGTTGAAGGGCAAGCGCCGATTATTAATAGTGTAAGCCATGCGCGTCAACAAGCTTTAGAAGATGCGATGAGGCAGGCAAGTCTGCGTGCAGAAGCCCATGTTGTTAGTACTCAGCTGATGAGCAAGGGGGTTATGAAGCAAGACGATATAACGCTCAATAGCCAAGGTCGTGTGAAAGATGTTGAAGTACTTTGGGAGGATGCACAAAACGGTATTTATAGCGTTGCTATTCGAGCGGATGTTAAACCTGTTCAAATGTGTCAAAGCCAAGGTAATAACTTACGTAAAGCCGTCGCCGTGACTGGCTTTGGGCTAGTATCTGCTAAACAAACGTCGCTGGGTCAGTTACAGAATATCGAGCAAGACCTTGCTCGAGTATTTATTAATACGCTGAATGATAGCGGACAAATGCATGCTTTAGATGCCAGCCATATTGGTTTGTATGATAAGCCTGCTTATGCGCCATCGTTACAAAATCAACAACGCCATCTAACAACGTCTATGACATTGGCACAGAATTTAGGCGCGCAATACATAGTGTCAGGCATTGTGCGTGGTTTAGATACATTATCAACAGTGGCTGATAAAGCTCAGAGTAATGATACTTGGTTATCCCTAGTAGGATTAAGCGATGAACCCGCTGAGCGCCAGTTTGTTATCGATGTATTTGTACATGATGGTTTTAGTGGTGCGTTAATTTTCAGCAACAGTTATGCGACGCAAGGCAAGTGGGATCTCGATCGTATGGCAAATGTTCGTTTTGCTAGCCCTGCATTTTGGCAAAGCCAATATGGGCATGCGGTGAAAGATTTGTTGGCGGGGGCGATTGACGATGTTTCTATGTCGTTACGTTGCCAGCCGTTTATGGCGAAAATTATTAAAACCGAGGGTAATCGTTTGCATATAGAGGCATTGGCCGGTGCGGGTATTCGTCCTGGGGATAAGTTTAGTATTTATCGCAGTGGTACATTTTATAACTTGGATTTAGAGCCGCGTATAGAATTAACCAATACCGATATGCAAGCAACGGTTAAGCAAGTTCAACCACAGTTTATTGTGGCTGACCTTGCTATGTCGGCTCAGCAATTATCGATACAGCGCGATGATATCGTTATTGCTTGGTAATCATTAGCTTTGTTGTGCGAATGCAGTCGACTCTGGCTGTTCGTCCTGTACCGGTTTTTTGAATCTATCAAATAATAACAACAAAGCGGGTAGTATTAAAAAATCTAATACGAGTGCAATAACAATCGTTATTGAAGTCATAAGCCCCATGTCACTGTTTAATCTAAAAGGTGATGTGGCTAAAGCTAAGAAACCTAATGATAGTACTAAGGTTGTGCCTAGAATCGCTGGACCAACCGTTTCAAATGTATATACCAGAGCTTGCATAGAATCTTGGCCCATTTTTCTGGTTGCATGCATATATTTACTTAAGAAGTGAACGGTATCATCTACCACAATTCCCAGAGTCATTGTCCCTACCACTGATAGACTAAGGCCTATCTCTCCGACAAGTACACCCCAAATTGCAAAGGCGATGCCTGCCGGATATAAATTAGGGATTAATGATAACAAACCAATTTTTATATCTTTGAACACAGCAATAAGCGTTAAAGAAATTACTACTAATGCGATAAGAGCCCCCCATAATAGCGTACGGTTGTTTCTATGGCCGATTTTTGCAAACATCATATCAGGACTTACGCCAGCACTGACCATCGAAGACATGTCATTGGCAGAGAGCCAATTTTGGGCATCGTTATCAAGTCGAATTAGCTGACTTGAAGGGCCTTTCTTAAGCGTTACCACCATTCTTATTGACGATTTGTCAAATGACACTTGGTTGTCTAAATTAAGTCCATACGGCAGTGACATTTCATATAATAATAAGTACTGAGCTGCCAATGCTTTTTCATCTGGTAATTTGAACCACTGCGGATCATCTTGATGCATATTTTTATTTAAGCGTTTAAACGTCTCAGTAATAACACTGACGTTATAAGTTTCTGGCTGAGATTCGAACCATTGCGAGAAGTTATCAACTTTGGATAAAAATTGGGGATCTGCAATTCCCATTTCAGCAGAACTATTGATTTCATACTCTAGTGTTGCTATGCCGGTAAGGTTCTCAAAAATAAAATCATTTGCTTGTCGTGTTGAAAAGGATTTACCAAAGTAATCATAGAAATTATCATCAATTTTATTCTGTGGTAGTGCCCATGCAATAAATAATGTTATAGACAAAAGCCCAATCATTAATTGCTTTGTATTACGTGTAATAAAGTCAACATAGTTTTTAATGTACGTTGTTCTTTTATTACTACTGATCTTAGGCTTGGCAGGCAGTAGCGTTGTGATTGCGGGTAATAAAGATAATGATAATAGGTAAGCTGCAATAACGCCAAAAGCCGTTATGTTGCCTAAGTCTTGGAAAGGAGGCGAGTCGGAAAAATTTAAGGTTAAAAATCCAAGAATGGTCGTGATCGTGGTAATCGTTACGGCTTTAAAGTTGAGAATGATACTTTGACTCATTGATTCAATTTTAGTTAAGCCCGATCTTAGATTGTAAAAATAGCTGCTTAAAATATGCATACAGTCTGCGACAACCAAGGTAAGTATGATTGTTGGCGCTGTTGCAGAAGGAGGTGTCATTTGAATGCCTAGCCAGCCAGTAATGCCTAATGCACCGACAAGTGAGAAAATAATAACCAAGAATACGCCGACAGTCGCTGAAATGCCTTTTACAAATAAGCCAGTCCCTAAAATAATGATTAATAAGGTAATAGGAAATAGTACGCCTAAATCATATTGGCTTGCTTCAACGAGCGTATTGTTCATCATTATCTGGCCAGTAGCGTAGAAGTTAAGCTCAGGATAATTGATCTCTGCTTGGGCAATGGCTTTGTTAATATATTCGCCAACCTCGGGTACTTCGGTTTCACGCATGATTCCTGGCAGCTTTATCGTAATATTAATGGCCCCAACTTTGCTGTCGTTAGAAACTAATTTATTAACTAATGTTTTTTCATTCATTGCTCTTTGTTGTGCGAGCTTGATATTGTCAGCCGTTAGATCATTTTCCCCCACAAGATCGGCGACAATTAATTCGTCTCCTTCAGCGTGGCTATATTGATAGTTTGTTAAAGAGTCGACTCGAGTTGAATTTGGTGTATTCCATAGCTCTTTTGTTAACGTTTGAATTGCTAATAAGCTTTTTTCATTAAAAATCGTACTGTTGTCTTTATTCTGAATTGCAATAAGAACATTGTCAGAGCTATCAAATGTCGTTTGTATTTTTGTAAAAGCGATTAGCTCGGGATTATCATCACCAAAAAATACACGGTAATCTGATGAAAAACTGATTTTAGTTATTCCAACAAAGCATGCTGAAAATATTAATAGCCATAAGAAAATTATTTTCCAACGGTTTTGTAGTATAAAGTTCGTATATTTACTCAGCATACCAGAGTTCCTTTTTAGCGAGAGTGTAAGGTGATTGCTTATTGTTAGAGCAATCATATGAATGGTCAGCAAGAGTTAACATAGGATAATCACCTATGCTATCTCCATAAGCGAAAATTGATGTTAATTGAGCTGATTTGATGATTTTCTGTATTTGATTAACTTTCTCTTCACCAAAACAGTTTTTACCTACTAACTTTCCTGTAATGCTACCTTTTGAAATTTCAATGTTAGTACATATTAAGTTAATGTTATTTTTTTTACACCACGGTTCTATCCAGTACTTTAATGATGCAGTAATAATATAAACCGAATGATTGTTCTCTTTATGCCAGTATAATCTGTTTAAAACACTGGGGTTTATAAGTTCATCGATAACTTCATTCGAGTATCTTTCTCCTTCTGAGATAAGCTCATTTTCGGTATATCGTTTTAAAAAGAATGACAGATACAGTTTTTTTGCTCTATCTTGGTTTATGATATTTAGCTTGTAGGTAATAAATACGGGTAGAAACATTAAGAATGTATACCAATATTTATTCCCCATTAAAAACTTAGTAAATCCTGTAAGGGTATCCCTTTTCGTTAGGGTTCCATCGAAATCAAAGAAAGCATAAGTCTGTTTCAATGTTAATACTCCTATGCGGGCTCAGCAGTCTTAACGGCTAGGACTTCATGAGCAACACTGGCTTCTAAATAGCATTTATTATCAAGATAGGTCATTCCAGAAAGTTCAGCTGTTCTCCATTCACTACCGGCTTTGTTAAACTTTCTGGATTTATCAATACGCACGGTGATGGGTAATGTTCCTTCTTTTAATAATGGTTTTGGACAGTTAACGGTGATGGAGCGCATCCAAAGATTTTTTGTATTGCTTCTATCCAAATTATCGATTTTGTACATCAGAACTTGGCAAAGTTGAGCGCAGCTTATAAGAATATCGAGAGGGTTGTAATATAGAGCATACTTGGAACCTAAGTTATCATGGGCCAAGTACGCAGGTTCTTTTATTATTCCTATATCGGCACGTAATAATTCGCTGTTAGATTCATTAATCATTATTTCATGGCGTAAATTTTTATACTGGCCGCCGTAATAAGATGTCTTTCTGAAATCTATGATGTCATCGATGGAGTAGAAGTACCCTGTACTAAGGTTATTGATCTCCTTCATTGGGCTATGGTCAAGTTCAAGGCTGATTGAGAATCCTGCTAGAAAAATACTGAAGGTAGATATATTGCCATTTAGACTGTTTATAGAGGGTATAGTATTCTTATATTGACCTTCTAAGGGAATGTTCTTAAGGTCGTTTACAGAGCTTTTTCCAGCTTTGATTGATAGTTTTCTAATCCATGAATTCTTGACTTCAGAACCACTTAATAACTGGCAGTAATTAATATAAGCTTCAACCAGTTGACTTGATATTATGTAAGCATCAATAGTACTTAGGTGAGGTTTTAATTCTTTTGCTGTTTCTTTATTAGACCAGTTACTTGGGTAGTAAATTGAAATTTCAGCAGAAAAGCTATTGTTTTGAGGGTCGATGTGAATGTTACAAAGATCGTGTTTGACCTGTTTGTAACCTGCGCCAAAGTATCTCTTATTACCTAGCCCAAGTATTTCATCAATGTGAACAGATTGTTTCATGTCGAGTATCCTAGTAAGCAATTTATGTTGCTAGGCTACTCTTCTATTTATGCTTATTCGACTACACGAAAAGGTAGTTTTATCGATTTACCAGCTTAAGTTTTGATGCAATCGCAATGGCATGGCAACGTTTATGAACGTTTAGTTTCTTGCAAATGTTACTGACATGAAATTTTATGGTATTTTCAGAAACATTAAGTATTGATGCGACCTCCCAGTTAGATTTTCCTTGAGATATCCATTCCAAAACTTGCAGCTGGCGTTCACTCAAATTTATAGAGTTATTCGGGATATAGCGCGCGATTGCTGAATCGATATGGGGTAGGACAAAGTCTACAATTTGATTGTGAATAGAGAAGTCGGTACTTTTCTTATTCATTAAGACGACAGCAGTTGCAGTATTGTTATCAGTATTACTAATACCTGATATTAGACTGCTGCCTGAACAGGATATTTCACACTTTTGCTTGAACGTTTTTTGCTGAGATAATGTTGATGTTAAGTGATTTAAGATGTTACTTGATTTTATTACATCGATATCACATTGATGAGAATCAGAAGTACCAAAATAGGGCACCATACTGGTTATCTTCGGATTCTTAATATTATCTAACTTTACATTAATGATTAATGCTGAATCAAAATCAATTATTTTGTTCAGCCAAGGAATCGATGACTTTATATCATCTTCTGAATGAATACCAAGATACTGTTCCGTAAGTCTTAGCGTTTCACGAAGTTGCTCTGAACTCGCACTCATACCGTTTCCCATTGAAATTATCTAGTCGTTAATGCAGACATCATTTTTAATAATGTCTGCATTTTAAGAATTTTAATAGAGGGGATGAATATAAAGTAAGATTTTTTAATGAAATTTCATTAGTTAAAATTAATACAATACTATGATTGATTTTATTAATAACGGAACATGTACTTAAGTTTTTTCAATTTTGATGTTTTTAATCGATTACTATGGTGTCTGGCATCGTTTTCTAAAATATCCAGACCGTCCTGTACTCGCTGTTCAGCAATTTTTATGGCTTCTTTCATATCCATTTTGATAGGAAGATCGAGTAATTCGACAATTTTTGCTACTCGTTCAAGTACTGTGCCACCAACAACGTGATAAGGAATTTTCATTTCTTCTAGCGTATCTAATAGTATCTTATCAGATAGTTCTCTAAAAGGTTCTGATACTGGGCGATGATTATCTGCGACAAATTCGAATTCTACCGGCAAATGAATGTAAACATCATAGACTCGCTTGGCTCTTGATTTAACAACCTTACCATAGGCTTCCATATAAGCTTTATAAAAAGGTTTAATGGGGAGACCAACCAGCTCATTAAAAAATCGGTGGACTATATTGGCTGAAGGGTTTATTCCGGCCTTCATTCTAGCCTCACCGTATACCCACTCATGAATTACCGAACCATCACTAATAAATGACCCCGGTTCTGCCGCTTCATGGTGAACCCTTTCTTCTAAACGTCTTAAGCCTAGAGCAATTAGTTCTCCAGCGGATAACTCTTCAACTCTCTTTCCTGGTAATAAGTCGATTAGAATTTCTCGAGAAGTAAGTGCGTGTGTACGCGGAATGCCTGTAATTAAGGAAAGGGCCTCGGTAGTGGTCGATTTCCCTGTTGAATAGGTACCTGATACAGCAATCTTCAATGTATTTGTATTCATCTTTCTATCCTTGGTGATTTTTCTTACAACTTACCGTTAGAGGATAAAAAGATCGACTATACAAAAAGGTAGTATGAATAATAAATCTATTAAGATACTCGCCTTATTTTTTTTCTGGGCATGTGGTGCTGTTAACTTTTACTCCCTCGCTGTACGTCTCTAAATGAACATCAAATCCCCACAGTGTATGCAAATGCTTCATGACTTCATTACTGTCTTTTGATAACGGCATGTTGCTTTGCATGGTATGACGCAGTGTGAGTGAACGGTCTCCTCTGAGATTTACCGACCAAACTTGAATATTGGGTTCTCGGTATGATAAGTCATATTGTTGGGATAGCTTGTTTCTAATCATGTGGTAGCCTTTTTCATTATGAATCGCATCAACTAGGTATTTAGATGAACGTTCATCGTCATATAGACTAAATAGTTTAAAATCGCGCATCAGCTTAGGAGATAAATATTGTTGAATAAAACTCTCGTCCTTAAAGTTTTGCATTGCAAAATGCACGGTTTCTAACCAATCTGAACCGGCAATTTCAGGAAACCATTCTTTGTCTTCTTGGCTTGGATTTTGGCAAATACGTTTGATGTCTTGAAACATATTAAAGCCCAGTGCGTAGGGGTTGATGCCGTTGTAGTTGGGTGCATCGAAAGCGGGCTGGGCAACGACATTGGTATGAGACGTTAAAAATTCTAGCATGAAGCCTTCGTTCACCAAGCCTTCATCATACAGCGTATGCAGCAAGGTATAATGCCAAAACGTCGCCCAGCCTTCATTGATGACTTGGGTTTGGCGTTGTGGATAAAAGTATTGAGCCATCTTGCGGACAATGCGTATTAATTCTCTTTGCCAAGGTTTCAATAAGGGAGCATTTTTTTCTACAAAATAGAGGAGATTCTCTTGGGGTTCAGAGGGGAAATTAGTTCGCTTTTTTTCGGTCTCATCTTCGTTGCCTTTAGGAATAGTACGCCACAAATCATTCACCTGCTGCTGTATGATACTTTCACGTTCTTCTTGACGCAGAGCCTCCTCTTCAGCAGAAATAGGGTTAGGGCGTTTATAGCGATCGACGCCATAATTCATTAAAGCATGGCAAGAATCGAGTATTTTTTCGACTTCTTCGATACCATGGCGCTCCTCGCATTTTTTAATATACTCTCGGGAAAAGACTAGGTAATCAACGATGGCACTGGCGTCAGTCCAGGTTTTAAATAAATAGTTACCTTTAAAGAAAGAGTTATGGCCATAACAGGCATGAGCGATGACCAATGCTTGCATCGGTAAAGTGTTTTCTTCCATCAAGTAGGCAATACAGGGATTGGAATTAATCACAATTTCATAGGCCAATCCCATAGCACCGCGCTGATAGTTTTTTTGCGTGGCTAAAAAATGCTTGCCATAAGACCAGTGGTGATAACCTAAAGGCATACCGACTGAGGCATAAGCGTCCATCATTTGTTCAGCACTGATGACTTCGATCTGGTTAGGGTAAGTATCGAGTTTATAATCTTTTGCGATGCGTTTGATTTCTTCATCGTAAGCTTCTAATAATTCAAATGTCCATTCGGAGTCGGTTGAAATATAGCTCATACTTTCTCTCCTTGTTTTCTTGCTCCTTGCGAGTTTGATCTTTGAGCATGTCCAGGCTGTTGTTTGGCAAACAATTCACGAAATACGCTATAGATATCTCCTGCACTTTTTATTTGTGCCATGGCAAATTCATTGGGCCACTGTGAACTAAGTTCTTGATAGGCGTGCCAGAGCGCCTGATGGTTCTGTGGTGTGATTTCAATATATGAAAAATACTGTACGGCAGGCAAGATATATTGATCTAATAAGTGTGTGCATTTAGGGCTATCATCGTCCCAGTTATCACCATCGGAAGCTTGTGCCGCATAAATATTCCACTCGCTGGCAGAATAGCGATCTTGCACTATTTCATGCATTAATTTAAGGGCGCTAGAGACAATCGTGCCGCCGGTTTCGCGGGAGTAAAAGAACTCTTCTTCAGTCACTTCTTTGGCACTGGTATGATGGCGAATAAATACCAGTTCAATTTTGTCATAGTTTTTTTGTAAAAATAAATACAACAAAATATAAAAGCGCTTGGCAATCTCTTTAATGTCTTGAGTCATGGAGCCTGACACATCCATTAAACAAAACATAACAGCTTTACTACTAGGAACCGGATACTTCACTTGGCTACGATAGCGTAAATCAAAGGTATCTAAATAGGGGACTTTTTTGATGCGTGCTTGCAGTATTTCTATTTCTTCGCGAAGTGCGAGTAAGCGAGCTTGGTGGTTGAATCCATCAGGGCTGGCTTCGAGTTCTTGTTGCTCTAATAACAGCTCTTTTAACTTACGTTTCTTACCTGCTGAAAGCGCGATCCGTCTTGCATGAGCGTTGCGCATAGAGCGTACGATCGATAAGTTATTGGCCGTACCTTCTGTGACAAATCCTGCATTTTTGGTTTCGAAATCATCTTGGCTGGATAGGGTCTTTTTCAACATGTTAGGCAGCGCAAGGTCTTCAAAAATGTAATTTAGAAACTCTTCTTTGCTGATGTAGAAGCTAAATTCATCATCACCTTCACCTGAGTTACTGGCATTACCACTACCAGAGCCGCCGCCACCGCCTTTGGGTTTATCGATGCGATCACCAGCATCGAATTGTTTATTACCCGGATAAATTCTATGTTGCTGCCCGCCTTGACCATGGCTAATAATAGGCTCGTGAGTATCTTGGCTAGGGATACTAATACTCTCGCCGCGCTCCATATCGGTTATGGAACGTTTATTAACAGCGTCTGCAACGGCTTGCTTAATATGCTTTTTATAACGCTGCATAAAGCGCTGGCGGTTCACCAGGCTTTTATTTTTACCGTTTAATCTACGATCAATAAAGTATGACATAGTGTCTCCTTTAAGAGCTCGAGTTATAAGAGCTCATATTGTATGAGCTCAATGTATAAGCATTTAACTCTATTGAGACTTGCGCACGCGTAAATACCAATCCGCTAATAGGCGCACTTGTTTCTCGGTATAGCCGCGATCAATCATGCGGTTAACGAAATCATCATGCTTGGTTTGATCTTCAGAAGACGACTTAGCACTGAATGAAATAACCGGTAGTAGGTCTTCAGTATTCGAGAACATTTTCTTCTCAATAACTGAGCGCATCTTTTCGTAACTCTGCCATGATGGATTTTTACCGTTATTGTTCGCGCGAGCTCGTAAAATAAAGTTCACACTTTCGTTGCGGAAATCTTTCGGGTTACTGATGCCAGCTGGTTTTTCAATTTTTTCCAGTTCTTCGTTGATCGCACTGCGATCGAGAATTTGCCCCGTTTCTGGATCGCGATACTCTTGATCTTGAATCCAGAAGTCCGCATACGTGACATAGCGATCGAATACATTCTGTCCGTACTCTGAATAGGATTCTAAGTAGGCGGTTTGAATTTCTTTGCCAATAAAATCAACGTACTCTGCAGCAATGTATTCTTTAATAAAGTTTAATAAGCGATCATGGGTCTCTGCGGGAAATTGCTCTTGCTCAATGGCTTGCTCAATGATGTAAAGCAGGTGGATAGGATTGGCGGCAATTTCAGTATTATCAAAATTGAATACTCGAGATAAAATTTTGAAGGCGAAGCGGGTTGATAAACCATTCATGCCCTCATCAACTCCGGCAGCATCTTTATACTCTTGTAATGATTTAGCTTTAGGGTCAATGTCTTTTAAATTCTCGCCATCGTAAACTCGCATTTTTGAATAAATACTGGAGTTATCGGAGTCTTTTAACCGTGATAATACGATGAATTTTGCCAGCATGTTGAGTGTATCAGGGGCGCAATGCGCTTCGGCTAAGGTACTGTTATCAAGCAGCTTCTGATAAATTTTTACTTCTTCACTGGCGCGCAAACAGTAGGGCACTTTAACGATATAGACTCGGTCTAAAAAGGCTTCGTTATTTTTATTATTTCTAAAGGCTGTCCACTCTGATTCGTTAGAGTGCGCAAGAATGGTTCCTTCGAAGGGCAGAGAGCCAGTGCCTTCCGTACCGTTATAATTACCTTCTTGAGTGGCTGTTAATAGTGGGTGTAACACCTTAATGGGTGCTTTGAACATTTCGACAAATTCCATTAAGCCTTGGTTAGCTCGACAGAGTGCACCGGAATAGCTATAGGCGTCAGGATCCTCTTGTGAAAAATCTTCCAATTTTCGAATATCCACTTTACCGACTAAAGATGAAATGTCTTGGTTATTTTCATCTCCTGGTTCAGTTTTTGCCACGCCTATTTGATCAAGAATAGAAGGGTAGAGTTTGACCACCTTAAACTGACTAATATCACCGCCGTATTCGTGTAAGCGTTTGACCGCCCAAGGGGACATGATTTTATTTAGTATGCGTAAAGGAATGCCATAATCTTCTTGTAATATTTCTCCATCTTCTTTGGCATCAAAAAGACTTAAGGGGGATTCAAAGACGGGGGAGCCTTGAATAGCATAAAAAGGAATGTGTTGAATCAGTTCTTTTAAGCGTTCAGCGAGTGAGGACTTACCACCCCCTACTGGGCCTAATAAATAGAGAATCTGTTTCTTTTCTTCTAAACCTTGAGCCGCATGACGGAAGAAAGAAACAATTTGTTCAACGGCCTCTTCCATACCATAAAATTCAGAGAAGGCTGGATAGCGTTTGATAACCTTATTAGAGAAAATTCGACTTAAGCGGGTATCTTGAGCGGTATCGACTAATTCAGGTTCGCCGATTGCCATTAGCATTCGCTCAGCAGAAGAGGCATAAACGCTGGAATCTTGTTTACACAGGTCGAGGTAATCTTGTAATGAAATTACCTCCTCTTGGGTCGACTGGTAGCGCGACTGGAAGTGGTTGAAAATGCTCATAATAGTTCCCCTATCTGGTGCTCAAATTTTTTAATCGCTACTGCATATTTCTACTCGTAAAGTGAATGTGGAACGTTTGTCGGTGAATGGATTATTGATAGCCCTTAATTCAATATATGTTGTTTTGACTAAATTTATCATCCTTAGTTTGTAAGTTTAGTAAAAAGTCATAAAAAGAATACATAATTAAATAGGAATTTAAATTTAAGTGCCGCTTGAAAAGCGTCAATTAAATTGAGAAATACGTCTTATGATTTAATTACACGCATAGAGCATGCCGAAAATAGAAGGGGATTGTATTAATAAATAGAGTAAAGAATATTGTTGCGCGAAACGGTGACGAGGCTAAGCCTCGCACAGATTAGGGTATAAAACCTTCCATTCTTCATAGCCGCCATCGAGGCTGTAAACTTCTTGGAAGCCTTGCTCGCTAAAATACTGTGCAGCACTTTGGCTTGAGTTGCCGTGGTAGCAGCAAACGATTAATGGAGCTTGCTGATCGGCTTGAGCCATAAAATGAGGGACGCCTTCATTATCGATGCGTATTGCGGCCTTCATATGACCTGCTTGAAAACTCATGGCGTCACGTATATCAATAATCTGACTAGTGCCTTGCTCGATTAAGGCTTTGGCATCATTAGGGTTGATGCGAGTAAAGCTTGCGGTCATCTTTTGTTCCTTATAAAAATTATGTTTAAACGCTACTTTTTACGTTTATCAATCGCCGGTGTTCTGAACCAGGCTTCATCTTCTATGCGTATTGCACTGAGTTTTCCACCCCAAACGCAACCCGTATCAAGGGCAAAGACATTATCGACGTTTGTTTTGCCTTCCAGTGCTGCCCAGTGGCCAAAGAAAATGCGTTTCTTTGCGGCTTTGCGCTCAAGCTCAAACCATGGGGAAAAGCCTTCGGGTTTATTCTCTAGGCCTTCTTTTGTTAATAGATCTAGCTTACCGTCTTGGCTACAGAATCGCATGCGGGTGAAATAATTGACGATAATGCGTAAGCGATCCATGCCGACCAGTGACTTATCCCATTGATCGGGGACATTACCGTACATGACGTTGAAGAATTCACGAAAGTCTGGCGATTGAATAAACGTTTCAACTTCTAATGAGCGCTTTAATGCTTTTTTAGCCCCCCATTTTGGCGGAATACCGGCGTGTACCATCAGCGCATTGAGGCTTTTGTCATGATGTACCAGTGGCTGGTGTCTTAACCAGTGCATTAGCTCTTCACTATCGCTGGCATTGAGTGTGGCTTCTAGCGTATCGGACTTTCTTGGGTTGTTCTTATTATAATAAATAGCCAATAAATGCAGGTCGTGATTGCCTAAAACAGAGACGGCTTTATCACCTAAACCTTTAATAAAGCGCAAGGTTTTCAAAGATTTAGGGCCACGATTAACCAAGTCACCGGCAAACCACAGGGTATCTTGATTATCGTCGTAATCGATTTTTTCTAATAAGGCCATTAACGAATCATAACAGCCTTGAACATCACCAATTGCGTAAGTAGCCACTCTTTAAAAACCTCAATTCCCAGTTCTAAGTTACAGTATTTTAGTTTAACGCCGAAGGTACGGCTAAGGTGAAAACAGGAATTAGCGCATCAAATAACAATGCATCAGTGACTGTTTCTTCTTCTGCTTCAAGGCATAAACGCATGCCATAATGACCGCTCATACTGCCTACTTGGGTGCTGAGAGCAGCGCCACTGGAATATTGATAGCTGTCACCTGGGGCAATGATCGGGTTTTCACCAACGACACCATCACCTTGAACTTCTTCTACCTTGCCATTGCCGTCGGTAATTGACCAATGTCGAGTCATTAACTGCACAGGGTGGAGGCTTGGGTTATAGATATCCACATGATAAGCAAAGATGTAGCGCTGCTCAGCAGGGGTGGATTGAGCTTCAATATATTGAGGCTCTACCGTAACGATGACCTCAGGCATTTGGTGTGCCGGAAGAATGCTAGTCGCATCTAGGTCAGTCATTTTTATTGGCCTTCAGTTATTAAAGGATTGTCGGCTACAAAGTCAGCAATCTTTACGTATTCTTCCAAGCTTAAACGCTCTGGACGTAAGCCAGCATCAATGTCTAGGCTTTCAATGTTATCTGCGGTAATCATGCTTTTTAGCGTATTACGTAAGGTCTTACGGCGCATGCTAAAGGCTTGGCGTACAACGTTCTGTAAGGTGGTGATGTCTTTCGTTGGGAAAGGCAGTGTCGCGTGTGGCACTAAGCGTACGATGGCTGAATCGACCTTAGGTGGTGGATTAAACGCACCAGGGCCAACGATAAACAAGGGTTCTACACGACACCAGTACTGCGCCATGATGCCTAAGCGGCCGTAATCAGACGTACCTGGACCAGCCGCTAAGCGATCAACTACTTCTTTTTGCAGCATAAAGTGCATGTCGTGCACTAGGTGTTGTTCGGTATAGCCTAAAAGATGGAAAATCAGCGGTGTTGATATGTTGTAAGGCAAGTTACCAATAATACGCAGCGGTGCTGGGTTTTCGGCTTCTTTATCAATTAGCTGAGTAAAGTCGTATTGCAGGGCATCGCCTTCGTAGACTTTAAAATTTGGGTAGTTGAAGAACTGAGTGCGTAAACGTGGAATCAAATCGCGATCGATTTCTACCACGTTCAAAGCGCCAGTCGCTTCTAATACTGGGCCTGTAATCGCGCCCATACCCGGTCCAATTTCAACCAAATTCTGGCCTTCTTTGGGATTGATCGCTAGCACAATTTTATTAATGATATTGGCGTCGTGCAGGAAGTTTTGACCAAAGCGCTTACGGGCTTTATGACCCTGGTTAGCGGTTAAAACTTTCTGTGCTGCAGATTTTTGTCGACCTGCTTTTTTACGATTGCCCGTTGAACGCGGGGCATTAAAATCACTCATGATGTTCTCTTGGTTTGATATGCCACAGCCATTTGTGCGGCAACTCTTAAAGCGGTTTCTAAACTGCCAGAATCTGCTGTACCCGAACCGGCTAAATCAAGCGCGGTGCCGTGGTCAACAGAGGTTCGAATGATGGGAAGGCCTAAGGTAATGTTAGCGGCTCTGCCAAATCCGTGAAACTTTAATACCGGTAAACCCTGATCATGGTACATGGCTAATGTAGCATCGGCATGCTCAAGGTGCTTGGGTGTATAAAGGGTATCAGCGGGCAGTGGGCCAATAAGATTGAGGCCTTCTGCATTGAGTGCCTTTAACGTTGGCTCAATGATGTTTATCTCTTCCATGCCTAGGTGACCACCTTCACCGGCGTGGGGATTTAAACCCGCGACGAGAATTCTAGGGTGCTCAATGGCAAAGAATTGCTGCAAGTCGTGGTGCAAAATACGGGCGACACGGCTGATGAGTTCTGGGGTGATAGCATCGGCGACGTCTCTTAAAGGTAAGTGAGTCGTTACTAATGCGACTCTCAAATCTTCAGTTGCCAACATCATAACAACTTCTTCACAGCCGCAAAAATCGCGTAAATATTCGGTATGGCCGGTAAAAGATCCTGTTTCTACTTTCGCAGAATCATTGATCACACCTTTGTGCAGCGGTGCTGTCACCATTGCGTGCCAGTGGCCATCAAGGCAGCCTTGGGTCGCAATGTCTAATGTTTTGAGCACGTAAGGGCTATTGGCGGTATTCAAGATACCGGCCATGGAAGTTTCTGCTAGAGGAACATGCTTAACCCAAAGATGGCCGACGGTATGAACCTGTGCAGGCTCATTTTCGTTAAAGTCTGATACCGTAAGAGGTAAGCCCAGCTGCTTAGCGCGGTCGAGTAATAATTGCTTATCGCAAATTATTAGAATCTGATAATCCCAAGTTTGCTGTGCAATTTGCACACACAAATCTGGGCCGATGCCTGCTGGTTCACCTGCGGTGATGGCTAAAATAGAGAGGGTCATTGATTATGACTCTTTAATATCAACATAGGCTTCAGAACGAATCTTACGCAGCCAAATGGGTAATTCTTCTTCAAACTGTCGCGACTGCAGCATCTGATATATTTGATTACGCTGAACTTGTTCGCCTAAATCGGTTTCTTTACGTTCTGCAACCTGCAAAATGTGCCAGCCAAATTTACTTTTAAACGGCTGGCTTAATACGCCAGGTTCGATCTCGTTCATCACACGATCAAACGCAGGCACCATGTCTCCCGGATTAACCCAACCTAAGTCACCGCCATTAGCGGCGCTGCCTGGGTCATCGCTGTATTCTTTAGCTAGCTCAGCAAAGTCGCCACCATTATCTAGCTTTTTATAGACTTGCTTAATGCGTGCTCGAGAATCTTTATCAGAGCGAATTTCATTCGGCATGACTAAAATATGTTTAACATTGGTTTGCAGAACCATCATGGTTGAACCACCACGTTTGTCAGCAATTTGAATAATATGAAAACCACTGGCGCTTTTAATTGGCGCAGACACTTCACCAGGCACTAAATCAATTACCGCATCGGCAAATAGTGATGGTAATTGTGCTTGTTTACGCCAGCCTAAATCGCCGCCTTTTAAGGCGTTACGACCGTTAGATTTTGCGATGGCTTGCTGTTGAAAATCTTCACCTGCTTTAATCTCAGCGATAATGTTATCCGCTTTGATGCGTGCTTTTTTAATTTCATCAGCGCTGGCTTGGCTAGGAATCGAAACCAGTATATGGCTCAAACGGTATTCTGCTTCCGTCGCCATTTGGCCGGCTTTAGACGCTAAGAAATAATCGATGTCTTGCTGTGAAATCTGTACGCGATTATTCACTTGGAATTTTTGTACACGGCTGATGATCATTTCAGTACGAATTTGTTCAACGGCTTCGCGGTAAGAAAGGCCGTCTTTTTTCAACGCGGCACTGAATTGTTCAAGGGTCATGCCATTTTGCTGAGCAATACGTTTAACGGTATCGGTGAGCTGCTGATCAGATATTTGTACGCCGCCACGCTCTGCCATTTGCAGTTGAATATTCTCTAATATTAAACGCTCAAGCACTTGTGGGCGCAAGAGACTATCCGGTGGCATCTGGCCGCCCATTTGGCGCTTTACAGAATCCATGCGGGCATCTAACTCGCTTTGCATAATGGCACTTTCATCGACGATGGCGGCAATGCGATCTATATCGACGGGAGCAGCATTGGAATTGACGGCAAGGCTAAAGGCCGTGCAAAAGGCCACTAAGCCTAGAAGAGCTTTTTTATTCATAGAGTTGCTTATTCCTGTACTTATTCGCTTTCAAAATCAAAATAGCGGCGGGTTGAATATCCGCGGATTGATTGATTCATAATGTCATCTGGGTTTGCGCCGAAACTAGCGAAACCTTTTAATTCTATGCGTAATAACCAGCCGTAGGTTTTATCGGCACTGTCTTCGTCATCGGTAAGGCGCTTGCTTTGCTCTTGGTAAAGCACTTGCGCGCGCCAGCAGCAGCTTTGATACTCAAAACCCGCTAAGGCTTCGATCACCGGATCAACGGGTTTTACTTCATCGCTTTCATAATTCCATAAATCTCTTTTCCGGCTACCGATTAAGGCCCAAGAATCGTTTAGAGCCCAGAAAACACCAAGATCTAATTGGCGAATGCTTTCACTTTTATTTTCACGCAAGCTGATATTCGCCATGTGGTTTAGCTTGTCGTTATATTCGATACTGAATTGCTTTTGCAGTATGTCGTGAGTCGAATTTTCTCCTGCAACTTCGGGCGATTCACCGTATTCGATCATGCTGTACAGGCGCCATTCATCGTAGGGGTTCCACGTACTCTCAATAATGTCGGACGATTTTTTGCGGCTATCCGCTTCGCTGATAGTACTGCCAGATAGTTGCACACGTCTGTCTTCGTGGTAATAAATACGACCGATGCTAGCGTTAAAAGTTTCTGTGCCGTTGCTGTCTTGTAAAAAACGCGTGGTCAAGCCCACTGTTGTTTGGTTGGCATCGCCAATACGGTCATTACCGTTGAAACGATAATCACGGAATAACTGGCTTGAGTTGAACGTTGTCGCGCTGCTATCAAAATTCGGGATTTCGCTTTGGTCATAATACGGCACTTGTAAGTGCATGATTCTGGGTTCCAGAGTTTGAAGGTAACCAGAGTTAAAGGCTTCTAATTCACGCTCAAAAAATAATCCGGCATCAATACTGTATTTAGGTATGGCGATGCTGGGGTCTTCTTCATAGCCACCATCAAGCAAGCTTTGTTCTACGTCGTCGAGTTGATATTGACGAATTTTATAATCAGCTTTTGGCGTAATGTAAGCGAAGGGCCATTCAAAGGTGTAACTCACAGAAGAGTCTAATACTAAGCGAGTACCGTTAATCGCACTGGTGCCAGTGAGCTTATCATTATCGCGTTTAAATTGTGTGGCTTGGCTTTTTACCGATCCGGTTAAACCAGAAAAAGAATCAGGCACAAAGTTTAAGTTCAGCTGCGGTAGACGTTTATAAGGGCGCTTATCGAGAGCAATCGTATCGTCGACAGTTTGATAACTTTCTCCTAGTAGATCAAAGTGCCATGAGCTTTTATCAAAATAGATTTCACCGCGTGTCGGCATGTGAGTTTCACGATTAACACCTAGATTCGATTTGGTATCGTTGATGAAGTCGTTATCGCTGATTTCGTTATAAACCCAACGATGATGCCAGTTTTCATTAATATCCCCACGTTGTTGGTAGTTAATTAACCAACGGTCTTGTCTTGGGGTATCGGCTTCGTCTTGTAAATAACTGCGATCATTTTTTAATTCGGCATAGTTAAACTCACCATAACCAAAGATGCTAGTGAGGTGACGAACTTGCCCTTGCCATAATAAACCATGATCCAAAATTTCTTTGGGTGTAATCGTCGCATCGACTTGAGGGTGTAAATTAAGATAAAAAGGAATCGACATTTCGCTGGCTTGAACTTCGCCATTGATGGTGAATGTAGGATCTAAAAACCCTGTCATACGTCTATCGTCGATAGGAAAGCGATAGTAGGGCAAGTACATGATAGGTACTTCTTTAATACGCAGCTGAGTATGCCAGGCGCTGCCTATGCCGTTTTCACGGTCGAGATTAATCTCACTGGCTTTAATGTCCCAATCATTTTGTCCCGGTTCACAAAACGTATAGGTCGAATCGGTTAATTGTATAAAAGACTCGCCTTGACTCTTGATGGTTGCCGCGGTGCCTCGCATATGGGTATTGGGTAATGAATACTCGCTCTGTTCAATGGTCGCGTTTTTGTTGTCTGCTTGCTCACTGTCGTTAATAACAGCGGATTCCCCAGACATGACTAAATCAGGAGTAATAACGGTGACATTACCACTGAAATTAGCGCTGCGGTTTGTTTGCGACCAAAGTGCTTGATCACTAAGAATTTTTTTATCTTGCTGACTGAATTCAACGTTGCCCTTAAAGACCGCATCGCCATTTTTACTGGCGCTGGATTCGTCGGCTTCGATTAGAATATTGTTGTCACTGCGGGGCGTGATGGCGACTGGGCGATATTTACCCGAGCAAAAGGCCGGTAATGCGTTTGCTTCTGCTGGCGTTAATTCCTCTAACGGATACCAAGACAGAGGGCGAAAAGCATAATCTTCAGACCCATTATCTGCGCTGGCAAATTGGCTAGAGAATGTACTAAAAACCGTAATTAACAGGGAAAATACTTTGTTCATGTTAAATCGGAGAATCCGATCGATCCTTATGCTATGGTGCGTAAATAATGAAAATATCTGTGCCAAAGCGCAGATTATAGAACGAATCTTTTTCTGACTAATTTAAGTCAAGAGGCCAGTATGGATCAGCGTCAGGACGTTTTAGCCCAGTGGGCCGTCAATCAGATTGAGCAACTATTTCAGCACAGTATACCTGCTCAAATGGTAACCGTATCGGGTGATGCTAGTTTTAGGCGATATTTTCGCATCAATTATAATGAAAACGGCGTGCAAAAGCACTGGATCGCCGTTGATGCACCTCCTGAACATGAAAATAGCCGTCAATTTGTTGATATTGCCAATGTTTGGTCAGCTGCAGGAGTGAAAGTTCCCACGGTATTCGCCTTTGATGAAGCTCAAGGATTTATGCTGTTAGAAGATTTTGGTGATGTGTTATTACACCCAGCACTCACGGCAGACGCCGCGGATGGCCTGTATAAATCAGCCATCGATTCACTGATCGAACTGCAGCAATTAGCTAAAACCGACAATATTCCAGAGTACGATCGTGAGCTGTTAGACCGTGAAATGGCGTTGTTTCCCGATTGGTTATGCGAAAAACACCTAGGTTTAGTACTTAGCTCTGATGATAAAGTCATGCTGACAGAAACATTTGATCGATTAGCGAACTCCGCGCTAGCCCAGCCACAAGTGATTGTGCATCGAGATTACCACTCGCGTAATCTTATGGTATGTCAGGCGAATCCCCCACGTCATAATGAAGACTTTATCGGTATTATCGATTTTCAAGATGCGGTTTATGGACCGTTAACCTACGACCTAGTATCACTGTTAAAAGACTGTTACATACAATGGCCGCGCGCACAGGTTTTAGCTTGGTTGTCTTATTTCAATGAAAATAGCGGGCTTATGGCTAAAATCAGCGAAGATCAGCTTATTCGTGATTTTGACCTTATGGGCATGCAGCGTCATTTAAAAGCTGCTGGTATTTTTGCCCGTTTAAGCATTCGTGATGGTAAACACGGCTATTTAAACGATGTGCCAAGAACGTGTGAATACATAGTGCAAACCGCGCGTTTATACCCAGAATTTGCGCCATTCAGTGCGTGGCTAGAAGCGGTATTCTTGCCAGCCTTGAATAAAAAGCAAGCGGCTTAAAGGAAATGCTGATTTGAAAGCCATGATTTTAGCCGCGGGTTTAGGCACTCGTATGCGACCGTTAACCGACCATTGCCCTAAGCCATTATTACCCGTTGCGGGCAAGCCATTGATTGTTCATCACATTGAACAGTTGGTGGCCTTGGGTATTGAAGATATCGTGATTAACCACGCGTACCTTGGGCATATGATAGAAGCTGCTTTGGGTGATGGCCGCCAGTTTGGCTGCCATATTCAATATTCTGCAGAGCAGCAGGCATTGGAAACTGGCGGTGGTATTTATAAGGCTTTACCCTTATTGAGTGAGGGGGATGCGGAAGGCGATCATCATTATGAATGTGAAAAGACTGCCCCACCTTTTCTACTGGTGAATGGTGATGTCTGGCTCGACTGGGAAGGCATTCAAATACCGCACACTATTCAAGGTGATTGTCACTTATGGTTAGTGAAAAATCCTGCGCACAATCTTGCAGGAGATTTTGTCTTAACCGCAGCCAATCGGGTATTAGACAAGGCAGATCCGAGCGCGACGGATAAGACCGCGTTGACCTTCAGTGGTCTCAGCTTGTTAAAACCTTCCTTATTTAACGCAGTACTCCCTGAATTACTAGCATCAGGCATCTTTCCATTAGCCCCTTTATTACGCAATGCGATGGCGCTAGGTAAAGCGAGTGGCGAATTGTATCGCGGTAACTGGATCGATGTAGGGACCCCAGAGCGTTTACAGCAAGTAGAAGATCTGCTCATGGCAAGTACAGCCGCCAAGCAGATGGAAAAATCGAGAGCAGGGACAATATGAAAATTTGGTTGGGAAAAATCACCGGCGCTACCTTTGGCCTGTTCAGTGGCGGGCCATTCGGCATTATTATTGGTCTGATCGTCGGGCATTTATTAGATCAGTTTATTGAACGAAACATCTTGCCGTCCGTTGAATCACCTAATAAACAAAATTCGTCGTTGCAGCTGCAGATACAGCAAATATTTTTTCGTACGACCTTTCGGGTGATGGGGCGTATTGCTAAAGCGGATGGCCATGTTTCCAATGAAGAAATTACTGCCGCGCAAAACATCATGAGTCAAATGGGACTAAATGGTGACATGCGTCAGCAGGCTATTCAGTTTTTTACCGAAGGTAAGGATGAACATTTTGATCTTGGTCCTGATTTACGGCGTTTAAAAGAAGCCTTAAATCATCAGGCTTCATTATCGCAAATGTTCTTAGAGATTCAGCTTAGCGTGGCTTACAGCGATGGTCAGCTATCGTTAGCTGAACGCCGGGTTCTAGATCGTTTATGTCGTGACTTAGGTATTTCAGCGTTTCAATTTGAATGGATTCATTCTCGCGTAAAAGCTGCAATGGCCGGAGGTTGGGACGCCAATGGCAAAGGCTTTCGTGGCAGCCAAGGCCGCAGTCGTAGCGCCAGTTCAGACTTAGCAACGGCTTATGCCGTGCTGGGGGTAAAAGCCAATATTAGTGACAGTGATTTGAAAAAAGAATACCGCAAGCTGATGAGCCAGCATCATCCCGATAAGTTGGTCGCTAAAGGTCTGCCCGCGGAAATGATGAAGCTGGCAAAAGAGAAGACTCAGGATATTCAAACCGCTTACGATAAAATTCGCCAAGCGCGTAAAAAATAATGAACAAGGATGGTTATGTTTGATCACATCATAGTTGAGGTTGCTCTTGGACTAGCAGCGGTTTATCTGGTCTTTAGTATATTATGCAGCACGCTTGTTGAGTTTCTTTCTGGGTTGTTTTCATTGCGTGGTAAACAGCTTGAGCGTGGCATTCTATATTTGGTTGAAGACGATGTTATGTCGTCCAAACTATTGCAGCATCCTATCTTGAGTAAACTTTCAGACAAGTATCGCAAAGCTTCTTATATCCCATCGGAAAATTTTCGCATCGCCTTGATTGATACTTTTCAGCTTTATGCCAGTGATGATAAATGTTTCGCCGATTGCTTAAACGAACTTCCTGCTGGCGGCTTGCGCCAATCTTTGATCGCTATATGGCTAGATTCTAATAATGACGAACACGTATTCAAAGACAAAATTGAAACTTGGTTCAGTAGCAATATGGTGCGTGTTAGTGGTTGGTATAAGCGCCAAATTCAAAAAGTATTATTACTCGTCGCGTTTATATTAGCAGCGGTGATGAATATCGACTCCATTCGCATCGCCCGTGATATTCCTCAGGATAATACGTTAAGAGCAGAAATGGCTCAGCAGCTGCCAAAGCTACTTCCGGAGCAGGGGTTATTTAGCCGTGAACAAGTCCAAGCCAGTACGGATGTGATTACCGATATCGAATTATTAAAGCAGCGTTATCAGGTGCTGCAAAAAACTACTAACGACCTTGAAACTCTCGAACTGCCGATTGGCTGGCAGGGTTTTGGTTTTATCAGTCAGTCTTTTCGCTGGTATGACTGGTTATTGATGATACTAGGTTGGTTTATTAGTGCTTTTGCTACGTCGATGGGGGCTGATTTTTGGTTCTCTAGTATTGGTAAGGTGGTCAATCTGCGCTCGGGTGGAAAGCCAGTCAACGGTAAAAAGTAATATTATTCCGTATTAAGCGTGAAATAGGTGCTCATAAAAAGTGCCTAACCTGCCTTAAGTTGCACAGCTCTAGTGCAAAATCGACACGATAGCTCAGACTAATAAGACCTGTTATCATGCTGCAAATATTGAAATGTCAACTTTGTTAATAGCGCAGCGTACATAGTGGTGCAATTAACCCACAACTTGAATCAAAGTAGTGCGATTGGCCTGCTATATGCTTAAACAGATCAACTCCCTAAAGAATTATGAAAGAGACGGTTATGCCACAAATTGTAACGACAGAAATGACCGAACTCGTGTCTCCAGGAATGGCCAACTTTTCTGGCAAGATGCACGGTGGTGAATTATTAAAACTGCTGGATAAAGCGGCCCTGACTTGTGGCATGCGTTACAGCGGTTTTTATTGTGTGACCTTATCAGTTGATAAGGTGGTTTTCCGAGAGCCTATTTTTATCGGTGAGCTGGTAACACTATTAGCCACAGTTAATTACACCGGTCGTACCTCGATGGAAATTGGTATTAAAGTAATTGCAGAAGATATGAAGGGTAAGTCGGTACGTCATACCAATACTTGTTTCTTTACTATGATTGCGGTTGATGATGATGGTAAGCCAACTAAGGTTGCACCTTTGATTTTGAATACCGATGAACAGCGCTCGCGCTGGATCAGTGCCGAGAAACGTCGCCAAGCCAGTATGAATTTAGAAAAAGAATTGAAAGAGAGTGCTTAGTTAATACGTTTAACTTCGGCTACAAAAAAGGCGCTAACTGATGCAGTTAGCGCCTTTTTTGTTAATAGCATTTCAATAAAGAAGACTATTATTATTTTGCATTAAGAGCGGTTGTGGTCAACCAGGTCTTTAGCAATCTCTTGTTCTTGCGCAAGGGACTCGTCGTCAAGCTTGGTCTGTGGCAATAACAGGTTTAAAGCAATGGCAACTAAGCCACATAGGCTAATGCCTTGCAGACTGAAATCAGCATTACCAATCGCCATACCCCCAATACCAAATACCAAGGTCGTTGATACAATCACTAGGTTACGCTGGTCGGCTAGATCGACCTGAGCTTTTACTAGTATGTTCATGCCGACACCTGCAATAGAGCCGAACAATAGAATCAAGATACCGCCCATAACCGGAGCTGGTATGGTTTGTAAGGCGATACCAAATTTAGCCACAAACGCTAAAATGATAGCAAAACAAGCAGCCCAAAGCATGATGCGTGGGTTGAACATCTTAGTCAGCATGACCGCCCCTGTTACTTCAGAGTAAGTCGTGTTGGGTGGGCCGCCTAGCAATGCTGCCGTTGACGTCGCAATCCCATCACCTAATAACGTACGGTGTAAACCAGGCTTCTTGGTATAGTCTTTACCGGTCACACTGCCGATCGCTAAAATATCACCTACGTGCTCAATTGCTGGGGCAATCGCCACCGGTAACATAAACAAGATAGCGGCAATATTAAATTCCGGCGTAATGAAGTTCGGTATTGCAAACCATTCGCTGTTCGCTACGGCTTCTGTACTTACCATACCCATTATCGATGCCATGATATAACCGACCAAAACACCGGCCATAATAGGCAGTAAACGGAAGATGCCTTTGCCCAGTGTTGCAACCAACAAGGTTGTGAGTAGTGCTGACATAGAAACGATTAAGGAATCTATATAAGGAAATAATTCAGCCGCGCCATCGCCGGTTTTTCCCATTGCCATATTCACAGCAATCGGTGCTAAACCTAAACCAATCACCATGATGATTGGACCCGTCACAACCGGAGGCATTAAGCGGTGCAAGAAGCCAGCGCCACGAACGGCGACTAATGTCGCAATCGCAACATAGACTAACCCTGATACAAACAAGGAACCCATCGCCGCAGCAATACCCCAAGTTTGAACGGAATACGCAATCGGTGCGATGAAAACAAACGACGAGGCTAAAAAGATAGGCACTTGTTGTTTGGTAATAAACTGAAAAATCAGCGTACCAATACCGGCGGTGAATAACGCAACGCTAGGATCTAAGCCTGTAATTAGCGGCATTAATACCAATGCGCCAAAGGCTACAAACAGCATTTGCAAACCCGCTAGGGCATTGCGCCAAGTGGGTTGATTGAAACTGCTTTGATCAATACCGCTTGGGGATAGCGAGTTGTCCGGCATATGAATTCCTTAAACGTAATGGGTTAGTTTTTATTATTAAACGGTTATTTAGTGCCGAAAATTTTGTCACCGGCATCACCCAAACCAGGGATGATATAGCCGTCTTCATTTAAGTGATCATCAATTGAAGCAGTATAAATATCCACATCCGGGTGAGCAGCTTGAACCTTGGCGATGCCTTCTGGTGCAGCTACTAAGATGAGGGCGCGAATATCGTTACAGCCGGCTTCTTTCAATAAATCGATGGTGGCATTTAATGATCCGCCAGTCGCTAGCATTGGGTCGATGATCAATGCCATACGCTCGCTAATATCACTGGTAAGCTTTTCGAAGTAAGTCACTGGCTCTAGGGTTTTCTCATCACGGTAAAGGCCAACAACACTGATCTTTGCGCTCGGCATCAGTTCTAAAACGCCGTCTAGCATGCCAATACCGGCACGTAGAATAGGAACAACTGTGGCTTTTTTACCAACTAAGCGCTGGCCTGTTAGCTCGCCATCCCAACCTTCCATCTGGAAGTCTTCAAGCTCAAGGTTTTTAGTCGCTTCATACGTTAGTAAGCAGCCAACTTCTGCGGCCAGGCGGCGGAAGCTGCGGGTGCTCATGTTTTTAGCACGCATAAGGCTGATTTTGTGTTGAACAAGAGGGTGTTTGATTTCAAATACTGACATTTCTTTTGATCCGGCTAAAAAATTTTCCTATTCTCACATAAAATGACTTAAAAGTGAGGTCAATTCTGTATCTTTTTGTCCATTTGGTCAGGAAATATATAATAAATATGGCTTAGCTAACTAATTGCGCTAGCAGCCATTTAAATGGATAGCTGGTAAAATGCCTGAAATAGATAATTTTAGGAACAACCATGCCCGTAGCCGGTGTACGCCACATTCTTGTTAAAACCAGTTTAGAAGCCAATCGATTACGTGATCGTATCGTCAAAGGTGCTGATTTTGCCAAACTAGCCAAGCAGTTCTCTCAGTGTCCTTCGGGGCAAAAAGCGGGCGGTGATTTAGGGGAGGTGAAACCCGGTCAAATGGTGCGTCAGTTTGATAAGGTGGTTTTTAAAGGAGAATTGATTAAAGTTCACGGCCCGGTGAAAACCCAATTTGGTTTTCACTTGATACAGGTTTTATATCGAACGTAATTGCAAAAAAAAGCCCACAGTTTTAGCTGTGAGCTTTTTTATAGATCATTTTTCTGAATTCTTTGACCGCAAAAATACTACCACATTAGATCATCAGGAATCTGATAATCAGCATACGGATCATCTTCTTCAATTTCTTTCGATGCATTTTCAGCAATGTAGATAAAACATTCTTGATCGCGCTGGCGAATCTTTTCCGCCACACCTAAAGGAATAATCGCGAAGGTTTTATTATCTTGCTCTGGGCTAGTAATGGCCAACTTGCCACGGCTAAGGCGATCTTGAATATCTTCATTAACGTAGACTTTCTTGATCTTGGTGCCAGCAGTAAAGTTGTATGCTAGGTCGCCATCGATTGAGATGGTATTCATCTTAATCAACTGCTTGATCTGAGCGGCAATCGCTTTGACATTAGCGGCGGCTTTTTTCTCATCGTTTAATACTTTATCGCGCATAACCTTTTCTTGTTTGGCTTTATCGGCTAATACTTTTGCTTCGTCGATAATATCAGCACCGTTACGAGCTTCTTTAACGTTCTTCTTTTTTTGTTTCTCAGCCTGCTTGGCTTTCTTTTTATCCGTTAGCCCCATGGCTAGCAGCTGTTCTTGTAGTGTTAGTGCCATTTTCTTCTCGTTAAATTAATAGACGTTAAATCAGTAGTTTTGATTTTAATCGTCTATTTTATAATTCAGAATTTATTTTTATCGTAGCAAAATTACGTTCACTATTAATAGTACTTATTTAACTAATAATGACGTTTAAAGTTTTTTGCTCAAGCCTTCGTATATCGGTATTAGGCGTGTCGAAGAAGGACATGCCTGATACCGATAGCAAGCGAAGGCGATTCGAAGCCAACGCTCTAAATGCTCTGTGCTTTAAAGGCGACGAACGCGGAAGCGGCGGCCTTTCATGTTCTTCTCTTGAATCAAACGCAATGCAATACGCGCGCTAGGGCGTGCAATGGCAACATAAGCGTGATTTGGGAACATGTTAATTTTACCCACATCGCTGCCTGGGATTTCACCATCGGCAGTTAACGCACCCAAAATATCACCTGGGCGTAGCTTGCTCTTTTTACCACCATCGATGCACAAGGTAATCATGTTCGGCTTCTTCGGCTCGTAAGGGCTTTTTAGCTTACTGATATCACTGGTATCGTATTTGGTATTCATATACTCATTAATCGCGAACATCTTCTTAATTTCAGAAGCCGCCATTAACGAAAGGGCCAAACCTTCTTTACCCGCGCGGCCCGTTCGGCCAATACGGTGAACGTGAACTTCAGGGTCGCGGGTGACATCGTAGTTGATCACCAAATCAAGATCATCGATATCCAAACCACGAGAAGCAACGTCAGTGGCAATCAGAATGGCGGCACTCTTATTCGAGAAACGAACCAATACCTGGTCACGTTCGCGCTGTTCCATTTCGCCGACGAGAGCTAATGCGTGATAGCCACGCTCGCGTAAAAATTCTAAAACGTCATAACAAGCAAGCTTGGTATTACAGAAAATCACCGTCGATTCAGATGCTTTGCTGCCTAATAAGGTTAGCAAGGCTTCGTCTTTATCTTTCATCTTTGGCACATCATAAAAGCGCTGAATAATCGTGCTTTTGGCTTGCTCGTCTTTGATGGTGATGGTTTCTGGCTCGTGCTGAAATTCTTTACTCAGCGCTTGAATGCCTTCTGGATAGGTCGCAGAAAATAACAACATTTGGCGATCATACGGCGTGAAGCTGATGATCTTAGTGATTTCATCGACAAAGCCCATATCCAACATGCGGTCAGCTTCATCCAATACCACGGTATTGACTGAATTTAAATCCAGCGTGCCTTTGTTGATATGGTCTGCGATACGACCAGGCGTCCCCACAACAATGTGCGCGCCGTGCTCTAAAGAGCCTATTTGAGGGCCGATTGATTGGCCACCGCATAAGGTTAGAATCTTGATGTTTTGCTGGTAGCGCGCAAGTTTACGAATTTCATCTGCTACCTGAGTCGCTAGTTCGCGGGTCGGGCATAAAACCAGTGCTTGGCAGCCAAAGTTTCTTTGATTGAGTCGTGTTAATAAGCCGATACCAAAGGCAGCGGTTTTACCACTACCGGTTTGGGCTTTTGCAAGCACATCGCGGCCTTCGATAACGAAGGGTAGCGCTTGGGCTTGAATCGGTGTCATGTCGGTATAACCCATTTGGTCTAGGTTATCGATCATGCCTTGCGGTAGCGCAAGAGAGGAAAATTTGGCTGGTTGGCTCAAGGTGAAACTCCACGAAAAGAGGCTGGTCTAGCAGAAAAAGGCATTATACCAGATATCAATTATGTTGTAGTTGAGTTTGATAAATTGCGGTTTGTGAACAATCCTTAAGATAGGTCATTAAGGAGTAGATGATGTCTGATGATATAAGCTTTATCGCAAGTTTGTTAAATTTTGAACCCTTTACTTGGCAAGGTATTGCCACTTCTCTGTTATGTGGCGCCATCGTCGGCGCTGAACGGCAAATGCGCGGCAAGCCGGTTGGCATTCGCACCGCAACATTAATTACTCTAGGTACCTACGCGTTCATTGTGTGTGCGCTGTCTATTCGCAGCCAAATGACTGACCCTTCTAGGATTATTGGTCAAGTGATCACCGGCGTCGGCTTTTTAGGGGCTGGGGTGATGTTAACGCGTAGGGGTGTGGTATTTGGCGTGACATCCGCAGCAACCATCTGGTGTATGGCATCCATCGGGGTATGCATTGCTATTGGCGAACTGGCCACAGCGATTAAGCTCGCCATCGTCGTGGTTTCGGTATTAGCGGGGGTCGATTTTATGGAAGATTACATGATGAAAATTTCGAACGGCGTGAATAGCCGCTTTAAACGTTGGCGAAACCCTGAGGAATAAAAACCGTCTCGAGACAAACGCAGTTTGGCTAGGTTTTTATGGCTGGCCAAGGAAGGCCAGACGTGCGGATGACAGGGAGGCTTTTCTCGGACTTTGACGCAGCTTTTTACCGTCAAACATCACAACAAATAATAAATAGAAATAGCATGGCTAAACGCCCCTGCCATTACAAATAAATGCCACAATTCATGAAAACCAAAAGACTTGGGCCAAAGATCAGGCCACTTAGTCCCATATACTACGGCGCCCAAAGTATAAGCAATACCGCCATAAAATAACCAATCAAACGACGCTGCCGGCATCACTTCTTTCATCGTGGTTAAACCGAAGACACAAGCCCAGCCCATACCCAAATAAATCAGCGTCGATAACCAGCGTGGTGCGCCAATCCAAAATATTTTTAATAGAATGCCGGATAATGCCAAGCTCCAAACAACAACCAATAACGTCCAGCCAAAAGTATCACGTAATGCGATCAAACAGATCGGTGTGTAAGTGCCCGCTATCATCGCGAAGATTGCCATATGGTCGATGCGTTTAAGCTTTAGTATCTTTTCATCACTGCCTTGAGCAAGGTGATAAACCGCGCTGCTGCCAAACATCATCATCATGCAGACGCCGAAAATCGCGACTGAGACTATCTGCCAAATATCATTATTCATGCTGGCTTTAATAACGAAAACACACAGTACTGCAAGACCGACAAGCGCACCGAATAAATGACTAAAGCCACTGAAAGGATCGCGAAAGCGGGAGGTAGTAGGGGAAATTGTCGAATTCGACATGTGAACGCATCCATTAAGAGTGTTTTTAGCCAGTCTACACGGATTGAATACAAAATTAGTGATTTATCGGAAAGAGTGTGGTGCTATACGACCATGTCTAATACTCCAAACCCTTGGTTTCTTTATCTTGTACGCAATAACCGCAATGCTTTATATACAGGTATAACCACTGACGTTGAGCGCCGTTTTACAGAGCATCAAAGCAGTGGGCCGAAAGCGGCTAAAGCGCTGAAAGGAAAGGGGCCACTAATCTTAGAATTCTCTTACTCTGTGGCTGATCGCAGCGCGGCTTCTCAGCTTGAATACCGTATTAAAAAGCTACCAAAAGTGAAAAAAGAGCAGCTGATTGACCATCCGCAATTGATAGAGGAGTGGGGTTTGATCGTTCCCTAGGAGCATTCCTTTTTCATGATTAATTGTGTACTATCGTGCCTAACTATAAAAATAATACTTCCAAGATAAAGGAAAACCCAATGCGCTCACTCATGATACTCGTATTAGCGGTTACGACGCTGACCGCGTGTGCAACGGTTAAAGATATTACTGTTATTCAACCTAAGTCGATCGATGTGGCGGTAACCGGTATTGCTACGGCGGGCGCGATTTCTGTTGATATAACCCCACCCCCAGGCATGCCCATGGGTGGCTATTCCGTGATGGCAAACTACGGCCAAGGTTTCCGGACACGCTTAAAGGCTCGGGTTATTTATATTAATGACGGCCAAGGTCATTCTACAGCTTTGGTACAAACGGATTTAACGGCAGGTTCTTTATTGGTTCAGCACCAAGTCGTGGCGGCGGTCGCTGAAAAGACGGGTCTAAAAACCAGTGATATTGTAATCACTTCCTCGCATAGTCATTCAGCTCCTGTGAATCATTTTGAAAACGACTTTTACAACAAGCACATGTCTAGTGGCCAGGGGTTGGAAGAAGAATTCTTGAATTTTGCCAGTCAGCGTATTGCCGACGGCATTTTAACCGCTCACAAAAATCGTCGCCCAGCGAAAGTCGCCACCGGTCGCAGAGATATTTATGGTTATAACCGTAACCGTTCCCTTGATTCCTACGTATTAAATGACAACATTTCAGGGATCGATTTAGCAGACCCTGAAGCCGTGTTTAAAGCCGTTAACCCAGCGATGTATATGATTCGTATTGACGTATTAGATACCGAGGGTGAATACAAGCCTTTGGCTGCTTTCTCAAGCTTTTCAGTACACGCGACGGCCTTAAGTGTTCCGGTTGAAGTGTATAACTCAGACTTGTTCGCTTATGCGCAAAAAGATTTAGAGTGGGCAATTGAGCGAAAATACAATACACCTTGGAAGGTCGTTCATGGTTTAACCACAGGTACTCAAGGGGATATGGCCCCGGCTTTACCTGACCATGGTGATAATACCTTTGGCCATTTTGAGGTGAATTGGAAAGAGGCTAAAAAACTGGGGCAGGGCATAGGTAAAGAAGCGATCGCATTATTTGAACAGTTGGGCAGTGAATTAACCTCTGATATTTCTATTACCACAGCGGCGCGTGAATTGAATATTCGTGAACACAATAAAGTGGCTGATGTTGAACTCTGCCAAGACCCAGCAATTGGTGCTCCGGTTGCCGCGGGTGCTTATGAACGTCGTACACCTTTCTTGGCTGCGGTTCCTTTCTTGAAAGGTGGCAACATAATGTCGCGTAGCTGGTTCTTTACCGAAGGCTGCCAAGGCAATAAAACGCACTTAGGGTTTAAATATCTACAGCCGCTATTAGAGCCCAAAGACAGCTTTCCCAATACGGTGTTATTTCAGCTGATTAAAATTAACGATACGGTGGTGATGCCTTTACCGTTTGAAATTACCACAGAGTCGGGCCGTCGCATGGCCGCCAGTGTCAGTGATGCTTATAAACAAGCAGGGCAAGAAATTAAGCACGCCTGGATTGCCGGTAATGCCAACGGTTATTTTGGATACAGCACTACGCAAGAAGAATACGCTCGTCAAAATTACGAAGGTGGCCACACACTTTATGGTCAGTACACAACGCCTTATTTATCAGCTCAGCTAGGTCGTTTGGCGCAAGATATGATCGAACATGGTCCATTAGTCGAGCTGGCTGATGATTGGTCTTATAACTTAGTCGTGAATGAATTCTTCCCAAGCACTGAAACTAGCCAAGGCAAGCGCAAAATACTTGAGCAGCCCGCAGCGTATACTGCGGAAGCCGATAATGAAGAGCATTTTGTATCTTTTGAGTGGTTAGACGTAGGTGCTAGTGAAATTCAGTTCCACAACTCATTGGTTAAAGTTGAGACCTTAAGTAATGGCGTGTGGATTGAAATGAATAACGCCGGTGAACCGATTACTGATGATGGCTATGATATTGAAGTGCGTCTGCTGGATGATGAGAATGAGGGCATGGCTGAGTATCAAGTACGTTGGTATAACCCGATTGCAGGTGGCCAATATCGCTTTGTGATAGCAGCGCGTAAAGGGCAAGAACCTTTATTATCAAAGGTGTTTACTTTTGGCGCTGATTTAAAAAATACAGCCGAAATGGCGGTATCGTTAGTCGAGTAATGGTTATTCAGTCTGCTGGTCAGTTCTTGTCGCCAGGCTGTTTTATCCCTAAATGAGCGAGTGGTTATTGTAATATTATTGCAAATACATGGGTTATGGCTCTGCTGCCACTTTATATAATAAACAGACGCTCTATTATGATAGCTGCTCTAAAAACCATCGTGCTAACAATAATTGTAATAAAGGCCGAATTTTGTCAAACACCTTAATATCTTCTTGGTGGCAGTCATCACTACTGATGTCTTGCTTACTGCTTGCTGCCTGTGGCGGAGATGCAGGCTCTAAAAGTAATAAAGATACTGACCTAGATGGTGTTGTTGATCGCAATGATAACTGCATCTATGTTGCCAACTTCGATCAAAAAAACCTCGATGGAGATCGCTACGGCGATGCATGCGATAACGATCGTGATGGTGATGGCGTATTTAACGTAGAGGACGATTTTCCCGATGATGTCAGTGAATACCTAGATATTGATGATGATGGTGATGGACACAATACCGATCTTGATAACGATGGTGATGGCATAAATGATGATGTTGATAACTGCCCGTATGTGGCGAATGCCGATCAGGCGGATAGCAATGGCATCAATGACAATGACTCTGGTCAAAAAGGCGGATTAGGTGATGCTTGTGAGCTAACTGGCTTAAACGATACTGGGCAAGATCGTAGTGGTGCGCTGGAGGGAGGGAATTATTCAGATTGTTCAGCCAATGATTTAGGTGGTTTGCAAGATTGCAGTATTGGTCGTGACTATTTAGAGAGGGCAAATTTATTAACTGGAAGTTTGGCCAAGATAGGAGCGGGTGCCTCTGGGTTTGATTTTACTAAGTTAGATGCCAGTGGCGAGCCGATTGTTGATCAATCTACATTTTATTGCGTAAAAGATAATGTCACAGGACTAACTTGGGAAAGTAAAAAATCGGGTGATAGCAGTACCGTAAACCACAAAGAAGATTTATTTTATTGGTTTGACGAAAGAAGTGAATGGAATGCTGGCGTTGAGGGCACTAAAGATGCCGGAACGACTGGATCTGAGCGTTACCCTGACACAGGCCGCCATTGTGCTGGGTTTGATAAAGTGGATGAAAGTACTTGGTGTAATACCCAAGCCTTTATTAAGCGTATGAATTCATTAAATAGTGGCGAAGGTTATTGTGGTTTCAATGATTGGCGTTTACCGAGTGTAAAAGAATTGAACAGCTTGGTTGATTATGGCACGGATGGAACGGCGATTGATCACACCCATTTCCCATGGACCCAAGGTCGCGAATATTGGACAAGCACAAATGATGCACGTTTATCTGGTGAAGCATGGACGATTAATTTTTCTTCGGGCGCGAATTATGTCGAAGCAAAAAGCAGGGCTTGGCTTGTTCGTCTAGTTCGAGATGATATTGGCCAAGAAGGAGCGGGGGAATGAATAACTTTAAACATCTGTCATTAATATTAATGGTCTCAAGTGTATTTTTTGTTAGTGCGGGACATGCACAAACTTGTTACGACTCACATAATTTAATGACGGCTACGAACAAAGATTTTATCAAGCATGGTGAAGGGGTTGTTACTCATCTTCCTACAGGTTTAATGTGGAAACAGTGTTTAGAGGGGGTCTCTGGGGCAACGTGTACTGAAGGCAATAAATTAGACTTAAGTTGGGGGGATGCATTGAATCAAGTAAAAGCGGTAAACGATGCTGATGTTGGCTTTGCAGGCTACCGTGATTGGCGCTTGCCCAACCCTAAAGAAGTTATGTCTATTATGGAGTTTGGTTGTCATCGCCCAGCTATTAATTTAGCGGTATTTCCTAATATGCCAGCTGTGCGTATTTGGTTATCAACAGCTTCAGAGAAAGTAGGGAATTTAAAATCTTGGTTTGCTAATTATGGCGAAGCGGAGGTGAATGGTGATAGTGGCACGGTGTCAGATCTTAATGCCAATAGAGAAAGCCAGCTCTATTCTGTGCACCTCGTGCGTGGAGCGCAGTAAAAAGATGCGAATAAAAGCAGGGCTTTTATTCGCATCTAATATTATTCTTCGCTAGGCGTTTCAAAAGCAGACGGTTGCTCTGAGTCCTTGGAATTTTCAGTGCGATACTTAATCTGAATACCTTGCAAGAAATTACGTAAGATTTGATCTTTGCAAATTCTGTAATGCTTATGGCCAGGACGACGGAAAAAAGCGGTTAGCTCTGGCTTACTGATGCGGAAGTCCGCTAAGGCCATTGCGTCAAGCATATCGGCATCAACGTAGTTCAGTGCGATTCTTAACTTACGCAAGATGATGTTATTGGTAAGCTCTTTCTCAATCGGAGCAGGCTCGCCTTCTTTTACACCACGTCTGTCGTTGATAAAACCATTAAGGAAAGTCGCTAAAAGATAGTCTTTTAGGCCTTTATAATCATCATGGTCGTCTCTTTTTAACCAGCTGCTGATTTGCTCACGAGTAACTGTCTCACCTGCCAAGGCAAATAGGCTGATCATTTTTGAATCGCTAAAATCAAAGGTATAGCGAATGCGGCGTAATACATCGTTATTAGTCACGGTGTTATTCTCAAGAAGTCAAAGATGGTTAATAGGGTGATTTTAGCAGGTTTTAGTGATTATTATTGAGCATTTTTTTCATTGATAAAATGAAGCATTCAACACCGATTATTAGGCCCTCAGAAATAGAACCTAATTATGAGCTTTTAAATTAGTCATGATTGACGGACGATGGGGGAGTGCTAAGCGGCTATTGATATCAAACCACGTTATCGCCAACGCTATAAGCAATGGTTAGACTAATTTCCTGTAGTGTTAGGCCGCTCTCTTCTTGCATCGCATTAAAGAACGCTTGCGCGGCTTTTAAAGACTTCTTAGTTTGCAAGCCACCATCGATGATCTCGTTAGCGCGTAAATAGGCTTCAACATCACGAGATAATAAGAACGTATCCTTACCCAACTGGCGCAACGTATACGGGCCAGTATTGCCGCCCAAGCGCGCGCCATGTTTTTTCAACCAAGCCCACAAACCAATAATATCATCCGTGGGCCATTCTGCCACAAGCTGGTGGAAGGGCTTGCCTTCATCTTTCGCCGCAAAATGAATCATCGAAGCATTCGCAGGAACAGTTTTCACCTTATTGTAATTGCGGACAATACGTTCATCAGAGGCTTTCTCTTCTAGCATCTCTGGTGGCATCATCAACAGTTTCTTAATATTGAAATCCCAGAATACTTCACGAAATCCTGGCCACTTCTTATCGATGACAGACCAGTAAAAACCACTCTGGAAAATCTTACGGGTAAATTCTTCTAGCCACTCATCATCAGAGACTTTCAATAACTGCTTCGTGGTTAACGGCTTATGCACAATGGACGCTAATGCGGCTTTGCCGCCCTTGCGTTTAGCTGCACGCTGCTGAATATCGAAAAATGTTTCCATGAGACTTCCACGATTAGTATTGAAGAGGTAAAAATTTTAAAACATTTTAAAGGAATGGGCTGGCTGGGAATAGAGGGAGCTAATAAATAGAATGGAATAATCTGTTGCACAAAAAAGCCCTACTAAATCATCATCGCTGACATTCTAGTAGGGCTCTTTAAGCGTTAAAACTCAAACACTGCTTAATTAATCATTAAGAAGCTTCTTCAGTTTTTTTATCCGCTTTCTTTTTAGCAGGCTTCTTCTCAGCTTTAGCCGTGTCTTTTGTAGACTCATGCTTAACAGAAACTGGGCCTAAACCTTCAAGTGGAAAGTGATCAACGTTAACCATTTCCAATACATCTTTTTCAAACGCAATCATGAAGTCGCCTTCTTCTTGCGTAAGGATACCCATCGCTACACCATCAGTGATACGGTTTTCGATGGTTAGGTTCGACTCATCGTATTGACCCGCTTTCAAAGCGATACCAATCTTCTTATAGATAGGATCAGCTTGGTCAACACGAGTTAACAATGAATCGTACTTGAACATTGGGTTACGACCGTTATCACCGCGGTAAGTCCCTGTGATCAAACGCTCACGAGTTGCCGTTGCGCCTGTAGTCAGGTCAACAACTTTAGCAACCAGCTTATCGCTTGGTTTCGCAACACTACGACCCAAAGGCATCGTTAGTGCGCGCACTAACCAACCAACAGGACGAGCAGGCAAGTTCTTAGCGAAGCCGTCTAATGCATCCTCAAACTCAGAGAACAATTTAGCCATAGCGTATTCAACTAATGGTAAATCGTCTTTCTGGCGACCCTGATCTTCCCAATGCTTCAACGTCATAGACGCTAAGTACAATTTAGAAAGCATGTCAGCTAAGCGTGCAGAGATCAGTTCACGGAACTTCAAATCGCCTTGTAAAGAGAACATCGCCATATCAACAGAGAGTGCAAAGTTTGCAGCATAACGGTTGATCTGCTTGTAATGCTTCTTCGTTGGGCCAGAAGCCGGAACAGAAGTGAACGCAGCATTGGTTGTGCTCAATACGAAAGAGCGCGCAATGTTCGAGAAGATGAAACCAAAGTGACCGAATAATGCTTTATCAAACGCTGCCAAGTTGTTTTCTTTCGCTGCATTCATTTCAGGTAAAACGAATGGATGACAACGAATAGCACCTTGACCAAATGTGATCATAGTACGGGTAAGAATGTTGGCACCTTCAACGGTGATCGCAACAGGTACAGAAGAATAACCCGATTCAACATAGTTATTCGGGCCACGCATAATTGCGCTACCACCATGAATGTCCATGCTATCAATCGATAACTGACGCGCTGATTCAGTTAGGTTGTACTTCAAAATTGCAGACGGTACAGAAGGCTTCTCACCGTTATCAATCGAGATCGCTGTTACGCGAGCGGCGGCTGAGTTGATGTAAGAGTTACCGGCGATACGTGCTAGTGGCTCTTGAACACCTTCAAGTTTAGAAATCGGAATACCAAACTGACGACGAATTCGAGCATAAGCACCGGCTGTTGCAACAGCGTACTTACCACCGCCAGCGCCAGATGAAGGCAATGTAATACAACGACCTACCGACAAGCACTCAACCAGCATTCTCCAACCTTGGCCTGCATTTGCTGCACCACCAATAATGAAGCTTAGTGGAATGAAAACGTCTTTACCGAAGATAGGACCGTTCATGAATGGAGAACCGATCGGGTTGTGACGGTTGCCAATATCCATACCTTCAAGTTCACGCGGTAAAAGCGCAACGGTAATACCGATATCGTTTTTATCGCCTAATAATTTTTCAGGGTCAAACATGCGGAACGCTAAACCAACAACCGTAGCAACCGGTGCTAGGGTGATATAACGCTTGTTGAAGTTCATTTTAAGACCAAGAACTTCTTCACCTTCCCACATGCCTTTACACACAACACCTGTGTCAGGAAGGGACGTCGCATCAGAACCGGCGCGTGGGCCAGTCAAACCAAAACAAGGAATCTCACGGCCATCAACTAAACGAGGAAGGTAGTGATTTTTTTGGTCTTCAGTACCGTACTTAAGTAACAACTCGCCAGGTCCTAATGAGTTAGGAACGCCAACGGTAGAAAGAACAGTACTTGAAAGGCCGGAAAGCTTCTGTAAAACAGCTGATTGTGCTTGAGCAGAAAACGCTAGACCGCCGTATTCTTTTGGAATAATCATCGCGAAGAAACGGTTGGCTTTAATGTAGTCCCAAAGCTCAACAGGCATGTCGCCATTTTCTTTGATTTCGTATTCGTTGATCATAGAGCACAAAGTTTCAACTTCGTTATCTAAGAACGCTTGCTCGTCAGGACGTAGCTGAGGGTTCGGATGATCCATCAGTTTATGCCAATCAGGCTTACCCGCGAATAACTCTCCATCCCACCAAACCGTACCTGCTTCTAATGCAGTCGATTCAGTTTCAGACATCTCTGGCAAAACCTTCTTATAAATAGCGAAGATTGGACGAGTTAACGTATTGGCACGAAGGCCTGAAAGGCTTAGTAAACCGAATACTGCGGTAAAGATAGCAGAGGTGACAACAAAGCCAGTCGCTGCATCTGTGAAGTAAGCCGCAACAGCAATGGCTGCGATTACAATAGTTGAAACTTTTAAGTTAGCTTTTTTATAAGCTAAACCGATTAGCGCTACGACTAATAGCACGGCCCAAGTTGTGGTAGTCATAAAGACCCCTTATTTTCAGTTTATCGTTAAGAGTGGCATGCTTTTAACTGCATGTTTTATAAGAGGTGTGCTGAGTACAGGGGCACCTTTGAAATCTAAAGGCAAAACACCCAATAACGAACCTCTTCACGCATTTAACCAATAATTGCCAAATGCTTCAATCTGATACGGGCGTTTGGATTATTTGGATTGCTGATTTTATATCATTAATAGCGGGAATTGGTAGCAACTTGCTCTTATGGGCGAAGGGTAGGCAGGATAGTCGTCTTTTGAGGTCTAGGTTGGCTATTTTTGGCGTCAAATGACTGATAAAAAAATACATTATTTTTATGTTTTATTGTATTAAATATATTTCCAGGGAAGAAAAACGGCTTATATAAGAGTTATGAGCTGTATCGGGAGCTACTTGTAAGTGCATAATACTCCTTCTCATGAGGAACATCTTGAGAAGGAGCTTCCATCTAGAGTGGTGAACTTAGAATATAAAGTCTACCCCTGCTGAAAATGTTTGTGAATTACCGTGATAAGCCCAACCATCTGGCCCTCCTTCACCTTCGTCCTCAAAGTGGTCGAATTGAAACTTAGCAGAGGCTTTTGAACTTAAGTTATAACGCACGCCGATACTCGCCATATAATGCTCTTCGTAGTTCTTTTCATTGTCCGACTTTGTTTGCCAATGATCAGCTTTTGAGTACGACAAATAAGGCTGATATTGACCAATGTTATAGACAGTCGAAATCAGGTAAGTAGGGAATACTGTACCGACATCATCATCATAAGCGACATAGTTCGCATCATAGATAATCGTAAGGTTATCGATATTCACGTTACCACCCACGCCAAAGAATTGCTGAGAAAACCCAGAAGCAGTTGCTCTAACAGCGGTTTCACCATTCACGTTAGTATCAATTCTTTTACGGTCATTTCGGAAATACACCATGCGCATATCGAACGACTCACCAATAATATTGACATTGAAGCCCGCAATATCAGTCCAATACTCATCAACCCTAACAATTGAAGCGCCATTTAATTGCCTGTTTCCAATCTCGGCGTAATACAACATCTCTTTGTTATCATCTGAGTATTCATTGCCGTAAAAGGCTGTGACGCTGTTGGTATAATTTTCTGTACTAAAATCATAACTGGCATGGAAACCATCAAATTGTGTAACCTGCCACCAATATAAATTTGACGGTGGGCGAATCCAAGGATAAGCGTATCCTACTTCCGAAAACTCTGAATAATAGTACATTGGAATATTTCGACGCCCCGCCATCAGTGTCCAATCATCAGCAGCTTGGTAAGTAAGGTAATACCAATCTAGTTCAGGTTTAAATTCATCCGTTCCTTTTGCAAGTAATTGCCCTGTCGCTTTCAAGTCAGTGGCAATATCCGCTGTAACTTGCAAGCCAAGAACACTTTCAGCTTTGAATGTTGTTGTGTTTTCATACTGACCTACGTCATAGAAATCCGCAGTTAATTTTTCGTCATCCTCTAACGTTTGCCCGGCTACCAGAGAACCGAAGCCACTAAATTTAACTTCTGCCATTGCAGGAGACGCTAGTGCTATCGCTAATGAAGCAATGGATATTGTTTTTAATATTTGCATGATTTTGCTCCGTTAGAAATTAGCGATAACTTTTACTTTATCGGTTACTGAGGATGAGTCAACGTAGCTGATAGCTCCTGGATTAACTGAAACCGTTGATACAATGTCTATGTCAGAAGACAGTACTTTCGGCATATCACCTTTTCCAGTGAATACTAATCTGGCCCAATAAGCGTTAATTTGTGTTCGCGATTTCCCTGTCATTTTGTCATTGAAAGCATCGTAAGTAGGCATGTCTTCAGAAGCATTCATTGGAATGGCAATGAGTCCGTTGGTAAACTTAGTCAGTTTTCCTAGAAATATTTTTTTAATAATGTCTTCATTAAAAGTTGAGGTGTTTTCTGGGTGGACTATGACTGCCATATCAGAAAATGATAAGTTGCTAAATAGTAATGCGCTTGCGAGCAGGGCTATTTTTCCTTGCTTCTTTCTCATAACTCTTTCTCCGGAAATTAGAATATCAAGTATGCTAAGGCGTTATGATATTCTTCTCACTGGCGCCTTATTTTATTGAGTATAGACAAAATTTATAAATGTGAGTTTTTGGTAAATACAAACTGATATTTGTTACAAATAACGACAGTTTCAATAACTATTTGTGTTGAGCGTACTTGCTGGAAAAAGGAGTGCCTTGAATTAAAGGAAGCACAAAGATTGATATGATTAGGCGGGCAAATAATCAATGACCTTTAGATTATTTTGCTCCAGTTATGACTATTTTTATTCCAACAAGGAAGAATGGCGCAGATTGAACTAAGCTGGTAGGGAGATTTTCACTTTTTGTAGGAATATTTACATGCTGGAGCAGTTCTCTCCATGGACCTTGGTGCTCATCGCCATCATTACACTGTTAACGGTGTATTTTCATTTTTTCCATTATTCCACTAAAACGGTGGAATTGGCCCCTAATATCCTCACGAGTATCGGTATCTTCGGTACCTTTTTAGGGGTGGCATTGGGGTTGTGGAGTTTCGATACTACCGACATACACGGCAGTGTACCTAAACTGATGGATGGTTTGAAAACTGCTTTTTGGTCCTCCATTGCCGGTTTACTGGGCGCATTGACTATAAAACTGCGCAGTACTTTTGCGCAATCAGGGCGACGTACCAAGCAGCAAACCCGGGCTGCCAGTATTGATGACCTTGATGCATCATTAAAATTACTCGCCGATCAGTTTAATCCACAGAATACCGAGTCCGTTCCTGCACTATTAAAAACCCAGCACGAAGACAATCAAAGCGGTGTGCGGCAAATTGTTTATGTATTAGAGCATTATGAAGAACGTATGGCCGATGCGAATGCTAAGGCACTGGTGGAAGCGATTGAAGCTGTCATGCAAGACTTCAATGCCCGGATTAACGAACAGTATGGCGATAACTTTAAACGTTTAAATGAAAGTGTCGGCAAAATGCTTGACTGGCAAAATAATTATCGCGCCCAGCTACAACAGTTAATTGATGAACAAGAACGCACAGCAGGCTTGATGAAGGAGGCCAGTAACGCTTTCGAATACATGGTTAAGCACGCCAATGCCTTTAATGGTATTTCAGAATCCCTACAGGAAATGCTCAGCGGCTTAGATGCTCAGCGTTCTAACTTACAAGATCAGCTAGGAGGCCTTGCGACGGTGGTAAACAATGCCGCGGATGGATTACCGCAACTAGAGAAACGAATTGCCGCATTGACTACCGGTATTGCAACACAAGTGCATGAGCAACAACGTTGGACAGTAGAGCACATTACCAATGCCCAAGAAGGTATTCAGCAGCAGCTATCTGCAGTGCTCGAAAGTTCCAGTGCACAACTACAACAGCAGCAACAGCTTACTCACCAACAGCTCACGCGCATTGCTGAGAAAGTTGAACGTCAAGTGGCCGTTTTAGACGATTCCATGGAAGAAGAACTGAATAAAGCGCTGCAATCTTTTGGCATGCAGCTTACTGCGTTATCAGAAAAATTTGTTAGCGACTATTCACCACTCACTCAAAGGCTGCAAGATGTGGTTAAGCTAGCGGAAGAAATTAAATCGGCAGAGTCTCCTAATTAACCGTGCGAATTGAAAGCATGATTTACGGATCGAATATTTTATTGCGTATTTAACAGATATTTTCTTGAGTAAAAAGAATGCACGAAAATGAATTAGAGCAGCTGAAGGAGCAAGAGGGTCACTGGGTTGCGGTAAGCGACTTGATGGCTGGGCTAATGATGATTTTTATGCTCATATCCGTCGTCTTTATGGTCGATGTCGAAACCGAGCGCAATCGCATTCAAGACGTCGCTATTCTATACGATCACCTACGCCAAGAATTGTATAAAGACCTGCAAGAAGAATTCGCCGAAGATCTACCAAAATGGGGCGCCGAGCTGGATAAAGATTTATCTTTTCGTTTTAACGATAGCGAAATTTTATTCGATAACGGAAAATCAGAACTTAAGCAGCAATTTCAAACGATTTTGGCTGATTTTTTTCCTCGTTATATGAAAATAATCACCCAAGATGCTTATCACGATGACATTCTAGAAATTCGTATCGAAGGCCATACCTCAAGCGGATGGCTTGGTGCTTATAGTGATGATGATGCTTATATTCGTAATATGGATCTCTCGCAAGCCCGAACACGCTCGACTTTAGGTTTTGTGATGTCACTAGAACAAGTAAAGCAAAATAAAGACTGGTTGAAGCAATACCTGACCGCCAACGGCTTATCATCAGCGAAAGTGATCCGCGATGACAATGGTAATGAAGACCCTGAACGCTCACGCAGAGTAGAATTTAAGGTACGTACTGATGCTGATAGTCGTATTGCTACTATTTTAGATCAGGTGTTATAGATGAGGGGGTCTGCGTGCGTATAAAGTCTTTTGAAAATTTTGAACCTTTTAATCTCTTGCGAAAAAAAATGGGTGCAGAAACACTGGGTAGCTTTGAACTCTTCGACCCAGAAAAACAAATAACTTACAGCGAGCGAGAGCTGCTAGAGTTAGGCAGCTTTGATGTGCCCAGTAATCGATTGCGAATATTAAAAGATAAGACCTTAGCTTTTAAAAATACCCGCTTATGGCTAAGCTGGCCTGAACATGAGGTTTTTCATTTGGCCGCCTGTGACCTGGTGCAAAAACGTCGTCACAAAAAGGCCAGCTTTATCGCGGGTCTACATCAGCCATCAAATCAGCTGGTCTGTTTGGATTGCTTGCAACTGCTTAAATTCGATGGCTTAGATGCACGCCGCAGTCGACGCTTAGATTTAGCTGAAACGATGCAGAAAGAATTTAAACTTACAGTTTTTCAAAAAGACTATCCGTTTTATCCACTGGTTTAAATGTTAGTTTTAGGTTTATTATGACCGACAATTCACACTACTAGGTAATTCATAAATGGCATTTCTGATAATAATTCGCTGTATCTTTAGTACTGTAATACTTCTCAATTAATTAGATGTTAACAACTCATAGCTCCTCTTTAGTATTTAAATATTCTATTAAATGGATTTTTTTAAAAAGCAGTGCTATCAATGAATGACGTCATTAAATTTTAAGGATGAGAGATGAACAAATTACTCAAACCGATGCTTTCTGCATTGTTTATAAGCTTGTTAGCTTTATCTTCACAGATACAAGCAGCAGAGGTTGATCTACAAAAACTGGTTAATGATGTTCATAAACAGTTTTTGTCGCATAAAGAAGGTAATAACCCTACTTATATTCCAGCGCTTGCTGCTGTAGATTCCGATTTATTTGCTATTAGTATCGTTACTGCAGAAGGAAAAAAATACTCTGCAGGCGATATCAATCATGTCTTCTCGATGCAATCTATTGGTAAGGCTTTTAACTTAGCTGCATTGATTAATCAGCAGGGTGCACAGTCGGTGGTTGATAACATTGGGGTGAATTCGACTGGGCTGCCGTTCAGTTCTATTATGGCAATAGAGTTAAACGAAGAGCGTTCAGTGAATCCTTTAGTTAATGCTGGTGCGATTGCTACGGTTAGTTTAATCAAAGCTAAAAATGCAGAGAAGAAGTGGAAGATTATTGAAAGTAATTTAGAAAACTTTGCCGGCAGTGAGTTAACTGTGCTGAAAGACATTTATAAATCTGAAACCGATACTAACGTTAAAAATCAAAGCATTGCACGGTTGCTTAGTAATTACGGCCGTTTGTATGATGACATTGATGAGAGCGTCGATTTATATACCCGGATGTGTTCCGTTGGTATCAATACAGAACAGTTAGCGATTATGGGAGCAACGTATGCAAATGCTGGTACGAATCCAGTCACCCAAAAAGAAGTGGTTAACGTTGAAGCCGTACCTAAATTACTGTCGGTGATGGCAACGTCTGGGCTTTATGATGATTCGGGCTTATGGTTGTATAAAGTAGGCTTGCCAGCAAAAAGTGGTGTGGGTGGTGGCATTATTGCCGTTATGCCAGGTAAATATGGGATTGCGGCATTTTCACCACCGGTTGACGCTGCGGGAAATAGCGTAAGAGCTCAGTTAGCGATTGAAGAAATAGCGAAAAGATTGAATGCCAATGTTTTTCAGTAGAAATTATGGATAGCGGAATAGACAATAAAAACATTGTGTTTTTATTGTCTAGAAATTGAGATTAACTAACCAAAATTATCGATCCCCGTTACTCTTTTCTGATTTTTTATACGGCTAAGAACTTGAAGAGAAGAAAATAGAAAATACAGCTAAGACAGAAAAAAATAATAATGAAGAAATGATCAGAAACATACTCAGCGTGTAATCTTTTTTTCGTGCATGTCGCAGTATGGCTTCATCCTCTACTGGTGAAGTTTTTGCAGCTTTATTTGCGACAATAACCATTGCATACATAATAATTCTGCCCCCAATACCTTTATCCCAGACGGGAGGGGCAATACCTTCTTTAGCCATTTCTCGCTCTATATGCTTAACGCTAATGCGGCTAAAAAGAAGCGTAGCAATAGTCGATATGAAAATGGAAAAAACTGCTGCTATTGCCATCCAGTCTTCCGAGTTAAAATTTTGTAATAAATCTAGAGTAATTTTATCTGACATACATTAAAGCCCGTTTAACCAAGTGCCAAAGTCATAACTTTTATTTGCAGCTAGCTGTCCAATACTATCACCAGCTTTAGCAGCAATAATACCAACTGCGATGGAAGTACCAATAACAAATACCCAGCCAACGGGGGTTGCTAATAATGCAATGCCTAAACCTGCTTTTATTACGGCAGCTCCCGTAACCAAACCTGCGTAAGTACCTAAACCAAAACCAGTTGCTTCTACCGCCGCACGCTTTTGCCAATCTTTTCCTGAGAGGTAATCTACATGGACATCACCGATACGAGAAGTGGCATCAATAGCAATTAATCCTTTCCCTAGCAGGTTAGCGCCCCACTCAAAAGAACGTAGGCTCTGGAATTCAGCCGTAGACGTGAACTGAATAGGTTTTATTGTTCGACTGCCTTTTGCTTGGCCGATGCCACGTTCGGCATTCGTATAAACAGTGCCTTTCTTGTTTTTTATACGATTCAGGTATTTGTTAATTTCAGTCTGAAACTTGCTGTTAAATTCTTTTGTGAGAGATCGCACATTATCTTCCAATATCATCATTTTGTGCCGAGGAAGTTTTGCCTTTGCTCCTTCTCTTACCTTTTCTAAAGCTACTTTAACCTTGTTGGCTGCTTTAGCAAAATCACTCATTCGTGTTTCAAGAGCTGTTGATGCCGCACCGATTGCTCCGGGAGATTCAGCGCGAACGAGTGGGGATAATTCGTTTTGATAGAAATCAGCAAGAGCCTGCAGTTGGTCACTTCCTAGCATGTCGTCCATCAAGGCCATTTTTCGCTTCGACTGCTGAGATAAAGATTGCATCTTTTTAAAAGTACAAACTAGGTCCGGCCGTGTTTTCTTCCAATCACTCGCATTGTTATCGCTGCCATTGCTATGAGAGCGCAAAATGAAAGGTGTCCCAGCAGAAATGAAAGCGCTTTTAATATGTGAATTATCTTGCAGGAAGTTGGCAAGCGCTTGCTTGTCATTGCGATCTACTGGGAAAGTATTCCCTTTGCTATAACACAGTGCTATTTCTTCTGACATGCTTTAGTCCTTTAAAACAGATTATCTTCGCGTCACAATTAAAATTATGCGCTTTGGTCAATTACTGCCGCTATATTATCAGCTAAAAAAATAGAGCATAGAGACAAGGTTCAAAATCTTAGCTTTATAATGAAAGATACTGACAAGAATTTTTTATTTTAATGGTGAATTTATTGATGAGTAGATAGAAAGCAGTAAATGGGATATTTGCTAATGCTAAAGTCGTAATTTTGGGGCTGTTTAGTCACTGCACAATAAAACGGCCTTTCGAATAGAAAGACCATAGCTGATCCATGATGTGAAACTGTTATTTTCTAAAGAAAGATTAACTAACATCCACCATAGGAATCAAGTTCTCTTTTTGGGCTTGTTTCTTACCGCTTCTGAAAAGCAATATTGTCATGACAATCTGCCAAACCGATAACCCAACAATCCACATTAACGAGCTAGTAGGGTGTTCGGCCCAAGTAACACCTTGGTATAAACCTACCGCTAACACATACGCCACACTGAAAGACCAAAGCATGCTAAAGCCTGCCCAATACGCACCGTGTTCTTTTACAATAGCGCCTAGAGTTGCGACGCAAGGCATATACAGTAATATGAATAATAAATATACAAAAGCTCCCCACTGGCCATGGAATTTTTGCTGGATCACTTCAATAGTGCTGCTAGCAACTTCTTGCTTCAAAGCAATGCCTTGAGTATCGCTTAAGTCACCCATATCCAAACCTAATGGGTCATCTAGATTATTGGCAACATCGGTTAGGTTGACGGCAATAGAATCAACAGCATCTTTTAAACTGTTGAGTAAATCAAAGTCGTCTGTATTTTTATCGCTGGTGGTATAGAGCGCATCCAATGTGCCTACTACAACTTCTTTGGCAAATAGTCCGGTAAATATTCCAACAGTCGCGGCCCAGTTATCTTTTTCGATTCCCATTGGGGTAAAGGCGGGTGTTAAGAAACGGCCCACTTCACTAAGAACCGATTGTTCTTGGTTTTGGTTACCAAAGCTACCATCAGTGCCCATGGAATTTAAGACGTTTAAAATAATTACAACACCGACGATAGCTTTACCAGCGCGCAATACAAAGCCTTTTAAGCGATGCCAAGTATGCATCCATAGATTACGAAAAGTGGGTAATAAATACGGTGGCAGTTCCATAATGAAACTGCTATCACTGGCCGGAAGAATTAAGCGCCGCACGAGAAAGGCGCTTAAAATTGCGACCAAAATACCCGTTATGTAAAGTGCAAAAACAACGGTCGCACCATTATCAACAAAAAATGCGGAAGCAAATAGCACATAAACGGTTAAGCGAGCACCGCATGACATAAAAGGCGCCATTAACGTCGTGATTAAACGATCACCTTCTTTGTTTAATGTACGAGCAGCCATCACAGAGGGAACGTTGCAGCCAAAGCCTACAATTAATGGAACAAAGGCTTTTCCTGGTAAGCCTAGTGAGCGCATGAGGCGATCAATAATAAACGCCCCTCGAGCCATGAAACCCACGTCTTCCAAAAATGACAGTGATAAAAATAACGCGGCGATGACGGGAATAAAACTGGCGACTAATTGAATACCACCACCAACACCGTCCGCTATTAATGCGCTTAGCCATTCGGGGGCATTCACGCTTTGCAGTAACCAGCGCGGGGTTTCGACAAATAAAGCGCCTGCAGTAATATCAAAAAAGTCGATAAACGCACTGCCTACATTAATGGCAAACATAAAGAGTAAATACATGACTCCCATGAAAATTGGCAAGGCTAGAATTCGGTTTAATACAATATCGTCGATGTATTCGCTGATGGTTTTATTTTTCTTTTCACTTAGCGTCATCGCTTGCTGACAAACTTGATCGACCCATTCGTATCGAGCTTGAATTAATGCTGGCTCGCTCATCATGGCATCGTCATTGAAATTCAGTGTACGTTGTTGTACAGAAGGCTTAAGTAAGCGATTTTCGATGCAGTCCATTAGCGTGATCAAACCATCGCCTTTACTGGCGACTAATGGCACCACAGGGCAGCCTAACTGCTCGGCCAGGACTTGGTGATCTAGGTGCATGCCTTTGCTATGAGCAACATCGATCATGTTTAATGCGACGATCATGGGAGTGCCGCTATCAAACAGTTGAGAGGTGAGGTACAAACCACGCTCTAAGCTAGATGCATCGAGTACATTGATGATTAGGTCGGCTTCTCTATTGCGAATAAACTGCTGCGCTATTTGCTCATCAATGGAATCGCCGTTGTCGTTATTGGTTTTGCTTTCAATGTCGGTTTTAGTCGTATTCTTGGTACCAGTGAAATCGGAATTAATCGAGTAGGTGCCCGGTAAATCAATTACCTCATATTCGGTGTCTGCGTGCTTATATTCACCACTTTTGCGTTCCACCGTGACCCCAGGCCAGTTGCCGACGCGTTGGTGGGCTCCTGTTAACGTATTGAATAAGGTGGTTTTCCCGCAATTAGGGTTGCCGATTAACGCAATCGTATTAGAGATATTCGTGGTCATAATAAAGATACCCAAAGGCCTAGAGCTTCTTCACGGCGTAAGCTTAAACTGAAGCCGCGTAACTTGATTTCGATAGGGTCACCCAGAGGCGCAACGCGCACTACCGTAAAATGAGTACCTGGAATTAGGCCTAGCATCATTAGGCGCTGCACTTGTGATGACGATGTTGATGCATCTGAACTGACTCGGCATTCGTCGATAACGGCATTATCGCCGACTTTGAGTTGTGAAAATTGAATGGGCATATAATATCATTCTCGCAGGTCTATATGCGAATGATAGCTAATTGCGTATGTGAAATCATTGATTTAAAGCATTAGAAGTTAAATAACCGTTTTTTATTTCGACTTAATTGACTAGCCCCCAGTAATCTCAATTAAAAGTGAAGGCTACCAACGGCCTGATATAACGTGCTTACATAAGGGGACATTTGATGACCTATACTAAGCTAACGGTTTGTTCATGTGCGGTGGGAAGCGTCTTATGGAGAGTAATTTAGGTAATTCAAAAGGTTTAACCACAGAATTACAGTTTTGGAATTAGTTTAAATAACAAGGTGTTATAATTTAGCGGTTTGTCATATTGAATCATTTAATGAACGCTACTTTCTCTTTTACTGTCGATAAAAAACAGGCTAATACGCATCTATTAGCCTGTTTATTTCCTGCTATTCCTTATTTACAGCCTGAGCAATGGCGAGCATTATTATTAGGGATCAAGGGAAATATTAAAGTGGATGGCGTCATTGTGCACGATGATGTTTTGCTATTAGCAGGACAAGTCATCAGTTATACCCTGCATAATTATCAAGAAGCAGAAGTTGATGATGCTTGGTCACAAGTATGGTCGAATAATGAAATTGCTGCTATTCATAAGCCCGCCAACCTTCCTGTTAATCGTACAACACGTAATGTCTACAATACGCTGATTCAGTTATTGCGCCGTGAAAGTCCTTGGCCTGATGCGCATTTATTACATCGCTTAGATTTAGAAACCTCAGGACTTATCTTAATTGCGCATAATAATGCGGTGGCGCGACAGTATCAGTCTAAGTTGGAGCACTTAATCAAACGAAAAATCTACCATGCTATTGTGGTGGGTAAGCCCGACTGGGAAGTAAAAGATTTTATCTGTGATCTTGGCACCTTAGACGAACAGCAAGGTGGGGATACCATACGCAGTAAAATGCACGTGCTGCCAACAGGTGAAGGAAAAGAAAGTCGAACTCTATTCAACGTTATATCGACAAAAAATAAAAACGGTATAGATTATTCGCTGTTGGAATGTGAACTGTTTACTGGGCGAAAACATCAGATTCGCGCACAACTAGCCTATTTAGGGCATGCTATTGTCGGGGATAAAATTTACAATAATAACGGTGAGTTTTATTTAAAACGAATTACTAAAACGTTAACAGACGACGACCATGAAAAGCTATTGACGCCTCATCATTTGTTACATGCGTATGAGGTACATTTGTTTAACCTGTGGCACTCTAAGCCTCAGGACATTATCTTGCGAGATGACGACTTTCCAGAAGCCTGGCAGGAATTTTATCTTTAGGAACCGTTATTAATCCTTCTTCTATCTAAGCTTACGATAAATGTTTTGGCCAAAATCGATAAGTACCTCTCAGGAATAGGGTTATTCAATAGCTCTCTTATCATTTAATATAGGGCTGTAATTATAAAATGTTCTTCTGTATTTGCCGGCAAAGTGTTATTTTTTGCGAACTTTATTAAATGAACTTGTTAAAAGAACTCAACGAGTCTCAACTCTAACTATCAGGAAATTTTAAATATGGATATTTTTCTAAACATTATAACGAGCCCGCTGACATGGATCACGATTGTTGTTTTGTATGCACTAAAGAAAGGTGTGTTGTTTGTACCTCAAAACCGAGGTTATGTTATTTACACTATGGGTAAATACAGCGGTACCTTAGGCGCGGGCTTAAATTTTGTTATTCCTTTTATACAGAGCGTGGCAGCAGATCGTAATCTGAAAGAGCAATCTTTAGAGATCAGCTCTCAGTCGGCGATTACTAAAGACAATATTACACTGCAAATTGATGGCATCTTGTTTATGAAAGTAACCGATGCAGCAGCGGCGACCAACAATGTGACCGATTATAAAATGTCTGTTACCCAGTTAGCTATGACAACGATGCGTAATGCAATTGGTTCTATGGAGTTGGATGAGTGTTTTCAAAATCGAGATTCTATTAACGCTAAAATATTAATGGCGATGACGGAAGCAACAGGGCCTTGGGGAGTTCAAGTAACACGTTACGAAATAAAAGACATCACACCGCCTCAGTCTATTAAAGAAGATATGGAAAAGCAGATGACTGCAGAGCGTGAAAAACGTTCAGTTATACTGACGGCTGAAGGTGTTAAAATGGCCGCTATTACTAGAGCGGAAGGCGAACGAGCTTCTATGATTCTGGGTGCTGAAGGTCAAAAGGCAGAGCAGGTTTTGATGGCGGAAGCCGAGAAAGAGCAGCAAATTCTTGAAGCAACGGGTAAGGCCGAAGCGATTCGATTAGTTGCTGATGCTGATGCTAATGCATTAAAAACAATTGGTGAGCAAGCCGCTACCGCCGGTGGTATAAAAGCCGTTGAGCTGACCTTGGCTCAGCAAGCCATTCAAGCTCACAAGGCGATTGCTGCAGAAGGAACCATTGTTCTAACAGATGGCAATACGGGTAATAATATTTCCAATACTGTAGCGCAGGCGATTTCCGTATCCAGTGCTCTAAAATTAAACGATTAAGTTCACGCTTAAAGAGAGAAACATGGAACAACTTGTAGAGTACTTTGTACAAAATCACGATAAATTCTTGTATGCCTTAGCTGGGGTTATTTTGGTTGTAGAATTGACGGTTCTTGGGTTAGGTGGGCCATTACTGTTTATTGGTATTGCGTGTGCGATTACAGGTGTGTTGGTAACAACCGGTTTGCTAAGCAGCTGGGAAACTGAAATTTTCTCGGTCGGTATTTTGTCACTCGCGATTGCAATGCTTCTTTGGAAGCCACTTAAACAGCTGCAGGGTGCCAAAAATGTCAGTGACAGTAGCAGTGATATGATTGGCCAAATTGTCCCAGTGAGTGAGCAGGTAACACGCAATGGCGGTAGTATTCGTCATTCAGGTATTAACTGGCAAGCTAGGTTGGATGCTCGTTCTAATGTTGATGCTGTAGATAGCGGTGAGCGAGTTGAAATTTGTGCTGTGGAAGGCAATGTTATGATCGTAAAGCTGCAAGGTTAGTTTTGGATGTGTGAGCTAATGCAGTGTGCTTAATACTGTATTAGGCCGTGTCATAGAAACTATTATTAAAAGGCCCATGCTGAAATTAGCATGGGCCTTTTTTGCTTTAAACGTTTAATAAATAATCTTGATACTCTTTTCGTAAATTAATTTTCAATAATTTACCGGTAGCAGTATGGGGTAAGCTCTCCACGAAAATCACGTCATCTGGCATCCAGAATTTTGCAATTTTATCGCTTAAGAATTCTTTAATATCATCACCTGTCGTCGTTGATCCTGGTTTCATAATGGCCAGTAGTAGTGGGCGTTCATCCCACTTTTCATGAGCAACGCCAATCACACAGGCTTCGACAATATCTGGGTGTCCTACCGCTGAATTTTCTAAATCGATGGAGCTGATCCATTCTCCGCCAGACTTAATAACGTCTTTAGAGCGATCAACAATACCCAGATAATTATTTTTATCGATGGTAGCAACGTCGCCAGTATCGAGCCAGCCATTTTCAAAGCTACTCATGTCATCGGTCTTATAATATTTTTTAATGATCCAAGGTCCACGTACTAATAAACGACCGAAGGTTGTGTCATCGTGTGGCAGACTTATCCCCTCATCATCAACAATTTTCATTTCGACACCGAAAACGGGGCGGCCTTGCTTTTGTTGCAGTAAATATCGCTCTTCGATGGGCATGTTTTTCATTAGTGCGGTTTTTACATTCGAGGTACCTAGCGGTGACATTTCGGTCATCCCCCAAGCGTGAATTAAAAAGGCATCGTGTACTTGATCGAATTTCTTAATCATCGACAGTGGGGCGGCCGAGCCTCCGACGACGACATTTTTAACGGAATCCAATGTTTTACCAATGTCGTCCATATGGTTGAGTAGCATTAACCAAACAGTAGGAACACCTAATAATAAATCAGGCTGTTCTGTATTGATTAACTCCCACAGTGATGCGCCATCCATGCCAGGCCCAGGGAATACCAATTTTGCTCCGGTCATTGCGCCAGCATAAGGTACGCCCCAAGCGTTCACGTGGAACATAGGCACGACGGGCAAAATGCAGGATAAGCTAGTAATGCCGAGAGCTTCGCGGCTGACTTCCGACATCGCATGCAACAGGGTTGAGCGATGGCTGTATAGCACGCCTTTTGGATTGCCTGTCGTCCCCGAGGTATAACAAAGACTCGCGGCTGAGTTCTCATCAAAATGTGGCCATTCTAATTCATCGCTGGCGCTATCGATTAAGTCTTCGTAGCAGATGGCATTTTTCAGACTGGTGTCGGGCATATTGGCCGAGTCGGCCATAATGATAAACCCTTCGACCGAGCTGATTTGCTCTTGAATCGCTTCTAATAACGGCACGAAGGTAAGATCAACAAATATCCAGCGGTCTTCTGCATGGTTGATAATGTAGACCAACTGTTCGGGAAATAAACGTGGGTTGATAGTATGTAATACTGAGCCAATGCCAGATACGCCAAAATAAAGTTCAAAATGGCGATAGTTATTCCAGGCGAGTGTCGCGATGCGGTCTGCTGGATTAGCCCCCATTTTTATCAGCGCATTGGCGATTTTTTTTGAACGCTTAGCGGCGTCTCTCATGGTATAGCGATGAATGCTTTCGCCTTTACTATCGGTTTCACAGCGGCGACTGACAATTTCGCTGGTGGGGTGTGAAGAGGCGGCGTGTTCGATTAACCCAGAAATAAGCAGTGGGCTGTCCATCATATTACCTAGCATGGCTATTTACCTTATTCGTTTATTTATTGTACTTGTTAGGCTTGTGCGTTTTTTGAGCGCTATTCGTTCGTATGCTATTTAATCGTATGAGACTGATTGGATTTTATTATTTTGTAATCACTCAACATTACGCATTAAATAGGCATAGCTCTATCACTCTTTAGTGTTATTTTGGTATCTTAAGAACAGACCATTACCTAGGCATTAATCAATCATTTTTTATGAAAAAGACTTATGACAAAGACTTATGAATAAACCTATCTCAGAAGCCTGTTTACGTAACCAAGGGCCAATAGCGGCAGTATTAAAAAAACGCTTACCTCATCCGGCGCGGTTATTAGAAATAGGCAGTGGCACAGGCCAGCATGCTGTATTTTGTGCCCGTGAGCTGCCTCATATCACATGGCAACCTAGTGATCTTGCGCAGCATCATGATGGTATGAAATTGTGGATAACGGAGGCGGCTTTAAGCAATGTACTCGAGCCCATAGTTCTCGATGTTGATCATGCTTGGCCTACAATGGATGTCGACCATGTATTTACTGCTAATACTGTGCATTTTATTGCGGATGGCAGCGTGGTGAATATGCTAGCGGGAGTTAGCCGTTTAATCGCCAGTGACGGTTTCTTTATGATGTATGGTCCGGTGAACATCGATGGTGAGTTTACAAGTGAAGGTAATGCCTATTTAGATGAATGGCTTAAAAGCTGTGTGAATCCTTTGGCGGGCATTAAGGATTTGGCCGACATTGAGAGCTTGGCTAAAGATCAAGGGTTGGTCTTGATCGATAATCTAGCGATGCCTGCGAATAATCGGTTATTAGTTTTTCAGAAACAGTCGTTCGATTAATTAGTCGAGCTTGGCTTTAATCCAGTGGGCAATGTCTTGCACTTGCTCATAGCAAACCTGATGCTCCATGGGATAATCGTGGTATTGAGTTTGGTAGCCCAGACTCATCAAATCATCTTGTGCTTTTAAGCCTAGGCTCTGGTTTACGACAGGATCGATATTGCCGTGATAGATCTGAATATCAATGCTTTGATTATTCTGGCTTGGAATAAATTCATTGGGTGCGATCAATATTGGGAAGTAGGTCGATAATCCCGCTAAGCCACCTAATGTGTGTGAGTAAGTCAGTGCCGCGTGATAGGCGACGGCGCCGCCTTGAGAAAATCCGAGCACTAAAATTCGCTCGCTTTTTACCCCTCGTTCTATTTCACGATCCATTAAGCGTTGAATATCTGCCGCTGAGGCTAATAACTGACTTTGGTTGATTTTACGCTCTGCAGATTCCCCTGCTTGTACTTGAGTTGGCATGTCAAAAATGTCATACCAGGCCGGCATGGAAGCTCCGCCATTAATAGTCACTGGGATTGCCGCGGCGTGAGGGAATATAAAGCGAATGTTGTTAAAACTTGCGTCTAACATCGTTTTAAGTTCCGGCACGAGAGCAGCAAAGTCATCCCCTGTGGCTCCTAGACCATGAAGCCATATAATGCTGGCAGCTTGGCTATTATCCAGCGAATCATTCAATTCACTGTTGATCGGCTCTATTTCAATTGCAGGTAAATACGGCATGTTGGGAATCTTTATTGTCTAGGTGCTGTCTATGGTATGTTAATAGCAAATTATTACTATGTGAATACGCTGAATTTTATCCAGTTGTATTGTTATGATAAGAGAGCCGTATGCCAACTTTATTTCCTAGTTTTTTAAAAACAAATTTTTTAAGGACTAAGCCGCTAATTGACGAAAACAGTGCCGATTTCATTTTCACAACCGTCGCTTGGATACTGCAAAATTTTGATCATGAAGAGTTTTTTAATCGTACACGTCTCATTGCCCCCAGTAATAAGTATTTTCCTGGTTTAGTGACGAGCGTCGATGAAAAAGCCCAGAATATTTTTCAACACACTCTGCGCCATGCAGGTTTACGTCATTGGCCATTTGTACTTAGGTCGATGATTGAGTATGACAACAACGATGCATGCCAAGTACAGCCTGTGCCACAGGATGAGTTAGCGCTTATTCACCGCAACTCGTTTCCACAGGCATCAAATACGGATGAAGGTGCTGATGCTTATGGTATGCAAGTTCCTGTGATCATTACTCCGCAGCCTTTATTTGTGTTTTATAACCCGCAGCAAACCCTCAAGCCCGAAGACCTTAGTGCCAGTTATGCCCATGTGATCGCCCAACATTTGATTATTCAATCACAGCAGCAGCCTCCTGGTGGCAATCAATTTTTCGCCGAAGCCAGTGAAGTATTGGCCAGTATGATGGGATTTGGCGTACTGCTGAGTAATTCTGCTTATACCTTTCGTGGCGGCTGTGGCTCTTGTTATAACGCCATGGCAAATCGTCAGCCAGCATTAACAGAACCGGATAGTGTTTTTGCTTTGGCACTTTTTTGTCGTTTAAAGGGGATCTCTTATAGAGATGCAACGATGCACTTAAAGAAATACCTACGTTCTAGTTATAAACAGGCGGTAAAGCAAGTGGATCGAAGGCTTGATCAGGTGAATGACCTTAAACGAATTGTCTGATTCTTTGTGCAATATCCAGCAATAATGCTCTCCTTAAGCTATACCTATAAAGATATGGTGTAAATTGAGAGTGAATTTTCTACATGGTACGGATCGCCAACCCCTCCTATTCAATAGGGTTATATATTGGGCTGTTTTTGGCTTATTTTGTCACAGGCCATTTATTATCTAATTTCTCCTTTCAAGCTCAAATTGTCCCTATTTGGCTACCTGCCGGCATTGCTTTAGTGGGGTGCTACCTTTGGTGGTGGCGTTTTATTCCTGCTGTTTTTATTGGGTCTTTTATATTCAATTACACGGTTCAATCTATTGGTGGGGTCAATGAGTTAGTAGGGGACCAAGGTTTTGAATTAGCGATAATCGCATTTGGTGCGAGCTTACAAGCTCTTGTTGGTAGCGCCATATTAAGATATTGGTTAGGCCATCCGCTGAATTTATCGTCGAATAAAAAAATACTCACGTTCATTTTTCTGGTAGGAATTTTAGTTAATCTTATTTCATCAACGATCGGCACACTTGCGCTTAGTACCTTTAATCCAGAATACAGTCAGGAAAACTACTGGATTAATTTGGTGTACTGGTGGTTAGGTGATTCGCTAGGGGTGATTCTAGCGACGCCGGTATTATTAAGCTTAATTGACTTTAAAAAACTCGAAGCACCGCAAAGAAAATCCCGTTTATTAATTCTCTCCGTCGCTGGTATGCTGTTTTCATTTGTACTGGTTATCACGGGGTTCTTTATTAATTTTTCCAGTGAAACTGAAAGTGAATCAACTCGTAGGGAAATAAAAAGTATAGAGAATGGGCTATATCGTGAATTGAATAACAGCATGGCTCAATTACAAAACTTAGCCAGTTTTATTCAAAGTACTAATAATATCGATAGAGATACCTTCTCTAGCTTTGTTAATGAACTGATGAAAAATCAACCTGCTATTAGTGCAATGTCTTGGAATTTAGTCATAGATCAAGCTGATAAACTAAAAAATGAAGCTCTACTGGAAGCTATTTATGGGCATAAAGTTATTATTAGAGGTGCACCAATATTAGCAGAAGACCCTATTGTGTATGTGAAACTTATTGCCCCTGAACAGAAAAATAAAAAAGCGATAGGCTTTAATGTGTACTCAAACGAGAAAAGAAAAATAACATTAAGGGCCGCAGAGTCTAGTTTTCAGCCTAAAGCAACGCCCATTATACAGTTGGTGCAATTTGAAAGAGAAGCTCCCGCCTATCTTTTATTCTTTCCAGTCTTTAAAGGAAATAAAGAGCTAAAGGGATATGCAACGGGTGTTTTCTTAGCGGAAGATATGCTGCGGAAAGCATTGGGTAGAGAGGGGGATCAGCGTTTTGATTATGAACTGTACGAGCAAGGTAGCGCTCATTGGTTTTCATCTAATAATAATGGTTCTCCATTACGCAGCGATAAGAAAGTAGAGCAGTTAAACTTTCAACTTGCTGGCCAAGTTTGGAATTTATACTTAAAGGCTAATAATGAGTTTTTTCTATTACAGCAAAGCCAATCATATTTGCTACTTTTCATTTTAGAGTTTGTCATAGTGGCCTTTATTATGTTGTTGATTTTAATGATGAATAGCCGGCACATTGAATTAAATATTTTAGTTGATAAAAGGACAGCATCACTAAAGGTTATGGCGAAAAAGGCTGCGGATGCTAATTCAGCTAAAAGTCGATTTCTAGCGAATATGAGTCATGAAATTCGTACGCCAATGAATGCCATTGTCGGGTTTTCAGGGTTAGCTAGGAAGAGTGACGATAAAGAGTTAATGCAGGATTATTTAGAGAAAATTAAAGTATCTTCAGATTTATTATTGAATATTGTGAACGATATTTTAGATATATCAAAAATTGAAGCAGGCAAGTTAGTATTGTCTCATGATGAATTTCACATGAATGAAGCTTGTCATCGCATCAATAGTATATTTCAGTCGCAGGCAGAAGCAAAAAATCTTACTTGGAAGCTCGTTAATAATATTCCTGAATCCATCAGGTTTATCGGTGATCAAGTTCGTTTTGAGCAGGTAATGGCTAATCTTTGCAGTAACGCATTGAAATTTACCAAGCAGGGTGGTATTTCGATCGATGTGGATATGGATATGGATATTCAAGATGAGCTGCATCATCATATAATTGTTCGAGTTAAAGATACTGGTATTGGCATTAGTGTAGAGGAACAGGAAAAATTATTTAATGCTTTCACTCAAGCTGATGATTCTACTTCTAGAAAGTTTGGGGGTACTGGTTTGGGGCTAGCACTCTCAAAAGAAATTAGCCATTTGATGAAGGGTGATATAAGCCTTAATAGTACAAAGGGTGAAGGTTCTGAGTTTATATTTAAGTTTGATTTAGAGGTTGCAAAAAAATGCGCTCTATCCAGTACTGAAGAAGCTATACCTGAAGATAATTCTGGGGTAATTAGTGGAAAAACTCATGAAAATGAAAGTCAATCTTCTGTAGCGGTGGCTACAAAAAGAGATATCGCTACGTTGCGGGTATTAGTTGCCGAAGATAATGAAATTAATCAATTAGTGATTGAGGCAATTTTAGATAGTTTAGGTATTACCCCAGTGATTGTAGATAATGGCTTGGAAGCCGTTAATCGAGTTCAGCAAGAAGAATTCGATGTTATTTTAATGGACTGCCAGATGCCGGTCTTAGATGGCTATAGCGCTACAGAGCAAATTAGAAAAATAGAACAATTTAAAACCTTACCTATTTTCGCTTTAACGGCAGATGTGACCGAAGAAAGTAAAAATAAAGCACAGCAAGTTGGTTTTACCGGACATCTATCAAAACCCATTTTAGTCGACAACTTATTAAGAGAACTAGAAAGTGTTTAGCTTTCTAATTCTGGTTTTCTAGTACTGAATTTTTAGGTGGATTTTTTGCAAACATTAAGCCGCTACTTTTGCATCCTCTAAGTAATTATTAATTCCTGCCAAAACACTGTTGATGGTTGCTGTCATGATATCTTGGTGCTGACTAACTCCCATGAATTTACGGTTATCAATTTTAATTTGAACAAATGCCATGGCTTGAGCATTTGTGCCTTTGCTTAAGGCAATTTGATCAAACTGCTGTACCTGAAAATCAATTCCTAATGTTTTATGCAAGCCATCACTCAAGGCTGAGATAACACCCTTACCTTGGCCGTGTATGGTTAGCACTTCGCCATGGGCGGAGCCATCACAAATACTGGCTTGAATAGATTCTTGCTCACCTTGTTTATGCACTTCATAACCTAATACTTGATACTGCTGTGCGTTTTGCTGATCGCGTTGCACAAATTGTTGCTGGAAAATTTGATAAATGGTTTTGTTATCCACTTCACAGCTATTTTTAACGCTGTACTCTTGCACGGCACGGCTTAGTTCTATTTGCATCCAGCGTGGCAAGTTAATACCAAACTCAGCTTCCATAATATAGGCGACGCCACCTTTACCCGATTGGCTATTTACACGAATAACCGATTGGTAATCACGACCTAAATCTCTAGGGTCGATCGGCAAATAAGCCACATCCCACTGCTGATCATCGCGCTGCACTGACAAGCATTTTTTAATCGCATCTTGGTGACTGCCCGAGAATGCGGTATAGACTAATTCACCAAACCAAGGATGGCGTGGATGGGTTTTAATCTGAGTGCACTCTTCAACGGTCGCGACAACTTCATCGGCAATCGACAAATCAAGTTCCGGATCAATACCTTGGCTATACAAGTTCATTGCCATAGTGATCAAATCCATATTGCCGGTGCGTTCGCCATTACCCATCAAGGTGCCTTCTATGCGATCGGCTCCGGCCAAAATAGCCATCTCTGCAGCGGCAACCGCGCAGCCACGATCATTATGCGTATGAATAGAAATAATGATGTTTTCACGCTGCTTTACGCCCTTGCAGAAGGTTTCTACCTGGTCGGCAAACACATTCGGCCCGGCGCATTCTACGGTTGCTGGCAAATTGATAATGGCTTTATTGTCAGCGCTTGGCTGCCAGACATCGATGACGGCATTACAGACTTCAATGGCAAAATCGGTTTCTGTGCTCGAAAAACTTTCTGGCGAATACTCAAATGTCCAATCGGTCATTGGGTATTTCTTTGACTCGCTCAATACCTTTTCAGCACCATGGGTGGCAATGTCGATAATACCTTGCTTATCCAAGCCAAACACTTTTTCGCGCTGTACCGGCGACGTTGAGTTATACACATGAACAATCGCGCGCTCAGCACCGACTAACGATTGATAGGTACGCTCAATCAAAGCATCACGGGCCTGAGTTAATACTTGAATGGTGACATCTTCTGGAATTTGGTTTTCTTCAATCAACCAGCGCACAAAATCAAAATCAGGCTGTGAGGCAGAAGGAAAACCGACTTCAATATGCTTAAAGCCCATTTTCACCATTAACGTCCACATCTTCTGTTTTTGCGCCACAGACATTGGCTCAATCAAGGCTTGGTTGCCATCACGAAGATCAACCGCACACCATTGAGGCGCCTGAGTAATGGTATTACTTGGCCACTGGCGGTTTTCCATTTTCAACGCAGGCATGCTTTGCTGGAAAGATTGATACTTTTTATGATTGAAACGGCTTGTCTGAACTTGGCTCATCTTGGGCACCTAAACTTCGTAAAGAAGTGATAAAAAGGATTAACTAATTGATGAGGTAACTATAAATGCAAAGAAGGGGTGAATGATGGCAAATTGCAGTTTAATAGTGATGAATTAAGCAACTTAAAACTAATAAATTGGTTTTTCGGGGTTTTATATTGTTCTTGTGGTTGAAAGGGCATCAGTCGATGCCCTAAAGCGCTTAGTCTGAGCAATGATCCGCGAGTATCATATCGGCCGCTTTGGCAGCAATCATAATCGTCGGGGAGTTGGTATTACCCGCAACGAGTGTGGGCATGATGGATGCATCTACTACGCGCAGCCTTGATATGCCATGTACCTGTAGGCGATCGTTCACCACGGCGTCTTGATCATTACCCATTTTACAAGTGCCCACTGGATGATAGACGTGGTTGGCTTTTTCGCGCACGAATTCTTCAATCTCTTTATCACTTGGATTTTTCTGTGAAGGAAATATTGATTTACCACGGCCGTCATCAAAAGCTTGCTGGGAAAAAATATTTAAATTGATTTTTACCGCATCGACCATGGCGGATAAATCGTCGGGATGACTGAGCATATTAAGTTCTATCTTAGGATCTTGTCGAAAATCATTATTATGCAGACTCACTTGGCCGCGACTTTTAGGGCGTAATAAACAATTATGTAATGAATAACCGTAGGTTAGCAGCGTTGATTTTTTACGGCCATGATCCTCCATCACTAATGGAATAAACTGCAATTGCATATCGGGATCTTTAAGCTCTGGCTTTGATTTAATAAAACCACCGGTTTCTACAATCGAGGTGGTTAAAAACCCTTTGCGTTGATTAATGTAAAGCCAAATGTCTTTCAATACTTTCGCTATTCCAATAGGACGTAACGCGACGGTATTCGCTTTTTTACTTTTTGTGACGGTAATAATGTCGACATGTTCTTGCAGGTTTAAGCCGACACCCGGTAAGTGATGTTTAACATGAATGTTGTGTTGTTCTAATTTTGCTAGTGGACCAATACCCGACAGCATTAATAACTGTGGAGAACAGAATGTACCGGCAGAAATAATGACTTCTTTTGTCGCCTTTAGTATCTGTAATTCACCGTCTTTAAAATACTCAATACCTTCGGCCCTTTTATTGTCGATCAGGATACGGGCGACTCTGGCTTCGGTAATCACAGTTAAGTTTTGGCGTTGAGTTATTGGGTGTAAAAAGGCGCGCGCCGCACTGCAGCGTTCGCCATTGATTTGTGTGACTTGGTAAGAACCAATGCCTTCTTGCTGAGCGCCGTTAAAGTCTGGGTTATCTTGGTAACCTGCTTGGCGGCATGCTGCGAGTAGGGTTTCCCCTAGTGGATGATTGGAGCGCCCTTCAGCGACGTTGAGTTCACCTTCAGTGCCGTGAAAATCACTCGCGCCGCGTTCTTGATGCTGAGTCGATTTGAAGTAGGGCAACACATCATTATAGCCCCAGCCTTCATTGCCTAAACTGGCCCAGTGGTTGTAATCGCTAGGTGTGCCGCGAGTATAAAGCATCGCGTTCACTGCGCTGCTGCCCCCCAGTACTTTGCCGCGTGGACAGTAGATAGTACGATCATGCTGAGTGGGTTCGGCTTGTGAGTTGAACATCCAGTTATATTTTTTACTGTCCATCAGGCCAATAACACCGATGGGCGTAGAAATGAGAGCAGTGCTATCACTGGGGCCTGTTTCTAACAGACAAACGCGGTTTTTTGGGCTTGCAGAAAGGCGGTTAGCAAGAACGCAGCCTGCTGAGCCACCGCCTATAATAATGTAATCGAATTCAGAATCTGTTGCCGACATGTCCAGTACTCTTTTTATATTTGTTTAGACTGCGAACAGTCTAAACGGCTTTAAAAAGAAAAACTGGTTTTATTAGGACTAAAGCTATGTCTTATTATGTTGAAGGTGTGGGCTCCATAGCTACTTCGCCATAGGTCGCTTGGTATTGCTCAACACTGATGATCTTACTGGTATGGTTATCCCAAATAATAAATTTAAACGCATTAGGGATTTCACTCAGTTTAATGCGTCTTACACTATCAAATAGATGTTTATACTGCTCATGACACTTCACTAAATTGTAATTAGGGATACGCGCAGAAAGGTGGTGAATGTGATGATAGGCAATATCGGCGGTGAACCAATTTAAAAGTTTAGGCAGTTGTAAAAAACTGGTACCGTCTAGAGTGGCGGTAAAATAATCCCAGTTTTCACTGCTGGCGGCATAAGATTCTTCGAAGTTATGCTGGACGGTAAATAATACGATACCAATCGCACCCGCCAAAGATAGCGCAACAATGTAAATACTGAAAAATTCAATAGTACCAAAGTAGTTCGCCGCTAATACCCACGCCGATAGCAGAACTAGATTATTCCCCGTCATGTGACGGTATTCTTGCCAAGTATTCCAGTAGTTGGTTTTGAACTCGGCATTGATCTCGCTTGCAGGCTTGGATGAATTGTTAAACTTCTGTTTAATAAAAAATATGGCAAACTGAATGCTGCCTTTCATCCAGGTGAATCTTGGATTGAAGATGAAATATAAGAAACCGGCTATTGGGGCGAGTCTTAAATTGCGCTGATTGGCGTAAGATTTTTTGCCTTTCTCGTTGAGTTCAGCGTATTGGTCTACTGATAATACGGCGAGTGGGCCGCGATATTTTTCCCAATTACCATTGGTTGAATGATGGAAATCGTGATGTTTTGACCATACATATTGTGGTACACCGCACAATACACCAAAAATGAAGCCTGCAATTTTATTCTCTCGGGGATTAACGTATAAGCAGTTATGGCCGCAATCGTGCAGCATCACAAAGACTCGAATAATGAAAAGTGTGAGTATTAGGGTAATGCCTGCCGCTAACCAATATGAGATTTTTAGGCTTTCGATGGCCAGGTAGAATAAAACAAAATAAGGCACAATCGTAGTCAGGGTTTGAATAAAGGCCTTGGTATTACTGCGTATGGCATAGTCAGCAATCAACGCATTTTTTTGATCTTTCAAGGTTTTTGTTGCATTCATTTCCTTATAATTCTCTGGGCTATATTTGCAGAACGCCCTTATTATAATAACTCTGGCAGTCTTTGTCGTGAGTAAAAAACAATCAATTGTCATCAAGTGAGGTGAAACGGCAGTACTTTAGCAACTTAGCGAGTGTTCAGTGATGCACTGAATATTATATTTTAATTATTTTCTCTCTAGAGGGCGCAAGTTGCTTTAGTATTTTGTTTTGAGATGAATAGCTAATTTCCGCATCTTCCATAGCGCTAATTAATAGCTCTACGATTCGATTGAAGTCTTTCTCCGTGATATTCATCCCAGTATGTATGTCACGCATGGTATCGCCCTTGTATTGGCATGGGCCACCGATAGCATCACATAAATGGCTAATGAAGCCTTGTTTAAAGTGTGTGACATTTGATTTGGCAAAGTAAGGCAAAATGCTTTTATCTTGTACAATTCTACGGGTAAAGGCATTCACTATCCGCTCAATTCCCTCATGGCCGCCTATTTCATGATAAAGGCTTGAATCTTGCTGAACGCTGTTAGTGCTGCATCCCAGTGCTAGTTGAGCGCTAATGACAATTAAACAATAGCTGAAGAATTTAGTCATAATCAATAGGACCCCGATAAGGATAGATACCAGCCCGTTTGGTTAGGCAGTGCGGCTATAGTGCCTAAGTCTAAATAGGCTAACGTAAGGTTCAGATGTTTATTGGGAAACCAGGCGATAAAGACATCTTGCCAATCATCTTCTTTAAGCCCTAAATTATCAGGCTTTTGTCGATACTCTGTGCCAATAGCAAGATGCTTGTTGAGTAATATCGCTACAGAGGCTTCCGAATGTAATGCTCTTTTGCCGCCGGGGCCACCAAAGCCGAGTAGTCCAAGCTCATTGGCTTCGGTATATCGAGCAGATAAATTCCACAATACGTTGTAGCCTGCCAGTAGACCGAGGTGCAATTTACTGGCGGCTAAATAAATATCGTCACCGGTATCGTCACCAGCGCCTAATGATAATGCCACATCAGGGGTGGCCAGCGATTTATGTTGAATTCCCACAGAGACTTGTGGCCACTGGCTATAAACCAAGTCGCCGTACAATCTTAATTTAAGTCCGATTATTTCTTGCGATAAGGTTAGGGATAGTGGCTCTACATTGAAGGTTTGCTTAGCGAAAGAAAGTTCTAAGCGATCATATAAATTTATTTGACCACCGCAGCTATTTAGTTGGAAGTCTTTCACATTCGCCTGTGAGCAAAAGGCAGAAACCGCTAATTCATCTTCTGTTGCATAACCCGCGAGCTGTGCCCAGGGAACAAGGCCACCACCGCCAGAGCCTTCTATCTGAGAAACCCCTGGGGTTGCTAATAGTTTGCCATTCGCAAGGCTGATGATTGGGAACATGAGTAATATAATCTTAACGAGGGTATTGATCATTTTCATACCATTCAATAAATTTTTCTGCGCTAACCGGTCTGGACAAATAATAGCCTTGTGCGTAATCACACTGGAATTGACGAAGTAATTCTAAGCTTTCTTTGTTTTCAACGCCTTCGGCAACAACACGAAGCCCAAGTTTATGACCCATTGATATGGTTGATGAAACAATATCTTGATCCTTTTGGCATTGGTCCAGTCGTAAAATAAACGTTTTATCGATTTTTAGTTCATCAACAGGTAAGTTTTTCAGCTTGGCAAGAGATGATTGGCCAATGCCATAGTCATCGACCGAGACTTCAAAGCCGAGTGATTTTAAATGGCACAAGCGGTCAGCGACTAGGACTTCATCTTCTGCCAAGTCTCTTTCGGTTAACTCAAGGGTTATTTGTGTTGCTGTAACCTTGTATTCACTCAAGGTCGCCAGTAAGTACTCAATGAATTTATCATTTTGAATATCTTGAGCTGACAAGTTAATGGATACTTTGAATTGGTAACCCAGTTGATTCCATTGATCAACTTGTTTAACAACTTGTAGAATAACCCAGCGAGTTAAGGTGATTATTAGACCCGCCTGCTCGGCTAAGCCAACAAATAATTCAGGGTTTACAAATTCATCTTTATTATTAATCCAGCGGATCAAAGCTTCTAGTTTATCTACTTTACCCGTTTGTATATTTAGTTTTGGTTGGTAGTTCATAAAAAGAGGGCTGGTAGGGTTCTCTAATGCTATTTTTAATTCTTCTATTAAATTCAATTTATAAAGATAATTTTCATCTTCACCATCTTGATAAAATCTAACGGAAGTTTGGTCTTGATGTGCTGATGACACAGCCATGTTTGAGCGTCTAATAAGTTTTTCAGCATCGATGCCATGTTCAATAGAGTTGGCAATGCCATAATAAAGCGATAGGTTTATTTTAATGCCTGCTACCCAGAATGGCTGCTCAGTATCAGTTCTTAATAGATCAACTAATGTATTTATTATTTCTGTGTTGTCGATAGGAAGGCAGAGTAAAAACTCATCTGAATTTACTCTGGCTGCAATGCCCTTGTTATCGGACTCTCGATTGAAATTATCAATGTAGGCATTCAGTCTGCGGGCTATTTCTTTTAATATTGTATCTGCATTGTTAATGCCAATGGTATCATTCAGCTCTTTAAAATTTTTAATGTTAAAAGTAACTAAAACTAAATTGATTTTTTTATTGAAATAATTATTAACCTTTTTTAGTGTTTTGTGACGATTAAATAAGCCTGTGAGTATATCTCGTTCTGCTTGATACGTAATTTCTTGCTCTCTCTGTTCTATAGCGGATCCCATTACAACAAAACCCTGGTAAAGGTCGGTAAATTCTACAGGCAAATTATGGGTTAATTTTGGTACTTCTAACTCTCCGCGTCCAATCTTCTTTGTTACCTCCATTAGTATATTAAGTGGCTGCGATAGACCTTGGGATAATATTCGAGAAAAAGTAATGGCAATGATTATTACAATAAAGGCAATCATCAAGATTGATAAGATTAAGTGGTTAAAATCACTCTGAATTTGTACTAAGGAGACTGACAATATTGCATGCACATCGTTAGAGCTACTGAAGTTTATGATTTTATGAAAATATTCATATTGAGTTAATAGTAAATTTGGTGATTGTTGAACGGTACCTAATAGAGCCTGCTGCTTGATGCTTGTATCTTCAATGCTCGATTCGATTACTTTTTCTTTTTGAGTAAGCTGATCTTTTTTTATCAGACTTATATCTAAGGATATTAAATCTTTTAGCTGTAATAAAGCACTGCGATCAAATTCAAAACCTATTACGGTATAAGCGATAATTCTAGGGGCTTTCACGGGAACGACTATTACCTGAAAGACCTTGTTCTCGATATTCAAAATTTGAGCATTAACTACTTTAAATGGTAATTTATTAATATTTTTTTCGATCATGCTGGATGTGAATGAATGTCGAGAGCTGCTAGTAATTAAGTTTCCTTCTAGGTCAAGTATGAGCATTAAGTGAGCGTTGATACGTTTGCCGTGATTCAGCAGTACACTTTCCAGTGTTTTTTTGTCTTGGCTGGCAACGGCTTGCTTAAAACCAAAATCAGACGCTAAAACACTGGCCGTTGTTGTTAAAACTTGCTCTTGTAATTTTAAGGTTTGATTCAATACATTTTGGGCGAAGTATGTCTGTTGTTCTATTTGAGCTTCTGCATAATCGGCAAATCTAAACCAATTACTGACGGTCAGAAAAATCACCGTTAATAATATTAACCCCGTTGATAACCAAGTGATTTGTGTTTTAAAACTGAACTTAGTATTCATCTACATTTAGCTCTTCGAAACTGTTTCTAGGCTCAGGTTCATTGGTGGTGATCACCAGTGTTATTTCACCTTTATCGAGGATAGCTTGATCGATGATCAGTCTTGTATGGTTTGATAATCCGATGGTGCTGCTAGGGTGCCATACTTGTAATTCTGTGTTTAAGGGTAAGTCGGATGCTAACAGGACTTGCCCTTTATCATCGCTCATGACTGTATTTTTGCTATCAGTAACATAAATATAGCCCACCATAGAGTCATGAATATTACAGCCCATGACTACTAAGCCTCTTTTATTAAAGCGAAGCGGGCTCTTGGGCTTACCTGCATATAGTTTTAGTTCAAATGTTTTGGCTTCTGAAAAGGAATACACATGATGGCGAATGTCGTCACTATTAGGAAAGTTAACAAGGCCATTTTCAGGAATAATGAGCACGCGAGGGGCAAACTGCTTGTCTATTTGATCCATGATGTAAATGGGTTCTACCGTTGAAGGTTTCTCTAGGGTAGAGGGTTTGGCGGATATAGAACTTTCATAATCAATCACGGCATTGGCTAGCGGGCTATTATATTGATCAACAACAGTCAGTCGTACTTGGCTAATGGCAGGTTCTGCCAGTGCGAGAAAGCAGATTGAAGCTGTTAAAAAAAATCGAAGTTTGAAAGTCAGCATGGCGGCCTATAATTATGTTTATTACCTCTAAACCATAGCTTCACATCAACTAGCTGTCGAATCTGTAAATTAAGCTTTTTATTCAGCCATAGCGTGACAACACTTGTTTTTAACTTAACCGTCGATATTGCTCTTATTGTTTAATACTTAGATTAATTTAATTGTTTGTGTGCATAATATGATAGTTATTATCAAAAGGGCTTTATAATGAGCAATGTTTCACTAAAGATATCTTTAGATCGTACGGATCGACGTATTCTTGATGAATTGCAAAAAGATGGGGCTATCTCAAACCTCGATTTAGCCGATAAGGTAGGGCTTTCACCTTCTCCTTGTTCTCGTCGGGTTAAAGCATTACAAGAGTCGGGCATTATTCAAAAAACAGTAGCGGTATTAGATCCAAAAGCTTTGGGGCTGGATATGGTCGCGATGATTTCCATTAGTATGGATCGTCATACCCCTGAGCGCTTTGAAAACTTTGAGAGGTTGGTTGCTGGATTTCCTGAGGTTTTAGAGTGCTTCTTAATTACCGGTTCAAGTGCGGATTATTTACTCAAGGTGATTGTGAAAGATATGGATGGCTATCAACAGTTTCTTCTGGGCAAGTTAACCCGCATTGAAGGCGTAAGTGGTGTTCATTCGAGTTTTGTCATGCGTAAAGTAGTTGATTCAACGCGTTTACCGATGGTTTGAGGGTATTAACTCATCCAAGTCAGGGTAGGCGCAGATTTAAGCAAATTGGCCTATCGTGTCCTATTATCAATAGCCTAATTTCGGCAAAGTCCCTCCCGTAGTTCCAGCGCTTAATTAAGCTGTCTAAGCTCTGGCCCTAGCGTGATCATGCATAGGTCTTTCGAGACATTTAACCGTTGTGACTTTTGCCATAACGGTTTTTTTATGCCGGTTAGTTGGGCAATAAATGAATCAATTTAGCCATTTTCTCTCTTACCCACAGATGGGCCATGTCGTGTTCTCGGCTTTTGTGCCATAACAATTGCATCCCCACTTTGGGATAGTTAAAGGGCAGAGCTAGGCACTGTAAAGCGCTTTTATGGTCATTGTCTTGCTGACTTTTATTGAAATACTGGGCAATTCGCTTGGGGACGATAGCGATTAAGTCAGACTGGACAATGATGTTAGGAATGCTGACAAAACTGGATACATGCATTGTGAGGTTGCGATGTGGTAAGTCTTTTCCCATTAATTGTTCTATGGGGGTTCCGCGTAGATGACTTTGTTTATGGGCCAGGCTAGAACGAGGACTTAGGCTGACTTGTGGTAGTGTCTCAAATTGCTCTAAAGTAATCTGTCCGTTGAGGTGCGGATGTTGAGCGCGGGATATGACGACTAAATCTTCTTCAATCAGTAGTAACGACTTAAACTGGTCATCACCAAAGCCTACATAGTCTAAGGCAAAATCTAATCGTCCTTCTTTGAGTTGCGCCGGGATATCGTCAAGGTGATCAGGCTGCAGTTGCAATTTCATCCGTGGAGCTTCAGCTTGTAGCCAGCTATGGATTAAGGGGGCTATCAAGAACTCAGTGGCGCTATTCAAGGACATTTTCAGTGTCTGTTCGTTGCTACTCGGATCAAAGTTACTCTCCATACAGCCTGTTTGTATTAAGCGCAGTGCAGGTTGAATCGCTTGTTGCAGCTCTTGGGCTCGTACTGTGGGCTTTAGCCCTTTCGCTGTACGTACAAAGAGGTCGTCGTTGAAGGTTTGGCGTAAGCGCTTTAAAGCATTACTCACTGCTGGCTGACTCATCGCAAGATGCTCGGCCGCTCGCGATAGATGTTGTTCTCGCATAAGGGCATCGAATACGGGAAGCAGGTTGAGGTCTAGTGCGCGTAAGTTGAGTTGCATTAGCAATATTCGTTTTGGTGATAATACTCTTTTGTATTATTGATTAGCCTTAAAATCAAGGGCTGATATGCTCATAGTCAGAAAAGAAGTTAGAAGCACCTAAATAATAAACACCTAATAAACAGAGATGAGCTCCCTTATGGCAATAATGACATTAGCAGCAATGACGAAATTTCGTCAGCAATATCGAGCAGGTATTGCGACAAGTTACAGTGGTTGGGTTCATATGATCACTGTATTGACTGTTGGATTAGGGGTTATTATTTACGCCGTGCTTCAGCTGCAATCTGTTTCTTTGCTGGAGTGGTTAGTGTTTCCTTTGACCATGCTAGTGGTGAATTTTGCCGAGTATTGTGCACATCGTTGGTTAGGTCATAAAAAAACACAATATGGAAAACTTTTTTACAGTCGCCATACTGGCGATCACCATAGTTTCTTTCTAGATCACTCGATGAATTATCAAGCGGTTCGTGATTGGCGCGTCGTATTATTCCCCGTGTATTTGATTTTCGCTTTTCTGTTCGGTTTGATCTTACCGACAGCTTACGTGTTGAGTGAGCTTTTTAGTATGAATGCGGCGTATATCTATGGGGCGGCAGGGATCACGGGGTATTTGTTTTATGAGGTGATGCACTTTAGTTATCACATTCCTCGTGGCCATTGGGCTGAAAAGATGTTTTTAGTGATTCCTGGTTGGACGGCATTACGCCATTTGCATGTGCTTCATCATAAACGTGAAAAAATGGCAGAAATCAATTTCAATATTACACTGCCTGTCTTTGATGTTTTATTAGGGACATTATTTTGGCAATCGATTGTAGAGTGTGAAAGTAAGGGCGAATGAATTAAAATAAGCGTAATTAATCTCCCTACACGCTTGGAAAGTACTTTTAGTTATGAATTTAAATGACGCTTTGGTTTTAATCGCCAGTTTTAGCAAAAAAAGCACAGAAGTATTTGCAGCGAGTGAGAATACGTTGCCAGAGGGTAATTCGTTATCATCCTTCATTAATGAAGATCGTCGTAAAAATTTACCGGTAGAATTGAGTCAATATATTGATGTGATCTGCCCTGCAGAAGGACTATCGCTGGAAGGCGTTGGCCATCCGGTAGAACTTATTAAAGCTGCGGATCTGGCTTGGCAGCCTAAGATGTTTGCTGAGCTCTCGCCTGAACTGTCGGCTGGGCTTCCCAAGTGGCAAGACGATTGGTTCTTAATTGCTCATGAAGGCGGTGATCCTATTATCGTGAAAACGTCTGAGCAGGGTGAAAATAGTCCGGTTTATAGTGCGATGCAAGGCATGGGGGAATGGGATTTTGCGCCGATAGCCGATTCTATTGGCCAGTTCTTAGTTTGCATCTGCGCGATACAACATGCGTTGAACTTTCCGGGCCTAGGGCAGCCTTTAGATGAGGATTTTAACTTAGCTCCTGCCGCGGCGAATTGGTTGTTTCCGTTTCTACGCCAACATGCTAATGCTCACTATGATGAGTGGGCATCTGTGTTCGAGAACTATTTATAAGAGCTCTCTATAATAAGAGCTCTTACAATAAGTCTATTTAGAACAGCACTTTTTATACTTTTTACCACTGCCGCATGAACACGGATCGTTGCGGTTAGGGGTTTTCTCTAATACCACGGTGGTTGGTTTGTTGAGTAGAACGTCTAGCTCAGAAATGTTTTCTTCACCATCAGCATCTAACGTAATATTGGCAAAAAGTTCCAACGCTTCTAATTGCTCTTCAACTTCAGCTTTTCTTGCCGCGTTGGTTACAGTAATTGCGATTGGGTATTTTTTAGAGCCATGTTTAGTGGCTTGGTCGGTATTGTAGTTGTAAGTACTGTAATCTGAAGGAAGCTCTATGCGCCCTTTGAAGAAGAATTTAGACATTGTGCTGGCCTGGTATCATAACGGCTGTATAAAATTACAGCCTGAATTTTAGCAGTCTGTATTTGAGAGGGCGCATAATACAGGGTTTATTGTGTTATAGCTGCAAGAGATAGAGTAATGACAGTGTTTAAAGGATTCGTAGAATGAAATATTTATATAGCATGCCTATCGATAGCCCCTTTGGCCGAATAGTGGTGCAGGGGACTAAAACGCATATTCAATTTCTGAAATTTGATGATAGCGTAGAAAATTTTGAAGGTAATCAAAACCCTGATTGGCGAGAAAGGTGTCAGCGGCAATTACAGCAGTATTTTTCCGCTGAGCTTAGCGTATTTGATCTTCCTATTGATCCGCAGGGCACTGCTTTTCAGAAAAAAGTATGGCAGGCATTATGTGATGTTGATTTTGGTACCTTCGCAAGTTATCAACAGCTTGCGACGGCTACCGGTAATGCCAAATCAGTACGAGCGGTTGCTAGTGCTAATGCGCGTAACCCTATTTGGTTGATTATTCCTTGTCATAGAATCATTGGCAGTGACCTCGCTCTTCGAGGTTATGCGGGTGGAATTACACGCAAGGCGCAGCTATTAATGTTGGAAGGGTTAGCGATCGGTTGTGACAATGTTAATCTCGTCACTGAGAAAACAAAGCTTGTTTTAACATAAAAAATGCAGACTAAATCTTTCCGCATAGACCGATACATCAGCAAGCAACGCAATATTAATCGACGTGATATTAAGTTGATGCTAGCGCAAGGGCGTATTGTAATTAATGGCGAAGTCATTCGTGAAATAACCACCATTGTCGAAGAGTTTGATCATGTACTTTTAGATGGCGAGGTGCTGCAAAATAAGCAAGCGATTTACATCATGATGAATAAACCGCTTGGGGTCGTGAGCGCAACCAAAGATGATGTGCATAAAACAGTAATTGATTTATTGCCTGATGAATTAACTCATGTGGCAGGAAGTAAACATGATCTTCATATTGTTGGTCGTTTGGATTTAAATACGACAGGGTTATTATTGCTGACCAATGATAGTCGTTGGTCGCGCAAGTTAATGTCACCGGCGAGTAAAGTCAATAAGGTGTATCGAGTAACTTTGCAGAGTGAATTAAGCGACCAGTATATTAAGGCTTTTGCAGAGGGAATGTATTTTGGATTTGAAGATATAACAACCTTACCTGCGCAGTTAACGATTCTTTCGAATTACGTGGCAGAAGTCATTTTAATGGAAGGAAAGTACCATCAGATCAAACGCATGTTCGGTCGCTTTAGAAATCCAGTGTTAGCCTTGCATAGAAGCGCAGTCGGTAATTTAGTCTTGGATGAAAATTTGGCCGCAGGAGAAAGTAGGGCGCTTACTTCATCTGAAATAAACGCAATTTTTAATGGTTAAGCATTCATAATTCGAGCGCTAATAACTAAAAGCGGTAGCCAATTGCGCCAATGTATTCATCGAAGTAAAAAGACTGTGCTGCTGTATCACCTTGGCTAGTCGTTAACACATCGCCTAGGTTGGTATAGCCAAATTTAGCGAGGCCACGGAAAAACCAATTATGAAAAAAAGTAAATTCAAATCCTGCTTTTACTGAAGTGGCATAACCCGCTAAATGGAACTCGTCATTGCGCTTATAGTTCAACATTTTAACATTGGTCTTTGGCACCATTGCGCCGAAACCCGCCCCCGCAAATAATGCAAAATCAAAGTCTTTGCCGTGATTCCATAACGAGTGAAAAAATTCAGTTTCGATAGCGATCATGTTTAAACCATCTGTATGTTCAAAATTCAGGAAGTCTCCGTCGATTTCTTTATCAATTAAGGCTGGGTTGGACTTTTCAAAGCCCGGAGTGCTGATTGTTCCACTCATGCCAACGACTTGCCCTTGCTCGACCACGTACTTCATATGATCAAAGCCCAATGAAATGGCCCAGTTGTCGGCCACAAAATAACCGAAACGGTAATTATATTGCGGTATTGTAAGGTTAATTGGGCTTAAATAGCGATCAAAGACGGATGAGGGTGTCACTTCATTCTGACGGTCTTTAGCCGCAGTATTGTGCAGAGTGAAGTCGTGATCATCACCTTTGAAGTGAATGTCACTATCTGAATACTGAGTACGGTTCCAGCCCCAGTAGCCATACCATTGGCCCTGTTGGCGGATGTTTTCTTTAATTTCTTCTGCGTTGGCTTGGCTGATTAAGGAAAATAGGCAGGCTATGAGTACAATTGCTTTCAATGTTTTATCTAACTTGTATCGCATTTTAGGAGACGCGCATGCTAACAGGTTAGAGTCGTCTTATAAATCAACGACTGTTCTAATTAATGAGGTAATTTTAAAACAGTCTGTTTCATTTAATAGGGGATATTAGAAATCTCCCCATAAGTATTGGAATAAACTCAATGCGGCGAGGGCGGCGGTTTCGGTGCGTAAGATACGTGGGCCCAGTGTTAAGCCCGTAAAACCCTGTTGAATACAGAACTCTACCTCTTCGTCAGTGATCCCCCCTTCTGGACCCACTAATAAAGCAACCGATGCGGGAGTTGTTATTTCTGCTAAAGGTTTTTGATCACGAGTATGTAAAACCAGTTTTGTCTCTGCGCTGACTGATGTTGCCCAGTCGTGGTAATTCATCGCCGGATGGATAGTCGGGATATGGTTACGGCCACTTTGCTCACAGGCTGAGATGGCAACTTTTTTCCAGTGCTCCATTTTTTTTTCTAAACGCTCACCTTTAAGGCGAACATCACAGCGCTCACTCCATAACGGCGTAATGTCTGTAATACCCAACTCGGTGGCTTTTTGTATGGTGAAATCCATACGGTCGCCTTTTGAAACTACTTGCCCTAAATGCAGAGGAAAACTGATTTTTGAATCAGTGGATAAAACTTCGCTGATTTCAACTTGGGCATTCTTTTTATTGGCGACGGTAATATGCGCAAGGTATTCACAGCCATCACCGTTAAATAAACGCAGTTCAGCACCTTCGCTTAATCTTAATACTTTAATCAGGTGGGTGCTGGCTTGGGAATCAAGATCTAGCTGGCAATTTAAAACTAGAGTTTCAGGAGTATAAATACGTGGTCGAATGGCCATAAAGGTTCTTTATCAGTCTTTGTCTTTGTTAATTAGAGCAGTATCAGTGTTTGTTAAGTGAGCATGAACAAACACTGATTATAATGGTTTGATTATAAGGTGATTAGACGATCGAGCATAATTAAAATAAAGATTAATAATAAATACAAAATGGAATAGCGAAAGGTCTGTTGTGCACGCTTAGTCGTCTGTTCAATTAATAAGCGAATGGATAAATAAATAAATACGCCATTGCACACCATGCTGCCAATTAAATAAATTTCGTTACTGAAGTGTAAGAGGTATGGCAGCAAGGTGACGAGAGTCAGTAATAAGGTATAGAGCAGCATTTGTAAGCTGGTAAATTCTTTGCCGTGGGTGACGCTAAGCATAGGTACTTTGGCTTTGGCATATTCTTGCTGGCGGTAATAGGCCAGCGCCCAAAAATGCGGCGGTGTCCAAGTGAAAATGATCAGTACCAGCACCCATGCCAGTGGATGAGTCTCTCCGGTCATTGCAACCCAGCCTAGAAGTGGTGGCATAGCTCCCGCAAGGCCACCTATGGTTATATTTTGCGGGGTGAGTGGTTTTAACCAGTGGCTATAAATTAATGCGTAGCCGACCATAGAAGCCAAAGATAAAATTGCGGTTAAGGGATTAACCCAAAAGAATAATAGGCTGAAACCTAGAATCAAAATAAGGCTAGCAAAGCCATAAACTTGGCGTAAAGACAGTTTGTTATTCACCAGCGGACGATGACGAGTACGGGCCATTAACTTATCTCGTTGTTGATCAATGCCATGATTAAAGGCCGCACCAGACGCCGCCACTAAGGCGATACCGATTAACCCCAGCGTGAGTAGCTGCAGATCAGGTCTCATGTCTGTCGCTAAACAGGCCCCGACCAATGCAGTTACCAGCATGAGTAGTATGACGTTGACCTTACAGAGTGCGAGGTAGTCTTTAATACTGCGTTTATTGAAAGCTATTTTAGCCGACAGACTTTTAGTTGCTGCTGGGGTATTAATCATTAATCACCTCTGCTTTTAAAATTGAAAAATAGACGGTCCATAAGCAGAGCCAAAATAGCGCTGCTCCAGTATTGTGTAATAACGCTAACGACAGTGGTAATAATAGAAATACATTACCAATACCGATTAAAACTTGCAGAGTGAGGGGAACCACAATGAAACCAATGAGTTTTCTATGTGGGCTGTTATACATGCGATAGCACAATAAAAAGGCCGATAAAATTAATAAGCAAGCAGTAAAGCGATGCATAATTTGAATCGCCATACGATCGGCCATGGGTAATAAGCCACCTAGGTATTGCTGAGCATCGACCATAGGTGCATGGAAAGGTCCATGCACGGTTTCTGGCCACCACTGGCTCTGACATTGTGGTAGATCTGGGCAGGCAAGACCGGCATAGTGTGAGCTGGTCCAGCCACCTAATCCCATTTGCAATAGGGTAATTAATATTACAGCTAGTAGTGGGTAGCGAATACTCGGTGAAATATTTTTAAGTTCATAGGCGCTCAAGGTTTTATCAGGTTGCTTAATCAGTTGGTATTGCCAGAAAATAATGGCCAGCATCATCATGCCCGCTAATAAGTGCAAGGTGACAACCGGAGGCCATATTCGTAATGTGACCGTTAGCATGCCAAAAATTCCTTGTAATATGACCCAGCCAAGGGCGATATAAGAAATGCCGCGTAGCGTTCTGAATTTGTCTTTGAGACTGACCCAAGCTGCAAACAATAATAAACTTAAGCCTAAGGCTGATGCAGCAAAACGGTGAATCATCTCTGACCAGGCTTTAACTTGCTCGACCGGAAATAATGGATGCGCGGCATTGGCTTGCTGAATATGCTCAATGCTTTGCGGTGGAGTTATTTGTCCATAGCAGCCTGGCCAGTCTGGACAGCCTAACCCCGCATCTAATAGCCGAGTTAGCGCGCCTAGAGTGATAACGATCAACGTGATCAGTAGGTTTAATCGCGCCCAGTTTAAGAGTTTGTTATCCATATTAACTCCTGCTCGATAAAAGCTTATTAGTTATTACTGCGCAATAAATGGCTAAGGTCTTTAAAAAGTGGTTTTCCTACCTGCTCATTGCGATAGGCTAATAATAACTGTCCGTTCGGTGTCGCGATATAAACAGTATTTTCACTGGCTAATGGCTTGGCATTGATGTCTGTTGTGGAGAGGACATTTACCAAGTCAGAACGTTTGCCAAGGGCGGTTTTGATTTTATTGAGTTTATTAGAAATAGCGTCGTAGTTTATATGGGCAGGGGATATAACAAGTTGCCATTGTCCAGCGCTGGTGGAGATTGGATCTGAAACCTCGGCTTCTAGCTTGGGTAGATAAAATTCGCTGGTGAGAAATTCTCCATACTGTTTTTGGTCAAGCTGCTGGGAAAAATAATCGGTGGTTAAAATAGCCGCGATTAAAAACGGTGAAAATGTGATTGTGAGTATCAGCACTAATACCTTATTATTTTTCATACTTAGTCCTTTAATTATTTTTTTATGTTTTATTCGCTTCGTTCTTCAAGTCTTATTGCACTGAATATTCCTACCATCAGGGCGGCGATGGCGATTAACAGCCATTGCATCGCATAACCTAGGTGTTTGTGCTTATTAAGATAAGGAGAAGATTGATAAATATCGACCAGTTTGCCTTTTCCCGAAACTAGCTGCCAGTAACCGTTATCAATTTTATGTTTAGTGGCCAGTTCAAAGCGTTCTATGTCGATACTTTGAATGCGTTTAGGCCATGCTTTATTGATCGGGCTCGGCCAATGGTCGCTGGTCCAGACAACAGGTTTAATAATAGGTAAGTTAGTCAGAGTAATGCTTTGGCTACCTATTGGTAGTGAAGGGCTTGGAATATCAGAACGTAAAATCGGGGCTTGTAACCAACCAAGGTTTACCAAAAAATAATGTTCAGCGTCTTCTGCCTTGAAAAGACCTAGGTGGTAATAGCCGACTCTTCCTTTGTGTGTACGGTTATCTAATAAGAAATTCTGCTCACTCCATTGCCCGTTTAACGTGATTTGATTATTTGTTTTTAATTGTTGCACGCTCGCCTGCAATTCTTGCATATGGCTAGCCTCTGCTCTGTGCCACTGCCATATGGCCAATAAGCTACATAATAAAAAGATACTGACAAAGGTTATGCTTTGAATCAGTTCCAATTTTAAGTAATAACGTCTACCGTAAAGAGAGAAATGTTTAATCTTCATGGAAAAATTCAATGAATACATTAATGACTTGGCTGGTAATGACGTTGATATTATTAATCTGTATTAGCTTAGGACTGGCATTAAAATACTTAATCTTTAAGTCGCCTATCGTTGCTGATAAAACGGATGCGCTAACCGTTGATAAAAAAGTAGTTAGTTTTTTAACCTTACGCATTATTTTGTCAGCCATATTATTAATCCTTTGTTATTTTTACTTATCGTCACTGTCCGTTTAAAGCGTTTTTTAGATCACTCTTAAAGTACATAAACGAATAGAAATAAGAATAACCAAATTACATCGACGAAATGCCAATACCAAGCCGCGGCTTCAAATGCAAAAAGGTGATCTGAATCTGGGTTGTTGATGTTACTGATAGCATCAGTTCTATCAAAATGACCTTTCAGCATACGAATTAGCATCACCAGTATCATTATGCTGCCAATGGTGACGTGTGCACCGTGAAACCCAGTGAGCATAAAAAAGGTAGAGCCATAGATGCCTGCATTTAAGGTTAACCCTAATTCGTTATAAGCATGAATGTATTCGTAAACTTGAACGCATAAAAAACTAATACCAAATATCAGGGTCAATGCTAACCAAAATTTAGCCGCGTTCATCTTGTCGGCTTTTAATTTATGGTGACTAATTGTTATGAAAATACTAGAGATGATCAGTATGACGGTATTCATGAAGGGCAATTTCCAAGCGTCGATCACGCCGCTCGGAGCAGGGTATTTTTCTGGATCAGGGGTGTTGAGTAATGGCCAAGTTGCGCTGAATTCTGGCCATAATAAGGCAGAACTGCCTTTGGCTCCGTCACCATCTAACCAAGGGATGGCTAACGTTCGCACATAAAATAGCGCACCAAAAAAGGCGGCGAAAAACATGAATTCAGAGAAGATAAACCACAGCATACCAATGCGAAAACTGCGGTTAAGCTGATCACTGTATAAACCTTGCTGGCTTTCTTCCACCACCGTTTGAAACCAACCAAATAGCATATAGGCCATAAGGCAAGATGAAACAATGAAGAGAACCGCCGAGGCATCACTGCCTGTAATCATCAGCGCCGTTGATAATACCATTAAGAAAACAGCAATAGCGCCAATGATGGGCCATTTACTTTGCGCGGGGACATAATAGTTATCAACGGACATGGGCCGTACTCCTGTAAGGGGTAGCGTAAATTCGATAGGCTAGCGTAAGTTTTTTATAATCTTCTGGGGTATCGTTTCTTAATTGAAATACCAGAGGCATTTCAACTTTTTCACCGGCTTGAAGCACTTGTTTTTGAAAACAAAAGCATTCAGTTTTAATTAAATATTCAGCTGCAAGTCCTGGACTAATACTGGGAATCGAGGTGAACTCCATCACTGCATTAGTGGGGTTATGTAGTGTGAAATGGGTTTTATATTGTTGCCCTGTATTAATCTCAAGTTGTGATTGTGCGGGATGAAACTGCCAGACCTCTTGCTGGTCACTGGCGGCGGTGAATTGCAAAATAACTTTATGAGATTCGATTTGCTTCTGAGCAGACAACGCGGTATCTGATTGTATTAAGCTTTGTGCATCAATAACGGAAGGTGAAAGATCAAACTTGCCATTAAGCCCAGTGATATCACAAAAGACGTCGTAGAGTGGAATTAATAAAAAACCAAAGCCAAACATCAAGCAAGGGAAGAGTACTAGTTTAATTAATAAACGGGTTTCAGAACTCTTTCTTTCAGCTTGAGGCTTGGCATTCATATTACTTTCAACCTATCTTAATGATGGCCACTTGGCGACGGAAGGTTGTCTAAATTCGGTGGTGTCTGAAAAGTATGATAAGGCGCTGGAGAATCCACCGTCCACTCTAAACCTTCTGCACCTTCCCAAACCTGTGGTGATGCTGGGCAGCCACGCTGGCGCATACATTGAATAATGTTGTAAACAAATATCAGCTGGCTTAAGCCAAATAAGAAAGCGCCGATAGAGGCCACCATATTAAAATCGGCAAACTGCAAGGCATAATCTGGAATGCGGCGTGGCATACCGGCTAAGCCAATAAAGTGCATGGGGAAAAAGGTTAAGTTCACGCCGACAAAGGATAACCAGAAGTGAAATTTGCCCATGGATTCGTTATACATAACCCCAGTCCATTTTGGGATCCAAAAGTAGACGCCTGCGATGATTGAGAACAGCGCTCCCGGCACTAAAACATAATGGAAGTGAGCAACAACAAAATAAGTATCGTGATATTGAAAATCGGCGGGGGCTATGGCGAGCATCAAGCCGGATAATCCGCCAATGGTGAATAGCACCACAAAAGCAATAGAGAAAAGCATCGGCGTTTCAAAGGTCATGCTGCCGCGGAACATAGTGGCTACCCAGTTGAATACTTTTACTCCAGTAGGTACGGCAATCAGCATGGTTGAATACATAAAGAATAATTCACCGACTAATGGCATGCCCACGGTAAACATATGGTGTGCCCACACGATGAAGGATAAAAAGGCAATCGAGCTGGTGGCGATTACCATAGAGTGATAACCAAACAACGGCTTACGTGCGAAGGTTGGAATAATGTGCGAGACAATACCAAAAGCTGGCAAGATCATAATGTAGACTTCCGGATGACCAAAGAACCAAAATATATGTTGGAACATCACGGGGTCACCACCGCCAGCGGCATCAAAAAACGAGGTGCCAAAATGAATATCCATTAACATCATGGTCACCACCCCAGCCAGTACAGGCATTACTGCGAGTAATAAAAATGCGGTGATTAACCAGGTCCAAACAAACATCGGCATCTTCATATAATTCATGCCTGGAGCGCGCATGTTCATGATAGTGGCAATGACGTTAACTGCGCCCATGACGGAAGAAATCCCCATAATGTGCACAGAAAAGATAAAGAAAGTGACTGAGGGTGGGGCATAGGTGGTGGACAGCGGCGCATAAAATGTCCAGCCAAAGTTAGGCGCGCCACCTTCCATAAAGAGTGTTGATAGCACCATGCCGAAAGCAAAAGGTAATAACCAAAAACTCCAATTATTAATTCGTGGTAACGCCATATCAGGGGCGCCGACCATCATTGGAATTAACCAGTTAGCCATGCCGACAAATGCTGGCATGATAGCGCCAAACACCATAATAACGCCGTGTAATGTGGTCATCTGATTGAAGAACTCAGGCTGCATTAGTTGCAGCCCTGGCTGAAATAATTCACTGCGAATTAATAGCGCCATGGAGCCGCCGATCAATAACATCACCAAACTAAAGATAAGGTACATACTGCCTATATCTTTATGGTTGGTGGTATATAACCAGCGCGTGATACCTGTGGCAGGTGCTGCAGAATGTTCGCTCATGGTTATTGTCCCTCTGCTTGTTTGAAGCTGACAATTTCAGCAGGTTGAATACTATCGCCTTTATCATTGCCCCAAGCGTTACGCTCATAGGTAATGATGGCTGCAAGTTCGGTGGGGGTTAGTTGTTCTCCAAAAGCCGCCATGGCAGTGCCTGCTTTGCCGTTAACGACAACTTTTACGTGCTCTTGCATTTCACCTAACGCAATCGCGCTGCCTTTGAGCGCTGGGAATACCGGAGGAATGCCCATACCAGTAACTTGATGGCAAGCTGCACAGTTTTTATCGTAACTTGCTTTACCTTGAGTCATTAATTCATCGAAGCTGAGTTCAGATACTTGGTTAGCACTTTGCTGAGCTTGCTGTTGGCTGATGAGCCAAGCTTGATAATCCTCTTCGCTCACGGCTTCTACCACGATCGGCATGTAACCATGACCTTGACCGCAGAGTTCAGCGCACTGTCCGCGATAAATACCGGGCTTTTCTACCTTCGCCCAAGATTCATTAATAAATCCGGGAATAGCATCTTTTTTTACTGCGAGTTCAGGTACCCACCATGAATGAATAACGTCTTGTGCGGTAAATAAAAATCTAACTTTTTTGTTGATAGGAATTACAAGATGTTTATCAACTTCTAATAGGTAGTTTTCAGACTTAGCTTCTAAGCCGTGCATTTGATCTTGTGTAGTTGTGAGAGTAGAGAAAAAATCGATATCGGTGTTTAGGTATTCATAACGCCATTTCCATTGATAGCCTGTCACCTTAATATCAATGTCAGAGGTTTCTGTATCGTACATTTCAATCAGTGTCTTGGTGGCAGGAATCGCCATGGCGACCAGTATCAATAGTGGAATTGTGGTCCAAATAATTTCGACCATTGTGCTTTCATGAAAAGGTTTAGCCTCTGCCCCTAAGGACTTACGATGGCGAATAATGGAATAGAGCATAATGCCGAACACTACGATGGCAATGGCCACACAAATATAAAAGATAGTCATGTGTAAACCATGGATCTCACGACCTATCGCAGTGGCGCTTTCAGTCATGTTTAGCCCCCACTCACCATGACTTAAAGAAGCTATTGTCATTAATGTTAATAGTCGAAAGACAAAGTTTTTCACTATGTTGTGGCGAAATATTAATTCCATGTCCTGCACCTTATTGATATAGGCGTTATTGGACTGCTGTAAAGGACTAGCAGCTGTTTGTTTTTTTATATTTAATTAGCTCTGCTTTAACTCTAGATGCGAAATGGCAAAGCTGCGAAGAAATAGTGCTGTTATCGGTTAATTATTTCGGCTAAGGTAAAAAATAATGATTTATACTGATAAAAAATGATTACTCTGTTCTCATATTATGAATCTAATGATAAAATATCGACAATATTGCAGTAAGTAATATGTTGATTGAAAGCTGAAGTACGTCATATAAAGGATTAATGATGAAACACAAGGACATTGTGGAAGAGTTATACCGTTGTTTTCGCCAACAAGATGTTGAGTGTTTTAAACAGCTATGTTCCCCCTCTATTATCTGGCAACAAAATAGTGGTTTCCCTGGAGAAGGCACACATCAAGGCCCTACCGCCGTTCTAAACAAAGTTTATAAAGCCTTCAATATTGAGTGGAAACGCTGGTCGTTCGTGATTGAACGTGTTTTGGATGCGGGGGATGATATTATTGTGCTGGGCTACTTTAGTGGCAGTAAGCGCGACAATAATGAGCGCTTTAAATTAGCAGCCTCTCATATCTACAGCTTTCGTGATGGTAAAGTGATTAAGTTTCAGCAGTTTACTGATGAGCAAGTATCGGCCAGTGGCGCAGAATTGCAGATTGCTTAGCTAATAAAAAAGGAGACATTCTGTCTCCTTTTTTATTACTCTAAACTTTTTGTTTCTGAAAACATTACTGATTCAGAAGATTTGCAGTGTGTTGAATTCTTTTAACCATAGCGGTTAAACCATTACCACGGGTAGGGCTAAGATGCTTTACCAAATCAACTTGTGCAAAGAAGTGGTCAATGTCAAAAGCTAAAATTTCGGCAGGGGTTTTATTATTGTAGGCGCTTAATACTACGGCCAACAAACCACGCACAATATGAGCATCAGAATCTACTTCAAAGAATAACTTGCCATCACTGACAGCAGAATCAATCCAAACTTGGCTTTGACAGCCGCGCAATAAAAACTCTTCTGTTTTTTTACTATCATCAATGGCGGGTAATTGCTTACCTAAGTCGATGATGTACTTATAGCGCTCTTCCCAGTCGTCGAAAAATCCTAAGGTATCTAAAATTTCTTCTGGAGTAATCTCGGTGCCAAATGGGCTTTGTGTTATATCAGTCATTTTCTTTCCAAATTCTCCGTGATTAAGTTATAGGCTTTGTACAAAGCGTTTAATTCTTTCTGCGGCTTCTATGCATTCTTCTACGCTAGCAACTAATGCTAAGCGCACTCGATTTTTACCGGGGTTAATACCCTCGACCGTGCGCGATAAATAGGAACCTGGTAATACGGTAACGTGCTGTTGCGCGAACAGCTGTTGCGCAAATTGCTCTTCATCTATTTCAGTTTTGGCCCAAAGATAGAAGCTGGCGTCGGTTTGCTCAACTTCAATTTTTCCTGCCAGACTAGGATCATTTAATATTTCAAGTACGGCTTTAAATTTGAGGCTGTACTGACGGCGATTTTCTTCGACGTGTTCTTCGTCGCTCCATGCAACGATACTCGCCAGCTGCGTCTGAATTGGCATGGCACAGCCATGGTAGGTACGGTAGAGCAAAAACGGCTGTAGAATTTTAGCATCACCAGCCACAAAGCCAGAGCGTAAACCAGGAAGGTTAGAGCGCTTAGATAAGGAGTGGAATACTACGCAGCGAGCATAGTCATGTCGCCCTAGGCTTTCACATGCTTGCAGTAAACCAATCGGTGCAGGTTTACCGTCTACAAAAATCTCGGAATAGCATTCATCAGAGGCAATGATAAAATCATGTTTGTCGGCCAGGGCGATCAACTTAGTTAAGGTCTCTAAATCCAGAACAGCCCCTGTTGGGTTGCCCGGCGTGCAGAGGAATAACAACTGGCATTTTTGCCAAATATCATCACTCACGGCATCAAAGTCAGGGTTAAAACCTTTTTCTTCTAAGCACGGCAAAAAGTGAGGTTCCGCACCGGCAAGATATGCGGCCCCTTCATAGATTTGATAAAAGGGGTTTGGGCATACCACAAGACCGTTTTTGCTGCGATCAATAACCGCTTGAGTAAAAGCAAAGAGCGCTTCGCGAGTTCCGTTAACCGGCACAACCTGTTGCTCACAGCTCATGTGGGTTAAAGCAAAACGCTGTTTTAGCCAATGTGAAATAGCTTTACGTAACTCAGGTAACCCTTTTGTCGTCGGGTAGTTTTCAACTCGAGCAACATTATCTTTTAGGCACTGGGTAACAAATTTAGGCGCTGGGTGTTTAGGCTCGCCAATAGATAGGGCAATATGCGATAAATTTTCATTAGGGCTAACCTGCGCTTTTAAGGCTGTCAGCTTTTCAAAAGGGTAAGGCTGTAACTTTTGTAAATCTGGATTCATGGGGCGACCCTAATTTTTTGCAATATATGGTAAAAAACGCGCCATTATACCTGATATTGATTAGCTTTCAGCTATCACGTTGTTCTCTAATAACGGTTAGCTGTTATTATGATGAAAAATTAATACTCAAGGAGTTATCTTGCCTTTCAATATCGCAAGAATAGGGTTATTAATCGCCTGTATGTGTGCGTTTAGTCATCTAAGTTTGGCCCATATGGCCCACCCGGATTCGGTGTCACAGACTAATGGTGTTTTTGATTTCAGTCACTGGCATTCAGCGGATGGTGCGGTGCCTTTAGAGGGACTCTGGGCATTCCATTGGCAACAACAATTGTCGCCTCAAGAGTGGCAGACATTACAAGCGCCATGGTTCGATCTACCTGCGACTTGGGATAAAGAGGGAGCGAGCCAAGCAGTCTATAATGGCAAAGGATTTGCTACTTTTACCGCCAAACTTATACACCTTCCAAGTGACATACGTTGGGGCTTAATCATTCCTGAGCAGTCAACGGCTTTTCGATTATTCATCAATGATGACTTGGTGGCAGAAGGGGGGATTGCAGGTGTCAGCGCTTCGAGCTCTCAAGCCTATTCTGGGAATCAATTTATTGAACTGGGAGAGTTACCCACAGATAGTAAAATCACCTGGCACATTTCAAATTTTGATCACGCTAATGGAGGTCCTTGGCAATCCTTAATGATAGGCCCTTATCATGAGCTGGGTCTGCATTATATGGTCAAATCGTTCGATCAAGCCTTGGTCGTTGCTTTAGCACTGCTGACGAGTCTGTTTTTAATTATTCAGTATTTCATTGATCGACGCGATAAAACGTCGGCTTTATTAGCAGCTTTTGCTTTGGTGATTGCTGTTCGTGTCGGTATTATGGATAACCAAGTATTGTATCAAATATTAGGTACACTACCTTGGCAAATACATATTCGAGTACTGTATTTCACCATGCTCATTGCAGCACCTTTGATTCTTTATTGGCAGCATTATATTTTTCCCGCAGAACTTTCTGAGGTTACCGCACGTCGAGTCGCTTACGCATTTTTGCCTACGCTGATTGTGGTCATTATCTTTCCGAGTATATGGTTCACTCAGTTATTAATGTTTTTTCAAGTTATGCTGATGGGAGTCATGGGTATTTATAGTTGGAGTTTACTTAAAGTTATTCTGCATAAAAAACGAGGTGGGTATTTTATTATTTTTGGGGCTTTGTTGTTATCCCTGTGTATTCTTCATGACATCGCGTTGTATTCTCAATGGCTAGAAGGCGGTCGCTTGTGGTTAGCCTATGGCTTATTGGGCTTTCTTCTTTCGTTAGCGGTGAATATGTTATTTTTGAGGGCTGAGCAAAAAAAGCAAGTTGAGAGCTTGAGTGATCAATTGATGAGTGCAAACAAACAGCTTGAAGCTCGTGTCGCACAGCGCACCGTAGAGTTGGCTGAAAAAGCCGATGCCTTGGAAGAGGCCAATGATAAATTGCAGGTCTTAGCCAATATTGATGGGTTAACGGGGGTATTAAATCGCCGCGCTTTTGTAGAGCAATTAAAAATGTTTGCGCGTATTAAACCTAATGTCGCACTGATTATGATTGATATCGATAACTTTAAGCAGGTAAATGATAATTATGGCCATGGTGTTGGCGACCAGGTACTAAAACGGTTATCCACTGTTTTGTTAGACGCTAAGCGAGAGCATGATCGAGTCGGTCGTTTTGGTGGTGAAGAGTTCATTATTTTACTGCAAGATATTACTATTTCAGGATTAGATTCTTATTGCCAACGCTTATTGAAACAAATAAAGGAGATAGAACTGTCTGATATTACATCGTTGCCAGAAATTACTGTCAGTATGGGGACGACCATGTCGATATTAGTAGAAAAAAATATCGACCAACTGATTCAGCAAGCGGATGAAGCTATGTATTATGTGAAAAATAATGGCCGTAATGGCTTTCGGCATTATGCTAAATAGAAATGTAGGAGTTCTTGGGAGGTTTTTCTTCAGCTTGATTAATGAGAGTAACGTAGGGTAATTAAATTTTTATTACGGCATTTGAATAAAAATTTTATTTTAAGTCAAAAATAGACTAAATGAACATTCGTTAAATGACTAGTCTAAAAGGTAACTCCCTTGCTTTGGTGTTACCTATGGCTAAGATAGCTGCTTCACCTTCTCTGCTGATTCATAATCACCTCCAGAGCATCTTTTTTGTTATTACCCTCACTTTTGTATTGATGTTTGCATCGGCTGCGAGGTGTGCTTCTATTAATCCAACCCTGAATTTTCAGCAAGATGCTCAACATCTTGAATATAACCAGCTCGCTCAAGTGATTTTAAAAGAAGCTTATCGGCGTATTGGGCAGCCAATAAAAACCTTGTCTAGCCAATTAGGCGAGCAACAAAGTTACCCAAAAGACGGAATATTGATTGCACCTGCGGATGCCTATATAAAAGCCGACTATATTAGAATTCCAATCGCTATTGTGAGACTCAAAGTTTTTGCGTATGCGCACAAAAAAAATAGTCATACTCGCTATGAATTTGGTTTACTCGGTAATCGCATTGCGATTGTTCGGGATATGCCGATGATTAAAAATAACATGATGGGCATGATTGCCTTGCAGCAAAATAGTGTGAATACGTCGTTCCAGTCAATTCTTAGAAACCAGATAGATTTAGCTTTATTACCCGAATTCAGTGCTTTGAGGCGAGCCAGTAAACATTTACGGGCTCATGTTGTAGCGTTGCAACCTGCTGTTTATGAAGTGCCTATGTATCACTATGTGAATAAAAAACATCAACACTTAATTGGTTCGCTAATGCGCAGTCTCAAAGATATGAAAAAACAACAATTGATTGCCCAGGTTACTCGCAGTTATAAAGTCGTACTGGCTGCGGATGCTGAAGCCTAGCAGTGTTGCTTCAGCATCAGTAGTAAAATTAATCTTGATTGCGACTACGCTCTGCTGGGACATACAGCTGAGCCATTAAATAATCACGAAAGTCTTGCGGGTAAGGTTGTGCATCGACGGCAACTTGCATGCAGGCCAGCCATGCATCGCGTTCAGCTGGGCCTATGGCTAAGTGGCGGTGGGCAACTGGAATTCTAATCGGGCCGTATTTTTCGCTGAACAATTTTGGGCCGCCTAACCAGCCCGTTAAAAAACGCGTTAGCTTATCGCGTGATTCTGTTAAATCTGGGTTGTGCATGCCACGTATATGATTTGCTTGCGGTAGGGTTTCCATCGCATCGTAAAAGGCATTAACCAATTGTTGAATGCCATCGAAGCCACCAGCGGCATTAAAGGATGTTTCACCTTCACCGTAGCTGGGGGTTTTAAGGTCGTTACTCATGAAGATTCCTGCCTACCGATTAAGCAGGTATTTTATCATCCTTTGGGTCTTCGTCAGAATTTTCTAATAAGATATTTTCATCACTGAGAGCAAGCTTAGGTTTCTCGCCAACCGGTTTCAGAAGATGATAACCGTATGAGCTAGTAATAGGGCCAGTATAGCTTTGCTGGTCATCTGATCGAGCAAGTGCCTCAATGATCGATATAGGTAGATCATCTTGCGAATGATAGCCTGCAAAGCCACCTTGCTGGGCAGAAGGGCAAGCGGAGTATTCGCGCGCGAGTTCTGCGAAGTCTGCGCCGAGCTCTAGTTCTTTGGCTAGATCATCTGCTAATAATGGGCTTTTTAATAAGATGTGGTGCAGTGCTATGGTATGCATTATCTGGCTATCCGAATATTCCTTAAAGTCATAATAAGGATAGCTCAGTTTTTTCTTTTTACTGCTGCGTGGCTGGTTGCTGTTGCTTATTAGCATAACTGGCTAAGCATTGACCTGAAATGATGGACAAAATGCAGTACGCGGTGAACCAATAGAAACCATCATGCAGGCTCGATTGTAATTCGGCAGTGGCTTTTGCGGTAAAAAAAGCCACCAAAATAGCCACAACAAAGACATCGGCCATTGACCATTTACTGACCAGAGAGATTAACTGCCAGCGCCAGCGAGCCGGGCTTAGCCAAGTCCAGATAATCAACAAACCTTTGGTAATTGGAATGATGACACTGAAGGTGACAACCATAAAGCCAACGGCTGTATAGCCAGCCTCATCAAGGCTCACTACCGTTTGCCAAATACTTCGGGTTTCTTCAAATAGGGTACTTTTAAGCCCAAACATGCTGATCGATGCTTTGATCGACATGATAGGTTCTGTCACACCTGGGTACAGAAAAAAGAAACTAATTACCGTTAGTATTAAACCGAAACGTGGCAGCCAATCTGCCTGCTGCCAAGTTGCACTCGCCAATTGCCAAGGCTTTAAAAGAGCGTTGAGCATCTAGTTCTCTGGTAGCATGACATTGAGTTCAAGCACGGATGCAGTGCCTTGCTGCTCAAGATTAACCTGCACTTGGTCATCAGAGATGGCGATATATTTACGAATCACTGCTAATAATTCTTGCTGCATTTTCGGCAAATAATCTGGCCCGCGGCTATTAACGCGATCATGGGCAACCAGTATTTGTAAGCGTTCTTTAGCAATGCTGGCAGTACTTGTCTGCTCTTTTTTGAAATAGTCCATTAAGCTCATGATTAACCTCCAAATACACGTTTAAGGAAGCCTTTTCTCTCGGCTTCTAAGAAACGATGTGGGCGCTCTTCACCAAGGTAACGAGCGACAGCGTCCTCGTAAGCTTGGCCAGCATCACTGTCGCTATCATGAATAACAGGAACCCCTTGGTTAGAGGCCTTTAATACGGCTTGTGATTCTGGGATAACACCCAATAAAGGTACAGCCAGTATTTCTACGACGTCTTCCACCGACAGCATTTCACCATTGGCAACACGGGTAGGGTTGTAACGGGTGAGCAGTAAATGTTCTTTAACGCGCTTACCTTGTTCGGCTAAGCGAGATTTGCTTTGCAGAATGCCTAGAATACGATCGCTATCACGTACTGATGAGACTTCTGGGTTGGTCACAATGATCGCTTCTTCAGCGAAATAAAGCGCCATTTGAGCACCGGTTTCAATGCCCGCAGGGGAGTCACAAATAATGTAGTCAAAATCTTCAGCCAGTTCATTCAAGACTGCTTCAACGGCTGCTTTATCAAGGGCATCTTTATCGCGTGTTTGTGATGCTGGCAGAATGTAGAGGTTGTCTAAACGCTTATCTTTGATTAGAGCCTGCTTTAAACTGGCTTCTTTATGGATAACGTTGACGAAGTCGTAAACAACACGACGTTCACAGCCCATGACTAAATCTAGGTTACGTAAACCTACATCAAAGTCGATGACGACTGTTTTATGTCCTTGTAATGCTAAGCCAGTTGCAATTGCAGCACTGGTGGTGGTTTTACCCACGCCTCCTTTACCAGAGGTTATGACAATGATCTTGGCCAAAGTAAAAAATTCCCTTACAAAAAGTTGCAAATGCAGTATTCATTAAAGCGAGTCTATGTTCAAGCGCCCATCATCAAGTTGAACGAGACTTGCCTGACTACTATGCTGTTCACTGTTTTCAAATAGCTTATATTCACCGGCAATCGCGACGAGTTCAGCCTCAAAAGATAGGCAGCTAATTGTCGCTTCCGTATCGCCTTTAATACCCGCTAGGGCTCGACCTCTTAAGGGGCCAAAAATCTGTATGCTGCCTCCGGCTAATACTTCTGCGCCCGTGCTAACAAGCCCAAATATAACCAAGTCGCCTTCCGCGGTGAGCTGCTGGCCAGAACGCACAGGAAACTTGTGCACGGTCGTTTTGGGTCGCGGCTTAGGTACCTTCGATTCTTCTATAACCGCTTCTATAATCGCTTCTTCAACAAGAATATTTTCTACTGGTGCACTATCGATTATTTTAACCCGGGATGGTTTGCTCGTCCCTTTGCCAAAGTCTGCCAGCTCAAGTTGCTCTAATAGCTCGTGATGCTCATCTTGTGCGTTCTTCACGCCAATGGGCAACATGCCAAACTCATGGCACGTTAAATAAAGCGACGGTAGATCGATTTTGTCAGTCAGCTCAATAAAATCAAAGATGCAAGGAAGTCGAACAAACATTTTAGGGGCTTGTTCTACTTTCGCTTTCAATTCTTGTTGAATCTGGGCGAGATCATTGCTTTGAATAAGCAAGGTGGTGATGGGGTTTAACCCCGCTTTTAAATTAAACGCGGCCATTAGCTCTCTGCTTTTTGCTCTAATGGAAAGTGATCAAAAGGGATATCGGCTAGGCCTTCTTTTAAAACCCTGCGTAGGTTGTGGTGATTATCAACTTCTGGGGTTGCCAGTACGTCGCGGTAATGCTGGCCAAAGCAGGCGAGAGCTTGCTCTTTAGAAAGCTCTAATAACTGAGCTAAGGCAAAGACTTTGCAAGACCCTTGGTTTTGTTCTGCGCTGTTCTCAACGCCACCGTTATTAAAGGCGCTTGGGGTAAAGTTGTAATGCAGTTCTATAAAAGCGAGTGTTGTCTCAAATTGAAAATCATTGTGCATTAGCTGCTGTAAAAAATCGATTTTGGCTTGCTCAAACTGTGACATGATTAAAAATCCTTTCAAATGGCGCTAAGGCTACCATTTGCTCTTACAGAGTGTCACTCTCAATATTAGAAAATCGATATCTTCCTTCGCTTTAATTCTCAAATTGTTGCTGTTTAGTAAAAGATTTTTACAAATTCAGCTAATTGTTTCGCAGTACATGTAAATGTAATCTATATGCAAGATGTGACTTTGGCACTAGTGAGTCGTTTTAGGAGGTCTTATGGCAGGTGGTTGGTCGAAAGATGGTGCGGTGCAAGAGCAAATCGATGCGAGTCTTGCACAGGCAATTGAATTAGCACGCAGTCGGCTGCATCACGGAGAAAGTGCGACCTATTGTGAAGAGTGTGAAGCACGTATTCCAGAGGCGCGACGCAAAGCCATTATTGGCGTGCGTTATTGCATCGTTTGTCAGGCTAAGATTGATCAACAGCAATCGTTTGAAAGCGCTTACAACCGACGAAGCAGTAAGGATAGCCAGCTAAGGTAATTTAGTTATTATTACCATATGGTAAAAGTAATTTTCAGTATGGGTGGATTATCTCAATTTTTTATTAGGATAGAATACAAACCATCGAAACAATTTATTGATAGAAACAGTACAGCGATAGAGGCATTGGCACTAGGCTAATGTTTGATCTTATTAATTTGGAGATAGCCATGACAGCACAAGTAATTAAGTCGAAAGCCGCAGTAGCCTGGGCAGCCGGTGAGCCATTAAAGATGGAAGTGGTTGATGTAATGCCACCACAGAAAGGCGAAGTACGGGTCAAAATGATTGCAACGGGTGTATGCCATACCGATGCGTTTACACTTTCGGGTGATGATCCAGAAGGCATCTTTCCTGCTATTTTAGGCCATGAAGGCGGCGGTATTGTTGAGTCGATCGGCGAAGGCGTTACTAGCGTTGAAGTCGGCGATCACGTTATTCCGCTTTATACCCCTGAGTGCGGCGAATGTAAGTTCTGCCTATCAGGTAAAACCAACTTGTGTCAGAAGATTCGTGAGACTCAAGGTAAAGGCTTAATGCCAGACGGTACTACGCGCTTCTCTATTAATGGTCAGCCAATTTTCCATTACATGGGAACGTCGACTTTTTCTGAATATACCGTGCTACCAGAAATTTCTTTAGCGAAAGTCAGAAAAGACGCACCACTAGAAGAAGTTTGTTTATTAGGCTGTGGTGTAACCACAGGAATGGGCGCGGTGATGAATACCGCTAAAGTTGAAGAGGGCGCAACGGTTGCTATCTTCGGTATGGGTGGTATCGGTCTATCGGCTGTCATTGGTGCAACTATGGCGAAAGCAGGCCGTATCATTGCCATTGATATTAACGAAAGCAAATTCGATCTAGCGCGTAAGTTAGGTGCGACGGATTGTATTAATCCAAAAGATTATGGTGATAAGCCGATTCAAGATGTGATCGTTGAGCTGACGGATGGCGGTGTTGATTATTCGTTCGAGTGTGTGGGTAATGTTCACCTAATGCGCAGCGCGCTTGAATGCTGCCATAAAGGTTGGGGCGAATCGATTGTTATTGGTGTTGCCGGTGCGGGCCAAGAGATCTCTACTCGCCCATTCCAGTTAGTGACTGGACGAGTCTGGAAAGGTTCTGCATTCGGTGGTGTTAAGGGCCGTACAGAATTGCCTGAATACGTAAACCGTTACATGGCGGGTGAGTTTAAGTTGGATGACTTTATTACTCATACCATGAGTCTTGATCAGGTGAACGAAGCCTTTGACTTAATGCACGAAGGTAAGAGTATTCGTACTGTTATTCACTTTGATAAATAGTCTTCGATAAGTAACCTTTTGCGCCGCGCTTAAGCATAACAATGTTTAACTGCGGCTAATGCATCGATTTAGAGAGCCTGATAATGAGCATTGAAAACCTGAGTAGCAATAAAAGTTTTGGTGGCTGGCATAAGCAATATAGCCATGTATCAAACACATTAAATTGTGCGATGCGCTTTGCTATTTACTTACCGCCGCAGGCATCAACAGGGGCGAAAGTGCCCGTCTTGTATTGGCTGTCTGGCTTAACTTGCAGTGATGAAAACTTCATGCAAAAAGCCGGTGCTCAGCGCCTAGCCGCTGAACTGGGTATTGCGATTGTTGCGCCAGATACCAGCCCTCGTGGTGAAGGTGTAGCGGATGATGAAGGGTATGACCTTGGTCAAGGTGCAGGTTTTTATGTGAATGCGACTCAGGCTCCGTGGAACCGTCATTATCAAATGTATGATTATGTGGTGAACGAGCTTCCTGAGCTCATTGAATCGATGTTTCCAGTGTCGGATAAACGCGCCATTGCCGGTCATTCTATGGGTGGGCATGGGGCGCTAACGATTGCCTTGCGCAATCCTGAACGTTATCAGTCGGTTTCTGCTTTTAGTCCGATTAACAACCCGGTTAATTGTCCTTGGGGACAGAAAGCGTTCACGGCCTATTTGGGTAAAGATACTGATACATGGCGTGAATACGATGCGAGCTTGCTCATGCGAGCAGCCAAGCAATACGTCCCTGCGCTGGTGGATCAAGGGGAAGCAGATAATTTTCTGGCAGAACAGCTAAAACCAGAAGTGTTAGAAGCGGCGGCCAGTAGTAATAACTACCCTTTAGAATTGCGCAGTCACGAAGGTTATGACCACAGCTATTATTTTATCGCGAGTTTTATTGAAGACCATTTGCGTTTCCACTCGAACTATTTGAATGCATAAGACGATTCAGCTTAGCTATTAATACCGAAATATAAATGCGGTATTAATACTTGATGCTGGGTTTATAACCAGTATTATGGGGCATGCGAAAAGTCTTACATATTGACTGCGACTGTTTTTTTGCCGCCGTTGAAATGAGGGAAAACCCTCAGCTTTGCCATGTTCCTATTGCCATCGGTGGTCACTCTGATCGTCGAGGTGTTATTTCGACTTGTAATTATCCCGCCCGAACGTTTGGCGTTCACTCTGCGATGGCATCCGCTCAAGCCTTTAAAAAATGTCCCCACCTTATTCTATTGCCTGGAAATATGGCGCTCTACCGCGAAGTATCTCAGCAAGTGATGGCTATTATTCGTCAATACGGTATTGGCTTTGAACAGGTTTCGGTGGATGAAGCGTATGTCGAACTAGAGCCTAATGAATCTGCCATAGAGATCGGAGAAAAAATTCGTGCCGAGGTTGAAGCTAAGGTAGGTATTACCGTGTCTGTTGGCGCAGCACCCAATAAATTTTTAGCCAAGGTTGCCAGTGACTGGAATAAGCCGAATGGATTATTTGCGGTTAAACCTCATAAAGTTGATATGTTTGTGCAGCAGCTTGAAGTGCGAAAAATTCCAGGTATTGGGCCAAAAACCGCAGAGCGTTTAGCGGCCAAAGGGATTGTTCTTTGCTCTGATGCACAGCCCTACAGCTTGATTGAATTAGTCAATTTATTTGGCCGTACTGGGCTTACCTTATTTAAGCGGTGTCGTGGACAAGATGATCGTGCTTTGAGTACCGATCGCATACGCAAATCGATCAGTGTTGAGCATACATTTGCCAAAGATCTGTATTCAGCCCAAGAGCTGGATGACGAAGTGAACCTGTTATGGGAAAAATTTTTACAACGCACGGATAAGGCGAACATTGATAGTCGAAGTTTAGCGCCGTTTGTTAAGGTGAAATTTAACGATTTTAGCCAAACCACATTAGCCGATCATCTACAGACTGTCAGTTTAGAATCTTTTCGTCAGCTGCTACAGCAGGCTAGGTTACGCAATGATGCCGATGAGGTTCAAGGGGTGCGATTAATTGGGATTGGTGGTCGCTGCCCAGATATTAATGAGCAGCAACTGGCACTGTTTTAGCCGACTTTTCTTGCGGCGCGATAGTAGCTTGGAGGATTACCGGTCCAGCGCTTGAAGGCTTTTCGAAAATTAGAGGGGTCGTTATAGCCAATCAAAGCCGCGATTTCTTCAATCGGTAAACTTGAAGTATTCAAGTACTCAATGGCCATTTCTTTGCGCACTTCATCTAAGATCTTTTGATAAGACGTACTGACTTCTTGCAAGCTGCGGCTTAGCGTACGCGTACTGGTTGCCAAGTGGCTGGCGACGGTCTCTATCGGTGGAAACTGCCCAGGGTTACTTAACAGAATCCGACGTACTTTAACCACAATACCTTCTCTCGGGCCCATGCGGGTTAGGATGTCGGCACATTGAGATTCAGCCATTCTTGCCGTGGATTCGTCTGCTAAGGTCGTCGGCGCATCCATAAGTTCGGTACAAATCAGAATTTCAGTTCGAGGTTGATCCCAGTTAACTGGGCAGCCTAGAAAAAATTCTTGATACCGGTCGGCAAATTCGGGCTTAGGGCGGTTGATATTAATGGCTTTCGGCATAACGTCACGGCCAGTTAAATAGCGCCCTAGGCTGACAAAGTTGGCGAGAAAAATGTCACATAATAAGTTATAAATATTTTCAATAGGTATATGGGCGGTCAAGCGAATTGAGGTGGTATCACCTTGCTCGGCAACTTCAAAATTGAAAGCTGGATCAATTAATACGTGGTATTTCAAACCCAAATTAAGTGCTTGGCGTATATTTGCGCAGCTTAGAATCGCGTAACCCAGCATACCGAATTGATTAATATTAATGGCATTACCGAGTTCAAGACCCAGAGTCGGCTCATCACACAGATTGAGCATATTATTAATTAAAATAATAACTTGCTGATAGGTCAGAAGCGCCTTTGGGTCGGAAAAGGCTGCAGGGTCAATCGCTGTATTTTCAAGTAGGGCGTCTTGCGAGATACCTTTTTCTTGCCCCATTCTCACCATAATGGCAGAAATATTGGCAGGTACTAAGGGCTCGTTTAGACTCCAGGTTCCTCTAATCACCTAGGCAATCCTTTTTCTTATTGTCGCTTTATTTGGAATAGCTTTGATATTAATGATGGACAGAATGACCGATTTTGTGACTTTACACAAGAAGGCAGTGAGCTAATAGTGCTAGCGGTGTTGGCGTTATTTGTTTTGAAACGGAAAGTGAGAGCGGCTTAAAAACCTTCCCCAATCAAGGACTTGTGTCGAATTATGGTTACTCAACAGGTTAAAAATGATGCTATTTAAATCTTGATCATTCTTGCGGGCAATAAAAAATACCAAGTCGGAACGTCGCCATTCAAATTCTGCAATTTCACATTCAAACTTAGCTTGCTTGAGTAGTTGGTATAACTGATACGCATGTTCACGCTTCAATAATAACATCCAGAATCCTGACCTAAGGCGGTCTAACATTCGGCCTTGAATAGATTCTACATGGATAGTGCAGGTGAGATTATGGTCTCTTTGCTGTTTTTTACATTGCGTTAACAACGCTGCAAAATGACGTGGTTCATCTTCGTTAAGATAGTAGTAGCGCCCATCCCATTCGCGGTAGCAGACATGAAAAGGCTGTTTGGATTCTGGAAAGGCGAGGGTAATATTGCGATTAAACTCATTCTCTGTTTCTTGTGGAATTTGGTTGGCTTGCTTGGCTGCATAGCTGAGTAAGTCGGGGAAGTCTTCGTCGCCTTGGCTAACTTTAACCCCTTGGATAGCGCTGATGGATAGTGAGCGCTGGTATTCATTCTCGCTGCTGAGTTTCTTTAACAGCTCAGCCAGTGAATGCCATTGCTGGTGACTTGAGATTAAGCTTTCCGCGGCGGCTTGATGTACGTTAATTAAGCTTAACCAGCGATGGCAAAGGTAGCTTTTGGGATTGATATCTTCAATTTCGGGTAGTTCAATTTCCTTTACCGCATGACGAGCATACCAGCGAGGAAATAGCCGCTGGGCGATTAAATTGATGAATTGCTCTAGATCGAATCCAGAATCTGCCGCCTTTTCGTTACTCACTTAGTCTTCCTTGGTTTATTGTCTATTCTTGTATTAATTAAAGCCGTTACAGGAATTTGCTCATGAAGCAGCTTCAACCTTTACCTTCGCCTCTTATGATAGCGGCCGAAGTTGATGCAGCTTTAGCGGCTGCAGGATTAACCGGCCCACAGGTCGAGCGGGAAGCGATTCCTTTGTACCTTTCATTCATCGAAGAAATGATGGATGCAGAAGGAAAACTAGCATTAAATTTGCAACATTCTTCGCCGCGAGATATTGCTAAACAGCTTGTTAGTTGGGCTAAAGAAGAGGGCGTTAGTGAGCAGGGGCTATTAGCGGGTATTGCTGAGCACCTTGAGGAGGCCTTATTATTAACACGGGCTCACGGTACCTTGAGTGATATTAAACGACGAAAATTATTAAATCTTAATCAGCAGGTGGTTAGTTTTATGCCTTTGTTTTTCTCACAAGACATGATTAAAACGAACAAGGGCTTGTGATGGTGCCTTTGTTATATCGCCCAATCATAGATTAGACGATATAACAAAATAAGGCCGCCAAGCAATTTTAGAAACTGTATTTCAGCTGTAATGTTGTTTCGTGCACTTCTTTTGATACATCGGATGGCGGGCGACTGTCCCAATTACTCTGCAATCTCCACTGTAGATGCAGTTGCTCACTAATCGGCACTGATACCTGCGCTTGCAGTAATGCTTTGACATCATCGAAATCGGCTAGATCAGGCTGGATGTATAAGGTAATCCCGGTGCTGACCGCTTTCTCTCCGGAATGCTGATAGAGCCAGTGGCTATATAAGTTGCCACGGAAACGCTGCTCTACTTGGGTACTGCCTAGATCAACTTCTCTGACCTGTTCGTTAAAGATCCCGATACCTTGATAGCTTTCACCAGAGGACTGCTTTTGTTCAGTCTGAGGCTTAAACCAGCTACGAAAACGAATACCAATACCTTCTAATGCACGTCTCTTGATACCCGAAAATGGCGCTTGTTCGTATTGCAGGAAATACTCGGTAGCAATGACTTGCTGATGATTATGAATCAAGCGGGTATGAAAAAAGGTTTCATCATTACTCAGTGTGCCATTATTGCGCTCGTAGTCTCGGCTATACCAATTAAGCCATTTTAATTTTTCATTATTCCAACGAATATGGCTGCCAATTCCCAGCTCAGCTTCGTCGTTATTTCCCGTTTTACCATTGAATTTAAGCCGAATATGGCCGTTCCAGCCAGCTTCTGATATTGCGGTACGTTCTTTCTCTATGTTGGTGATGGCAAAACTTTGGCAGGACAAAAAGCCCATGCTGGTGATTAATAAAATGTTAACGAGAGAAGGGGTTCTCATTGTCTAAGCCTATCCATTAAAAATAAATGGCGGCTATTGTAATCACTCTGTTAGGAAAGGCTAATACTAACGCAGTTATTTACTCACCTGAGAGGGTTGGCGGGCTGAGGCCATGTTTTGAATAACAATACTCATTTTATCTACTTGCTGACGCATACTGTAAGGGATTTCTAACTCATCAAACTTGGCTTTAAAATTGTTCAGTAGTTCAACAGCATTGATCGTGCCTTTAGGCTCGGTTAATTGGCGCGCCAGAGACAGTGAGCGCATACCATTAATATCTCCAGCGGCAATAAAACCATAATCGTTCAACTTAGTTTGTAGCTGATTAAGTTGTTCACCATCAAGTGCGGTAACGTCAAATTCTCGTGATAAGTACTCAAGATAACTGGCGCGGTCAGAAAGGTGTAGTTCTTCTGGTGGTGGCTCTTTACCTGGCTGCGGTAAGACGGACTTAATGCCTGTAGTTTCAGCCTTTGCAGTATCTTGAGCCTTATTCTGCGTCGTACTTTGAGCGCTAAAAGGTTGGTTCTGCATGTAACTGCTAAGACGGTCAAGAATCATGGCGCAGCTCCTAATAAGTCAGTTATATCGAAGTTATAGTCAGGTAATCGAATAACTGCAGGAGCCGTGCCAGATCGTATTAACGATGAAATTTTAGCTATTTAAGGCTTAGAACTTCCAATTGATCATTAAATTAGGGCCCGCGGCGGCAACAAATAAACGCTGCTGATCTACTTTTGCCGTTTGCGCGGAATAATTGCCATTTTGATAAGCTTGCTGCGCCGCCATCATCGTTTGTGGTGCGGTGTAGATTTTAAATTCACTGACTGCTACGCCTGTGGCAAACGTTAACAAACCATCGATAGGGCGTTTGTCATCATAGGCTACTGCTAAACCCGCTAAGCCATTCACTAATCCGGCTAGCAGATGGTTGGTCCAGCTTTGTTCATAGGCTTCACGGGCCGCGGCTTTCGCTAACCAGGCTTCGGCTTGTTGCAGCTTAGCGCTTTTTTCCATGTCAGTACTGCTACCCATTTGCTGCAGTTGATCACTGTAGTTATGGCTTAGCATTGGGTTTAATAGCATATCAGCGGCGCCCAAAAAGCTAGTGATTGCACCGACGCTCATATCGTATTGAAGCTTATCGTCATCAACAGTATTGGCGACAAGACCTTGAACGACGAAGGCGCTACCTAAGAAACCAAACCAGCCCCATTGCCATGTTTGGCTATGTTCGTGAGTTTGCCCGAATTGCTGCTGAAGAAAATCAATTCGTAGTTGCTGTTGTAATAACTGGCCATCAGCTTGGCTATTAGCGGCCAATAGAAAGATTAGGGCCAGAGAGAATGTGCGCATTTGTACGTCCTTAAATTTTATTATTATAGGTTCAACTGCAGAGAGACTTACCGTTCTGATACCTTAGAACGTCATCTTAATACCCGCGGCTAATGACAGTACGTCGGTAGAAACGTCGCCTTTAAGCTTGCTTAAGTTTTGGCTTGGATCAGTTATATCGCCTTGTGCAATGGCACGCTTCTGCTTAAGGGTTTTTTGGATACCAAAGTCAAAGGCTAGGTCTTTGTTTATGACATAACTTAAACCAAAGGATAGGGCTTTATAGTCATCAAAAGCAAAATCGACTTTTGTTTGCTCATCTTTAATTGGTGTTTGATCTAACGCCAAGCCGGTACGTAAGGTAAGGGAAGGGGTCATTTGATAAGAGCCCCCTAATGCATAGCGATAAGATTCTACCCAATCGTAGGTTTGTGGGCTGGCGACACCTTGAATAACGTTGTTATCGGACTTAATAGATAAGGTATCGAAGCTTGACCACTGGCTCCATTGTATGTCGGCCTGCAGTGCAAACTTCCCTAAACCTTGATAAAAGCTAAGGTTGGCTTGGCTAGGCGTTTCTAAGGTGGCAGTGCCTTTGGCTTTGGTATCGACAAGACCTGCGAGATTGCCAAACGTTTCTGCGGCCGTAGGAACTTCTAACGTTGCATTACCTTGTAGGTCATGACTGATGCGATTTTTGTAATGTAAACCGAGGCGACTATTAGGGCTGAATTCGTACAGCATGCCCAGAGTAAAACCAATATTTAGGTCATCACCTTGCATTTCAAATTGGCTATCGTAGGGGGTATTACCCAGTTCAGCATCAGCAATACCTAAATCTGGACAAGAGAACGGGCCTAGGTCACCTTGTAATTCTGCGCCTTTACACGCAGCGCTGGTATTAATCGCTTGAGCAACCGTTGCGCTCAAGTATTGCATGATCATGCTAATGCCGAATGAAAGGTTATCACTGACTTGAAAACCGAGTGCTGTTCCAAAATCAATGCCGGTAATACTGCTTTCAGTTGCAAAATAACGCCCCACTGAATCATCACCAAAATCAGTTCCTGTTGCATAAGGTGCGTTTAAATAAGCACCAAAGACAAACTTTTCACTCATTGGGGCTGAAAAATAAATAGACGGTAAAACATCAAGTGCTTCTGCACTGACATCTTTGCCATTCACGGTGGCGCCACCCAAGGTGGTTGATGCGCCTGAAAATTCGGATGTGACTGAGATTGCCGACAGGTTAATGGTGAGCTGTTTTTGTTTTAAGCGGGTTAGGCCAGCAGGGTTATAAAAGGCGGTTGAGGCATCATCGGCTTGGGCTGCACCACCGGAAAAAGCATCCCCTAAGCGTAAGGCTGACTGTTCATCAACATAAAAACCTTGTGCCATAACAAGCTGTGCACTGGTGAGACCGATTGCTAGGGCGAGTGTTTTTTTTATCATGATTAGGTTCCGTTGTTTAGGATCGGTAATTCTTTTCAGCCGATGATAGATATTATTATTCTTATATGTGTACTATGGTTCTATATTTATCAGAAGTATCATAAACTTGCTAGTCATTACTGGAACAGGCGATCATCCTAAAGAGTGAAAAACACTTACTGGTACGGTTGTTCGACCGATAGTAGTTTAGTTTCTGTGCAATTTTGATTCATAATGTAAACATTAAATAAAGTTTTTGTGTATTTGAGGAGCAGGATGTCGCAGTCATCAGATTCAGAACAGAATTCAAAACAGAGTAGCGCTGTTAAATATCAAGGACGTAAGACCAGCCGAGCAGGCAGTGAGCAACGCCGACGTTTGATTCTGGAAGCAGCACTTAGAATTGTTATTCGGGAAGGTGTGCGCGGTATACGCCATCGTGCTGTTGCTAAAGAAGCTGAAGTGCCTCTAGCGGCAACCACGTATTATTTTAAAGATATTCAAGAACTGATTACCGATACTTTTACCTTGTATGCAGAGCAATCATTGGAGGTTGTTAACCAATTCTCTATGCGTTTGTATCAGCCGATATCTGGTGGAGAAGGTAAGTCGTTTGTTGAAGCTATGGCAAGCGCAGATGACATGTCAGAAATTATTGCTGATAATATGACGCAATATGTTGTAGAACAAATTACTGAACACAGAGATGCACTCATTGCTGAGCAAGCATTTCGTTATGAAGCTATTCTAAGCCCTCACTTACGTAAGTTAGGTCAGGTTCATAAAGTCGCATTGGTTCAAAAACTAACCGATTTGTTGACTATGATTCAGTCACCGAATCCGGTAGCGGATGCGACCATCGTGATTTCTGTATTGCACCGTATTGAATACGAAGGGCTGTTGGTAGAACCTGAAGATCTAGATAAAGACGCAATTCGAGCTACGCTTTTACGTCAGTTAGACCTGATACTGAACTCTCGAAATTAAGAGTCGAATTTAAAAGCCGAAATTAAGAGCCGAACTTAATAATCAGTATTTCATAGCCAACAGCAATCAAATAAGCCCTCGTCAATGAGGGCTTTTTTATGCCTGCAAAATATGTTCATTAATACGATCTGCAATCGCCAAGCTAGCGGTCAGACCTGGGCTTTCAATACCGAATAAATTAATTAGACCAACCATATTATGTTCATTCTGAGTTTGAATTATAAAGTCTGCTGCACTTTCACTAGGGCCGGTTAATTTAGGACGAATGCCACAATAACTGGGCACTAGCTTGTTAGGGTCTAGCGTTGGGAAATAGGGCTGTATTGCACGTATAAAATCTTTCTTACGGCTTTCATTCAATGAATAGTCCAATGTTTTTATAAATTCAACATCAGGTCCAAAGCGCACTTGCCCAGATAAATCGAGGGTCGCATGTATGCCTAATCCCGCTGTATTTTTATTTGGCAAAGGATAAATTAGATGAGAGAAAGGGGCTTTGCCTTGGTAACTAAAATATTGGCCACGGCAAAAGTGATACTGAGGAATTGAAGACGTTATGTTCGTGGGGATATTCGTTGTTATCCTATTGCATGAGATAATATTTTTCGCAACATCAGGAGCGTGAAGTCCTGCACTGTTAATTAAATATTGGCAGCGGAAATTGAACGCTCCATCGAGGGTATTAACACGAACCTGGAAACCTTGTTGCGATTTTTCAGCACTTAGAAAACGGGTATTTGGACTGTATAAAACACCTTGCTGTTCCGCCAATGTCAGTAAGGTTTGCATATAGCTATGGCTATCAATAATGCCTGTTTCAGGGGAAATTAATGCCGCTTTTGCGTTAACGTTAGGTTCTAAATCATGGCATTCTTTTTGATTCAATTGGTTAAGAAAGACACCGTTTTTTTGCGCATTTTTTTGTATGCTTTCTAATTGGTTCAGGTCGCTATTATCACTGGCAACAATTAACTTCCCAATACTCTGATAAGGTACCGCGTAATCTTGGCAAAACTGATAGAGCTGCTCTCGGCCGTTTAGGCAAAGCTTTGCCTTTAAAGTATTTTCTGGATAATAAATCCCCGCATGAATAACTTCACTATTACGGCTGCTGGTTTCACTGCCAAATTGCTGATGAGCTTCGATTAATAATATTTTCGCAGCGGGCCATTTTTGGCTGAGTTTAAAAGCGATGGCAAGGCCGACGACGCCAGCACCGATAATACAATGATCAAATTTTTCCATAAAGTTGGTGATCTTTTAATAGCAAGGTAAAGTGATTGTAAACCGCCATGCTAAAAAGGAAAGCACTATGAAAAAAGTGTCTGGAGACTCAGGTATCTCTGCAGTAATAAAAGAATCTATTTGGGTGCGTAGCTTATTAACGATTGAGCGTTTGGGAAATCGTTTACCTGCCCCTGCATTATTATTTTTCTATCTGATTATTGCGATCATCCTTACTTCTGCACTTTGCCAGTTGCTGGTTGTGGAAGGCATTCACCCTTCAACTCAAGAAGTACTGCAGGTTAACTCGTTATTATCTTTTGATGCGCTCCGCTGGTGGCTACAAAACGCGGTCAAAAACTTTATTACTTTTGCTCCTGTAGGCCCTGTTTTAGTCGTTATGCTGGGCTTGGGGATTGCGGAGCACAGCGGATTTCTATCGGCATTATTACGCCGTTTGTTGCATGGCTTACCGGCTGCTGCACTAACGTTTGGCACCGTTATGATCGGTGTACTGTCGAGCATAGCCGTCGATGCGGGCTATGTTGTTGCCATTCCTTTGAGTGGCATCATTTTCTCATTAGCCGGACGTTCTCCGTTGGCAGGCATAGTTGCCTGTTTTGCCGGAGTATCGGGAGGTTTTAGTGCTAATTTAATGGTCGGCCCTGTGGATGCTATTTTGGCGGGTATCAGCAGTGAAGCGGCGCAATTAATAGATAGTGAGTATCAGGTCAGCCCACTGGCAAATTACTATTTTATGATCGTCTCTACGCTTGTTATTAGTGTGGTCGCAACCTTTGTGACGCATAAGTGGGTTGAGCCAGCGTTAGCTAAAATGCCTTTAGCTTATTTAAAGCAAGAAGGTGATCAAAGCCTATTATTGACACCGTGCGAGAATAAAGCACTTAAAGTTTCTGCGGCTGTTTTGCTGCTTATGACGCTATTGATTGCAGCCATGGTCATTCCAGAAAATGGTGTTCTACGTGATGCTGAGACCGGCAGTATAGTGCGCTCACCTTTTATGTCTGGACTGGTGGTTTTGATCGCTATATTAGCGGGGGTCGGTGGAGTTGTTTATGGCCGAATTAGTGGTGTTTATCGTAGTTATGATCAGGTCGTAGAGGGCATGGAAGGGGCGATGAAAACCTTGGCAGGTTATTTGGTGCTAATGTTCTTTGCGGCACAATTTGTCAGCCTTTTTAGCTGGAGTAATCTTGGCGCCGTATTAGCCGTGAATGGGGCTGGTTTCTTGCAGGGTTTGCAGCTGCCTATGTTATTAAACTTGGTGCTATTTGTTTTGATGGCGGCTTCTATTAATTTAGTCGTGGGCAGTGCTTCGGCCAAATGGGCAGTTTTGGCGCCAGTATTTGTTCCTATGCTAATGCTGAATGGTATCTCCCCTGAGGTTACACAAACGGCGTATCGTATTGGTGACTCAAGCACGAATATCATTACGCCATTAATGCCTTACTTTCCTTTGGTAGTGGCATTAATGCAACGCTATGCGAGTAATGTCGGTGTAGGCACCTTGGTTGCTTTGATGCTGCCTTATTCGATGGCCTTTTTATTAGTTTGGTCAGTCATGTTGGCATTTTGGGTGGGGATTGGTTGGCCACTCGGGCCTATATGATTGAGTGGTGGGGAGCTTGGGCGTTAAATAAGGGAAGCAAGGAATGCTCTGCCTTATTTAACCAGTGACAGCCGTTAATCTGATTTTTGAATCAAATTTAAATTAACCCTCTATGTTTTCCACACACTCATAATGGCCTGGGTTGCTTCTGCAGCGAAGTTTGAACAGAATTTTTAACATACGAGGGTCATAAATGCCTTCATCTCTTAACTCAATGCGCACTTGGCGTAACATCTCTTTATACACAGCATGTTTTTCTGCGGGTAAGTCTACCCAGTACTTCTTAGGAATATTCTTTTCGGCTTCGACAATGTGCTGCAAAGCTTTGGTGAAATTACTGTAGGCATATTCACGGCTTTTTTGACCAAACTGATCAGGAAAGCGATCTTTTCTTAGAATTAATTGACCGTTCATTTGAGCAAGATTAAAACGTAATATTCCACCTTTATCGCCGAGACCTTTGTACATTTCAAACGGCTCATAAGCGATGGCAGGTGCATAGGCCAGATCCACAAAACCATTATTAAAGCGCGGGGCAAATGTCGCTATGCTAACCGGAACCATGGTGGCTCCAATGTGCTTAACAACTTTTACTGAGGCAACATCATAATCTATGGTAGCAAGACGCTTACCAGCAGCGGCTTCAACTGAGTTAATGGCTTTATCCCGCACGAATACAAATACCGCACCAGCAGGCATGATGCCAGCCACTTCATAATCGCCTTCAATCATGTACTTACTGGCTTTTGGATTGGCTAGCATGCCGACAAGCTTACGCATTTGATCGTAGTCATCAATGGCGCCTACGGCTTCAATGGTGGCGGTAAACTTATTGAACGGGCGAATACGTGTGCCAGTTAGACCGACAGCATCACAATGTCCTGCTTTGAAGTCGGCTAAGGCGACGGCTTCGTTGGTATGAACGGTTAAATCGAGCATTACTCCCCACGCGAGAGCGGCGGCTTTATAATCCAGCATGCCTTGATAAGCTGGGCCTTTTTCACCAATAGGGTCAAAGATGCAAAAGCTACGAGTTGGAAGTTCTTTCGCCTGAATCGTCACACTGGTTAGGCATAAACTCAGTAAGAGCATGAATAGGTTAGAGCGTTGTTTAGTGAAATGCATAGTTTTTATCAGCCACTTAGGGTCATTATTATTGACGAACATCATAGTACAAAAAGTAATAACATTATCCTGCTATTTCAAGACTCAGTGACATTCATAGTGAATGCTTGGCTAGTATTCAGGCGGTTGAATGGTTACTATGTCGCCGATTTTCTAGGGTGTGGTTGGAAGTGTAATTATGACAACAGAGCAATTTGAAACTTGGTCGCTTTATATCGGCATTGCCGTGCTGATTTCTTTCATGTTTTTTATCATTTATGATTTAGGTAAGAAATCAAATGCCGGAAAATTCGGTAATTTTATTTTGTTTATCGCATTGGGCTTAGGCATGCTGGGCTTTTTAATTAAGCTCTTTCTGCAGTATTTTATGGAATAGTCTTACATTGAATTTAAAAGCTGACTAATGCGGCTTTTGATTTTTAGTGCTTAATGAGGTCATACGAGGTTCTCGGCCCCGAATGATATAAGCTCTAGCGTCAAACCAGTAAAGGGTTAATCCCCTCGTACTGGACGCTGGCTATCAATACAATAAACTACGATGAATTGACTAAAAAGTTTATTTTGATCGGGTTTTATCGAATAATTTTTCTTTGGCTGAGCTAAACGCATGGCTGATGGCATCCCATGCATCTTCGGCTCCACTTTTAACATCTTGCCACGCGCTATCTGTTGTATTCTGTATTTCTTCAAGCTTAACAAAGGCCTCATCCCGCTGTTTTTTAAGCGCACTGATTTGGCTTTGATATTCTTCATTTAGGTCCGAACTGGCATTTTTGGCTTTTTTCTCTATTTCATTGATATCATTATTCCATTCATCAATTTTTGCTTTCATAGTGTCTACGTGCTTTTGACGTTCGCTCATTTTAATTATCCTTATTGAATTGTGTTGGATCTGCTCACGCTTATTGGAAGGGTGCAGCTAATGTGCTGATAGCTACATATATGGCAGATATCTTAGCGTGAGAATAGACTATTCATTACGCTTGCTAACCTTCTCCAATGCAGCAATTTCTCCATTTTAATCTTATTGGCGTTATTGTCGGTTCGATATCGCACAGACAGCTTGGGTTTTTCTCACTAAATTGAATTAAGACATGGTGGTCAATAAATATTTAACACACCCAAAGCAGAGCTTATTGCTCAACAACTTTGTGTAACAGTTAATTTGTATTTTATTTGAGATGCTGCTCAGCCCCGTGATTACCAGTGTTACTTAATTGAGACGAATAAGCAGCTTACGAGAACGCTTTCTCCAATCTTAGCGACTCACTTAGAGGCTGAATTATTTGCCAAGGAAAAATATGAAAAACTCCGATAATACTTTTAATACTCTCAGTACATTAACCGTTAACGATAAGCCGTTTCGTTACTTTGCAATTAATGGCGGGGAGCTGGCCTCGCATAAAACAATTGCCCGGCTGCCGCAGACAATAAAAATTCTGCTGGAAAATATGCTGCGCAATGAAGATGGCCTAAGTTGTCGTCGCGATGACATTGAAGCGCTGGCTGCCAGTGGCGGCAAGGCGAGTGAGCAGGAAATTGCTTATCATCCTGCACGGGTATTGATGCAAGATTTTACCGGTGTACCCGCGGTAGTCGATCTAGCCGCAATGCGCGATGCCTTGGTAAAACGAGGCATTGATCCACAGACCATAAATCCTTTAACCAAAGTAGATCTGGTCATCGACCACTCGATTAGTATCGATAAATTTGCCAGTGAAAGCGCCTTCGAAGAAAACGTGGCGATTGAAATGCAGCGCAATCATGAGCGTTATCAGTTTTTAAAATGGGGCCAAAGCGCGTTTGCTAACTTCAGTGTGGTGCCACCAGGAACCGGTATTTGCCATCAGGTGAATCTAGAATATCTGGCGAAAGTGGTATGGACCGAAGATAAAGACGGAGAACGTTTCGCTTATCCCGATACGCTGGTAGGCACGGATAGTCACACCACGATGATTAATGGCCTTGGCGTATTAGGTTGGGGTGTGGGGGGGATCGAAGCTGAGGCTGCCATATTGGGTCAGCCGATCTCAATGTTAATTCCTGATGTTGTCGGTGTTGAGCTGACTGGGCAGTTACTGGAGGGTATTACGGCGACTGATCTGGTATTAACGGTGGTAGAGATGCTGCGTGAATATGGTGTGGTGGGTAAATTTGTCGAGTTTTATGGTGCGGGTCTGGATCATTTACCCCTTGCCGACCGCGCGACGATCGCCAACATGGCACCGGAATATGGGGCGACCTGTGGTTTCTTCCCTGTGGATAAACAGACGATTAATTATTTGCGTTTAAGCGGTCGTGATGAAGAACAAATTGAATTGGTTGAGGCTTACTGCAAAGCGCAGGGACTGTGGCGTGACGAGCATTTTTTAGTGCCTGATTTTCGGCGACTTTACGCTTAGATCTTACCACCATCAAGCCCAGTTTGGCGGGACCCAAGCGGCCACAAGATAGAGTGCCCGTTACTGAATTAAAAACCGCTGTCGACAATTCTATTGAATTAGCGGGTAAGGCTGAGCAGTTGCATACGGAATACCCCTTGGCGGGTAGTGAGGTCGCGATGCACCATGGTGATGTGGTGATGTGGTGATTGCCGCGATTACTTCCTGCACGAATACATCAAACCCTGCGGTAATGATTGCAGCGGGTTTGGTTGCCCGCAACGCTTTGGCTAAAGGTCTGCAACGTAAATCATGGGTTAAATCCTCGTTGGCGCCGGGTTCCAAGGTCGTCACAGAATATTTGCAGCAGGCTGAATTACAAGAACCGCTGGATCAACTCGGCTTTAACCTTGTTGGTTATGGCTGTACTACCTGCATCGGTAACTCCGGGCCATTACCAGAAGTGGTGGAAGCGACGATCGCGGCGAATGATTTGATCGTCAGTTCAGTGCTGTCAGGAAACCGCAACTTTGAAGGCCGTATTCATCCACTGGTGCAGAACAACTGGCTTGCTTCACCACCACTGGTCGTTGCTTATGCGTTAGCAGGAACAACACGGATAGATTTAAGTCGTGATTCACTGGGCAATGATGATAACGGCCAGCCTGTTTATCTAAAAGATATATGGCCGACGAATGTTGAAATTGCTGAGCTGGTGCAGGCCATCACTAGCACGATGTTTAACAAAGAATACAGTACGGTATTCGCTGGTGATGAACGTTGGCGTGCCATTGATAGTGGTCGTGGTGCCACCTATGAGTTTACGGCGGACTCGACTTACATTCAGCTGCCCCCATTTTTTGAAGAACGTTATCGGGGTAAATCCTCTAACATTATCAAGGCGCCTATGTTGGCTATGCTGGGGGATTCAGTGACCACAGACCATATATCGCCTGCGGGTGCTATTCCACAAGACAGCCCCGCGTCACAGTATTTACGTGCTCAAGGAATTGCTGAGAAAGACTTTAATTCTTATGGTTCCAGACGCGGAAATCATCAGGTTATGGTGCGAGGTACCTTCGGTAATATCCGTATTCGCAATGAAATGACACCCGAACTGGAAGGGGGATATACCCGCATGCAAGGTGAACATCAGCCTCGCTTTATCTACGATGCGGCCATGCTCTATCAGTCAAAAAATATCGATACCGTAGTGGTTGCGGGCAAAGAATACGGCACGGGTTCGAGTCGTGATTGGGCTGCGAAAGGCACCTTGTTGCTAGGGGTGAAGGCGGTGATTGTGGAAAGTTTTGAACGTATTCATCGCTCTAACTTGGTCGGCATGGGGGTATTGCCTTTGCAGTTTATGCCCGGTGAAACTCGAAAAACACTGTCACTTAGCGGTGAAGAAACATTCGATATTGTCGGGCTGGATGAACCACTACTGCCAAAGCAAGAAGTGGCTGCTACGATTTATTATCCTTCAGGTGAAGTGCGACCTATAAAATTGCAGTCACGATTGGATACCGCCGTTGAGGTAAAATACTATCTGGCCGGTGGTGTGCTGAGTTATGTGCTCGATCAAATTTATGCCAAGGCAGAATTAGATTCGCATAATTAATTAATCGACGCTTGCGACCTGATAGGGAAGCAGGCGATCGGTTTCGCGCTTTACAACGGCATAACACTCACAGCTCAACTGTTCGAGTTTAGGTCTATCGAGCACCGTAATATGACCACGGTGATAATCAATGATTTCCAGTTTCTGTAATTTCCCGGCTGCCGCGGTCACGCCTTCCCGGCGCACGCCCAGCATATTCGCGATGAGTTCTTGAGTCATGATCACGTGATTATCAGGTAAGCGATCCAACGACAATAACAGTAAGCGGCACAACTGCTGGTCAATGGAATGGTGGCGATTACACACAGCAGTCTGAGCCATTAGAGTGATCAATGATTGGGTATAACGAAGCAATAGCACCAATAAGTGCCCATGGCGCTCGAACTCTTCTATGAGCACAGCACTTTTAAGCCTATAAGCGTGACCAGCGCTTTGCACCACGGCTCGGCTTGACGTGCTATCACCGCCCATGAACAACGCAATGCCGATAAGTCCTTCATTGCCCACGACCGATATTTCCGCTGACGCACCGCTTTCCATCACATACAGCAGAGACACAATCGAATCGGTAGGAAAATACACATAATCAAGGGTAGTACCTGCCTCGTAGATGACCTGGCCTAGTTCTAATTTCACCAGTTCAATATGAGGAAATAAACGATCTTGCACTTCTACTAGCAGTGCTGCTAGTAGATGATTATTTAAATGTGGCCTAGTCGGTGTCACACCTTTAATGCTAGTCATATAGTGCTCTTTAGAAGATCGTGCATTGATTTTAGATGTTATTTAATCGGGTGAGCGACTGTCGATCTTTGTATTTTTATTGCACTGTTTTTTACTCTGCACTCTGTGCGACAGCGCACACAGTAGTACCACGTCTATGACAATAAGTAAGTATAACAATCGATACTCTGCAAGTTCGCTGATTTCTTTGCCAAGGTGCTCTAGCGTACAGAGCAAAATTTAAAAAACTGCCAGAGTGTCAGTAGCAAAATAAATTCCTCAGTTAAGTGAGAAACTATGGTTAATGACGCCTATATCGAACACAACAAAACCAAACGACAGGCTTGGTTGCTGATGCCTATTTTATTCGTAATAATTCTGCTTATTGCGCTATTTGGTGATCGTGATAATGACCAACTCTTACAGCCAGAAATACTTGAGAACTCGCCCGCAGGAATGCTGCTTGAATTAGCAGTTATTACTACCACTCCGGCAGTAGATTGGAAGCCTAAATGGAACCCTTCTTTGAAAATGCCACGACAACAGGTACTTCAATCCCTCAGTGAATATGCGGCTGATTTTAAACAGTTAAGAACGCAGTTAGAGGTATGGGCAGAGCCTGGATCGACGGAGCGGGATCAATTGGTGCAGCGCATTGGTAGTGCGCTGGAACGCTATGACATAGGGGGAGTAAAACAAGAGGCTAATCCGGCTGTCACTCAACCTGATGAAGGGATGTTATTGATTTGTGCCGCCGCTGATAAAGAGCTTGCTGTGCGAATATTGGCAGCACTTACGCCCTATATAAGTGGTAAGGTGGTTATGCGTTTTGATTCGGATCTCGCTGCCCAATCGATGCAGTTGTATTTATTTGGAACACCGTATTTCAACGATCTAGGTCAGGCCAAGTTTGATCATGTCGATATTTAGTAAGCCTATGGGTTCTCGCCGATAGTGGATACCTTGTTAATTAAACTCTTTTCTTGGTATTTTACGGCATAGTGAAAATTTTGATTTTAAAGACTGACTAATGAGGCTTTTAACCTTCAAACTTGATTTGAATTAAGTCTTTTTATTGTTAGCGTTCTACACTGTATAAAAAGGAGATCTTTATGGCTGATAAAAAGTTACACGAACTATTAACTCAAGTGCATGAACAACTGACGCAGCAAGATAGCATTGATGCTGAAAGCCAAGCGCTATTGCAGAAAGTACTGACCGATGTGAACGTGGCATCTGGCTCAGGCAGTGTTGAGGATATATCACAGGACTTGTCTGATCGTATTGAGCAGCAAGCTGTTGAGTTTGAGCAAGAACACCCAACTCTGGCAGGAATACTGCGTCAGATTATGGATACCCTCGGTCGAATCGGAGTGTAAGGAGCACGCTGCTATGCGACACATGCCCACATTAACTGAGGTAATGACACCTTTCCCTCAACTGGTTGATGAATCCACAGCCATTAATGATGCCATAAAAATAATGGCAGAAAGGCAGTTTAATCACCTGCCAGTGGTCGTTAACCATGAGGTGGTTGGGCTGCTATCTACTGCGGATATTAAGTTGGCACAAATGCCAGGACATCCGACAACAGAATTTACTGAGCTAACCGTTGGCGATATCTGTCGACGCCGTATTTATGTGGTTGATCTGCATGTACGCTTAGATGAAGTGCTCGATCAAATGGCAGAAGAAGCTTGGGATGCTGCTGTTGTTTTACGCGAGGGGCGTTTGGCGGGAATTTTTACCAGTCATGATGCTTGTCGTATGTTCTCCCGCTGGCTACAGAAAGAATATCTACCCAATGATGATCCTGGAGTTGCGTAAAGTGTTTTGATGGTAGGGCAGTGATTTTATATAACTGCACCTAATTAGGGCCTAGTCATAATTAGGTGGCTTAAAAAGAGGCAAATTATGCATGATTCTCTGTAAAAGTACCTGAATCTAGCCTATTTTATTGGTCTTTAATTGTTGGTATGAAAGTTGCGATACAAGCTTTATCACTAACCGGAGGTGAGCTTATGTATGATGTAGCTAAAATTCAAAACTACCGACATGTTGTTAATAAAATCGATGTACCTACTGACTGGATGGCGCAATTAAGCAGCGTTTTAGAAGCCCGTCAGAATGATGATCATACAATTCAGAAACTATTAAAATTGATGGTTAGTATGACGACCATTGATAACATCAGTATTGCAATCCCAGATGCATCGAACCGCTTTCAAGCTAAACATTGCTCTCGCCAAGTAGAGAACGGTATCTATAGTTTTGCAGTCCAGCATTCGTTATGCCGCGCATTTGAGTCAGGCTCTGTCTTAGTTATTCGTGAGGGATCAGAGCGACCAGAGGCGTTTAATCGTGAAGCGCTATCTCCTATTGATTTTAGTCACCGTGATCATTGTTTGTTAGTGCCCCTGCGTTTGCGTCAAACTACGCTTGCCGTTTTGGTATTAGATCTGCGTAATGTCATCGCCGGTAGTCTTCCTTTGCAAGAGCTGTGGTTTGTTTGTGCTCAGCTAGCGCATACGATGGCGACACAGGTCGTTCCTAATTTTCAAACCTTATATTCACGTCCTTATCAAAGAGTGAATGAAAATGAATTAGGTGAAATTCAGCAAACAGTGGAGAAATGTGGTGGTAATAAAACCATGGCGGCTAAAATATTGGGCTTAACTCCTCGTCAATTACGTTACCGCCTATCAAAGTTGTCGTAAAATAAATATTAGTAATTATGCGTTCACCTCCTTAAAAACCTAGGTATTCATCTAGGTTTTTTTTGTTATCTCTCCCATTATCTCCGCGTGGCTGCATGCCGATAGACTGCTATTCTTAATCTATGTAATCTAGGGCATATCATTTAGGCGCTATCGTCTAAATAGAAGTTTTCAGTTGGAGCACCATCATGACAGGGTTTCGAATTCCGCAGCAAAGAGTCTCAGCGTATATTGGTATCTTGCTATCGGCTTATTTGATATTCCTAGGGTTAAGCATTAATTCAAATGATAACCACTGGTTAAATCGTCTCGACTTTCTTTTTTATGATACGCGGTTTAATGCTTCACTTTCTTTGACGAAACAAGAAACAGCATTATCAGACAGTGCGCTGGAGATTATTGGCGAATCAGAAAAAAAAGAAGCTGAACATAAAATAATTATTTTAGATATCGACGAAAAATCGCTAGCAAATGAAGGGCGCTGGCCTTGGAGTCGCCATAAATTGGCCGAGCTTGTTACGATACTGACAGAATATGGGGCTATTGTTGTGGCTTTTGATGTGGTGTTTTCTGAACCCGAACGAAATCCCGTTACTGAAGTAAACCAGCATTTAAGCAATAATAAAATTGATTGGAAAATCCCTAAATACTGGCTTGATATTGCGGATGGTGATAAAAATTTTTCTAGCCATATAAGTGATATGGACGTTGTGCTAGGGTATTTTTTTCAAGATCAAGTCAATATTCAGGTCGGCAAATTGCCCGCTCCTAGCTATCAGCTAACGGAAGAACAAAAAAACCGTCTGGTATCCATTACCAAACCTGGTTATGCAGCGAATTTAGCCTTGTTGCAACAAGCTGCGGCAGGTGCGGGTTTTGTTTCTACCTTTGCCGATGCTGATGGTGTTATTCGCCGCTCTCCCTTAGTGATACGTCACGGTGATGCCTTATATCCCTCACTGTCTTTAGCGACGGTGATGAGTTATTTATTTGTCAATAAATTAGAAATAGAGACCTTACCACTAGGCAGTGTCGATGTTATGACGTCGGTCTTAGCGGGTGGACAAAAGGCACGCACCGATGTGAATGGCCAAGTTATTATTCCATTTAGAGGTAAGAAACGCAGTTTTCCTTATCTGTCAGTAACGGATGTTTTAAAGAAAAAAATTGATGCGACAGCCTTGGAAGGTGCGATTGTTTTGGTGGGTACTTCCGCGATTGGGTTAGCAGATTTACGTGCGACGCCTGTGGGCACTCAGTACCCTGGTGTGGAGGTACACGCTAATATTATTCGCTCTTTATTATCGGGTGAGTTTCCTTATCGACCAGAATGGGAAGCAGGTTTAACCTTGTCTATTTTGATTTTTTTGGGAGCGTTGTTATCACTCTGGTTGCCTAAACTAGGCCCAGTTGCCTCTGTGGTACTGAGTATATTAACGCTGGCTATTATTATTAGTGGCAACTTTTATTTATGGCATGTTTATCATTTAGATCTTCCGGTTGCGAGCCCCGTGTTATTGATTTTAGCGCTCACGTTATTAAATTTGGCGTATGGATATTTTCGTGAAAACTCAAGCCGTCGATTATTAAAAGGCATGTTTAATCAGTATGTTCCGCAAGCACATATTGAACGTATGTTAGCCGACCCTGATGCTTATCAATTCACAGGAGACAGTAAGGAATTGACGGTTTTATTTGCAGATATACGAAGTTTTACCACCATATCTGAGCATTTATCGGCAGCAGATTTAAAGGCTATGTTAAACCAATATTTCACGCCGATTACTAAAATTATTTTTGATAATGAGGGCACCATCGACAAATATGTTGGTGATATGGTTATGGCATTCTGGGGGGCTCCGATTGAAGATGAGCAGCATGCTCATCATGGAATTTTAGCGGCATTAGAAATGCAGCGTATGACCGCAATTATTAGCACTGAGTTCATGGCTAGGGGCTTGCCAGAGATAAAAATTGGCGTGGGTCTAAACAGTGGCACAATGAATGTTGGCGATATGGGGTCGTCTTATCGTCGCGCTTATACGGTCTTGGGTGATGCTGTAAATTTAGGTTCACGGCTTGAAAGTATTACTAAATTTTATGGTGCGGATATTTTAGTTGGCGAGCGCACTGCGGAGCTGTGCCCAGATATTGTATTTTCTTTTGTCGATCGTATCCAAGTGAAAGGAAAGGATGAACCGATTGGCGTTTATCAACCGCTAGGTCTTGCCGCTAATGTCAGTCGTCAGCAGAAAGATGAGGTTGCTCGTTTTTCGTTAGCATATACAGATTATTTGCAGCAAAACTGGGAGCAAGCGATCAGTAAATTGGAAGGATTGAAACAGGATTTTTCTGAGAAGAAATTGTATCAAGTATACTTAGATCGAATTCAAGATTTACGCGAGCAGGAACTCGCGCAAGATTGGGATGGGGTATTTAGACATACCAGTAAATAATATATTTTCTGGTATGTGGCTGCTCAAATTATTGCCCAGTTTGCAGTATGATTATGCCTCCAGCATGATTGATACCATCGTTTGTTGAAAGATCAAAACCTCCAACAAAGGTATCAATAGCGGTATTGCCTGAACTTGGTGCTAATAATAAGCCGTTTAATGTTCCGCTGGCGTCGACTGAAGCTTCGCTTTGCATTGTGATAAGGCTTCCGGTTAAATTGTCGACGCTAATACCCGAGCCATTGATCTGCCCCGTTTCAGCTTGCATATTCCAGCTTTGTTCAGCTCCTGCTAACTCACTATTAGTATCAATATCGACGTTTAAAGAAACGTTACTGATCGAATAATTTCCTGCACTGGCGGTCAGATCAAATTGGGCCTCTATATTGCTAACCATGCCGGTATTACTGTTGGCAATATAATCGGTTTGACCTGCATTTAAGCCAGAGGTATTGGTCGAGAAGTTCATCGTACCGGCTACAATACCTGCGTTAAGCTGTGCTGACGTTGCAGGTTGAGCAAGCATGTAAAATAAGTCTTTTTCTAATGGGGTGAAGTTTTGGTTATCATTAAATTCGGTATAACGCTCAATTGGATTTTCACTGGTACCTTGCCAAATGCCCCAGCTTACTTTGTCACTCCAAGGCTGTAGATTAGTAAAATCAGCTTCTGTAGCATCACCGCGGCGTATGGTTTCATAGTTTCTTGTGCCATCTGCTTCGATACTCGGGGCGAGAAAGAAAGTTTCTCCTGTGCCATCGGTGTTTAATGCAATGGCAATATTTTGATTGTTACTGCCTAAAAGAATGGCTAGCGTATTGCCGGCAATAAGTTGATCCATCTCGGTATCTGTCAAGCGCGCATCTGGGCTGGTGCTGGGTGTTTGATTGCCAGGATCGATAGGATCTGGATCAATAGGGTCAGGATCGATAGGATTAGGATCGGTTTCTTTAAATCGATCGCTGTCTTTGATTGACTCATCAGGTGAGCCCTCTCTTTCGAATGGGCTTGGAATATCATTATGATTAAAGCGTACTTCTACGGGTTGTGTATTATTGGTTGCTGCGTTTTTAGGTGTATTGTTGCTGAATTTACCCACTTGGCCACTTTCATTATTATTTTCCGCCGTTTGGCCTGCTTTGCGACGAGGCGTTGGTGGCGTGAAAGCTTGTGGTGGAGTTAATAGCCCAGTAAATACGCCACTGGATGAAATTTCCCCAAAATCAAAGTTTGAATCTAGGCCTAAATCAAATTGACCTTGTGCTGTGCCTAGCGAAATGCCGCCTTTCCAAACTCCCGCTAAAATTTTATCAACAGAAATTTGCACATCATAAAGTGTTCCTCGAATACCGATACTCGCAACCGGAGTATCGACTTTATAAGCGGCTTTATTACCTTTGCCAATTTGCCCTGTTAATGTTCTGAAACCACCGGCGACTAATTCCATTAAAACTTGGTTATCTGCTTCATCAACTGCTGAATAAACATAAGCTTTAATATTTAACTCTGACTCTGCTTTTAGTGCTAATAAAGCATTATCAATAAAGCGAATTTGGACCTTGCTTTCTTTGCCTGTTTTAATAATTTCATGGCTATAAATTGAGTCGCGACGTTTAAGTTGACGTACTGTGCCTTCATCATTAATAGCTTGCACATCACCTCGGGTCATAATAATACGACCTGCAATATCGGCAGCGAAGGTTGGGCTGGATAATAGCAAACTGCTGCAGACCAAGCTAAATAGGAAAATTGGCAGAAAGTATTTGATTGAGTAGACTTGAATATTTTGCATAATAAGAGCTCCTTTATTTAAATGCTAGGGTCAAGCCAGCTTCAATTAACGTACGCTGATAATCGTACAGTTCGAGATTGCTTTGGTTTGTGCTGTGATTGATTTGCAGTTTAACCGCCGTCGTCGGCATTAGGCTGTAAACCCAGCCGGCAGTGATTTGCATCAGGTTATCTTCGCGTTGCTTACCCGCAAAAAATAGGTCGTCGTCGGCAAAGTCCGAAGCGTAAGAATTATTACGGAAATTCGCTAGGCCATATATTTGTTGTTTATCCGTCAGCGTTTTTTGAGCTTGATAGCCAAGGCTAAAATAATTGCTTCCTTGAAAATCATTTTCGCTGTCTTTTGCCATGTTGCTGCCAATGCCTAGCTGTAAATTTTGTGCGAAGCCTTTACTGTGCTGACGTTGAATGCCCAACTTACTTTGCCATTGGTTAAAATCTAGGGCGTCATTTTGGCTATTGTCTTGTTGGCCGGCTTCGAGTTCGGCATGAGCTTTCCATGACGGCGCGAAAAACCATTGCCAGCGAAGATTTGCCAGTAACTGATTTTGTAAGGTTTCGCCGGCTAACCAATATTGACGAGCAATCCCTCCGAGGCGAATGCTGTGATTACTGCGTAACAAGGTCAAACCACCGTTAACGGAAAGGTTAGTAAGGTCGTAATCATTATTAACGGAATTATCTTTTTGTGATACCAATACCCTAGCGTCTAAGCTAGAGCGTTTTGACAGTGGTTGTCTAAAATGTCCATAGCCTTGTAGTTGATAGTAGCTACTGGCAGTCGATTTCTGCTCATCGTCTAATACTAGGGAGCCAGTTAAGACGGATACGTTATTATTATCGTAAAAAGTAGCATTAATGGTATCAATGTCGGCAGCGGCATTAATATTGGAATCATAACCTAGTGCAATACCAGCACCTGCGCCCCAAGATTGGCTGACTTGCTGTTTTTGTTCAGCGATGGTATTTAAAAAACGATCGATTTGCTGTTGAACTTCTTTCGGTGGCTTGCTGTTGGTCACAACATTAAATTCGCGTTCGGCAGCGGGCAGATTATTTAAGAAAAAGTAGCAGCGTGCCAATTCTAAACGAAAGCGTAAGTTGTTTGGGTGATTTTCCACAAGTCGTTCAAAAGCAAAAATTGCTTGGTTGTAATGCCCTGTTTGGGCGGCTGCGAGTGCGAAATTGAAATCAAATTGTTCATCACCCTCCCATTCAGAGTTCATACTTAAGCCTAGTACGTAGGCGGGCTCGAATTTAGAGCCTTCGATAAGTTTTATTAATTCAGTTAGCTGGGAATTTACTTCGGCTTCAACGATGGGTTCAGCGATGGGTTCAACGATGGGTTCAACGATGGGGTCAACGATGGGTTCAACGATGGGTTCTGATATGGGTTCTGATATGGGTTCTGATATGGGTTCAGCCGGAGCGGTTGATGCTCCATTCTCTGCTGGTATGGGCTCAGGAGAAGGCTGTGACTCAGCCTCAATACTGCTGGTCTCATTCGCGCTGGCTGTGGGTTCTACTGCAGCTGCGGTATCCTCATCAGCTGCGAAAAGAGGAGCGCTTAATAAGCTGAGGGCAAGCAGAGAGGCGAGAAAATGTTCGTTCACAATATTATCCTGTTCGTCGTGAAAGAAAAAATAATTCAAAATACTAGGTTAGTATGGCTCAAAAAACTATCCTTACTATTATGAGGTTCACAATTGAGATGAATTTTGTACGTAAGTCAGGATAAAGTATGAAAAAAACAGCGGGCTTAAGTCATGCCCATATTCAGATGGTTTTACAGAAAATCCCTTTTTTTAGAAACTGTATGCCGGATGAGCGTGAGCGCTTGGCCACAGAGCAGGATAGCTTTGTGGTTGCTCGGCCAAAAGAATCAATTGTATTAAAAGGTTCTATGGAGCGTTCTTTTTATATCATATTGTCTGGTACGGTTGAGGTCATGGATTGCGAAGGTAATAAGCCTATTTTCGAATTAACCCCTGGGGAGTTCTTTGGCGAAATTAGTTTTCTTTCTGAAACCCCAAGAACGTCTAATGTGCGCGCGCAAGATATTTGTATCTTAATGAGAATTGATCAGCAATTAATGGCGCGGTTACGGGCAGAGACTCGTGAAAAGATAAAAGATCAGCTTATTAATAAATTGGTAAAAAGAATTTTAGCGCAAGGCTAATGCCTTTATTAAACGAGAGAATTAAACGATTCATGCAAATGCAAAAAATTATCGTAAAGTATCATTCAGTCGATTTATTTTTGATCTAGATCAACTTTCGTGCTCGGCTTGTCATTATGTCATTTATAAATTGATCCATATCAAATCCTTCCTTTTAGCGCTTGCTAATCTAAGTCTATCGAATCATTAAGCAACAATCTTTAAGTGATTAACCCTAAGCTTGCTGCGATATAGAAAACTAAACATTAGAACTGGATAGTAGAGGTACAAGTTATGTATATGGATGAAGTTGTATTTGCAGGTATCTTAATTGTATTCCTAACGTGTGCTTTTTTTGGTGGATTTTATGCAATGATTAAACGAGACATTGCAAGAAAGGGGACTGGCGCCCCTGACTCTAAACCGACTATCTAGCGACTCTATTTCTGTGCTGAGTACCTTGCTCGGGCCTCAAAATATTTTGATGGCCCTTTTTTTATTTTAAAATATTATAAAACCCTCATAATAGCGGCATAATTCTTTGAGTTTTCCTCATGCGTCCTATTATTTATACTCTGTTCATATTCACTCAACTGATCAGTACCGTTAGTGCTGATGCTGTGTCCAAAAATCATTGGTATCAGCAGGGTGATCAGTGGCTGAAAGATAAAGTTAGCTCCCTTCAAGCTCAATCCCAGAATCCTAGCCGAGTTATGGCAAAAAATATCATTCTATTTGTCGGTGATGGTATGAGTATTACGACACTAACGGCCGCTAGAATTTGGCAGGGTCAGCAGCAGGGCAAGCTGGGAGAAGAGCACTTTTTGCACTTTGAAGCATTTCCTCATACCGCGCTTATTAAAACGTATAATAGCAATCAGCAAACTCCCGATTCTGCCGGCACAATGAGTGCGATGATGACTGGGGTTAAAACTCGTGCAGGGCTGATTAGTATGGGTCCAGAACAAGATAGAACCGATTGTAACGGCAGTGCGCAACATCATCAGCAAACACTCTTAGAGTGGGGGCATCAGCAAGGTTTTGATACCGGTATCGTCACCACGGCCAGACTCACTCATGCAACGCCAGCAGCAACCTACGCGCATAGCCCTGATCGAGGCTGGGAGGGTGATTATGATCGTCACCCGAATGCTTATTGGTATGGTTGTGATTCTATTGCTAAGCAACTGATTGAGCATGCTTTTCCAGCAGGGTTAGATTTAGCGTTAGGCGGCGGGGGCTCTCGACTCAAAAATTATTACCCATCGTTTAACCAGCAGTTTCCAGCGGGTCAACTATTAAAGAACCAAAAAGACTTACTAAAATGGAATGCGATGAATGAGCAGACATCTCAAAATGGTCCTATTTTGGGTGTCTTTGCATCCGGGCATATGAATTTTGAAAGTGATCGAACGGATAAGCAGCCTTCACTGAAAACGATGACGAAAAAGGCGCTGCAATATTTACAGGCTCGAAATAATAATTATTTATTAATCATTGAAGGCGCACGAATCGATCATGCTCATCATAAAGGCAATGCTGCGCGTGCATTAGCAGAAACAGCGATGTTAGCCGACAGTGTTCAGATTGCGGATAATATGACAAAGGATGAAGATACCTTGATTATTGTCACCGCAGATCATAGCCATACCTTTTTGATGGCGGGCTACCCTAAACGAGGCAACCCAATTCTAGCGGTATCAAAGAACCAGGATAATGAAGTTGTGCTCGCTAAGGATGGTCTGCCTTATACCGCTTTGGGTTATGCCAATGGCAAGACCTCTGGGCGAGCAAAGAGCTTGCAACATTTTGAGCATAGTGAAGATAAAAACTTTCATCAGGAAGTGGGTATCCCATTAGAAGCAGAAACCCACGGCAGTGATGATGTGGCTCTACACGCGAAAGGCCCTGGGGCTTATTTGTTCTCAGGATTAATGGAGCAAAATGAAATTTTCCATACTATGTTGCAGGCGCTTTCAAGTGACGATATCAACATGCGGGAGTCTCAATAATGAATGTATTATATGTTTTTTGTCTGCTTCTATTATTAACGGCTTGCTCTAGTGAATACGGCTTTGGTCACGAAAAAACCAGTATCAAAGATTCACTCACCGCTAAGCAATGGTATCAGCAAGGGAAAGAAAAGGTTGAAACAAGAAAGACTGAACTGTCTCTTGTTAATAAGACCAAAGCAAAGAACATTATCTTTGTTTTAGGCGATGGTATGGGTGTAAGCACACTCACTGCGGCCAGAATTTATGTCGGCCAGCAGCAAGGTTTATTAGGGGAGGAATTTGCACTCAGTTTTGAAGCATTTCCTTATTCCGCGTTAATAAAAACCTATAACGTGGATCTGCAGACTCCTGATTCAGCAGGGACTATGTCGGCCTTAATGACAGGGGTGAAAACCGATGAAGGTATCATTAGTTTGCCAGATTCTGTGCAGCGTGGTGATTGCAGTACGCTGCCAAAAGAAATTTTACCGACTTTCATCGACCTTGCAAAAGCCAAAGGAAAAAGTACCGCGATGATCACGACAGCAAGGGTAACCCATGCAACGCCAGCAACGACTTATGCGCATAGCGTAGATAGAAATTGGGAGAGTGATGAGGCTATTCCTCAAACTGAAAAAGAGCGGGGTTGCACTGATATTGCCAGTCAATATGTTGATAATGACAAGGGTTCTCTCGATGTTTTATTCGGCGGTGGTCGTCGTCATTTTTTACCAAAAGAAGACGGTGGTAAGCGCAGTGATCATAGAAACTTGATCACCGAGTGGCAGCAGCGCGGTGAATACGTTGCTAACGTCGCGCAGTTAAAAAACTTACAGAAAATGGCTGATTTAACCGCAATAGGCGAACTCGTTGTCAATGATACGAAGCCTTGGTTGGGGTTATTTTCTGCTTCGCATATGGATTACGTTTATCAACGCCCTTCAGAGCAGCCGTCGTTACAGCAGATGACAGAAGTCGCTTTAGCGCGTTTGCAGCAAAATAAACAAGGCTATGCATTAGTAATAGAAGCAGGGCGAATTGATCATGGTCATCACGATGGCACCGCTTATAAAGCCTTAACCGAAACACAAGAGTTGCATGAAACGGTGGCGTGGTTGTTAACTCAGGTTGATATTCAAGAGACATTAATCATAGTTACCGCAGATCATAGTCACACCTTAACCTTGGCGGGTTATGCTACGCGTGGAAATCCGATACTGGGTGATGTTGTGTCTAATGATGCAAAAGGGTATCCGCAGAGCAATGCCAGTTTAGATATGGCTGGCCATCCTTATACTTCCTTAGGGTATCGTGATGGTCCTGGCGCAATTCATGGCTCAGGCCAAGATCATTTAAGCGAAAATACTTTAGCCAAAGATGATCCTAATTACCGGCAAGCGGCTCTTGTGCCCATGGACTATGAAACCCATGGTGGCGAAGATGTCGCGTTATATGCGATTGGGCCACAATCGCAGCTATTTTCAGGAACCCTTGAACAGCATTGGGTTTTTCATGCTCTAAAGTATGCGATGTGAGTCGTCTAAATAATATTAAACATTAAGGCGACTAAAACGTGTCTACTTTTAAATTACAGAAATTCTCTGTTAAGCAAACAGTCTCGGGAATGAAAGTCTGTTCAGATAGCTTATTATTTGGTGCTTTCATTCCCGTTGCTAATGCGAAACGAATTTTAGACATTGGTGCAGGAACGGGCTTGTTATCTTTAATGCAAGCGCAGAAATGCTCTGAAATATCCCCTACAATTGTTGAATCCATTACGGCTGTAGAAATTACTCAAGAAGGTGCAGAAGAGGCTGCCGAAAATTTTTCTGCTAGTTCTTGGCATTCTTTATTAAACATCGTGCATCAAGATATCCAGAGCTTTGCGGATAAATCATTAGTTAAATCGAATGAACAATACGATCTGATTATCTGTAATCCACCGTTTTTTTCTCAGCACAGTCCGACGAGTTCAGATAACAGTCTTAGGCATATTGCTCGGCATACAGACTGCCTGACATATAAAGACTTATGCGCATCCATTGCTAAGTTATTAACAAAAGAGGGGGTAGCGTACTTATTATTGCCTGTAGCTATAAAGCAAGAAATTATCCTTTCTTTTGCCGACGTTGGTTTAGGTGTAGTAGAAATAACTGAGATATCAGAAAGTGAGCATCATACTGCCAAGGTTATGATCATAAAAGCATCATTTTGTATGAATGAAGATATGTGCATTTCGAACACACTCAATAAATTTAGCTCGAATGACTGTCATACAGAGCAAGCAAAACAGTACTTGTCTTCATTTTTATTGAGATACAAAAATACTATCTAGGCTCATGATAGTGTTCAATAGTCTTAATTATTTTTTGACCATTTAATAAAACAATAAAAGGCAGTGACTGACTATTACTGTCTGTGACAATATGACGAATAAAATTCCATTTTGTATTTATTAACTTTAAATCTTCTTTTGAAATACTCTCTGATTTGGCAATACTATCCAGGCTGAGATTGATGTTTTTGGCTAATTTTATGAGATTCATATCATCGTCTGTCGCGCTGCGAATGAAGGAACCAAAGACATCGGTATTGATTTCAACATACGTAGATATCACTCTGTCAAAAAGCATAAGGAGATTAGATATGTCTGATGTTGGTGGATTTTTATGATATCTTTTTAGCATTGCTAAGCGCATTTTATCTAAAAAAACACGATAAGAAGCAATCAGTGCAATGTCGGTGTAGCCTTTTTCTATAAGTGCAGTTTTTTTAATGAAATTACTTACATTTACCCAGTTATTTTTAATGATTAAGTATTCTTCAGCGGTATATTGTTGTTCGAGTAGGTCACTCATCGCTTGATGCATGAGCTCTAATGATTTTTCTGTTTTAGCTTTGTATTTGAGGCTATTATCATTCATCCAGTAACGATTAATATCAATGTTGAGTTGATAATACTGGTGTAGCGACTGTTCTAATTTGCTTTGCTCTAATGCGTAAGAAATATTGTTTACTAATAGTATTACATAGATTAATGAGAATTTGAGTAGCGGCATTGTTAGCGAGTTCGGCATAAAGAATCAGTTTTAAGTCTAACGTTATGAAGATCTCAGGCCACCTCACTTTAGGCCATAATAGACTCTTAAGAGGTCATGTTAAAAGAGTAACTTGCATGTTTCTATATAAGTTTCTAGGATTATATCTATTGAAATTAAATCAGACATATTATGAATATACTTGGGCGAGGTCAGTTCTTTGTTGTAAGTTCCTATCTTCAGCAATTGCAATCTTATCTAAAACAACTGAATCTTCCTCCTGTCGAGTTGCTCAGAAATAGTGATCTGCCATTGTTTACCATGTCTCAGCCTAGCTTGTATCTTGGGCATGAATCAATCGCTGATATAAACGCTTACCTATGTACAATTGTGCCGTCTGAAACTCACCTCATTAAATACCTAGCCACTGAGCGAGATGCTTTGACTCATGGTTCGATGGGGGTTGCAGCACTATTAAGCTCGGATTTAGAAAATGCTATTTTGGTCATTCAGAAATACATTAAAACGCGTTATAGCGGAATGGAGGCTGAAATTGTATTGATAGAAGATTCTCTTCGTATCATGCTAAGTGTGCCAGAAACGAACGATCAATCTGATCGATTAACCGTTTTATCAACGTTTTTAATGTTCGAAAGTACATTGCGAAACATGCTGGTTATGGAGCCTGATAGCTATCCGATTATAATTTCTGTCATTTATCCAAAACCAGCTGATTGGGTTAAGTTGTCTACCAATACCGATGTTAGATTCAATCAATCGCATAATATATTCGAATTCCCTCAGAAATTATTAAAAAAACAATTACTTTTCTCTGATCAACGAGAGCTTTTTCAAGCAACGAGGGTATGTGATCATGAGTTAAACAATATTGAGAGTTTTAATGATTTATCAGAGGTTATTAAATCAAAATTGATACAGTCGAGACTGCCGCTGCCAAACATTGAAGTAGTGGCTAGTGAATTGAATCTGTCCATAAGAACGTTAAGAAGGCGGTTAGAGGCTTTAGGTATTCAATATATTGACTTAAAACAGAGCGTGCTGAATACCCGAGCTTTAGAATTGTTATCGTCGAACAAGAGAAGTTTGCAGCAAATATCATGGGAGCTGGGTTATTCTGATTATAAAAGCTTTTCTAGAGCGTTCAAAAAATTGAATGCACTCACACCGAGTCAATATAGAAAAACAATAAAGTAAGAGCATCGTAAGGTTATATTTAACTTTGCAGGTTGATTAGCCACCCTGTAAAGTACTCCATTACAGATGAATTATTGGCTGCTATCGTGAACATTATACAATCAAATACTCTTTCTCCATTGAGACTCATCGTCACTCAAGAATTAGTGGCTTCTTTTGCCAGTAAACGGGGTCTTTTTGTGATCAGCGTTTTTATCCTGACTTGGACCTGGCTGTTGTTTTATCCTATCAGTTTTGCTGCGGAAGCGATGAAGGGCTCTCAAGGAGGCTCATTCGTATTCTCTGTATTAAGTGCCATGGGTCTAGAATCATTAAATAATTGGTTAATGGCCGAATTTGCCGTGTATTGGATAGTTGCTTTATATGTGTTTCCTACCTTCAGTTTATTGATGGCGTCCGATCAAATGATTTCTGAACGGCAACGTGGAGGGCTACGATTTTTAACGTTACGTTGTAGTCGAACTAACATTTTCTTTGGCCGCTTTCTCGGACATATGTTGATACAACTGCTCTTATTGCTGGCAACGCTTGCTATAACGTATGCATTACTGCTTATTAATAATTCTCAATACTGGTTAGAAGGGCTTAAAATATTACCGCTATTAATGCTTAATATCATATTGGTGACGAGTCCTTTTGTTGCCTTAATGAGTTTGTTGTCCATCGTTATGAATTCAGTGCGTATGTCTATTTTAGTTGCGACTATTATACTGGTTCTAGCCGGGGTGATTATTAATTATGCCGCTTCTTATTTTCCTTTTTTATCTTTATTAAATTATTGGATTCCAGGTGCTCAGGTCTCTCAAATGGCGCAATTAAGTCCAACTGCCGCATTGTCTGTATTATGGAATCCTGCTATGCAAACATTAGGATTATTAGCCGTCGGTTATGGTTTATTTAAGAGGCAAGCAATATGAGTGCTTTAATTGAATGTCATAACTTGACTAAAAATTATGGTAGTAAACAAGCGCTAAAGGCTGTTAGCTTTGAAATAAACGCTGGCCAACCTATTGCTTTGGTTGGGCCCAATGGTGCAGGTAAAAGCACCTTGTTTAGTATTCTTGCGGGCTATACGCCAGCAACTTCAGGTGAAGCAAATATTCTAGGGCACAAAGCAGGGAGTGCGGAGCTGATTGGTCGTATTGGAGCTCTGCCACAAGATGCATTATTCAACCCTAATCTGACAATTCATCAGCAGCTTAGTTTTTTTGCTCGGCTACAAGGTTTTGAGAAAAAGGAAGCGCTGAAAGAAGCGACCCGGGTTTTAGAGTTGATGCAATTGACGAGTATCGCAAAAGAAAAAATAACAGCACTCAGTCATGGTATGAAAAAACGAGTATCCATTGCTCAGGCGCTGATGGGCGAGCCAGAATTAGTCTTGCTGGATGAGCCTACTGCGGGTTTAGACCCAGAGAATGCGTGTAATATACGTCAGCAGGTCCTTGCTCTAGCGGGTGAGGTTACGTTTGTGATTAGCTCTCATAATTTAGAAGAGCTGGAGCGTCTGTGTTCGCAAGTTTTACACCTCGATCACGGTGAGCTAAAAGCTCAGAAAATTATTGGGCAGCAAATAGAAGAGCAAGCTATATCCTATTTGACCTTACGATTAGTGCTTAATAATTCGAAGGTTGAGTCTGAAATTAGACAGTTAAAAGGTGTTTTACAGGTAGAGACCAAGCAAAGCAATGAGTTAATTATTGCTTACAATCACAGCGATAATGCAATACTCGATCAAGAACTATTACAGCTATTGGCTCGGTCTCAAACGCCTTATCGCCAGATTACTCATGGACAATCGCTAGAAGATCAACTTTTTATGAATCAGTAATAATAGTGTCAGGCTTGATGAAGTATTCTGCTTCTATTTCAATGTTTGGTTTAGGTTTACTAAAATAAAACCCTTGAATTTCTTCAGCACCGAGAGTCTCTATGATCGTGAGTTGTTGTTGATTTTCGACACCTTCTGCAATGACTCCTAATCTCAAGTTATGGGCAAGATCAATAATGCTCTTGGCCAATACTTTATCGTCGTCATTCCTTTCTATATCCATAACAAAAGCGCGATCGATTTTTAGTTTATCGATTGGGAATTGTTTTAAATAACTCAAGGATGAATAGCCTGTACCAAAATCATCAATTGATAGTTTGAAGCCTATATTTTTTAACTCATGCATTATTCTAATGCTTTCTTCGATGTCGTTAATTAATAGGCTTTCAGTTATTTCTAGTTCAATAAATGGTGCTTCTATTTCGGCTTTTAATAGATGTTTTTTGATGTTAGTGATGAAGTCTGGATGTTGGAACTGCTTAGCTGATAAGTTGACGGCCACAGAGAAGGTTTCTAATAATTGTAAATCCCCTTGCTTGATGAAGAGCTTCTGCCAGTCTTTTAATTGCTTAAATGCTTGTTCAATAACCCAATCACCAATGGTGATGATTAACCCTGTTTGTTCTGCTACAGGAATAAATTCAAAAGGCGATATCATTTTTCCATCATCTTTTCGCCAGCGAATTAATGCTTCAACGCCACAAATTCCATGCTCTAAAGACTGTATTTTAGGTTGATAAAATAGCTCGAGCTGTTGTTTTTCAATGGCTGTTCTCAGATCACGCTCGATATTAATCCAAGCTTGCTCTTTATCTTGAATATCTTGGCTGTAGCATAAAATGCCATCACCACCATCGGTTTTTATGCGAGTTAAGGCGGCATCAGCATTGGCCAATAATGTTTCCCCTTCAGCTCCTTGTAATGGATAGTGGCTAATACCGATACTCAATGTTAAGTGAAATTGTTTTCCTTCAATACAAATAGAGTGCGCTAAACTTTGACGTAATTCGAGAGCCAAGTTTTCAGCAAAATTATGCTCTGGAAGAGTATCCAGTAATAGAGAGAATTTATTGGAATCAAGACGATACAGCTTGTTGCCTAAATCAAAGCTGCAATAATCCTGACAGAATTCTTGCAACTGCTTAGCAACCGTTTGCATGAGTAGGTCACCTGTTTGAAATCCTGCACTGGATGTCACAAGATCAAAGCGGTCTATATGAATAAGCATTAAAGCGAAGGGTGAGCTGTTGGTATTTTTTGCAACAAGTTCGTTGAGGTGTTCATTAAAATAGCGGCGGTTTGGCAGGCCGGTTAAAGCATCATGGTACGCCTCATGTTTTAGTCGCGCCTGCGCTTGTGTGCGCTCGGTTATATCTTCAAGAAAAAGGTGGCAAGTATCGAGATCGCGCAATAGGGAAAGAGAGAATTCTAAAATACAGCCGTCATTGACTTCATTAACCCATTGTGAATAATTGCTATTCGATTTTTGTAATTTCAGCATGTTGTCTTGAAAGCACTCGGGCAATAAACTTTCCGCCCTTTTAGAGTGATTACCTTGTTGCTTCATCAGCTTAAAGCAAGCGGGGTTGCTATAGGTGAGCTGTCCTTGCCAGTTAAAACTGAGTATTGGATTTGGGCTACGTTCGGCAAACATGGCCAGTCTTCGTCGACTGATGGTTTCAATTATGTACGAATTTACGTAGTAGCCGACAAATGCCGCGATAATGATGACGAAAATACTGAAGCTGATTACTAAGCGAGTACTGAGTTCTGTACTGGCGCGAGTATCTTCTCCACTTTGGAAGGCTTCTTGGTTCACTTGTGCGACTAATGATTCTAAAGCCGGTAAAATTTTTCGCCCTGTTTCGGTTAGTTCTACCAGCTTATCTCTTGCGCCATCCCAATCCACTTGTGGTTGCTGCAAATTATTATCTAATTGCTGAGTTAGCGTACGTACCATGCCATCACCATTGCGTATTTGATTGATCGCTTCGGAATTTGGAAAGGCGCGTTCAATCTGGTGAAAGTAAGCACTGAATCTGTGATCGATATCAGTTAGTTGAGCTAAGATTTTAACGCTATCGGTTGTCGCATAGTATTCATAGAGTAAGCGTTCACGTTCAATGATGGCCAAATAAAGCTCATTAATTATTTGTAAACGTGGAAGTTTTTCTTCGATTAAGGTCGTAGTGACGTTCGTCACTTGGCGTCCCGTGATAAATATCGTGATCGAAATTGCTAGCCCTAAGCTGAGTATAAAAAGATAAGCGAGCAGTATTTTAACTCTTGGCTGCACAGAAGATTCCTTTATTGTATTAACCTTGATTCTAACTATTAGGTGATGAAGGCTTTATGAGCTCTATGATGGCAACTTAGGCCCTATTTTTAACAAGTTTTAACAAGCGCTAATGAATAAGAGTAGATGATTATTGACGGTTGAGTAGGTACAATCACAGGTCACTTTATTGCATAGTCGATCTTGATCCATGACCAGCCCTGTTGATACGCCAGAAATTATTGAAAAGCTGCCTGCTCCTGCGAACTTCGTTCATTTACGGGTGCACTCAGAGTTTTCCATGATCGACGGTATTGTGCGTATCAAAGACCTGATTAAGACCACAGCAGGGCATAATATGCCTGCAGTAGGGCTAACAGACCAAAGTAATATGTATGCTCTGGTTAAGTTCTATAAAGCGGCACAAGGTGCAGGTATTAAGCCCATTATTGGTGCTGATATCTGGTTAGAAAATGATGAAGAACGCGATCAGCCACACCGATTGACCTTATTGGCGCAAGATAACGTTGGTTATCGTCATGTCATCGAGCTCATTTCTCAAGCGTATAGCCACAATCAGTTTGATGATAAAGCGATTGTGCGTAAAGAATGGTTGTTTGAGAAAAGTACAGGCCTGATTGTATTATCGGGTTTTCGTGATGGTGATATTGGTCAACAAGTGATCAAAGGCAATGTTGAAATTGCGGATACCTTGTTAACGGAATATGTAGCGCATTTTGGTGATCGATTCTATTTAGAAATTCAACGCACAAACCGAGAAGATGAAGATCTTGTATTAAATGCATCTCTTGCGTTAGCCAGTAAATATTCCGTCCCTGTGGTTGCAACTAACGATATTCGCTTTATTGCCTTGGATGATTTTGAAGCTCACGAAACTCGTGTTTGTATTGGTGAGAGCTATGCATTAGCGGACAAACGTCGTAAAAAGCGTTATAGCGACCAGCAGTATTTCCGCAGTCCTGAAGAAATGATTGAGCTGTTTCAGGATGTTCCTTCGGCCATTGAAAATACTTTAGAGATTGCCAAGCGTTGTAATGTTGAGGTTGAGCTGGGCAAGTATTATTTACCTGACTTCCCAATTCCAGACGGCCTTACCGAAGCCGAGTTTTTCCGCAAAATTTCGTATGAAGGTTTGGATGAGCGTCTTGAGAAAATACTAAAACCTGAGCAACCAGATTACGAAGAATGTAAAAAAGAATATTATGATCGTTTAAAATTTGAACTCGATATTATTATCGATATGGGATTTCCTGGTTACTTTTTGATCGTAATGGATTTCATTCAATGGTCTAAAGATAACGATATTCCAGTCGGCCCTGGTCGAGGGTCCGGTGCTGGTTCTTTGGTAGCCTACGCGCAAAAAATTACCGATATTGACCCCATTTTATACGACTTACTGTTCGAACGATTTTTGAACCCAGAACGTGTATCCATGCCCGATTTCGATATCGATTTCTGTATGGACCGTCGCGGTGAGGTGATTAATTACGTAGCCGATCATTATGGCCGTGAAGCGGTATCGCAAATTGTTACCTTTGGTACGATGGCAGCAAAAGCGGTAGTGCGAGATGTCGCGCGAGCGCAGAGTAAATCGTTTGGTTTAGCGGATAAAATTTCCAAACTTATTCCTGGCGACCCCGGCATGAGTTTAGCGAAAGCCCTCGACATGGAACCCTTGTTGAAAGAATTCATCGATGAAGATGAAGAAGCACAAGAAATTTGGGAGATGGCCAAGCGCCTCGAAGGTATTGCCCGTCAAACCGGTAAGCACGCCGGTGGTGTGGTAATCGCACCGACTAAACTGACCGATTTCTCACCGACGGCCTGTGATGAAGATTATACCGGCTTAGTGACTCAGTTCGATAAGAGTGATGTAGAAGAAGCAGGTCTGGTTAAGTTCGATTTCTTGGGTCTACGAACCCTAACGATTATTGATTGGGCGATTAAGACCATTAACCGTTTTAAAGATAAAACGGGTGAACCTCATATACGTATTGAAGAAATTGATCTTCATGATAAAGAGTGTATTGAGTATTTAAAAACCGCGCAAACTACCGCCGTATTCCAGCTGGAATCTCGTGGTATGAAAGATCTGGTACGTCGATTACAGCCGGATAATCTTGAAGATATGATCGCTTTGGTGGCCTTGTTCCGCCCAGGTCCACTGGAATCAGGCATGGTTGATGACTTTATTAACCGTAAGCATGGCCGCGCAGAAGTGGCTTATCCACACCCCGACTTCCAGCACGAAAGTTTAAAAGGCATTCTTGAACCGACTTACGGCGTTATTGTTTATCAAGAACAGGTCATGCAAATTGCTCAGGTTTTAGCAGGTTATACCCTTGGTGGCGCTGACATGTTACGTCGTGCTATGGGTAAGAAAAAACCTGAAGAGATGGAAAAGCAACGTGGTACGTTCCGCGAAGGGGCTATCTCTGTTGGCGTTGATCCTGAGTTGGCGATGAAAATTTTTGACTTGGTTGAAAAATTCGCAGGTTACGGTTTTAACAAATCTCACTCTGCCGCTTATGCGGTTGTTTCCTATCAAACGCTTTGGTTGAAGTGTCATTACCCTGCGCCGTTTATGGCGGCAGTATTAACGTCAGATATGCAAAATACCGACAAGGTCGTGGGCTTTGTCGAAGAATGTCGAGAAATGAAACTCGACTTAGTATTACCCAATGTTAATCAGTCTGAATTTGGTTTTATCGTCAATGACGATGGCGCGATAGTTTACGGTTTGGGTGCGGTGAAAGGGGCTGGTGAAGGCCCTGTTGAAGCCATTGTTGAAGCGCGCAATTCGGGTGGGGACTTTAAAGATTTATTCGATTTTTGTAAGCGCTGTGATCCGAAGAAAATTAATAAACGTGTACTAGAGGCCCTAGTTCGAAGTGGTGGTTTTGATTGCTTTGGACAAGACCGTGCCGTCATGATGGCCAGTATTGAAGATGCTGTTAAAGCAGCAAACCAAAGCGCGGCCAATGAAGCATCGGGCGTATTTGACTTATTTGGTGATGCCGAAGCAGAGGCCGCAGAAGATATTCAGTTCGATGTGTATGAAAAGCATCGCCATCTACGTGGCTGGACGTTAAAAGAACGCTTACAAGGTGAAAAAGATACTTTGGGCTTGTTTGTTACTGGCCATCCATTTGATGAGTATGAAGACGAAGTGCGTCAGTTAGCGCCGACTAAGTTATCGAATTTACGTGATGATAAAAAAGTACAAAAGCTCGCGGGCTTGATTGTGAATCTACGCATTATGAAAAATAAGCGTGGAGAGAATATGTGCTTTATTACTTTAGATGATAGAACTGGGCGTGTTGAAGTATCGCTATTCTCAGAAGCATTTGAGAAGGTTCGTGAAGTCATCGATAAAGATAAAGTGATTATCATTGAAGCCAATGTGCGCCACGATGATTATTCCGGTGGTTTAAAAGCCAACGCGATTAACGCCATGGAAATTAGTCAAGCACGCTTGAATTATGCCAAGTCGTTAAAAGTTAGAGTGAAGCGTGAACAGTTGGATCATAAATTTGTCACCAGCTTAAAGGAGATGCTCGATCCAGTGAATATTGCCCAAGGCGAGCACGGTTGTCCGGTTATTTTAGAATACTCAAACGACAGTGCTCAGGCTGATATACAGCTAGGTGATATGTGGCGTATTCGTCCAACCGACGAGCAATTGTTAGTACTAAAATACGCGTTTGGCGAAGAGTCTGTAGCGATGGATTATTCCTAATTGAACAGCTGAATGGGTTATAAATGTTGATTGAACAGGCGATTGCTGAAACTCTGGGAGAGCGAGCAGATACTTGCCTTTGGCTTGGCTTGAGCGCGGGCATAGATTCGACGGTTTTATTGTATGCGGTGGCTCACTACTGCGCTTCACAATATTCAGTAACTACGGATAAAAAACTAAAAGTCATTCATGTTCATCATGGATTGTCAGAAAATGCCGATGCTTGGGCTATTCAGGCTCAAACTTTATGCACAGAGCTTTCGCAAAAATTTTCACTTAACATCGAGTGCGTCATTGAAAAAGTCCAGTTGGATGATAGGACTGATGGCTTAGAGCAAGCGGCTCGTTCTGCGCGTTATCAAGCGTTTGAAAAATATTGCGGGCCTAATGATGCGTTATTGCAAGGGCATCATTTGGATGATCAAATTGAAACTTTTTTTATGCGCGCCATTCGTGGCAGTGGCTTAACGGGTTTAGCAAGCATTCCTAAGCAGCGTTCACTTTCAAGAGCCAATAGCTGTCAGATTTTACGTCCACTTTTAACCATTGAAAAAACTCAGTTGATAGAATACGCCCAAAAGCACCGGCTTTATTGGATGGAAGATGAATCAAATCAAGATTCTAGAATAGATAGAAATTGGTGGCGTAATGAATTACTGCCGCAGATTTGGCAACGTTATCCTAAGCAGAAGCAATCGCTATCGCGCACCATTAGTACTATTCAACATGAACAGAACTTCTTGCAGCAGCTAATTATTAATAACATAGCTATTCATGATGAGTCATCTTTTTCTGAGCCTAAAATTCATTCAGCTTTGAAAGATATCCCCAGCTTTGACTTATTATTAATTCAGCAGTTAGATCAAGCGGCCTGTTTGAGCTATGTACGTGCTTGGCTTGCTCAGCATGTTGATATTTTGCCATCTGCTCTTCAAATGCAAACACTCTATTTGGATATGATTCTTGCTCGGGTGGATAGTGAGCCGCAATTTGAGTGGCTATCCTCCTCTTTATACCGTTATCATGATCGGTTGTACCTATTGAGTGCGGTAGCCCTTAAGTGTGTTGATAGTACTGCACATGAAAATATGCCTATTGATTGGCATGGCGAAAACATAAGATATTGTAGTGGTGAGTTATTATGCACCCTGCTGGTTGATGACTTTGCCTTAAAACCCGGTAAATACATTTTAAGACGCTGGAAAGCGGGAGATGTGGCAAAACCGTCTGGGCGTTCGACGCGGAAAATTAAAAAGTGGTGGCAAGATTATAATGTACCAAGCTGGATTCGTGAGCAATGGCCCATTATTGTGAACGAAGAGAGTGATGAGGTAGTCGCGATTCCTGGGCTATTTGTTTGCCAAGGTTATTGTGTGGAGCAAGGCCAGGCTGGTTGGTTGGTTGAATATAAGCTAGTGCACTTAGAACTTTAATGCTCATAAAACCATTATTGTTATCGCTCTAAGTTAATTGATGCAGTCGCATTCATATCATGTCCTATATCGCATATCTATCGCTACAGCAAACTCTAAGTGAATGACAATCGACAAGAATGGTCGTGCTAATTAAAATGGTGTCTATTTATCTAAAAATTGAGGCTATGCGCAGACGGAAATGGCTTAAAGTAAGTAGAATGTAGGCGATGTTAAATTGTCACTAATTCACTGTTTCTACTACATAATTATGACAACTATGTAAAATCTTGTTTTCAAACCTGTCTTTGTATTCACATAAGATTGCAAAAAATCCCTGTAAATGGATAATCCTTGACCAAATTTTGGCACATTCTGTCTTATTTATTTTATTAATGCGGACTTCATCACATTCGTAAAATATTTTTGTCAAATGTAAAATTATCAGCGTTACATCTTGTGACAGTGATAACATGCCGCCAAATTCAAGGAACTTGGTCTATTTATAGCCCTAAAATGGAATGGTTTAACATGCCTATCAAAGATATTCTGATAAATTCTCGGTTAAAAGTAATATTGGCATTCATATTGTCTATATTCTCCTCTTACTCTAATGCGATTCTCGACAGTATTAGCGTTTCTGACGTACTAGTAACCGAAGGTTCTACTGCTAGTATTTTAGTAACAATCTCTCCTGCTGCCGGCGAAGATGGGCAAATCATTTTATACGAAGCCAGTGCTGAAACAGCTGATGGTGACGATTATATCTTAGCTTCTAATCGAATGACGATAGAGGCTGGAAGTACTACCGGAGTTATTGAAATTGCTATACCGGTTAATGATGATACTGGTATTGATTTAGAAACCTTTAAAGTAGGCGTTAGAGCTGACCATATATTGAACTCAGGTTTTGAAAACGGATCAGCTGGTTTCCAGGTCAAAGAAGGTGTTTATAAGGTCGAGGATAAACGTTCATATGGCAATCCTGATCCAGCAAACTGTGTATTGATAAGAAGTAGGTTTGGGGCGGACGATTATCGTTGTTCTTATCCTTACAAATTTGAAACGAATTCGGTATCCGCATACGGACATACTGGCACCAATAGAGTGCTTGAAGTCGATGCTGAGTCTCAAGGCTTTCAGAATTTGGTTATCACGCCTGGAGTAGCGTATGAAGTATCATTGAAAGCCACTCGTCGCTTACATGATCAAACCCCTGCCACTGTAGATAGCACTATTGAGATTGTCTCTCAGTCTAATGCTGAGGTTATAGTGGGTAAAACATTTACGCGTAATAATACGGTTTGGAATTTAACAGAAGAGAAAATATTAATTCCTGCTTCAAATACTGAAGCGAATGTAAGACTTCAATTTTCCACTACCAATGACACTACGATCGGCATGATTATCGATGATTTATCTGTCGTAAGGGTGAATCCCTTGGGCGCTGGTGCTTTAGCAAGTGCGGATGCCGTTGCGACTATTGGTATTATCGATTCCAGCGTTACTGCTCCTCAAGTTTTAATAAGCTCCCCCTATACAACGAATGCCGCAGCGTTTGATGTGACCTTTTTGTTTAGCGAAGAAATTGATGGATTTGATTTATCAGACTTACACATTTCAAACGGTACTGCTTCCAACCTAGTTTCGCCAAAAGTGAATACTTATCAAGCTACTATTACGCCAAATTCGTCACCTTTAGAAAATAGTGAAATTGTTATTACCTTGTTGGCAGGCACAGTGACTGCGGCAGATGATGCTGAAGAAAATGTAAGTTCAAGTTCGACCACTATTTATGATGTAGTTAAGCCTATTTTCACTATTACACCGGCAGGATTTAATACACTTGTAGCACAAACGGTCACTTTAAATTTTTCGGAATCAGTTGCTGTTCTAACGCTAGCAGAGCTTGCCGTAACAAATGCTATTTTAAGTGATTTTACTAAAATAGATAATTCGACATACTCTGTAATACTGGATCCTTCCGATGATTTGACTGAAGCCGAGCAGGTAATATTGTTATTGAATGCCGAGGCAATCTCAGATGCTGCGGGCAATATGAATAATGAAATTAGTATAGAAATTAGTTTTGATCAAACAGCTCCGGTGATCACTGTTAACGGCGATTCGATTGTTTATAGTATTCAAGGGGAGCAATATAATGATTCTGGCGCGACTGCGACAGATGCAATTGATGCTGATATTGCTAATAAACTTGTCACGATTAATTCTGTCGATATTAATACGATTGCTGATTATTCGGTTACATATGATGTTACCGATGCTGCTGGAAATGCTGCCGTTCAGAAAATACGCACAGTAAAAGTTGTTGTTAACCCTATTGTAACAATAAAAAACTATGCGACTGATCAATCAAATATAGCACCTGTAATCAAGGATTTTGAATTGGCAGGTGTTGAGGGTGTGACGGCGGAAAATCTTGCAGAAATTAATAATAAAATCGCATCTTTGACAGCGGCTCAAGTTGATAGCCAAATAAAAGTTCAAGCGATTGTTGATCAAGTTATTGCTGATATCGCAACAAAAAATGCGATTGCTAAAATCGATACTTACGCAGACGATCAAACAAATGCTCCGACAACGGCTGATTACTCAACAGCTGGCGTCAACAACGTAACCGATGCCAATCGTGATCGTGTCAATGCTGCGATTGCTTTGTTAAATACGGGTGATGTTGATACGGCCGCTAAGATTCAAGCAGTGGCTGATCAGGTTAATGCAGGCATTGCGACTGAAAATGCGATCTCGAAAATCGATACTTACGCAGACGATCAAACAAATGCTCCGACAACGGCTGATTACTCAACGGCTGGCGTCAACAACGTAACCGATGCCAATCGTGATCGTGTCAATGCTGCGATTGCTTTGTTAAATACGGGTGATGTTGATACGGCCGCTAAGATTCAAGCGGTGGTTGATCAAGTTAATGCAAACATCGCCACTGAAAATGCGATTGATACTATTGAAGCTTATGCTGATAACAATACGAATACAGTTCCAACAGAAGCTGATTATTCAACCGCAGGAGTTACAGGTGTAACAGCTGGAAATATTGATGCTGTGAATGCTGCGATTGATGCTGCGGTTGCAACAGAAGCTGATACCGCTGCTGAAATTCAGGCGATTGTTGATCAAGTTAATGCTGATCTAGCAATGGCTGCTGCGATTGATAAGATCGAAGCGTATGCTGATAACAATGCGAACCCAGTTCCAACAGAAGCTGATTATTCAACGGCTGGAGTAACGGATGTAACGGCTGCTAACTTAGCGGAAGTCAATATGGCGATTGATGCTGCAGTTGCAACAGAAGCTGATACCGCTATCGAGATCCAGGCGATTGTTGATCAAGTTATTACTGATCTAGCAACAGCTGCTGCGATTTCTAAAATCGATACTTATGCAGACGATCAAGCAAATGCACCTACCACGACAGATTATGCAACAGCCGGCGTTAACGATGTAACTGATGCAAATCGTGATCGTGTTAATGCTGCGATTGCTGCACTAGCAACAGGGGAAGCAGATACGGCCGCTAAGATTCAGGCAATTGTTGATCAAGTTAATAAAGACATCGCCACTGAAAATGCGATTTCTAAAATCGATACTTACGCAGACGATCAAACAAATGTTCCGACAACGGCTGATTACTCAACGGCTGGTGTCTCTGAGGTAACCGATGCGAATCGTGATCGTGTCAATGCTGCGATTGCTTTGTTAAATACGGGTGATGTTGATACGGCCGCTAAGATTCAAGCGGTGGTTGATCAAGTTAATGCAAACATCGCCACTGAAAATGCGATTGATACTATTGAAGCTTATGCTGATAACAATACGAATACAGTTCCAACAGAAGCTGATTATTCAACCGCAGGAGTTACAGGTGTAACAGCTGGAAATATTGATGCTGTGAATGCTGCGATAGAGGCTGCCATTGCAACTGGTGCTGATACGGCTGCTGAAATTCAGGGAATTGTTGATCAAGTTATTGCTGATCTAGCAACGGCTGCTGCGATTGATAAGATCGAAGCGTATGCTGATAACAATGCGAACCCAGTTCCAACAGAAGCTGATTATTCAACCGCAGGAGTTACAGGTGTAACAGCTGTAAATATTGATACTGTGAATGCTGCGATAGAGGCTGCCATTGCAACTGGAGCTGATACGGCTGCTGAAATTCAGGCAATTGTTGATCAGGTTAATGCCGACATCGCGACTGAAAATGCGATTAATACCATCGAAGCGTATGCTGATAACAATACGAATACAGTTCCAACAGAAGCTGATTATTCAACGGCTGGAGTTACGGATGTAACGGCTGCTAACTTAGCTGAAGTAAACGCGGCGATTGATGCTGCGGTTGCAACAGAAGCTGATACCGCCGCTGAAATTCAAACGATTGTAGATCAAGTTATTGCTGATCTAGCAACGGCTGCTGCTGCGATTGATAAGATCGAAGCGTATGCTGATAACAATGCAAACCCAGTTCCAGCAGAAGCTGATTATTCAACGGCTGGAGTAACGGGTGTAACAGCTGGAAATATTGATGCTGTGAATGCTGCGATAGAGGCTGCCATTGCAACTGGAGCTGATACGGCTGCTGAAATTCAGGCAATTGTTGATCAGGTTAATGCCGACATCGCGACTGAAAATGCGATTAATACCATTGAAGCTTACGCTGATAACAATGCGAATCCAGTTCCAACAGAAGCTGATTATTCAACGGCTGGAGTAACGGGTGTAACGTCTGCTAACTTAACGGAAGTTAATGCAGCGATTGATGCAGCAGTTGCAGCTGGTGCTGATACGGCTGCTGAAATTCAGGCAATTGTTGATCAGGTTAATGCCGACATCGCGACTGAAAATGCGATTAATACCATTGAAGCTTACGCCGATAACAATACGAACACGGTTCCAGCAGAAGCTGATTATTCAACGGCTGGAGTAACGGGTGTAACAGCTGCTAACTTAGCTGAAGTAAACGCGGCGATTGATGCTGCGGTTGCAACAGAAGCTGATACCGCTGCTGAAATTCAAGCGATTGTTGATCAAGTTAATGCTGATCTAGCAACAGCTGCTGCGATTGATAAGATCGAAGCGTATGCTGATAACAGTGCGAACCCAGTTCCAACAGAAGCTGATTATTCAACGGCTGGAGTAACGGGTGTAACAGCTGCTAACTTAGCGGAAGTTAATATGGCGATTGATGCTGCAGTCTCAACAGAAGCTGATACCGCTATCGAGATCCAGGCGATTGTTGATCAAGTTATTACTGATCTAGCAACAGCTGCTGCGATTTCTAAAATCGATACTTATGCAGACGATCAAACAAATGCTCCGACAACTGCTGATTATGCAACGGCTGGTGTTTCTGACGTAACTGATGCTAATCGTGATCGCGTAAATGCTGCGATTGCTGCACTAGCAACTGGCGATGCAGATACGGCCGCTAAGATTCAAGCAATTGTTGATCAAGTTAATGCCGACATCGCGACTGAAAATGCGATTAGTGCCATTGAAGCTTATGCTGATAACAATACGAATACAGTTCCAACAGAAACTGATTATTCAACGGCTGGAGTTTCAGATGTAACGGCTGCTAACTTAGCGGAAGTTAATATGGCGATTGATGCTGCAGTTGCAACAGAAGCTGATACCGTTGTCGAGATCCAGACGATTGTTGATCAAGTTATTACTGATCTAGCAACAGGTGCTGCGATTTCTAAAATCGATACTTATGCAGACGATCAAACAAATGCTCCGACAACGGTTGATTACTCAACAGCTGGCGTCAATAACGTAACCGATGCAAATCGTGATCGTGTAAATGCTGCGATTGCTGCACTGGCAACTGGCGATGCAGATACGGCCGCTAAGATTCAAGCAATCGTTGATCAGGTTAATGACGATATCGCCACTGAAAATGCGATTAATACCATTGAAGCTTACGCTGATAACAATGCGAATCCAGTTCCAGCAGAAGCTGATTATTCAACGGCTGGAGTAACGGATGTAACGGCTGCTAACTTAACGGAAGTTAATGCGGCGATTGATGCTGCCGTTGCAACAGAAGCTGATACCGCTATCGAGATCCAGGCGATTGTTGATCAAGTTATTACTGATCTAGCAACAGCTGCTGCGATTTCTAAAATCGATACTTATGCAGACGATCAAACAAATGCTCCGACAACGGCTGATTACTCAACAGCTGGCGTCAATAACGTAACCGATGCAAATCGGGATCGTGTAAATGCTGCCATAGCTGCACTGGCAACAGGCGATGTAGATACCGCTGTTAAGATTCAAGCAATCGTTGATCAGGTTAATGACGATATCGCCACTGAAAATGCGATTAATACCATTGAAGCTTACGCTGATAACAATGCGAATCCAGTTCCAGCAGAAGCTGATTATTCAACGGCTGGAGTAACGGATGTAACGGCTGCTAACTTAGCTGAAGTAAACGCGGCGATTGATGCTGCGGTTGCAACAGATGCTGATACCGCTGCTGAAATTCAAGCGATTGTTGATCAAGTTATTGCTGATCTAGCAACGGCTGCTGCGATTGATAAGATCGAAGCGTATGCTGATAACAATGCGAACCCAGTTCCAACAGAAGTTGATTATTCAACGGCTGGAGTAACGGATGTAACGGCTGCTAACTTAGCGGAAGTTAATGTGGCGATTGATGCTGCGGTTGCAACAGAAGCTGATACCGCTGCTGAAATTCAGGCAATTGTTAATCAAGTTCTTGTTGATCTAGCAACGGCTGCTGCGATTTCTAAAATCGATACTTACGCAGACGATCAAACAAATGCTCCGACAACGGCTGATTACTCAACGGCTGATGTTTCTGACGTAACCGATGCAAATCGGGATCGTGTAAATGCTGCCATAGCTGCACTGGCAACAGGCGATGTAGATACCGCTGTTAAGATTCAAGCAATTGTTGATCAAGTTAATGCAGACATCGCGACTGAAAATGCGATTAGTGCCATTGAAGCTTATGCTGATAACAATACGAACACGGTTCCAGCAGAAGCTGATTATTCAACGGCTGGAGTAGCGGGTGTAACAGCTGCTAACTTAGCGGAAGTAAACGCGGCGATCGATGCTGCGGTTGCAACAGAAGCTGATACCGCTGTTGAAATTCAAACGATTGTTGATCAAGTTAATGCTGATCTAGCAACGGCTGCTGCGATTTCTAAAATCGATACTTACGCAGACGATCAAACAAATGCTCCGACAACGGCTGATTACTCAACAGCTGGCGTCAACAACGTAACCGATGCAAATCGTGACCGTGTAAATGCTGCGATTGCTGCACTGGCAACAGGCGATGTAGATACGGCCGCTAAGATTCAAGCAATTGTTGATCAAGTTAATGCAAACATCGCCACTGAAAATGCGATTAGTGCCATTGAAGCTTATGCTGATAACAATACGAATACAGCTCCAGCAGAAACTGATTATTCAACGGCTGGAATATCGGGAGTAACGGCTGGAAATATTGATGCTGTGAATGCCGCGATTGATGCTGTGGTTGCAACAGAAGCTGATACCGTTGTCGAGATCCAGACGATTGTTGATCAAGTTATTGCTGATATAGCGACTGAAAATGCGATTAATACCATCGAAGCGTATGCTGATAACAATACGAATACAGTTCCAACAGAAGCTGATTATTCAACGGCTAGAGTAACGGGTGTAACAGCTGCTAACTTAGCTGAAGTAAACGCGGCGATTGATGCTGTGGTTGCAACAGAAGCTGATACGGCTGCTGAAATTCAGGCAATTGTTGATCAAGTTAATGCAGATATCGCCACTGAAAATGCGATTGATACCATCGAAGCTTATGCTGGTAACAATGCGAATACAGTTCCAACAGAAACTGATTATTCAACGGCAGGAGTTACAGGCGTAACAGCTGCAAATATTGATGCTGTGAATGCCGCGATAGATGCTGCGATTGCAACTGATGTTGATACGACTGCTGAGATCCAAGTGATTGTTGACCAGATCATTGCGAATATCATAATTGAAAATGCTTTAAACGTTATTGAAGACTACGCAGCGTCAAATGGCACAAGCGCAGCACTTGTTGAGCAAACCTTTATTGATGCTGGTGTCGAAAATTCCGCAACGAACTTAGATAAAGTGCTTCAAGCAATAGCCGCAATGGATGCCGGCGAGCTCGATACAACAGAAGAAGTTCAAGCATTAGTGGATGCGATTAATGCAAATGAAGTGGATTCAGATGGTGATAGCATTCCTGACGTAATTGACTCTGATGATGATAACGATGGCCTTTCAGATACCGAAGAAACTTCGAATATTCCGGTGACGAATTCAAATGATCCAGATACTGATAACGATGGTCTGTGTGATGGTGCATTGGCGGTAGCAAATGTGTGTACTGCTGGCCCTGATGGAAATCCAACGAATCCTGACTCTAATAATAATGGTATTTGTGATGGCCCTAACGCAGTACCGGCGCTTGATGATTTCAAAGGTTGTATGCCAGGACCAAATGCTGGCGATATTACTAGCGATGTCGATGGTGATTTAATTCCTGATTATCTCGATAACGATAGTAATGGTTCTGCCCCTACTTATGGTGATAGTGATAACGATGGGATCGATGATAAAACTGAATGTGGCTTAACATTGCCATGTCGTGATACCGATCAAGACGGAATTTATGACTACTTAGATACAGATTCCGATGGCGATGGCATCTCTGATGATCAAGAAGCGGATGGCGTTGATGGGAATGGAACAGATGTTGCCGCAACTGATGGGTCTGTTGAGCAAAACGATACCGACAATGACGGTACTCCAGATTATCTTGATGAAGACTCTGATAACGATGGCAAGTTAGATATCGATGAGAATTCTCCGGTAGGGAAAGATACCGATAATGATGGTATTCCTGATGCCGTCGATCATGATGATAATGGCGATCAATCTGGTGGTGGTGATAGTGATAATGATGGTTTGACTGATGCTGAAGAGTGTCCAAGTTATCCTACGAATTGTCCGGACTCAGATGGTGATGGTAAGCCAGATTATTTAGATAATAATAATGACTCAGACGATGATGGTATTTCTGATGCTGACGAAGATTCGAATTTAGATAAGGATAATAATCCGGCCACTAATCCTCGTGATACTGATGGTGATGGTATACCTGATTATCTAGATGATGATGCTGATAACGATGGCAAGCTAGATTCAGATGAACGCGATGAGCCATATGATGTTAATAATCCCAGAGATACCGATGGTGATGGTATTCCTGATGTGATTGATGCGGATGATACTGGTACTAATGGATCTGGTGATTCAGATGGCGATGGCATTGCTGATAATGTTGAGTGTCCAAGTACTCCATGTCGTGATACAGACAGTGATGGCATCCCTGATTACACTGATACCGATTCTGATGGTGATGGTGTATTAGACGAAAACGAAGTGGGCGATAATCCTGCTGAGCCAAAAGATTCTGATGCTGATGGCATTCCAGATATTGTTGATCCAGTAGATGGCGCAGACGGCGAAAAAGGTGGAGATAGTGATGGTGATGGTGTTGCTGATGCCGATGAGTGTAATAGCTGGCCTAATTGTGTCGATAGCGATAACGATGGTATTGCTGATTATCTTGATGAAGATTCATCACCAGAGATAGATACTCCAGCACTTGCGCCTGCAGAAGATCGTGGAACAGTTAAAACAGGTGTGAATGGTTTGGGTAATATGTCAGCAGTCTTTGTAATCTTGCTTTCGTTAATGGTTTTGGTACGTCGTAATTCGGCATTCGTATTAATTTTTCCACTATTTTTCTCAACCTTTGCGGCTCAGGCCGCTTGGTGGGATGAGATGGATTTGTATGCGGGTGCAGGTTATGGTCAAAGTTATTTAAACCCAGGTGTTGGCGGTACGAGTTATTCAGTAGATGACCATACGCAGGATGCTTGGAAGTTGACAGGCGGTTGGGATTGGAATGACCATATTTCTATTGAAGGCTATTACAGTGACCTAGGGAGTGTTGAGCTTAACCCTGGTGAATTGGGTTATCGCATGCTCGGTGCAAACGCTATGCTGCATTATTGGGCGCGCGGCGGTGAGCGAGTGAAGGGCAGTATTGCGTTATACGCTAAGGCAGGTTTAAATCATATGACCAATAATGGTAGTAATATAAGCTACGAATCAAAAAATCAAGGTCAGCTATTTGGTGCGATCGGCGCAGAATTGTATTTGCCGAAGAAGTTTAGTGTGCGTTTTGAAATTGATTCTTATGATGCCGATGCTTCTATGTTAACACTCAATATTGTTAAGCGCTTTGGTTTTAATTCACGAACCTCCAGACTGCCTCCTTTACCGATTGTTGAGGAAAAGCCACCACAAGAAGAACAATTTGTCGCGATGATAGAAGAGTTGCCTGCTACCGCTGCAGGTCCAAAAATTGTTCAGCTTATGCCCGTTGTAGTCGATAGCGACTTGGATGGCTTATTAGATGATGAAGATCAGTGCCCTTATACACCGAAGAATGTAACAATAAATGATTTAGGTTGTGCAACTTATGATGGCAAAGTCGGTGATCTTATTGCAAATGTACAATTTGAAAGCAATTCTTCTCTACTAACCGAACCAAGTAAAATAGCTTTAAACGAAATTGTTAGCATGTTGGCAATTTACACTGCGGTTAAAATTGAAGTGCAAGCTCATAGCGATAATACTGGGAGCGCAGATTATAACAAAAAGCTCTCTCAAAGACGTGCTGAGTCTGTGGTGAAGTATTTAGCGACTAAAAAAATATCAATGGATCGTCTGCAAGCTTTAGGGCATGGTGAAGAGAAGCCAATTGCGGATAATAAAACGGCTGAAGGTCGAGCCAAAAATCGTCGAGTCGAATTTATTTTGAAATCTCGTTAGTTATCATTCAGCATTAAGGAAGTCACACTTGAGAGCACAGAGTATTCGTATTGCGTATTTAGAAGATGACCTGGAACAAGCCAAAATGGTGACAGCTTGGTTTGAAGATTTTGGCTATGAGTGTGAACACTTTAGCCAAACACAGGCACTTTTGAATCGATTAAAAGATCAAGATTTTGATATTGCTTTACTCGACTGGGAGTTACCAGACATGTCTGGGTTGGAGGCGATTAAGAAAATTCGTAGTAAATACCATCAAAATCTCCCGATCTTGTTTTGCTCAATGCGAGATACTGAAGCCGATGTTGTACAAGCTTTAGAGCAAGGTGCAGATGACTATATGCGTAAGCCTTTATTGCGTATAGAATTAAAAGCTCGTTTACAGGCACTTTTAAGACGAACTCAAGATCATCAAGTCAAAAATATGATTGAACATGGTCCTTATAGTTTTGATTTAAGTAATAAAGTCGCGTTGCATAATGGCCAAGCCGTGGCGATGACTGATAAAGATTTTGAAGTTGCGAGCTGTTTGTTCGATAATATGGGACGCATTCTATCGCGCAGTTTTTTATTAGAATCTGTGTGGGGTATATCGTCTGATTTACATACGCGTACGGTTGATGTTCATGTTAGCCGTGTTCGTAAAGCTTTAGGTATTACTGCTGAAAGTGGCTATAGAGTTAAAACAATTTATCAGCACGGATACCGGCTGGAAAAAGTTGAATAAATATAAGGAAATAATGAGTATGATAAAGCGATTATTAACCACTAGTATTGTTGCCTTATTATACTTGAGCGCTCCTTTTACCTATTCTGAATCATCCGAAGATATGCTTTATACGGTAAAGAAAGACGATACCGTCTGGGCTGTTTGTAAAACCTACGTGACCGACCCTTTATGTTGGAAGAAGCTGGCTGACTATAATCAGCTGGCTAATCCTAAGTACCTTCCTCCAAACTCTACCCTTCGAATCCCTAAAGCTTGGCTAATAGACCGTTCAACAACCGCGCTGGTCATTGCTGTTGAGGGGGATGTATTGGTTGAGCGTTCTGGTTCCAAAGTTGAGCAGGAATTAGTTGTTGGTGATCGATTAAGTCAGCAGGATATTGTTAAGTCTATGAAGGGGACTGCTATGATTAAATTTGCTGATGATTCGCGTTTGCTGCTTAAAGCCAATAGCACTATTCGTATGGCAAGTTTACAGTTTTATGATCCTAGCCAATTGGTAAATACGCGTATTGAATTATTGAAAGGCCGAGTAAAGGCTCAAGTTGAGAGGCTTAGCAATAAAAATAGCGAGTACAAAATATCAACTCCCGCAGCGGTTGCTGCCGTTAGGGGAACAGAATTTCGAGTCGGTAGTTCAGAGAATGACGTAGGTGCTGTCATTATGAGGACGGAGCTGCTTACGGGGGCTTTGAATGTAGGCTCTGATATCAATCAGCAAAACATTACTACTGGTCAAGCTGTTATGGCGATAGAAGGTGAGGGGGTTAAAGACCCTGTTGATTTATTGCCTCGTCCTTTAATGGCGCTTAATGAAGAAAAAGAGTTTCAGCTGCCTTTCAACATACAGTGGAAAAAAATTGATTCTGCTGTAGCGTATAAAATTACCCTTATGACAGAAGATAGTCAGATTTGGGAAAAAAGTACCATTGAAACGAGTATTGCAATTGATGACATCCTTCCCGGTCGTTATCAGTTATTAATTCGAGGTGTTGATGGGCAAGGATTTGAGGGGCGAAATCGCCGTTTACAGCTTGAGCTTCCAGCCTCAGACCTACTACCTAGTGGACAATGATCCAGTTGCATTGGGGTTAATAAGATTAAACTGCTGTGAATAAAAAAAATGGTTCATCCTTTGATTGGCCTTTATTAGTATTGGGCTTATCGATTCTATTGTTGGTTAACATTAACCAGTCATCACGCTGGAGTCAGTTACTCGATTTTTTTATTTATGATAAGCAGTTACAGAACTTAGTTATTCCGGCTGATGAGAAGATCGTCATTGTTGAAATTGATGAACAGAGTCTATCTCTGTTAGGTGATTGGCCTTGGCCGCGAAGTTATCATGGTCAAATGATTAATGTATTAACTCAGGCAGATGCGGGAATTATTGCCTACAACGTCATTTTTTCTAATGCGGTTGAAAATGATAAGAACGATCAGCTACTTGCAAGTGCCATTAAAAACAGTGGTCGTACTATCTTACCCTTATATTTTGACCGCTTATTAAAAGAGGGGGATATAACAGAAGTATTGCCGGCTGAAGTTTTTCGCCAGCATGCAGGCTTGGGTCATGTTAATAGTTATTTAGATGATGACGGCACCCTGCGCTCTATTCGACTGATGGATCGTTTTTTAGATCGCCAATGGCCACACTTCTCTTTTGCCAGTTTTCTGTTTGATCAGCCATATTCGACTTTATTAGAGCAAGATTTAGAAAAAGTTTTTATTCCTTTCGTAACTAAAAATGACTTTCAGCGTTACTCATTTGTTGATGTGTTGACGGGACTTGTCCCAGCGGATCAATTTTTACAGCGCACGGTTTTTGTGGGTGTTACGGCAACATCGATGGGAGATCCTTTATTAACACCTGTTGATGTAGATGGTCGTCAAAGTCCTGCGGTTGATATTAATGCCAATATCTATCAGGCTTTAAGTAAAAACCAGCTCATTCATACATTGTCACTTTTTATCGCATTATTGATTAATTCATTTGTCATTCTGATAACATTTTTCTTGTTACCAAGGCTGTCGGGTCTTCAGCAATTGTTGATGACATTGGCTAGCTTGTTGGTGCTTTGGTTCATAAGTTACGCTTTGCTTAAACAGGGCTATTGGTATCGCAGTGCTGGCCTAATGTTGGCTCTACTTATTATTCCTTTTATCTGGAATTTGTTGCGATTGAGTCGGCTGTTTGGTTATTTTCGCCAGCAGATAAAGGAATTAAAGCAACAGCAAGTAAAGGAAACATTTCACCTTCCTGTGCATCGTTCGCTGAAAGACGAATCTGAATTACATTCTTTATTAACCTTGATCCAAATAGAAAATTTTCGTCTGCTACCTGTAGATAATGCCAGTAGAGTGGTGGGCGATATATCTGATAAAAACCAACTGTTTTCTGTGGCGAAAACGTTTATCGTTAATATTGGTTCAAAAGAAAAAACATTATCCATTTTCTTTGATCAATTTACCGCATTAGAGCGTCGTAAGGTAAGCCTACTGCATCAGCTGCTAAACAATGATAGTAATGCACCTTCTTTGAGTACGGAGAGTAAATCAGTCGTTATTGATGTGTTCTCAGAGCAGCTTTCTTTAATCGATACTTTCCAGCGGCAATTAGCCGTTAGTCATTCATTATTCGAGGCGAGTATAGAAAGTATTTCTGCGGGGATTTTAGTATCAGATTTAACAGGAAAAGTACTATTTTCAAATAACGCCCTCGCTCAGTTAACTCGTGAGAATATCACCGAAGTAAAAGATTTATTACGGGTAGTGACCTTGGTCAAAAGAGACTGGCTTGATGTACTGCATGAGGTGATTTTACTACAACAGCCTATTACCTTAGAGGCCAGTGCTAATGATAAGAATTTGTCGGTGAGTGTGCGCTGTATCGAAGATCAGCAGGGATTGGTACCTGTTGTAGTAATTAATATCAGTGATATTACAGCTATTAAAGAAGCGAATCGCAGCCGTAATGAAATGATTGATTTTCTTTCTCATGACTTACGTTCACCGCTAGCTTCATTGCAAGCAATGGTGAATCAGGTACGAGAGAAACCATTAGAAGCCTCTGCCGCGGTCACTGAAATTATTGATAAAGTTGATCATTACAGTCAGCGAGGATTGAATTTCGCGGAACAGTTTTTAGATTTGGCCAAAGTAGAAGGCGAAGAAGATATTCAGTGGTATGAGGTTGATCTATACTCGGTATCCCAAAATGCTATGGATAGCTTGTATCACCAGGCACAAGAAAAATCGATAAAATTAGTATTGGAATCGGTAGATGAGTGCTGGGTTATGTCGAATGGTGATTTGTTGGAGCGTATTATTGTAAATTTATTAAGCAATGCTATTAAATATAGCCCAGGTCAAAGTGAGGTTATATTAAGCATTACTTTGCAAGAAATTGTTCTTAATAAGCAGCAATTTAAGATTGAAGTTAAAGATCAAGGGCCAGGGATTCCCTCTGACTTAATGGAACACTTATTCAAGCCTTATCAGCGTGGAAGAGATAAGAATACGCAGCAAGCTAAAGGCATCGGTTTAGGATTGCGTTTTGTTGATGTGGCATTAAAGCGACTGAATAGTCAGATTCACTTTGAGTCGTCAGCGAACGGATCTGCATTCTATTTTAATCTGAATGCAGATGTATAGGCGATAAGGGGAGTCGCTTCCTATAAGTTCTCGCTAAACTTGCTGCTGTGCTTCTACTTGTTGATCCAATATTCTACAAATTTCTTCTTGCAGGTAGAGGCATAATTTTGGATCGCTAATAGGGTCATCATTCATGTCTGAGATAAAGAATATATCAGAAATTCGTTCCCCTTCAGTCATAATCTTTGCGCCGTGCATAAGAAGATTATTTGTCATAAAGAATTCTCCCATACGCGCTAAAAGTCCGGGGCGGTCAGCTGCAATCACCTCTAACACTGTGCGCATCATAACAGGGTCATTACTGAGTGTTACTTGAGTAGGGACTTGGAAATGTTTAAGCAAGCGCGGAGTACGGCGCTGAATAACAGAGCTGTATTCCTCTGGTGTAGAAAGTGCTTGAGTCAAAGTTTCTTTGATTTGAGCAATGCGCACTGGATCATCCCCAATCGAATCACCATTTTCGTCTAAAACAATATAGGTATCGACAGCATTGCGGTTATTGGTTGTCATGATGCGAGCATCTTGAATATTGAGGTTCAATTGGTCAAGTGTTGCTGTTGTGACAGCGAATAAATTGGGTTCATCTTTCATGAAGATAAAAATTTGTGTCGCGCCATCAAAATCGGTATCGCTGGTTTCTTGAATGGCAACTAAGGGCGACTCACTTGTGCCATGCTCGGTAATTATTTGTACATGCCAAGCAATGTTATCAGCACCTTCGCGAAGGAAGTAATCATCGCCGGGTTCGTCCCATATTGTACGAGCGTGGGCTTCATCAATCCCCAGTTTTTCTAATTCGTAAATAGCTTCACATTGAATAGCGCTGACAAGTTGCTCTTTGCCCATGGAATTATTTAGGCCGCGACGGAATGCTTGCTTGGTATTGTAATAAAGCGTGCGCATTTGTTCTGCGCGCCAGCCAGTCCATAGCTTTGGATTTGTGCTTACAATATCGGAAACTGAGATCAAAAATAAATGCTGTAGATGGTCCATGTCGCCGACTTCTAAAGCGAACTGGTGAATGTCTTCAGGATTATTAATATCGATACGCTGTGAGGCTTGTGACATTAATAAGTGATTGCGTACTAACCATTCAACCATTTCCGCATCGTATTGGCTCAGATTGTGTTGCTTGCAGAATACTCGAGCAATTTCAGCGCCGGCAATTTCATGTTCGCCGCGGTGCATTTTTCCGGCATCGTGAAGAATGGCGGTAATATATAAAACTTCTTTACGTTTTATTTTATGGATTAATTTGGAGGCTACAGGGAAGTGTTCACGCTCATCCGCATAACGATAGCGGCGCAGCATTTGCACCATACGCAGGCTATGTTCATCGACGGTATAGATATGAAATAAATCATATTGCATGTGGCCAATGATACTACCAAAATCTGGGATGTAACGACCTAGAATGCCGTAGTGCATCATGCGTTTTAACGTGCTGGAGACTTGTAGGTTGTTTCTCAGCAGTTCCATGAATAGGTTGTTGTGAACTGGATTTTCACGGAATTTTTGAGTGATTAAGTCTCGATGGTCATGCAGAGCACGAATCGTGCTGGAGTGCATGCCTTGAATGTTTTCGCGTTTTGCGAACTCTACAAAGATGCGTAATAATAGTTCAGGTTTTTCAGGTAAGCGATCGGGTGAGCTGTAACGTAGGTAGCCATTGCAAATAAAAATATCATCATCAATTTTTTCAATAATATCTTCATGACAATCACCGAAGATATCGTCTTTAATGTGAAACAGTAAAATGTCAGTAAGTTCGTTTAATGCCAGTTGGTGACGATAAAACTGCAGCATCATGCGTTCAACACCGAGCATCTCTTCATCATCTGAAAAACCCAGTATTTCAGCAATGTCTTTTTGTAGATCAAATAATAAACGGTCTTCTTCTCTATCACTGACCATGTGCAATGCGTAACGAAGCTGCCAGAGGAATTCAGTGCTGGTTTGATAAAGATGCAGTTCATAGCTGGTTAAAAATTTATATTGTTTTAACTCTTCCAGCTCATCGTGACCAAAATGCCTCATGGCCATCCAATTGATGGTCTGAATGTCGCGCAAAGTCCCTGGGGAATTTTTTACATTAGGTTCTAAGTTGTATTCAGTATCAGCGTGCTTTGCGTGACGGTCTTTTAATTCTTGCCATTTTGCTTCAAAAAACTCTTGGCCAGACCAGATAGTTCTTGGTCCAGTTTTGTCTTTCAATTGTACCAATAAATTTTCATCACCGGCGATGGTTCGCACTTCCATCATATTGGTAATAATGGTCAGATCTTTTTTGGCTTCGCTTACGCATTCATCTAAGGTGCGAACGCTATGGCCGATATCCAGCTTCAGGTCCCAAAGTAGTGTTATGAAACTTTGTAAGGCTTCTTTATGTTTATCGAACGCAGCTTCGTTCTCTAGTACGATTAATAGGTCAATGTCGGAATGTGGTTGCAGCTCGCCTCGTCCATAGCCGCCAACGGCGAGTAAAGAGATGGTATCGTTGTCGTTGAATCCAGAATTTTGCCAGAGGCAGAACAATATTTGGTCAATAAGATTACAGCGATGAGCAACCAGGGTGGTAGCATCGAGTGTTTCGCGAAAATAGGCGTGACACTGCCGCTTTATATCGGCGAGCAGTGGTTTAATAACCGGGAGGGGTGAGAGGGCCGTTTTTAACTGTTGAAGTAGATCTTCGTTATTAATGGTAGGAAGTTCTAAGTTTGTTTTCTCTACGGCCATCGTTGTCAAAATCTATACCCTAACTTGTTAATGTTATTAAGCTGATTGTTAAACCGATTTTTTACTCTGCTATTTAAGCCTATGAGTGCAGGATGCGTTTACCAAAACTGGGTCTCTTCTTTGCGACGGGTTAATACATCAACACCGTCTTCAGTGACTAGGCATGTATGTTCAAATTGCGCGCTGGGCTTGCGATCTTTTGTAACCACGGTCCAGCCATCAGGTAGTTGCTTGTTAAAGCGCTTTCCTTGATTAACCATTGGCTCGATGGTGAAGGTCATTCCTGGTAGTAATTCCATGCCAGTGCCAGCTTTGCCGTAATGCAAAACTTGGAAACCATCTTCGTGAAATTCACTGCCAATACCATGTCCGCAGTATTCGCGCACAATGGAGTAATGGTTGCTTTCAGCATGCTGCTGAATAATCGCGCCAATATCACCTAAGCGACAGCCGGGCTTAACCAGAGCGATGGCCTTATACATACTTTCCTGGGTGATATCGACTAAGCGCTGAAGGGGGGCGCTTGCTTCACCAATGAAGAACATTTTACTGGTATCACCGTGATAGCCATCTTTAATAACGGTGATATCGATGTTAATGATATCGCCTTTTTTCAACACTTTGTCGTTAGGAATGCCGTGGCAAATCACGTGGTTAACGGAGGTGCAGATGGACTTAGGGAAACCATGGTAATTTAGGGGTGCTGGAATAGCGCCTTGTACATCGACTATATAGTTATGGCAGATGGTATTGAGCTCATCTGTGGTGATGCCAGCAACAACATGCTCTTCGATCATTTCTAATACTTCTGCAGCCAATCGTCCGGCAATGCGCATTTTTTCGATTTCTTCGGCTGTTTTCACAAATTTTGACATATTATTTCGCTTGTACTATCGCTTATGCAATTGATTAGGTCACTGACTTACGTGTGATGCCTATTAATTGGATCATTGTACGCTCATCTCTGGCTTTTATAAATGGGGCAAATAAGACATAAAATCAACTTTTCAAATACAAAATACTTTATTTTAGATGCTATAAATGGTATAAAGCGCCGCTGATTGGGCCTATCTTGTCTCAGGATTTATGAATTCATTCTTAAATACTTTGCTTGATACTTGATCAGTAAATAATACACACACACATCATAACGATGTTGCGGGGTGCCGAAAGGTCGCGATATTGGATGTGTGGAGGCTCAACCCAAATTAATTTAAGGTAGTTATATTATGGCGCAAGTAAGTATGCGTGACCTGCTTAAAGCAGGCGTTCACTTTGGACACCAGACTCGTTACTGGAACCCTAAGATGGGTAAATACATCTTTGGTGCTCGCAACAAGATTCATATCATCAACTTGGAACACACTGTTCCTGCATTAAACAATGCATTGAAGTTGATCGAAAGCCGCACTTCTGGCAACAACAAAGTATTGTTTGTTGGTACTAAGCGTGCAGCAAGTAAAATCATCCAACAACAAGCAGAGCGCGCTGGTCAGCCATACGTAGCTCATCGCTGGTTGGGTGGTATGTTGACTAACTACAAAACTATTCGTCAATCTATTAAGCGTTTTCGCGATTTAGAAGCTCAAAAAGCTGACGGTACTTTTGAGCAGTTGACTAAGAAAGAAGCTTTGATGCGTGCCCGCGAAATGGACAAGCTAGAGCGTTCTATCGGTGGTATCAAAGACATGGGCGGTTTGCCTGATGTTGTTTTCGTAATCGACGTTGATCATGAGCGTATTGCGATTCAAGAAGCAAACAAGTTGGGTATCCCAGTTGTTGGTATCGTTGATACTAACTCTAACCCAGATGGTATCGATTACGTTATTCCTGGTAACGATGATGCGATCCGTGCAATCGAGATTTACGCAACAGCAGTAGCTGACGCGGTTCTTGATGGCAAGCAAGCAACTGCTGCTGATAAAGGCGAAGTTGTTGAAGAGAAAGCTGAGCCAGCGGCTGAGTAATTTCTAAGCTTCATCATAAAAAAAGGGGCTTGCCCCTTTTTTTTTGATCATTATTTTAAAGCTTTGTTGTGAGACGAGGCTTTGTACATTATTAAATACTGGACATTGAGGACTCTTCCTATGGCACGTATATCTGCACTATTGGTTAAAGAATTACGCGAGCGCACTGGCTTGGGTATGATGGAATGTAAAAAAGCTTTGGCAGCGAGCGAAGGCGATATCGATCTAGCAATCGAAGACTTGCGTAAGAATTCTGGCCTAAAAGCAGCTAAGAAAGCTGACCGTACTGCGGCTGAAGGTAAGGTATTTGTTGCTACTAATGGCAGCGCTATCTTTGCTGTTGAGGTTAACTCTGAAACAGATTTCGCAGCAGGCGATTCTAACTTCCTTGGTTTTTCTGACAAGGTTGTTGCTAAAGTTGCTGAAACTAAAGAAACTGACATTGCGACAGTAATGGCCGGTGAGCTTGAATCGGCTCGTGAAGCTTTAGTACAGAAAATTGGCGAAAAGATTGAAGTTCGTCGTATCTTCTCTTTAGAAGCTGATGTAGTGGGTAGCTATGTTCACTCTAACGGTAAGCTAGCAGCAATCGTTGGCCTTAAAGGCGGAAACGAAGAAGTAGCAAAAGAAATTGCTATGCACATTACGGCATTAAGCCCAGTTGTAGTTAATGCTTCCGATATGCCAGCAGAGCTTGTTGCTAAAGAAGAAGAAATTATTAAGGCTCAGCCAGACATGGCGGGTAAGCCAGACGCTATCGTTGAAAAAATGATGGGTGGTCGTATTAAGAAATTCTTGAAGGAGTCTAGCTTAACTGAGCAGCCTTTCGTTAAGAATCCTGATATTACTGTTGGCCAATTGGCTAAAGAAGCCGGTGCTGAAATCATCTCTTTCCAGCGCATTGCTGTTGGTGAAGGTGTTGAAGTTGAGGTTGTTGATTTCGCAGCTGAAGTTGCCGCTCAACTTAAGGGTTAATTCTGATTGAATTGACTGGAAATTCTTTCCTTTAATGTGAGAGAATTCTAAAGATGCCGGGGTAACCCGGCATTTTTTTGAAAGCCTGAAATGGTTTTTGTCTACCCCAAATTATATTGATCACATCCACTGGAGTCGGCTATGGCTGAACAACGCACCCCGAGATACAAACGCATTCTTCTTAAATTGAGCGGCGAAGCGCTAATGGGAGAGTTGGGTTTTGGTATTGATCCAAAAGTTTTAGACCGTATTGCGCTTGAAATTGGTCAGCTGGTAGGTATTGGTGTGCAGGTAGCTATCGTCATTGGTGGTGGTAACCTGTTCCGTGGTAAGGCATTAAGTGAAGCAGGCCTAGATCGAGTTACTGGCGATCACATGGGTATGTTGGCCACAGTAATGAATGCACTGGCTGTGCGTGATGCATTGGAGCGTTCAAATATTACAACACGAGTTATGTCAGCAATCCCAATGAGTGGTATTGTTGAGCATTACGACCGCCGTAAAGCAATGCGTGGCCTGAATAATGGTCAAGTTGTTATCTTCTCTGCGGGTACCGGTAACCCATTCTTTACTACCGACTCTGCCGCATGCTTGCGTGGTATTGAAATTAATGCCGAAGTGGTTCTTAAGGGCACCAACGTGGATGGCGTTTATACGGCCGATCCTAAGAAAGACCCTGAAGCTGTAAAATACGATACATTAACCTATACCGAAGTGCTGGATAAGCAGTTGGGTGTAATGGATTTGACCGCTATTTGCTTGGCGCAAGATCACAACATGCCTTTGCGTGTTTATGATATGCATGAAGCAGGTAACTTAGCGAAGATTATCATGGGTAGCGATGTAGGCACCCTAATTGTCAATGAGGAAAGCTAATAATGATTAATGATATTCAAAATGATGCGCAAGAGCGTATGGTAAAAAGCGTCAGCGCTATGGTTGATGCTTTTAAGAAAATTCGTACGGGTCGTGCGCACCCTTCAATCCTTGAAGGTGTAATGGTTGATTATTACGGTTCACCAACGCAGTTGGCACAGCTTGCCAATATTAACGTTGAAGATGGTCGTTGTTTAGCCATCGTGCCGTGGGAAAAACCTTTAATTCCGGCTATTGAAAAAGCCATTATGAAGTCTGACTTGGGTCTTAACCCATCAACGACGGGTGATAAGATTCGTGTGCCAATGCCAGCGTTGACTGAAGAAACGCGTAAGCAGTTTATCAAGCAAGCACGTGCTGAAGCTGAAAAAGGTCGAGTGTCGATTCGTAATATTCGTCGTGATGCTAATGGTATGATCAAAGATCTTTTGAAAGAGAAAGAAATTTCTGAAGATGAAGAGCGCGCTGGTCAAGATCAAGTGCAAAAATTGACCAATCAATACGTTGCTGAAATTGAAACTGTATTGGCCGGTAAAGAAAAGGATTTGATGCAGGTTTAACCTGTATTGAAACTTTAGGACAATACGATGTCGACAAGTATTTCGGATAATGAAGCTGTGGAGGGGGGAATCCCCCGCCATGTTGCTGTCATCATGGATGGTAATAACCGCTGGGCAAAAAAACGCTTAATGCCGGGTGTTGCCGGTCATAAAGCCGGTGTTGATGCTGTTCGAGCTGTGGTTGAAACTTCTGCCGAGCAAGGTATCGAAGTATTAACTTTATTTGCTTTCAGTAGCGAAAATTGGCGTCGTCCAGAGAAAGAAGTAAATGCTTTGATGCAGCTCTTTATTGTCGCGTTAGAGCGTGAAGTTAAAAAACTGCATAAAAATAATATTCGCCTAGTCGTTATGGGTGATAAATCAGCTTTTCAGCAAAAAATCCAAGACCTGATTTCTGATGCAGAGCAGCTTACCGTTAATAATGATCGTATGACTCTGGTTATCGCGGCTAATTATGGCGGTCAATGGGATATTGCCCAAGCGGCAAAACGTATTGCTCAAGATGTGGAAGCTGGTAAGCTGAGCGCAGAAGATATTAATGAACAAATATTTCATAAATATACTTGGCTGAACGAATTTCCTGCACCCGATTTAATGATTCGTACCGGTGGTGAAGAGCGCATCAGTAACTTCATGTTATGGCAAACTGCGTATTCTGAATTTTATTTTTCCGATGCCCTTTGGCCTGACTTCAAACAACAAGAATATAAAAAAGCATTGGCCGCTTTCGCTAATCGAATTAGGCGATTTGGACGGACCGATGATCAGCTAACAGAAGGGTAGTAGTTTGTTTAAGCAACGTCTTATTACAGCATTAATTTTAGCGCCATTAATGATTGGCGGAATTTTCTTTTTACCCATCGAGCAGTTTGCCTATTTTATTGGTTTTATTGTTACTGTTGCGGCTTGGGAGTGGGCTAACTTATCGGGTTATAGCTCACCGCTAGTACGTATTGGGTACGCGGGTATTGTAGCTGCGGCTACGTTTGCTACCGGCTATTTTATGGCAAGGCAAACTGAACTGGCTTCTTTAATTTTAGCCATTGGTGCTTTTTGGTGGTTTGTTGCTTGTATATTGGTTATGCAATACCCAAAAAAAGTCGCTCTTTGGCAAGCTAAGCCAATACGTGCCGTGCTGGGCTTATTAGTATTGATTCCAATGTGGGTTGGCTTTATGACGCTAAAGAGTCAAGAGAACAGCTCATTGATCATTGTCTATGTCATGTTACTTATCTGGGGTGCTGATACCGGTGCTTATTTTGCAGGTAAAACCTGGGGCAATAAAAAGTTAGCACCTAATGTAAGTCCAGGTAAATCTTGGGCTGGTTTTTGGGGTGGTTTAGCAACGACCGGTTTGATTGCGATTGTTTTTTCTTTATGTGTCCATTATTGGTTGCGCCCAATGACTTGGGCTGATTTTGCTTTGTTGGCCGTAATGACATTTATTACCGCAATTATTTCGGTAATGGGCGATTTGGTTGAAAGTATGATGAAGCGTCATCGTGGTATTAAGGATAGCTCTCAGTTATTGCCTGGGCATGGTGGAGTTTTAGATCGCATTGATAGTATGGCGTCTGCCGTACCTGTGTTTGCTTTTTTTATGCTGTTATTCGGTTGGCAGTTAGCAGTCTAGTTGCTGATCGTTGACCTGTTGAATATTAAATTATGAGCGAGCATTAATGAGACAGTGGATTACCGTATTAGGAGCAACAGGCTCCATCGGTAGCAGTACCCTAGATGTTATTCGTCGTCACCCGACTCGTTACCGCGTTTATGCGTTAACGGGTTTTTCGCGTATAAAAGAACTTGTTGCGGCCGCAATTGAGTTTTCTCCTCGTTTTATTGTTGTTCCTCTTGAGTCAGCTGCAGAGCAAGCGCGTGAATTATTAATTCAAGCACAATGCAACTGTCAGGTGCTGATAGGCGAAGAGGCACTTGCAAAAGTAGCCTCTGATCCAGACGTTGATATGGTCATGGCATCGATTGTCGGCGCGGCGGGCTTAGTGCCTACTTTGGCAGCAGCAACGTCGGGTAAGCGTGTTTTGTTGGCAAATAAAGAAGCATTAGTGATGGCGGGTCCATTATTTATGCAGGCAATTAGCGATAATGATGCCTTGCTGTTGCCTATCGATAGTGAGCATAACGCGATATTTCAAAGCCTACCGGCTGATTATCGTGGTGATTTTTCAAAGCACGGTATTGAGAAAATTTTATTGACCGCGTCTGGCGGCCCTTTCCGTAATAAAACCAAAGAAGAATTAACTCAAGTAACACCGGCGCAAGCGGTAGCCCACCCTAACTGGTCGATGGGTGCGAAAATTTCTGTTGATTCTGCGACCTTAATGAACAAAGGGTTGGAGTTGATTGAGGCTTGCTTTTTATTCAACTGCCGAGCCGATCAAATACAAGTGGTTGTTCACCCGCAAAGCGTTATTCATTCAATGGTTCAGTATAATGATGGCTCAGTGATTGCTGAACTGGGGCAGCCTGATATGCGTACGCCGATTGCTTATGGTATGGCGTGGCCAGAGCGTATCGACGCAGGGGTTAAGCATCTCGATTTATTTAAAATAGCTCAGCTTGACTTTGTTGCTCCTGACCATGAAACCTTTCCTTGTTTGAATCTGGCTAAAGATGCTTTTAAACGTGGTGGGATTTCTCCAACGGTATTAAACGCGGCTAATGAAGTTGCAGTTGCAGCATTTTTAACGGAACAAATTAGCTTTTTAGCCATCCCACAGTTAATCGCAAAAGTTATGGCCATTTCTCCGGATAAAGTTGTGCAATCGTTAGAGGATGTTTTAGCTGCTGATAAGTGGGCAAGAGAACAGGCGACTAGTCTACTGGCTGATTTTAACAATAGTAAACAAAGAGAAGGTCAGGTATGAGCACCTTATTAACTTTTATTTTAGCGATCAGTATTCTGGTGGTTATCCATGAATTTGGTCACTTTTGGGTTGCGCGCCGCTGTGGGGTTAAAGTTCTGCGTTTTTCGGTAGGTTTTGGCAAGCCGTTGTGGTCGTATACCGATAAGCTGGGCACTGAGTTTTCAATTGCACCCATTCCATTAGGTGGCTATGTAAAAATGCTTGATCAGCGTGAGGGGGACGTTAAGCCCGAAGAGTTGCATCAAGCCTTTAATCAGAAAACAGTTTGGCAGCGAATAGCGATTGCCAGTGCAGGGCCGATTGCTAACTTTATCTTCGCGGTTGTTGCTTATTGGTCAATTTTTATGATGGGTGTTTCAGGTTTGGTTCCTGTACTGGGTCAAATCGAAGCCGGTAGTCCCGCGTATGAGCAAGGTTTGAAACCAGGGGATCGTATTATTGCGGTTGCTGATGTGGCGGTAGACAGTTTTCAGGAAGTAACCTGGCAGCTCATTTCTTTTATTGGAGAAACGGCTGAATTACCCTTGATGGTAGAAGATGAACGTCAGGTTCAGCGCAGTATTCGGATTCCTATTGAGCGTTGGTTAACCGACCAGGAAGCTCCAGACCCAATGAAGGCGCTGGGTATTCAACCTAGACAGCTGCCGATTGATGCGATAATTGGGCAGGTGGTCGAAGGTGGTGCTGCGGCAAAGGCTGGGTTGATGGCTGGTGATAAAGTCGTAGCGATTAGCCATGAAGAAGTTCAAAGCGAAGTAACAGATTGGCGTGACTGGGTTGCGGTTGTGCGTGATAATCCAGAGCGTTCGCTAGAGCTTTTGGTGCTGCGAGGTAGCCAGGAAATTGAGATATTATTAATTCCAGTGGCAAAAGTAATTGCTGATGGTAAAACAATTGGTTATGTCGGAGCTGGACTTGATCCTGCTGCAATACCAGAAATCCCAAGTGGTTGGGTCGCAGAGACTAAGCTAGGGCCGATTGATTCTTTGGTTCAAGCCACCGTGAAGACGCAGCAGCTGATTGTTTTCACTTTGGATTCACTTTGGAAGATGATTTTGGGTGATCTTTCGGTCAAGAACTTGAGTGGACCGATTACCATTGCTAAAGTAGCGGACTCTTCGGCGAGTAATGGTTTACAGGCGTTTATTGGGTTTTTAGCCTTGCTAAGTGTTTCGCTCGGCGTTTTAAATTTATTACCCATTCCAGTATTGGATGGTGGTCATATTATGTTTTATGCCATAGAGGCAATTCGAGGTAGAGCACTATCTGAAAGAACTCAGATAGTGGCTGTACAGGTTGGCATGGCACTGTTAATGAGTCTCATGGTTATCGCTTTTTATAATGACATCAGCCGTTTATAGTTCTGTTTTATACAGACTGTTAATAATTGTGGCCTAATTTTTTGGAATTGAATCGCATATGCGCGTTTTGTTTTTTACCTGTTTTTTAGCAGTATTCAGTCATTTTTCCGCGGCAGAGTCTTTTGTTGTGAGTGATATTCGCGTCGAAGGTTTGCAGCGTATTTCTGCCGGAACGGTTTTCGAAGCCTTCTCTATTGACGTGGGGGATACGGTCGATAATCAGCGTTTAGCGACCGCCTCGAAACGTTTATTTAAAACTGCACTTTTTAACGATATTTCATTACAGCGTGATGGTGATGTGTTAATTGTGCAGGTGGTCGAATTGCCCACCATTACACAATTAGAAATTAAGGGTAATCAGGCGATTACCAGTGACGCGCTAAAAGATGGTTTAAAGCAATCGGGTTTAGCCGAAGGTTTGGTATTTAAGCGATCAACGTTGGAGCGAATTTCATTAGAATTAGAACGTCAGTACGTTGCTCAAGGGCGTTACGATGCCAATATTAAAACGGAAGTGACAGCTCTGCCGAGAAACCGAGTCGGTTTGGTAATTCAAGTTGATGAAGGGACAGTTGCTTCTATTCAACACGTTAATATTATTGGTAACTCAGTATTTAGCGATGAGGAATTACTTAAGACTTTTCAGCTGCAAACCAGTAATTTTTGGTCTTGGTATGCCAGTGATGATAAGTACGCTCGTGAAAAATTATCTGGGGATTTAGAAACCCTTAGATCTTATTATCTTAACCGTGGTTATATTCGCTTCAATATCGAATCAACTCAAGTATCCGTCTCGCCGAATAAAAAAGGCGTCTATATCACTATTAACGTCAGTGAAGGCGATATTTATAATGTGCGAGAACTGCAGTTAGCGGGTGACTTGGTATTACCGGAGGAAGAGCTAGAGCGCTTTTATATCATTAAAGAAGGTGATGTATTCTCTCGTCAAAAAGTGACGCTTAGTAGTGATTTGATGATTAAGCGTTTAGGAAATGACGGTTATACCTTTGCTAAGGTTGATGGTATTCCAAAAATTGATGATGAAACAAAGGAAGTGGATATTACCTTCTTTGTTGAACCGGGTAAGCGCACTTACGTTCGCCGTATTAATTTTGCGGGTAACGAAAGTACGTTGGATGAAGTATTGCGTCGTGAAATGTTACAGATGGAAGGTGGTTGGGCATCGACAGAAAAAATTGAAGCGGGCAAAAAACGTTTAAACCAATTGGGTTTCTTTAAAGGTGTGAATGTTGAAACACCAGCGGTTGCAGGTGCTGATGATTTAATTGATGTGAACTACAGCGTTGAAGAACAGCTCAGTGGTAGTTTGAATTTCAATGTCGGTTATGCCGGCGGCAGTGGTTTCATTATAGGCACGAGTATTAGTCAGAATAACTTTTTAGGTACGGGTAACCGTATGTCTTTAGCTCTGCAAAAAAATAGTACTGTGCAATCGTATAATTTCTCTTTCCACGACCCTTATTACACGATTGATGGTGTGAGTCGTGGCTTTAATATGTTTTATCGCAAAACGGATTTTTCTAATCAATCATTTACCAGTGATTATCAAACGAATACATTAGGGGGTAATGTTTCTTTTGGTTATCCCATTAGCAACCGTGAACGCTTATCTTTTACTCTAGGCGCATCTGAAACAGATATGTTTGAAGGCTCTACTGTACCGGCAGAGATTTCAGATTTTATCGCCGATAATGGTGATCACTTTCGTGAATATTCATTAGGGTCAAGTTGGAAATGGTCGAACTTAAACAGAGGTCTATTTCCAACCGCAGGGGCTCAGCAAAGCTTATCGTTTGATTTGGCCATTCCAGGCAGTGATCTAACGTATTATAAACTGGGTTATAAAGCGGATTATTATATTCCTTTAGATCTTGATTGGTCTTTGCGTTTTCGTACAGAGTTAGGCTACGGTGATGGTTTTGGTAAATTAAGTCAGCTGCCTTTCTTCAAAAATTTCCGCGCCGGTGGTGTTGGCTCAGTACGTGGCTATCGCACCAGTTCTTTAGGACCACAAGGCTTGCCTGAATATAATCTAGTTGACCTTGTAGAGACGGATAGTGATGGTAACCCTCAATTTGAGACAGATAATTTGGGGCGCCCAATCGTAGAAAGCGGTTCAGCAACCAATATTTATTATAAAAACGCTGACGGAGATATCGTTCGTGCAGTGAACTCGGCTGGATATGCACCTGTATACGTCACTGATGCGTCTAATGGCTCGATTGTACAGGCTCCGGCTTATGTTGAGAGTGCGACTGCTTTGGGTGGTAACATTTTAGTAGAAGGCAGCACGGAATTAATCTTTCCGTTTCCATTCATCGAAGATCGCAGCTCATTACGTAGCGTATTTTTCTTAGATGCGGGTAATGTTTTTACCGATCAATGTTATAAACCGAATGATAGTCAAGCGCCGAACTTTAATAGTCATCCGTTCTGCAACGAAGGTGTTGATCTTTCTGAGCTGCGTTTAAGCACCGGTGTTGGCGTAACCTGGGTTACGGCCATTGGGCCATTGACCTTTACCTATTCTTTCCCATTAAATGATAAAGAAGATGATCGCACAGAAGGGTTCGAATTCTCTCTTGGGCAAGTATTTTAATGAAACTTTTTAATACAAAAAATTTATAAACTAACCACAGTAATAATAACTAGGAAGATAATATTATGCGTTTTTTACAAATAGCTCTATTGGCCATGACTGCAAGCTTTGCTCAGGCAGAAATGAAAATTGCCGTTGTTGATATGCAGCGTGCAGTATTGGCATCGGATGAAGCTAAAGCCGCTGTTGAAAAGTTCCGTGCTGCTAAGCAAGATGATATCGATACTATTGCTAAGCTAGAAACTGAATTGAAGGGCATTCAGGATAAGATCGCTAAAGATGGCGAAATTATGAGCGAAGACGAGCGTCGTAAGCTAAAGAATAGCTTTGAAGAAAAAGCGACGACGTATAAATTTCATCGCCAAAACATGCAGAAAGCAGAGCAGCAAGAATTACAACAGCTTGCGCAAGCGATGGAGCCAAAAATGCAGAAAGCATTAAAAGCAATTATCGATGAGAAAAAGTATGATTTAGTTGTACGTCCTGAAATGGTTATTTATAACGGTCCAGGCACTGATATTACTAAGCTACTGCTTGAGCAACTAAACGCTAAATAATCACTAGTGTTGATTCCTGCTTTAGATTAAAGAAAAAGAATAAAGGTAAGTAAATACAATGACACAACGAGCTATCTCTTTAGCTGATATTGCTGAAAACATTGGCGCTACTTTGGTCACTAATGATGATCAGGTTTCTGTGTCTGGTATTTCGACTTTAGAATTGGCTAATGCTGAGCAAGTTACTTTTTTAGCCAACCCAAGTTATCGTAAGCAATTAGCGACAACGAAGGCTGCAGCGGTGATTTTGCATCCGGATATGCTAGATGAGTGTCCGGTATCGGCTTTAGTCATGAATAACCCCTATGTGGGTTTTGCTAAACTGTCACAATTATTTAATAACTTACCTGTACAGGCAGCGTTTATCCATCCTTCAGCGATTATTGCAAGCACTGCAGATATTGCTGAAGATGTATCTATTGCCGCAAATGTGGTGATCGGTGAATACGTACAGATTAGTTCTGGTACTCGTATTGGGCCTAATAGTGTTATTGGCGATCACTCCATTATCGGTGAGCAATGTTTATTGCACGCCAATGTTGTGATGTATCACGATGTGATCATTGGCGATGAGTGTATTCTCCACTCGGGCTGTGTGTTGGGGGCGGACGGTTTTGGCTTTGCCCCAGACGCAGGGCAGTGGGTGAAGATCGCGCAGCTGGGTGGCGTACGTATTGGCAATCACGTTGAGATTGGTGCGAATACCACAATCGATCGTGGTGCATTGGGTAATACCCAAATTGGCAATGGCGTTAAGCTAGATGATCAGATTATGATTGCGCATAATGTCGTCGTCGGTGATAACTGTGCTATTGCAGCAACGTCTGGTATTGCAGGAAGTACAACGCTGGGTAAAAATTGCACGATTGCCGGCGGTGTAGGAATTGTAGGTCACTTGAATATAACCGATGGCGTGCATATTACGGGTATGACTCTGGTTTCAAAATCGATTAAAGAACCGGGTGTGTATTCATCTGGAACGGCAATGATGCCTGCCAATGAGTGGCGTAAAAGCGCGACTCGATTCCGTCAGCTAGATGATATAGCTCGACGTTTAATAAAATTAGAAAAAACCCTATAAGGTGAAAATGATGCCCGCTTTGGATGTGCAAGGTATTAAAGAATTACTCCCTCACCGTTATCCATTTTTAATGGTAGATCGAGTCAATACAATCGACATAGAAGGACCTAGCGTTGGCAGTATTACAGCAATTAAAAATGTCACCATTAATGAAGAATTTTTTAATGGTCACTTTCCTCAACACCCCATTATGCCCGGCGTTTTAATCGTTGAGTCCATGGCGCAAGTTGCTGGGATTTTAGGTTTACAGATGTTAGGTGATAAGCGTACTGCAAAAACGAGCTATTATTTTGCTGGTGCTGATCATGTTCGTTTTAAAAAGCCCGTTGTACCGGGTGATCAGCTTCATTTAGAAGCTGAATACGTTAACAATAAACGCGGAATCTGGAAGTTTTCATGCCGTGCTCGCGTTGATGGTGATGTTGTATGTTGTGCTGAAATCACCTGTGCAGAAAAGGATATATAAAAATGATTGATCCCAGAGCCGTAATCGACCCCAGTGCAATAATTGCTGAAGGCGTAGAAATTGGCCCCTGGTCCATGGTTGGACCCGGTGTAGAAATCGGCGAAGGAACGGTCATTGGCCCGCATGTTATTGTTAAAGGGCCGACGAAAATTGGTAAGAATAATAAAATCTTTCAATTCTCGTCGATTGGTGAAGAGTGCCAAGATAAGAAATACGCAGATGAGCCGACTGAATTAATTATTGGCGATAATAATATCATTCGTGAGGCGTGTACTTTCCATCGAGGCACTACTCAAGATAAAGGTATAACCAAAGTCGGTAGTAATAATCTATTTATGGTCAATACTCATATTGCTCATGACGTTGTCATGGGGGATAACTGCATCATGGCCAATGATACAAATGTTGCTGGGCATGTGCATATTGGTGATTACGTTATTTTGGGCGGTGCAACTCAGGTACATCAGTTCTGTAAAATTGGGAGTCATTCAATGTCAGGTGCTGGCTCCGTGGTATTAAAAGATATCCCAGCTTATGTTATTTGTAACGGCTATCCGGTTGAGCCGCACGGTATAAATATTGAAGGTTTAAAGCGTCGTGGCTTTGAAAAATCCTCGATTCAGTTATTACGCAAAGCTTATAAAGCACTGTATCGTCAAACTTTGACGTTAGATGAAGCCCTAGTTGAGATTCGACTGCTGGCCGAGCAAGATGATGCGGTTAAGGTTTTATTAGAGTCACTTGAGCAATCGACGCGTGGTATTATTCGCTAATGCGCATTGCAATCGTAGTTGGTGAGACTTCCGGAGATATGCTGGGTATTGGCTTGATGAAAGCCTTAAAAAAACAATACCCAGATGCGACGTTTGAAGGTATTGGCGGTCCATTAATGGAAGCGGAAGGCTTTAAGTCTTTTGTTCCTATGGAGCGCCTTGCGGTGATGGGCCTAGTAGAAATATTAGGCCGCTTATTTGAACTATTAAAAGTGCGTAAAAAGCTGGTTCAATACTGGCAGAAAAACCCTCCGGATGTTTTTATTGGCATCGATGCTCCCGAATTTAATACGCAACTTGAATACAAGCTAAAAAAGTCGGGAATAAAAACAGTTCATTACGTTAGCCCTTCTGTATGGGCATGGCGTCCAAAACGTATTCACAAAATTAAAAAATCAGTTGATTTGATGTTGACTCTGTTTCCATTTGAAGCGAAGTTCTATCAGCAGCACCATGTGCCTGTCAGCTTTGTCGGCCATAATTTGGCTGATAGTATTCCTTTTGAAAATCATGCTGAAGATGCACGTCAGATTTTTCACTTCGATAAAGATGAACAAATTGTTTGTCTTATGCCGGGTAGCCGTGGCAGTGAAGTAGAAAAACTGTGCCCTGTATTTATTCAAGCGGCTGAATTAGTTTTCGCACATAATCCTAAAGCCCGCTTTATATTACCCGCAGCGAATAAAGTTCGTATGCAGCAAATCGAACAGCTAATTGATGATATGCAACCGTCGGTTAAAATTGATGTGATAGACGGTAATTCAAAAACCTGTATGCAAGCGGCCGATGTGATTTTACTCGCTTCAGGCACTGCGACTCTCGAAGGAATGTTGCTTAAAAAGCCAATGATCGTCAGTTATATCGTATCACCGATTACCGCGATGATTATGCGTCGCCTGCTAAAACAAGATTTTATTTCGCTACCTAATTTATTAGCCGGCCGAGAAGTTGTACCTGAAATATTACAAGAGCATGCAACGGCTAAAAATTTAGCCGAAGCGGTGACCGAGCGCTTAGAAAATGAAGACTTAATTCATCAATTACAAGAAACCTTCTTATTTATTCACAAACAGCTCAAACGCGGGGCGAATGAGCAAGCGGCACTAGCAGTTGTTAATTTATTAGAACCAAGTCCTAATACGAGTCGACTGGCCAGTTCTATCGACATCGAAACACGTTCGGATGATGCATAATGTCTGCTGATGATTCTTTAACAAAGACCTTGGCTGAAAAATTTAATGTATTAACGGAAGTCGAAGCTCAGCTTCTTGAGCAGCGTATTGTATATTGTGGCGTGGATGAAGCAGGAGCGGGCCCCTTGTGTGGGGATGTTGTTGCCGCTGCTGTTATCCTTGATCCGAATAATCCGATTGCTGCGTTAAATGATTCGAAAAAGCTGAGCGAGAAAAAGCGCGAGGCGTTATTTCCTGAAATCAAAGAAAAAGCCTTAAGCTATTGTATTGCTCGTGCCAGCGCAGAAGAAATTGATAGTATTAATATTCTTCAAGCGCGCATGTTAGCGATGACTCGTGCTGTGCGTGGATTAAAACTTCACGGTTCAAAACAACTACCTGAATACGCACTTATCGATGGCAACCGTTTACCTGAGTTGGATATGCCTGGCACGGCGATTGTTAAAGGTGATGCTTTAGTTGCGGCCATCAGTGCCGCGTCGATTTTGGCTAAAGTTCAGCGTGATCATGAAATGATCGCATTAGATGAGCAATACCCTGGTTATGGCTTAGCTAAGCATAAAGGCTATCCGACGAAGGCGCATATTGAAGCGCTAGAAAAATTAGGGCCTTGCGAGATTTATCGTAAAACGTTCGGGCCCGTTAAGAAACTGTTAGCCGCTAAATAGTCTGTTCTTTTAAACTAAAAAAATTAACTCCCAGCTTCATGGCTCTGCTTTAACTTCAAAGGGTAAATCCTGTGCAATACGATGTAATTATAATTGGCGCTGGCGCCGCGGGTCTTATGTGTGCCGCTATTGCAGGGCAGCGTGGTCGATCTGTATTGGTGCTTGATCATGCAAATAAAGCAGGTAAGAAAATTCTTATGTCGGGTGGAGGACGCTGTAATTTTACCAATTATTATGTTGAACCTGATCGTTACCTTTGTCATAACCCTCATTTTTGTAAAAGTGCCTTAAGCCGTTATACCCAATGGGACTTTATCAGCCTTGTAGAAAAATATGGCATCCCTTATCACGAGAAACAGTTAGGGGAACTATTTTGTGATAATAAAGCCAGTGACATTCTTGAAATGTTATTAAGTGAATGTGACCAGGTGGGAGCTAAGGTTCAGCTGAAAACTTCTGTTGATTCGATCCAAGCTTTAGCCATGGATAGCAGCGGCTATAAACTTGCTACTGATCAAGGTGAATATACCTGTGAATCGTTGGTGATCGCGACGGGTGGATTATCTATCCCTACTTTGGGGGCGAGTGGTTTTGGTTATCAAATTGCTGAGCAGTTTAATTTAAAGACTTACAAAACTCGTGCAGGGTTAGTACCTTTCACTATCACCAATCAATTGAAAGACGTGTGTGTCGCGTTATCTGGCAGCTCTTGTGAAGTGACAATGGAGTGCAGCGGTCAAAGTTTCCGCGGCAATATGCTATTTACTCACCGGGGCTTAAGCGGCCCTGCTGTACTGCAAATTTCGTCTTATTGGCAAGCAGGTCAGGCCTTAACTATAAATTTACTGCCTGATGTCGACCTTGCACAAGTCTTGCGTGAAACCCAGCATGAGCGGCCAAAACTTTCATTAAAGAAGTTTATCGCACAGTGGTTAACGCAAAAAATGTCTGAACAGTTGGTGGATTTTTTCTTAGCTGATCTAAAGAAAACCACAGACATATTTAAAACTGAATTACCACAAAATCTCGCTGAGCTAAACGCCGCACAAATGGATGCAATTGCCCGTCAATTTAATGCTTGGCAGTTGGTTCCTTCAGGAACGGAAGGTTATCGCACCGCAGAAGTGACACTGGGTGGGATTGATACTGATGAAGTAAGCTCAAAAACAATGATGGCCAAAAACCAGCAAGGCTTGTACTTTATTGGGGAAGTCTTGGATGTCACGGGGCATTTAGGGGGATTTAATTTTCAGTGGGCTTGGGCCAGTGGTTGGGCAGCGGCTCAGCATGTATAAATTTTCTCAGACTGACTCTTTTCCGATTCTTGACGGATTTAAGTTTTTGTAAAAGGTAATATGTTGGTTGTCTGTGTCCCGAACAATAATAATCAAGGTTAATATGCACTTACATTTATTATCATTATCGTTAATTTTTATGCTGTCTGCTTGTCAGGGAAACAATGCTGATGAGGAACTAGGACCAACGCAAGTATCTAAAGATCCGGATAGTAGTGTCCCAGAGCCAACAGATCCAGAGCCAACAGATCCAGAGCCAACAGATCCAGATCCAACAGATCCAGATCCAACAGATCCAGATCCAACAGATCCAGATCCAACAGATCCAGATCCAACAGGTCCAACGGTTGCTTGTGTTACCTCTCATAGCGGTTCTGAAAATAATGATTATTTTAATAGCCGAGCTGATTTCTTATTTTATGCAACATTCTCTACTGGGAAGCTTCAATCTTATGAGGTAGCCAGTAATGCTCGGGCACACGTAGGTGAAACTGGTACAAGTACAGCAACGTTTCCATTCTTGTCGATAAGTGGTACCACGTTGGCCACTCAAAGAGGCCTATATAATGGTGAGTGGCTATTTGAAACAAATACGGAACAACTTATATTCAAAGATACTCTATTGGGTACTGCAAGGCAGGTATCTAGCTTAAAGACCGGTGGCTATCAAATTTGTTCAATGACACAAATTAAACCATCAATTGAGCGTATGTCTGAGTTTTATATTAATTATGGTTCGAGCTGTGCTCTAACCAGTAAAGTTAATCTAGCGATGTCAGCAAATGAAGATGCTATTACGATACCCAATACTGCAATTACAGAAGGTATTGCGCTTTATGATGGTGATGCAAACTGGTTAGGTCAACTTTATAAAGTCGTTGAAAATAATGTAGCCAAATTAGTTTTACAAAAATCCGATTTTTGCAGTCAAAATGATCTAGTGACTTTTAGTTCTACTGCGGATGCTTGGACTGCCAAGCAATATCCTGATGGCAGTTTGCTCTTACAGATAGGTACGAAAATTTATAATTTAACTGCCACTGATGTGTTGGCATGGGTCGCTGATGAGGCGAGTTTTTCTTTACCTGAAGAAGCATTAATTACATTGCCCAATGCCGATCAAGTGACTTTGTTTGATAAAAATGAATCCAGTGTTTTTTATACCAACCTTTCGATAGTAGAGGATTCAGAGAGTAAACTAAACGTTATTAATAATGCTGAAGTTTTTGTTTTTAATCTCGCTGGAGGAGGCCAACCTGCTGCGTTATCTTTATATTCCGCAGGGGAAAGTGATAAGTCTATTTTAGGATTTGAAAAACTGGAACTAGATGACGATTCGTTATGGTTAGAAACCCAGTTTACCACTGAATCTGTAGATAAAATTAGATATAACCGTCGATATTCTCGTGTGGACCTGATTAGTAAAGCGCTGGATACAAGTGCTAAATTTGATTATCAGTTAAAGCAGATCAATCAAAAAACAGAGTGGCATTCGATTGGTAATAAAGTGTATTTAAAAACTAATAAAAATACCAGTATCTTTCAGGCGCTGGCGTCTAGTGGCGAGAAGGATTATTTATTACAAGCTGGAGTCGCAGCAGGTGTCGAAGACAAAGTGTGGCACTTTATTAAGCAAGATTCTGCCATTAATAAAAAGGCTGATGCTGTAATCGCTTGGGATTATAGTAAGCAGGTCGATGATGAACTTAGGGCTGAGTTAATTGATGCAGACTCTACCACCGTTTTTCCTAAAATTACGCGGCAGGTTCGAGCACTCGTGATGGCTTCACAATTTGCAGATAGATCGTTATTTTGGGAGCTGAGTTGCACCTTAGGCTGCGGCGATGGTGAATCTATTTCACAATATGAATATCGAGTGTCTTCTTTAAAGTACAGTGATGGCTCATTAATGGAGCTCTATCGTGAAACCTGTGATACCACGGATACAGAGCCTCAGTCACAGACGTGTGTTGTGAATTAACGGTGACCTAAAAGCCCTCTCAATGCTAGAATGAGCACCTTAAAATGTACATTCTAGGTATTATCCCACATGAAATTTGTTGCTAATGTCGATTTTAACGGTGGCCAATTGCGCCCGTTAGATAAGTCAGATGTTGATGCTATTGTTAAGTTATATCATAAGCAAACCTTAGCGGGTCAGAGCGAATCGGCTATTAAAGAACATGCTGAGCGTATGATTACGCTATCCGTGCAGATGGCTGCTACTCAGCGTGGTTTAATGTGGGCGATTGAGGTGGGTGGCGAAATGCTAGGTATGTTGAGCTTGTATGATTGGCAGCCAACGTCATTAAAAACACTGTTGCGCTTAGATGCACTACCCGAGTTAGCGCAATCGTTACAAGTGAATGCTTTACGCTCAGGCATGGATTATTTAGCGCAGAAATATCACCTGCGTAACTTCTCATTTCAATGTTTACCTCAAGGTGAAGACACGGTTATTGACGTTATTACACGTGTGGGCTTTGAAGAGCAGGCGCGGCTGCGAGATTTTCGCCGTTTAAGTCAAACAGAGTTTGCTGACATTGTTGTTTTCAATAAAATTTTAGAGCCTGCTGGATCGACAGAGCAAATAGGAGAGTCAGTATGAATTGGAATTTAGAAACCGAGCAGTATTTTGTGCGTTTTGCTCACGAAGAAGATATTCCGAATATTTATGCCTTGTTAGGCTCTAACGAGGTGGTTAAAAATCATCCTAAAAATCCTATGGTGGTTGAAGCGCAAGCAATGGATGAAGCGCGTCGTATGGTGATGCAGTTTGAAGCAAAAGAAGCTGCTTTTTGGTTGGTTGAAGAGAAAACCAGCGGTAAGGTTATTGCTCGTATAAGTTTACAAAATTTCAATTGGGTTAACGCCAGTGCCCAGCTAAAAGTTGATGTTTTCACAAATTTTAAAACTCAGTCGGTATTGGCCGAATTGATTTATGCCGTTGCTACTTTGGCTTATGAGGATTTATCCTTACATCGTTTAGAGTGGTTTTTATTGCGCCAAGATGTGGGGTCAATCAAGTTAGCAGAGGCTTTCGGCTTTCATCATGACGGTCAGTTAAACAGCTATATTGAATTCGAAGGTTCGTGGATTGATTATCAAGTATTTAGTCTGCTGAAAACGGATAAGGTTTGGCAGCAAGCGATTAAAAATCAGGGGCTACCTAAGGCCTAGGCTAGGCCATTCACTGAGGTAGGTCATAAAAAGCGATCAAAAAGATCTTTGTTTTCTTCAGAATCCACTAAACTTATTTAAAATATTGAAATAAAAAAGTTTGAGCTTGAAAACATGGTTTTGAGATCGCAACAGGTTACACCTCCAGCCACTACCAATACTACCGTTAAGGCGGATAACCGTGAACCGCTTGATTGTCCACAGTGCGGCTTACTGAGCCCTTGGGCAAATGAATTAATGTCGCTGCGTGAGCAGGTTATCACCGATCCCTTGACGGAATTATTTAATGTCCGCTATTTTCGCAGTGCTCTCGATATAGAATTAGAACGTACCCTACGGACAGCAATTCCAACATCCTTGATGATGGTAGATCTTGACCATTTTAAGAAAGTAAATGATGTTTGGGGGCATGAGGTAGGGAATCAGGTGCTTAAGCTTACGGCGCGTTTGATCAAACAAATGACCCGCCAGCTCGATATTCAGTGCCGTTATGGTGGTGAAGAGTTTGTGGTTATTCTGCCTTCCACCAGTTTATTAATGGCCAGCCAAGTCGCTGAGCGTCTTCGTCAAAAAATAGCTGAGAGTGAAATTACTGCTGGCGACGAAACATTTAACGTAACCGCCAGTATTGGCTTGTCGGTGCGATTAGCACATCAGAAAGGTACTGCGTCAGATTTGATTAAAGCGGCCGATGATTGTTTATATCAAGCAAAGTCGGCGGGTAGAAATCAAGTGTGTTTTGCTGGGGTAGAGCAAGAAGAAGCAATGGTTAGCGGTGACGAAAAAGAAGCGTTAATGGGCATGTTTTCAGACTATAACGATTAATCCCTCTTACCAAAATTCTTTAGTAAGAGGGATTTGTATTACATGTCGCCGAGCAATGCGGTGCTGCGCGAAGGATGTAGTGTGATAAACGGCTCGCTAGTGGTTTCATTATCGAAACTGTGGCGTAGGCGGAAGCTTGGGTCTAAACGTCGCGTACAGAGCGTTAAACGCACGGTTAGCCAACGATAATCCCCTTTGCTGTCAGCATGAAGTACTATCGAAGCATCTTCATCAATAATCGCCTTGCAAATAGGCACTAGGTCATCACTAATGCCACGATCTCGATTCGATATTTTATCTTGTGGCAGAGAATAGCTAGCAATGGCAGAAGAAGTTTCAATTCCGTTACCAATCGGTGTTTCTTCTGCAATTCTAATGGGTGTAGCGGCTCTGCTCTGCTGGGTTTTAACAGCTGCAACCGGTTTTGCTTTTTGCTTGGCTAATGATTGTAGACGAGCTTTTTCTGCTTCTGCAGCGGCGAGTTGTTTTTTCAGGTTGTCTTTATTACTTTGATTCTTCGCAGCTTGAGCTTTTTCTTTTTGCAGTTTTTCATTCGCTAAGCGACGGGTACGTTCTGCTTCTTGTTTCGCTTTTCTATCTGCAGCGGCTTTTTTAGTGGCTGCGGCCTTGGCTTTCTTGTCGGCGTTCGCTTTATTCTTACGCTCGGCATCTAAGCGTTTCTTTTCTGCCGCGGCAGACGCAGCTAAGGCTTTCTGCTTTTTCAATTCAGCCGCAGATGGGCCTTTTGAAACGGCCTTTTTAGCACTGGCTTTACCACCGCTTAGCTTATCGTTCTTTTCTTGTGCTGCTTCTAACCCTGGGGTTAGTGCCGCCACTTGCCATGCGGTATCAAGGTAACCTTGGGCTTGGCTATATTGCTTTTTAGCCATGGCTTTATTCGCTAAAGACACGTAGGATTCGCCGAACTTGAAGATCAGTGGCGTAATTCGAAAATCGAAGGGTGCTTGAGACCTAAAAGTATCGATCCGTTCAAGCGCATTATTGCCAGCAGGATTTGTTAATCTTTGAGCTTTGATATCAGCTTCAATTTTACTCAATAGCTGATCTAAGTCTTGTGTTGCAGCATGACTATTCATGCTAAGCGCAAGTGCTGCGGCGATAAATATGTGCTTCATATAGCTAAAAGTGCCTGTTTGTTATTGTAAAGCGGACCTTTGAGATGGCCTAAGATGAAAAGATTAGCGCTTAATGTCAAGTTAAAGTACGAAAATAGAGGTAAAAAAGTATGATGCGTTGGGGTTCCATAATTTTTTCAGTGCCCGTAATTCTCTTGTTAAGCCTATATGCTTGGGAGTTATCAATAGTAACAGAATGTATTGATCAAGGGTTGAGTTATGATTTTAGTTTAGAGGAATGTGTGACAGGAGCGCAAAATATTCAAACGCCTTATTACGCTCGCCATACCTTGTTTGTGAACATGATGCTACTGATGTCGGTGATCGGTTCAGCGATGATGACCGCTGGCATGATTCAGCGTGGTATGCAGAGAGATTAGTCTCTCTGCATATTTGTACATTATCATTGAATATTTAGCAGCAGTCTTGCTCGCGTAAATCTTGTTGAAAGGGAATGTCTTTGCCACAGCCGGCAAATAAGCCAAAGTGCTGCTGCCAATTACCGTAGAACTCAAAGTACGGCTTGAAACGAGTGTTTTGCAGCATTCTAAGGGTATTGCCGCAGACAGCCTCTATCTTCCCTTGTTCGAACCTGTGGTGTCCATCTAGATCGAAATAGGCATCGTGTTCTGGAATGCCACCTAAATACTTCACCGCTTGGCCATAATCTTCACAATCTGATTCCAATTCGTCAATCTTAAATAGGCGGTAAGTTGCCGAATAAAACTTGATTGGACTGACTTTATTTTCTAGCTTACTATTTTCAATAGTCAGTGGACGATCGCTGCTAAGGCGTGGATCTAAAAAACCTGCTTGTTTGCTTAAATTGATAAAATCATTCCAATACAGTGCACCACTTAAGCATTCTCCATAGAGAATAGGGTCATTTTGCAGTACTTGTGGAATGCGGCGATCAGCATAAACGTCAGAAAAATAAAACTCACCACCTGGCTTTAATAATTTATAAGCACTTTTAAGTACGGCTAGCTTGTCTGTTGATAAATTGAGTACGCAATTGGATACGATAATATCGAAGCTAGATTCTTCTAAACCTAACTCATCTAATGTTTCTAGGTAGCCTTGAATGAACTGGACGTTTGTTTTAGGCAGTTGAAATTGATCGGCGTGAAAGTCTTTATATTCATTGGCAATGGCTAGCTGCTCTTGAGTCATATCGACACCAACAATGTGTCCAGTTTCACCAACTAACGCTGATAATAAATACACATCCCGTCCTGCTCCAGAACCTAGATCCAGTATTTTCAAACCTTCTAATAATGGTGGGATGACAAGGCCGCAGCCATAATAACGACTGTCCACTTCAGGATGGATTTTAGCTAAGATGGGCTTAAGATACTCAGGCATCAGGGCGGGATCACAGCAGGCATTGGTTTTTAAATCATGGCTGTTTTGTAATTGCTTGCCGTAATAATCTTGAACTTCTTGCTGAGTTTTCATTGCCTATGCCCGTATTATTCATGTGTTAGAAAATGATTAGAAGGCAGTGAGGCAGATAGTTCAATATATAGTTCAATATATAGTTCAATACACAGTTCAGTTTATTCTTAGTTTAAAGACAGCACTTCTTGAATTTTTGACCACTTCCGCAAGGACATTCATCATTGCGATTGGGTTTTAATATGTGTGGTTGATAATTACCACTGTGATAAAACCAATGGTTATTTTCAAATAAAAATTTCGACGTCTCTTCTAGTAAGTGCCATTGCTGCTGTTCTTGATAATACGCTTTAAAATGAACACAGCCTTGTTGTGTATCATTGCTGGCACTTAATATTTCAAGCCGCCTCCAGTGTGTACCGGGCTCTAACTCAAGCCGCTCTGGACGTGTACTCGGGTGCCAGCTCATGCGTAAATAATCGTTGAGCTGAAGGGCGAAACCACTAAAGCGTGAGCGCATTAATGCTTCTGCGCTAGGCGCTGGAGCGCCATTATGCAGCGGCTCACAGCAATTTGCATATTTTTTTGTTGAACCGCAAGGGCAGTTAGGCATGGTTATTTTTTGTCCACAACACTGTCTATTTGCTTATATTGAGACTGTTTTAGTTCTCGCTCATAAGATTTTTTGTAAACTAGTCTTTCAGTTGGCGCTTGAAATAATGATGAAGTTAAGCTGTTTTTTTCACTGATATAGACAGAGCGAATCCCCATTAAATTAGCGGCAAAGTGATAGAAGTTATCCAAACGGAAACTTCTATCACGATTACTTAACATGGCTGACACTGTTGCTTCACGACTTTTCTTATAGCCTTCTGACAACCAGCTAACCATTGGAACCTCTAGCATGTCGGCACTGACATTGTCAGGGCTATGGCCTTTTATGTTAATGCTATCGAAAACTTCTTCTCCGTGGTCGGAAAGTAGTGTGAGTCCTTTAATATGTGCAGGATCTTGTTGTATGAGTTTGTACGCTTGATTAATAACATAGTCGGTATACCGCACGGAATTATCATATTCATTAATTGCATTAATTTTGCTGCTTGAAAGATCATCATCGTAAGCGTTAACATTATTGTCCGAGAAGTATTCAAATTCTTTAGGGTAACGATTTGAATATTGTGCGTGGCTTCCCATCATGTGAATAAATATCGCTTTATGTTTTGCTGTATCAGCGATCGCTTTTTCAATGTAAGGCAGCATAAAGCCGTCATAGCGATTTACTTCGACACCCTGGTAGTCATTGCTAATGAATTGTGTTTCGTTTGCTTGGGCTGCAATCGACGCCAGCGTTGCGCGTACAGGCTGCTGGTTGGATATCCACCAAGTTTTGAAACCTGCATGGTTCGCGATATCAATAATACTTAATGCTTTGCGATATTCTTGGCCTTGCTCTGCAGTTGATTGTGTTAAAGCAACTCGTAATGAGGCATTGGTTTGAGCATGACTACTAATTACGTCATTAAATACAATAAGATCATTTGCGATCGAATCGATTTCTGGGGTTGTCGTTCTATGATACCCATAAACGGACATATGGTTACGATTGAGAGACTCACCAATGAAAAAGATATAGGTTTGAGTTTCTTCAGCATTAAGTAAGGTGGCTTCTTGGTCAATGGAACTTAAAAGCTGTCTTCGTAATTCCACTTCTTGTTGGAGTCCCATGTGGCCTTTGTAATAGGATGGTAAACTGCCTAATACGCCAGGAATAGTATCGTGATAGCGTTCTAATACGGTAATCCTATGGCCTGCTACCAGAGTTAAAAGCACACCGAATACAATAAACCCTGTACGTATTTTTGTTTTTGGAAAATTAAATGAGATACCTTTAAGTAGGAAGAAGCTTAGCGTCCAATAAATAGCTATGACTGAGAACAATAGTGGTGAGGAATAGGTTGCTCCATATTCAGCTACTTCAGAAAAATCGGTATTAACTAAAGCTTCAACGGTAGCAGTCGTAAATACACCTCCGAAGTTTATAGCGTAGCCAATATCTATGCTGCCACCTATGATAAAAGGAACTAGTAAAATGCTATGGAGCCATTTTTTTCGAAAAACGATAGCACTGAGCAATAAAATAAAGGCCCAGCCTAGGCGAGAATTATATTCTCCTTCACGTACATGTGCAGAAAAAGAAAGTTCAAAAATAAGTGGGAAAATAAGTACAAATAACGTTGCGATGACAAGACGAAAAAGTGCACGATTGTTATCAGTTGAAATTGTCATAACCTAGTTTCCTACCTGTTGTACGCTTTTCATTAAGTTACCAATGGCGATCATTAATTCCTCACTGCGCTTCTCGCTGCGGAAGGCTTGTAAGATATGTTCACGCTTATTTGGTAAAGGCATTAAATCGGCAACGAGCGCATTAAAGGCGGCTTGTCCTTGCTCGTTACTGGCCAGTACATTCAAGAAAGCGAGTAATAACTCACCTTCTAAGTCTTGCCAGCAGCGACTTGCGATAGAGGCTAATACTTCAATGCTTGATGATTTAGGGTGCAATAAAATCACTTCTATCAGCATTTTGCGCTGTTCAATATTCTGGCTGTGAGACAGCGCACGAATAAACGCGGCTAAGTCAGCGGGTTCAGCTCCCTGCTCGATAACTTTGGCTAAACGATCATTAATCGCAACCGATAATGGGAAATCGGGTTCAATATTTTCTAAGAAACCTAATAGAGTATTCAATGGCGTCGCTGGCATGTTAGCGATACCTTGTGCGACTAGCTTGGCATTTTTGTCTTTATCGATGCTGACAACAACTTCTGCTATACCTTGTAAGCCCAGTTGCTGCCAATTCTCCCAACCCATGTCACCACTTAAATAAGCGCGGGTCGTGGTGTAAAAATCAGTATGAGTTTGGCCTAGTGTCGCCAGTGCCAAAGAATGGAAATAAGCCATGCGGTTTTGATCAGGCTTGTAATAACAAGGCGCTTCACCGTGCTCTTTATCAGGATATTGTAAGCATCTTAACCAATGGTTTAAGAATGCATCACGATCACCTGGCAGAATGAAATTTTGCTCATCTAAAGGTAATTTTAAAAACCAAATATTATGATTGCCGGCTTTTTTAGGATTCCAAGTTAAAATACCAATCCATGCATGTTGTAGGTAGGGGGATGGATAAGGTTTATTCAGGTTCTCTATGTCAGAAAAATCGGCTTTTGAGATTTTTTGAATGCGGCGGCCAAGATCAAAAATACGCATTTGCGCGCCAGTTTCTTCAACGAATTTACTGATACTCACAAGTGAACCTCAAAATAGTTAAAAGCAGATAGCTAAATAATAGCCGCCATTCTAGCGTATTGGCTCTAGGGTATCGAGAGCTGAATGTTTATATCTTGTGAGATATCGTACAATATGGATGGCCTAGAATATTAGAAGAGAGATCATGGCAAACCATGCACAAGTAGAGCTAACTTTGCGGTCTTTACAGCAAGTAATGAGTAGTACAGGCCATTGGTCTGATATTGGGATAAGTGCTGAGGCGTTGGCTAGTCAGCAGCCATTTTGTTTGGATACAATGAATTTCAGCCAGTGGTTACAGTTTGTATTTATTCTTAATATGCAGGCACTGATTGATGCTAAGCAGGTCTTGCCTAGTTTATCGAAAGGCCAAGGCATTGAGCCGATGGCGAGTGAATTTTATAAAAACACAACGGCGGACCAGGCAGTTATTGCGGTGATTCGTCAACTTGATGATTTATTACAGGGTTAAAGGTTTATATATGGCATTTATACTAGCGGCATTAGGCGGTATTGTTTTAGGTGGTGGTTTGGCTGCATGGGTTCTTTCAAGCCGTTGGAATCAACAAGTAGAAGTAGTGAAGGAGGCTTTAAGCGATTTAGCGGATAAGCACCAAGCAGAACAGCAACAAAACAAAGAGCTCAAGCAGGAGTTAGCCGATACACGTTATCAGTTAGGTGAAGCTAAAAAAGATTTAGCCGCTCGTTAATTTAGGATAAATCAATAGTAAAAAACCGCTATAGATTACTCTATAGCGGCTTTTAGCATATAAATCACGTGATGAGATAACGTGAATTATTCGCTGAGTTATTTTGCTAAATAAGCTGCTAACTCTTCACTGCCACCAATATATTGACCACCAATAAAGACCTGCGGTGCAGTTTCTTTACCGGATACAGCGCGTAAAGAGGTCAGGCTTGCGTCTTTACCTAATAATATTTCTTCGTATGCTAATCCAGCCGTCTTTAAGTCGTCTTTCGCTTTCGCGCAGAAAGGACAACCCGGCTTGCTAATAATACAAACAGAAGCTGGTGGCTTCGCATTGGCATTAATGTAGCCCAGCATAGTATCGGCATCAGATACTTCAAATGGGTCGCCTGGCTTTTGCGGTTCAATAAACATTTGGTCAATAACACCATCTTTTACCAGCATGCTATAGCGCCAGCTGCGTTTGCCAAAACCGATATCTGATTTATCAACCAACATGCCCATGCCATCGGTGAATGCGCCGGTACCATCAGGAATGACACGGATGTTGCCAGCTTCTTGATCAGCTAACCAAGCATTCATAACAAACGTATCGTTAACGCTGATACAAACAATCTCATCTACACCGTTTTCTTTAAATACGCTAGCAAGCTCGTTGTAACGAGGTAAATGTGTAGAAGAGCAGGTTGGAGTAAAAGCCCCAGGTAGTGAAAATACCGCAACTGTTTTGCCCTTGAAAACGTCATCAGTCGTAACGTTTACCCATTCATCTCCTTGGCGAGTTGGCCAAGTAACTTGTGGAACGGTCAAGCCAGTGCGGTCTGTTAATGTCGTCATTTTCTTGCCTCTGTTTGGGTTTATTAATAGGTCGTTTTGTTTGACTGAGTTGAGTATGGACAACAATCTCGCTTTGGTAAAATGAATTGATTTAATCACTCCATTAGTTTTTAACTATCGATTTTTTAAAGTCATAGTAAAAGCTAATAGTTAACTCAGTTTCAATATAGATAGCGACTTGTCACGGAAAGTTCCTGATACAGTATCTGAACTCTGCGTTGGCCTTGTGGGTGATTTCGATAGAGGTATTTCAGCGCGAATAAAGGTTGGTATAGATATGCTCTACAGAGCTCGCGCCAATATTCAGGTTCTACTAGATCAAGTGTCGTTTCGAATAATGTTTTATAAACACGTTTGAGCCAGCTTTCTTGTAGTTGAGTATGGTTGGTCAGGCCTGCCTTATCCGCCATATCTAAGCCAAGGTCAATGTACTCATTTAGCTGGGCTTCTTGCAGTGGCGTCTGCTGCAGTGGGGATGGACAGTGTCGGATAGTTTTTTCTAGTTGATGAAAACGATCCAGTTGTTCAGCTTGGCTTAATTGAATATTGCTTTCCGACATGAAAACTCCTGTATGCCCTTTTTATATTCTGATGAATGAAAAAAGGGCTTAATCTTTAATGGTTTATTAAAGATAGTGAGAATCATTTCTATTTGCAAGTAATTAAATAAGAATAGTTCTTATTTAATAGTGTGAGTCATATTTTGCTTATGTTTCGGGTTTGTAGCACAACATATGAACATAACGCGCAAGATCTTTGTAGGGAGCTTGGTAGCCAAACTCAGACTCACTGGCGGCAATTTCTTCTAACCCAACTCTGTCACGAATTTTTTGATGCATGTGGTCGTAGACAAAGCGAATTCCACGCCAAGATTTAACTTCTAATCCTAGATCGACCAACTGGTCGTATACCCATTGGGGTTCTAGCGGTTGTTGTGGGGCAATGCCTTCTTTCGCCATACGTTCGCTGCTGGTGGCTGGGGCGTGCAATTTACCGTTCATTAACCCACGCCAGGTTCGGCCGTGCACGTTGTAAAACATAACTGATAACCAGCCACCAGGTTTTGTTTGTCTATAAAGAATGTTTAATGCCTCTGTGGGATCTACTAACCACTCAAGTACTGCGTGATTCATAACGAGGTCGAACTGTTGATCATATCTTTGTGGAATATCTTGGATGCCACATTGGGTAAAATGCCCCTGAGATTCTAAACCTTGCTTTATAAAGAGAGATCTTGCGCCGTCGAGCATTTCGCTGGAGATATCACACAGTGCTATTTTATGGCCTTTTTCTGCCAGCTCAGAACTAAATTGCCCCATGCCACCGCCAGCATCTAAAATTGAAAGTAGCTCTTTGTCTCCAACTTTGAATTTGGCAAAGTCTTCTCGTAGTGCATATAAACGCAGCATTCCTTTGGGGGTGCCATAAATGTTGTTTTTAAAACGTGTTGTTAAACCATTAAAATTGCGATCGCTGGGGCTGGTCATTTAATACTCTATGGGAATTAAACAGGTCTATAATTAGAACGGTATGGGAAAATAGTAGAAGTGACTATTGTAAATATACAGCGGCTTAACTGCACGGCATAATAGCGTCAGATACCAATTTACTGCTTATGCAGTATTTAATCACATAATGAATAGGGCACATATATCACTATGGCTGAACAACCCGCAAATTTTTTTTCAACCACTCAGATAGCAAAAAAACTTGATCGCGATGCTAAGGATGTATTCTCTTTGTTATCTGATCGAGGCTGGATTAAACGTGAAGGCAAGGTGTGGCGTTTATCGGCTAAGGGTGAGTTTGAAGGAGGGCGCTACACTCAGCATGAAAGGTTTGGTGAATATATTGTATGGCCCGAAGAGATTAAAGAGCACCGTTTATTTAGCAGTGAGACCTTTACTTTTCTGACCGCGTCACAATTAGGCAAGCCACATAAAATAGCCGCGAAACGTATGAACTTGATTCTGTCAGAACTAGGTTGGATCGAACGTTTTCATCATGGTTGGAAGTTGACAGCGCTAGGGCAATCGGTTGGTGGTCAACAAGTCGAGCATGAAAGTACAGGAATGCCTTATGCGCAGTGGCCTGAGCGGGTTCGCAATAACCTACAATTTAAAGCGACTTTAGAAAAACTGTCACAGCATAATGAACACTTATCCAAAGAAGCAGACTTTTTTATTGCTAATAACCGCTTGTGTGGATGTCTAGATGGTCACCAAGTTGAATCAGCTGCTTTGGCTGAAATCGACAACTGGTTATATATCGCGGGAATTAGTCACGCTTATCGTCGAGAGATACCGACAGAGCTGGATCACGGCACGGAGAGAATTAAAGAAAGTATCAGCTGTGATTTTTATCTTCCTAACGGCCATATTTACATAGAATATTGGGGCCAAGAAAAAAGCCCAGCAGATCTTCAGCGTAAGCTTGCGCGTAAAGAAATTTATCATGCGGCAAAGCTGAAGTTAATTGAGTTAGATGAGGGTGATCTTGATCAATTGGATGACGTAATGCCTAAGCTTTTACTGCAACACGATGTCGACATTTATTAAGGATTAAAATTTAAGTATGGCAACGGTTGGCTCTCACTATATTAAAACCGCCATCGGTGGTGCAAAAGCGAAGGGTATTGATACACGAGCTTTGTTAAGAAAAGCGCGTATATCCGATAAGCAAATGAATGATCCTAATGCGCGCGTGCATGTTGATCTAGTCGCTAAGTTGTATTCCTCTATCGCTGAAGAGCTTAATGATGAATTCATGGGCTTTACTGAGAAGTCATTAAAGGTGGGAACCTTTGCGTTAATGGCCGATTGGGTAAGTTACTCTTCCAATCTTGAGGAGCTATTACAAAAAGGTATTCGGTTTTACAATCAAATAACTGATGAGGTGCAGATCTCCTTAGAGACAGAGGGGGATCATGTTTACTTCACCACGGTGTTTCGTCGCCCTGAATTAGATTTTGAACATTTCTATATAGAGTACTGGCATGTCATCTGGCATCGTTTTGCCAGTTGGTATATTGGCAAGCCGATTAAGCTTCTTGGTTCTTACATTAATTACACGCCTTTAGATAAGGCTGAATACGATTTACTCTTTCGTTGTCCCACTTATTTGAAGAGCAAATACAATCGCTTGGTATTTCATCGCAACTATTTACATGAGCCTCTTATAAAGAGTCAGCGCGAATTACAGGTTTTCTTACGTCGTGCGCCGATCGATCTTTTAACTATTCCAGGTGAAGACAGCAGCTTAAGCGCGCTCATATATCAGTTACTTGAGCCTAAATTGAATCGAGGTATTGTGGTTCCGGGTTCTGTTGAGTTATCAAAAGAGCTTTCGATGAGCGAGCAAACGTTAAGGCGTAAGCTAACGGCTGAGGGAACCAGTTATCAGCAGATCAAAGATAACTTGCGCAATGATATGGCTAATAAGCTGTTACGTGATCGCAGCATTACTATTGCTGCAATTGCTAAGCAATTAGGGTTCAGTGAGCCGCGTGCATTTACTCGTGCCTATAAACAGTGGATGGATGTGACTCCTCGTGAGTATCGAGCGCAACGATTGGGGCGCTCGGGTTCTAAATAGTTGTTTGCTATGGCTGATTGGTTATATTTGGACGCTGCTTATTGGTTTATTCTGGATTGTTGGTTTTCTAAACGTAATTTGCTTGCGTTCGCGATGGAGATTGAATTTTGTACGGAACGCCGTCAACCCATCCATGGGGGCTCGCTAAAAGAGCCCTCTTTTAGACGTCCTACAAAATTAATCTCCATCACTCACCGCAAATCACTTCTGCTTTAGAAATCTGAAAAGCCTTTCTCTTTATAGCAACGCAGCTTATCGGTAAATGATAAGCCGTGTTTATTTAGAATAATAAACCTACCTAAAGCCTACTTAGATGCCCATGGCGGTGCATTAGGTTGTTCGTTGTCGGGGCGTCATTCCGCAGGGAAGCGGAATACGAGCCTACAGGGAGAGCGAAGCGGCGTATTCACGGCGTCCCCAGAAACGAACAACCTAATGCGACGCGTGAAAAGGCTGGGAATTACGGCGTTTTTTAGGATTCCAAAAGCGTATGAGTCTTTTTTGGGTAGATGTGCGTCTATATAGGTACTTATTTTCAGTATAAATACCTACCTTTGAATTCTTTTGAAATTCATTCATCTTTCTTGAAACCTCCTTGAATCTACTCAAATCCGATCTATTCTCTAGTTCCTAGCCAGGATTCGTACGATAACTAAGCAGTTTTGATGGTTTTTGAATTCATTTCATTCTTTTGTCGCTAATTTACCAAAAGCGGTTGACGGGGCTGAGGATAAGCGTATTATTCGCCGCCTGCTCAGACAGAACG
>JBLGBO010000002.1:0-221036 GCA_047616865.1 Oleispira sp.
ACAGCGGTGCGGCTGGAACATTAAATGGCACAACCGCTGCTGATAAGTTTGTGGTTGCAGGTACTCAATCAGTTGCCGTCAATGGCACTACTTTTAATCAAGTTACTTCGGTCACAGCGAATGATGGCGATGATGATGTTCAGAGCGATGTCGTTAACTGGACGATCGAGGGTGAAAAATCAACAACGGTTAATGGCATAGCATTCTCCGGTGTTGAAAGTATTAACAAATTCAATAGCACAGGCATTACCAATCGCAACCTTAATGGTACTTCTGGGCAAGACCTATTAACTATCGAAAGTGCTAATAACATCAGTGCCAAGGGTATTACTTATTACGGTATTGGTTCGGTAGATGCTCTTGGAAATTCTGAAGCTGATCTTGATACGGTATCAGGTAGCACAGCTTGGGATTTATTAGTTGAAGGTTTTGAAGCCTTTGGTATCAACTTTACGGGAGTAGAAATTGCGAACAGTGGTGCGGCTGGAGCATTAAATGGCACAACCGCTGCGGATAACTTTGTTGTTGCAGGTACTCAATCAGTTGCCGTCAACGGCACAATTTTTAATCAAGTTATCTCGGTCACTGCAAGTGATGGGGATGATGATGTGCAATACGACTCATTGGATTGGACTATTCAAGGGACGAATGCGACCAGTATTGAAGGTATCGCATTCACAGATGTTGAAAGCATTAACCAATTCAATAGCACAGACATTACTAATCGCAACCTTAATGGCACCGCTGGACAAGATCTATTAACTATCCACAGTGCTAATGCAATTAGTGCTAAGGGGATTACGTATTACGGTATCGGTTCGGTAGATGCTCTTGGAAATTCTGAAGTGGATCTTGATACGGTATCAGGTAGTAGTACTTGGGATTTATTAGCCTCAGGTTTTGAAGCGTTTGATATTAGTTTTACTGGTGTAGAAATTGTGAACAGTGGTGCAACGGGTGCATTAAATGGCACAACGGCTGCCGATCAATTTGCAATTACGGGCAATCAATCTGTTTTAGTAAATGGTATCACCTTTAACAACATCACAAAAGTAGATGCACAAAGCAATACCAATACGGCACATCTTGATAGTGTTTCTGGTAGTGCGACTTGGGGTCTTTCAGAAAACGGTTTCACGGCTAACCAAATTAACTTTGTCGATGTTGAAATCGCCGATAGTGGTACAGCAGGAACGGTAAACGGTTCTCTTATTGCGGACAGTTTCGAAATTACGGGTGACCAATCTGTTCTAGTAAACGGTACCACCTTTAACAACATCACTACGGTTAATGCACAAGCTAATACTAATGCTGAACATCTTGATAGTGTTTCCGGTAGCGCGACTTGGGGTCTTTCAGAAAACGGTTTTACTGCTAACCAAATAAACTTTATCGATGTTGAAACCGCCGATAGTGGTTCAGAAGGAACGGTAAACGGTTCTCTTATCGCGGATAGTTTTGCCATTACGGGTGATCAATCTGTTCTAGTCAATGGCACTACCTTTAACAATATTACTACGGTTAATGCACAAGCTAATACAAATACTGAGCATCTTGACAGTGTTTCTGGTAGCACGATTTGGGGCCTTTCAGAAAACGGCTTCACGGCTAACCAAATTAACTTTATCGATGTTGAAACCGCCGATAGTGGTTCAGAAGGAACGGTAAACGGTTCTCTTATCGCGGACAGTTTTGCCATTACGGGTGATCAATCTGTTCTAGTAAACGGTACGACTTTTAACAACATTACTACCGTTAATGCACAAGCTAATACTAATGCTGAACATCTTGATAGTGTTTCCGGTAGCGCGACTTGGGGTCTTTCAGGAAACGGTTTTACTGCTAACCAAATAAACTTTATCGATGTTGAAACCGCCGATAGTGGTTCAGAAGGCACCGTAAACGGTTCACTTATTGCCGACAGTTTCGAAATTACGGGTGATCAATCTGTTCTAGTAAACGGTACCACCTTTAACAACATCACTACGGTTGATGCACAAGCTAATACTAATGCTGAACATCTTGATAGTGTTTCCGGTAGCACGACTTGGGATTTATTATCGACTGGTTTCAAAGCTAATGAAATCAGCTTTATCGATGTTGAAACCGCCGATAGTGGTTCGGCAGGAACGGTAAACGGTTCTCTTATTGCGGAAAGTTTTGCAATTACGGATAGTGAATCTGTTTTAGTTAATGGCACAACATTTACTAACGTTACCGTTGTTAATGGTGGTGATGGCGATGGTGATGATGTTCAGCGTGAGTTGGCTAACTGGGATATTCAGGCTGCTAATACTACAACGCTTGATGGCATTGATTTTTCCGGTATTGAAAGTGTAAATAAATATATTAGTGCAGGTGTTACTGGTCGTTCTATTGCGGGAACCGATTTACAAGATGCTTTTAGCATAATTGGTGAGAATACGATTAAAGTAAACGGTATTACTTATTATGGTATTGGTATTGTTAATGCTGGTAATAATACCGATACAGTCACTGGATTAACTGGTCAGGCTTGGACAATATACCGTGATGGAAATACCTTTGACGGATTCTCTGGTTCTGGTGTCATATTCAGAGATATTGAAATTGCCGACAGTTTGTCATCTGGGTCACTTACTGGGACTGATCTTTCTGAAATATTTAAAACTACAGGTTCTTTAAATCAGGTCATATTTGGATTTGATGCTATTACATTTAATGGCATAAGCCGTGTCGATGCAAAGCAGCAAAGCACATGGGGTTACAGAACAGGAGACAGGTTATATACCAATAATAATGCAACAGAATCATTTGTAATGGTAGGTGATGATGTTGTTGGTAATGGCATTACCTTTGTCGATTTTGAAAGAATGGATGGAGAAATCGGTGATACATTTTCAGCTCCTGGTTCTCAATTAACATATGTTTTAAAATTTGATGAGAATTTAGATACATATGATTTTATTTCGGACAATAGAACCGGAACAAGTAGTATTGAAACTAACAATTACACGCAAGTATCGGATACCAGTGTAGTATCATTTCAAGGGTTATCTAATGCTAGCACTGAAATATTTACTTTGAAGAAAAACGACACTGGCAACTATCAAATTGTCGTCTCGATTGGTGGTGTAGAAGTAGAATCAGCTGAATTTTTAACCTTATTATCGGTCGATGGTCTCAATAATAACGATACATTTATATTTGACTCCACCGCTACTCTTGAATCCGTTATAAGTTTTGATGCCAGCTCTAATTCATTCAACGCTTCATTAACTGGAGCTGAGAGTACATTATTTTCCAATTTTAAAATCTACAATTTATCAGCATTAGTCAATGAGCTGAGTATTGATGTTAAAGATACCGTAGCGGCTTCTACTTTTACTTTGGTTAACGGTGAAAATTATAAATTCTCTTTTGGTGGAACAGAGTTTCACGGCTTCAATAATGTTACTTCCAGTTATACCCCAATTGAAGGTGATTTATTAAATACCTTAGCAGGCTCAGATCAAGCAGATAGTTTTGCAACAATTTCAGGCAATCAGTTAACCGCAAACGGTATTGTATTTAGTGATATCGGAACTGTAAATGCAGGTTTGGGTGATGACGATATTGAACATACTCAGACTGCTTGGGTTATTCAAGCAGGAAATAATACGACAACAGTTGAAAGTATTGATTTCACCGGCATAGATTCAATCAACAAGGATAATGGTACTGCTATTACCGATCGATCTTTAACAGGAACAGCAGGTGATGATGCTTTTGCCTATGAAGGGAGGAATGCTGTTAGTGCTAACGGCATTACTTATTACGGAATAGGGTCTGTTAATGGAGCTGGTGAGGGTGTGAGCGGAGATGATGTTCAGCATAATTTTGCCAGCTGGACTATTCAGGGATCGGAAGCGACCAGTATTGAAGGTATCGCATTTACCGATATTGAAAGCATTAACCAGTTCAACAGTACTAATATTACCAATCGCAACCTTAACGGTACCGCTGGACAAGATTTATTAACTATACACAGTGCTAATGTAATCAGTGCTAATGGCATTACGTATTACGGTATCGGTTCGGTTGATGCTCTTGGAAATACTGAAGCTGATCTTGATACGGTATCAGGCAGTACAACTTGGGATTTATTAGCCTCAGGATTTGAAGCGTTTGATATCAGCTTTGCAGGTGTTGAAATTGCAAACAGTGCTGCGGGCGGAACATTAAGCGGCACAGCCGCTGCTGATAAGTTTGTGGTTGCAGGTACTCAATCAGTTGCCGCCAACGGCACAACCTTTAATCAAGTTACTTCGGTCACTGCAAGTGATGGCGATGATGATGTGCAATACGACTCATTGGATTGGACTATTCAAGGGACGAATGCGACCAGTATTGAAGGTATCGCATTCACAGATGTTGAAAGCATTAACAAATTCAATAGCACAGACATTACCAATCGCAACCTTAATGGTACGACTGGCCAAGACCTATTAAATATCGAAGGCACTAATGCAATCAGTGCTAACGGTATTACGTATTACGGTATTGGTTCGGTAGATGCTCTTGGAAATTCTGAAACTGATTTTGATACGGTATCAGGTAGCACATCTTGGAATTTATTAGTTGAAGGTTTTGGAGCCTTTGGTATCAACTTTACGGGAGTAGAAATTGCGAACAGCGGTGCGGCTGGAACATTAAATGGCACAACCGCTGCTGATAAGTTTGTGGTTGCAGGTACTCAATCAGTTGCCGTCAATGGCACTACTTTTAATCAAGTTACTTCGGTCACAGCGAATGATGGTGATGATGATGTTCAGAGCGATGTCGTTAACTGGACGATCGAGGGTGAAAAATCAACAACGGTTAATGGCATAGCATTCTCCGGTATTGAAAGCATTAACAAATTCAATAGCACAGGCATTACCAATCGCAACCTTAATGGTACTTCTGGGCAAGACCTATTAACTATCGAAAGTGCTAATAACATCAGTGCCAAGGGTATTACCTATTACGGTATTGGTTCGGTAGATGCTCTTGGAAATTCTGAAGTTGATCTTGATACGGTATCAGGTAGCACAGCTTGGAATTTATTAGTTGAAGGTTTTGAAGCCTTTGGTATCAACTTTACGGGAGTAGAAATTGCGAACAGTGGTGCGGCTGGAACATTAAATGGCACAACCGCTGCGGATAACTTTGTTGTTGCAGGTACTCAATCAGTTGCCGCCAACGGCACAACCTTTAATCAAGTTACCTCGGTCACTGCAAGTGATGGCGATGATGATGTGCAATATGATTCAGCGGATTGGACCATTCAAGGAACAGAAGCGACCAGTATTGAAGGCATCGCGTTTACCGATGTAGAAAGTATTAATCAATTCAACAGTGCTGGCATTACTAGTCGCAACCTTAACGGTACGATTGGTCAAGATCAACTAAATATCGAAGGCACTAATAGAATCAGTGCTAATGGTATAACCTATTATGGTATTGGTACGGTTGACGCACTTGAAAATTCTACAGTAGATCTTGATACCGTATCAGGCAGCACGACTTGGGATTTATTAGCAGGTGGTTTTGCAGCCTTTGATATTAGCTTTACGGGTGTCGAAATTGCGAACAGTGGTTCGGCAGGTATTTTAAACGGCACAACCGCTGCGGATAACTTTGTTGTTGCAGGTACTCAATCAGTAGCGGCTAACGGCACTACTTTTAATCAAGTTACTTCGGTCATTGCGAGCGATGGCGATGATGATGTGCAATATGACTCAGCAGATTGGAGCATTCAAGGAACAGAAGCGACCAGTATTGAAGGCATCGCGTTTACCGATGTAGAAAGCATTAACCAATTCAATAGTACCGGCATTACTACTCGCAACCTTAATGGTACGACTGGCCAAGACTTACTAAATATCGAAGGCACGAATGCAATCAGTGCTAATGGCATTACCTATTATGGTATTGGTACGGTTGACGCACTTGGAAATTCTACAGCAGATCTTGATACGGTAACGGGCAGCACGACTTGGGATTTATTAGCCGCAGGATTTGAAGCCTTTAATATCAGCTTTACCGATGTTGAAATTGCGAACAGTGGTGCGGCAGGTATTTTAAGCGGCACAACCGCTGCGGATAAATTTGTTGTTGCGGGTACTCAATCAGTTGCCGCTAATGGCACTACTTTTAATCAAGTTACTTCAGTCACTGCAAGTGATGGCGATGATGATGTTCAGAGTGATTTAATCAATTGGACTATTGAGGGAGTAAACGCGACAACCGTTGATGGCGTAGCATTTACCGATGTAGAAAGTATTAACCAGTTCAACAGTACTAATATTACCAATCGCAATCTTAATGGTACGACTGGCCAAGACCTACTAAATATCGAAGGCACTAATACAATTAGTGCTAACGGCATTACCTATTACGGTATCGGTTCAGTGGATACATTGGGCGAAACGGATACGGTAACAGGTAGTACAACTTGGAGCTTGTTAGCCGCAGGATTTGAAGCCTTTGGTATCGGCTTTACCAGTGTTGAAACTGCAAACAGCGGTGCAGCGGGTGTATTAAACGGTACAGAGAATACAGATAAGTTTGTTGTAGCAGGTTCTGAATCAGTAGCGGCTAACGGCACAACCTTTAATCAAGTTATTTCGGTCACTGCTGGTGATGGCGATGATGATGTGCAATACGACTCAGTGGATTGGACCATTCAAGGAGCGGAAGCTACCAGTATTGAAGGCATAGCATTTACCAATGTAGAAAGCATTAACCAATTCAATAGTACCGACATTACTACTCGTAACCTTAATGGTACGACAGGTCAAGACTTGTTAACTATCGAGGGGACAAATGCAATCAGTGCCATGGGTATTACTTATTACGGTATTGGTTCAGTAGATGCATTGGGCGAAACGGATAGGGTATCAGGCAGCACAACTTGGGATTTATTAGCTTCAGGGTTTGAAGCGTTTGATATGAGTTTTGTAGGTGTTGAAATTGCGAATAGCAGTGTGGCCGGAATATTAAATGGCACAACCGCTGCCGATAAATTTGTTGTTGCAGGTAGTCAATCAGTTGCCGCAAATGGCACGACCTTTAATCAAGTTACTTCGGTCACTGGAAGTGATGGTGATGATGATGTGCAATACGACTCAGTGGATTGGACTATTCAAGGAAAAGAAGCTACTAGCATTGATGATATCGCGTTCACCGATGTTGAAACTGTTAATAAATTTAATAGCCAGGGTATTACCAATCGAAATCTGAGTGGTACTAATGCACGAGATATATTAAATATAAAAGGTGCTAATACAATCAATGCAAACGGTATCACTTATTATGGTATCGGTTTTGTAGATGCTAAGGGAGGAGAGCTTGATACGGTAGTGGGTAGCAATACTTGGGACCTATTATCCACGGGCTTTAAGGCCTCTGGAATGACTTTCTTAGATACCGAAGTCGCAAACAGTGGTAATAACGGCAGAGTGAACGGTACTGATGGTAAAGATGAGTTCGAGATACTTAGCGGTCAAAGTCAGTCAGTTTCCGCTAATGGTACGAGGTTTAATCAAATAACCAATGTTGATGGCAAAGGTCATGGTTTCGATGAAGTTTCTGGTTCAAAGACTTGGAATCTTCAATCAACAGGCTTTGAATCTGCCGGTATTAACTTCACCAGTATCGAGGTTGCGAACAGCGGTAATAACGGTAAGCTGAATGGAACAAGTCTTTCTGATTCTTTTGTAATTCGTGGTTCGCAATCGATTACAGCAAATGGCACGACCTTTAACCAGGTAACGAATGTTGATGCGAAAGGTTATTCGTCAGCGAGTGAATTAGATACGGTATCAGGTTCAAACACTTGGAATCTTTTAGCTACAGGGTTTGAATCTTCAGGTATAGATTTCATTAATACTGAAATTGCCAATAGTAGTGCTAATGGTTTAATTAACGGTACAGAGCTTAAAGATGAATTTTTGATTAACGGTACGCAATCCGTTGACGTTAATGGTACGACTTTTAATCAAATAACTCGTGTTGATGCAAAAGGTAATACGGTTGCGGATGAGCTGGATACGGTATCAGGTTCAAGCACTTGGACTTTATTAACAGCAGGTTTTGAATCCACAGGTATCAGCTTCACCAATATCGAAGTTGCCAATAGTGGCAGCAAAGGTAAGTTAAGTGGAACTAATAATGCTGACCACTTTGTTATTCAGGGATCACAGTCTGTAGCCGCGAATGGTACAACCTTTAACCAAATAGTGAGTGTGGATGCCATAGGCGCTTTTACATTCGGTGGGATAGATACGGTTTCTGGCTCAAGTACCTGGGATCTTCTATCAGAAGGTTTTAAAGCCGATGGCATTATCTTTACTAATGCTGAAGTCGCTAACAGCGGAGCTGACGGACTTGTTAACGGTACTGATCTGAAAGATGAATTTGTCATCTCGGGTACTCAATCTGTTAAAGCTAATGGCACAACTTTTAATCAAGTAACCAAGGTTGATGCTAAGAATAATACATTTGGTCAATTCGATACGGTTTCGGGATCAAATACCTGGGATATTCTTTCCGAGGGCTTTAAGGCTTCTGAGATTAACTTCTTTAATATTGAAACCGCTAATAGTGGTGCCGCGGGTTCGGTAAACGGTACTGAGCTTGAAGATGAATTCGAAATTACAGGCATTCAGTCTGTAGCTATTAATGGCACAACCTTTAATCAAATAACGCAAGTCGATGCTAAAGGAAATACAGTAGAAGGCGAACTTGATACGGTTTCTGGCTCTAATACTTGGGATCTATTATCGGAAGGCTTTAAAGCATCTGAGATTAGTTTTCTGAATACTGAGATTGCTAATAGTGGAAGTGAAGGTGTATTGAATGGGACGAGTAATACGGATGAATTTTATTTGGCAGGGCAGCAGTCTGTTACGGTAAATAATACAACGTTTAACCAAGTAACATCAGTGAATGCTCAAGGTGGGGATAATAAACTTGTAGGTATGGCAGTAGCGGATGAGTTTTATTTGTCAGCGATTAATTCTGTCGCTGGTATTAGTGCTCTGGCTACAGTAGCGGCCAATAGCAATAAAGTGACTAGCCAAGGAATAGACTTCGATAATATTACTAATATTGACGGTGGTGCTGGTGAGAACCGAGTACATGGTTCAGCGGGTAGTGATAGTTTTCAGCTCACAGACACTCGTCAGCAGTTGATATCTCATAATATGACTTTTAATAATATACAAGCAGTTGTTGCCGCTGATGGAGAGGATAACTTGATCGGCCAAGATAGTCAGCGCTGGCAGGTATCGAATATCGATAATACGATAGTAGCGCAAGATATTCGCTTTTCCGAAATAGAAACGGTTTCTAATTCTGGCTTGGGTATTTTAATAGGGTCTGATCAAGCTGATCAGTTTGTACTGGTTTCATCTAATGGCAGTGCGACTGACAATGCCGTTATGGTTAATCAGCTAGTATTTTCTAATATTGGTAGTATCGATGCGGGTGAAAGTGAATTGGGTGAAGATGTTGTAACATCTGATATCGAGCAAACATGGCAGCTGGCTGATGATAATAATTTTATTGTTAATGGAATCTTACTCAGCAATATAGAGAGAGCGAACGCAGCTGCTTCGACTGTGATGGGCAGTCTTTCAGAAGATGTATTTGTGACAACAGACATTACTAACACAGTTATTGCAAATGATGTGTATTTTGAAAATGTTACCTTGTTAGATGGTGATAATCCTGGCTTAACATTAACTTATTCAGCTGATTTGGATGCTCAGCAGAATAATTTAAATAATGTTGATCAGGTCGCTGCAGCAGATAAATTCATTACTAATAGCAATAACAGTATAACCATCACTCAGGGAGATGGCGTTGACAGCTTTAGCCAATCTGGTAGCCAAGCTGGCTTAAGTTTTGACTTCAAAAATATTGAAGTTGTGGACATAGTCACAACTGGAGATGTTAATTCAACATCGGGCTTTGAGTACTTAACAATAGATGCTAGTAACTTATCGATTAACACATCTGAAGATATCACGTTTAATGATTTCGACATTACGAATGACCTTACTATTAATACTAAAGGTGATTTAATCTTTTTGAATGATGTTGAATTCACAGGAAAAGATGTGAGTGTATCGGGCGATAATGTTAGCTTTAGAGGTGGTTTGAAGATTGCTAGTAATACGTTTGCAATTGCTGCCAATAAATTGAATGTTGAAGGTGATATTGACGCTGATGTTAACGCTGAGCGAAGTGTTGCAACGGATATCGGTCAGGACATTAATGCATCAATTTTTAATTCAATTGATATATTTTTAGCCAGTGAGAGTTCAATACTAAGAAAAGATGAAATAGATAATGCTGATCGACTAAAGCGTTTGCTTGAAGAAACAGAGTTAGAGCTATAATCGTGGCGGTAGGAATCTAAATCAACAGAATTATTCAATAGTATCTGTTTCACAATTGGGTGTAATAGAAAGAGCGAATCCTATTTTATCTGAAAATAAAAGTAGTGAGAAAGTAGTAAAAATGGGGTTAATTATTTAATTTTGAAAGACATGTAATATCACTAGATTGATAATGCACCCATTAAAAACTTAGTGATTTTAGTGTTTTAAAATTTAAAGTAAGATCAGTGAATATTAGACATTTCTAACTCTTTGATACATAAGTGTTAGATTTATTAAAAGTCTAGGTTTGATGGTTTACAGCGCTTTTATTAAGTGTTTTTATTCGTGTTCAGCCTCCTTAATCTATTTGGTTATTGAGCAGAAATTGTTAGAGCAGATTTGATGTATGTTTGAAAAGTTTACGGAAGAAGTTTCATTAGATCTGCCATGTGGTCCTTTTATCGATGATGATGAAGGCCTAGAAGATGATTTTGTAATGCTAGAAAGCATTGCGCGTATCAATCAAGAGTCTTTAACTCTAGAAGGAGATGAAGAGGGTGTTGATTGGCGCGATATGTTAGCTCGTTGTGAAGATCTAGCGAAGCAAACTAAAGATGTGCGCGTTTATATCTTTCTTGCTCAGGCCGCTTTGTATCTCAAACGCTTGACTGGGTTAGCGGGTACAGTAAGACTGATTAAAACAACCTTGATCGAGTATTGGGCAGAAACTCACCCTATATTAGACGATGCGAAAGATGAGACGCCTTGGCGAATCATGACCTTGAATGAATTGTCAGGTGATTCGCTGATTAGTTTATTAACGGCAACCCCTATTGTTGAGTCAAAGCAAGCGGGTAGTTTTACGCTAAGGGATATTCGATTAGCGAAAGGCGAGATACAGTTAGTAGAAGGGTCTGAAGAAATTATTCCTGAAATGGGCCTAGTAGAGGCGGCTTTTCAAGAATGTGATCAAGAAACATTGTCGGCATCTTTGAGCCTTGTTAATCAAATTCAAGATGATCTTACTCAGCTTCAAGACCAGTTAGTGGCTAGTGAATGCAGTCATGCTCGATATGACTGGGATAAGTTAATTAGCGATTTGAAGTATATCTCGGGTGTGTATTCCCAATATGTCAGTATTGAATCTGATATAGCAGTAGAAGAGAGTGAAGGTGAGTCTGATAATGAGTCTGGGGCAAGCGATATGGAAGTGATCGTCAAAAGCACTGGAATTAATAACCGGACAGATGTATTAGAGGCGCTAGGTAAAATTTGTGAATATTACACAAAATATGAACCTTCTAGCCCTGTTCCAATTTTGGTCGAGAGAACCAAAAAATTAGTAACGATGGATTTTATGTCCATTATGAAAGAACTCAGCCCTGAAGGGGTGAAGCAAGTTGAGCTAATTGCGGGTGTTGATGCTGATAGTTAGCAGCTGCTAGCATATTGGTTAGATGTTAAAAAACAGCAGTGTTTTATCGCAAGCACTGGAATGGATTTAAAATAAACTATTTCGAGGATAGGAAATGAGCAGTCAAAAATTTATTGGCAGAAATAGAGCTCCACGTGTTCAGATCGAATACGATGTAGAGCTGTATGGTGCAGAAAAGAAAGTACAAGTTCCATTTGTTATGGGTGTCTTGTCTGACTTGTCTGGCAAAAATAATAGCGAATTGCCAGGTATTCATGAACGTGAATTCTCTGATATCAGCGTTGATAATTTTGATGATCGCTTAAAAGCAATGAAGCCTAGAGTTGCTTTTAATGTTCCTAACTTGATCAATGATAAAGGCGGCGATCTGCCTGTCGATATCACTTTTGACGATATGCATGACTTCTCACCTGGTCAAATCGCTAAAAAAGTTCCGGGTCTTGATGAGTTATTAGAGGCGCGTACTCAGTTGGCTAACTTAGTGACTTATATGGATGGTAAAGCAGGCGCGGAAGAACTGATTACTAAAATTTTAGGTGACCAAGCGTTATTACAATCCTTGGTTGGTAGTAAAGCCCCAGAGACAGAGGAAGTTTAATCATGTCTGAAGTCGAAGCTCCTGAGAAGTTAGAAGAAGCAACACAAACAATTGCGGCGGACGATTTTTCTGCCTTATTGCAGCAAGAGTTTAAGCCAAAATCCGAGCGTGCTTCTGAAGCAGTAAGTTCTGCTGTGCAGACCCTTGCTGAAAACGTATTGTCTAACGTCAATATCGTGCCAGAAGATGCCGTTGCTACTATTAAGCAGTTAATCGCCAGCATTGATGAAAAATTGAATGCTCAAGTTAATGCTATTTTACACCATGATGACTTTCAAAAGCTTGAAGGTTCATGGAGAGGCTTGCATCACTTAGTTAATAATACTGAGACAGATGAGCAGCTAAAAATTAGTGTGATGAATGCTTCTAAAGATGACTTGCGTAAAAACTTAAAGAAATTTAAGGGAACTGCTTGGGATCAAAGCCCAATGTTCAAACGCATTTATGAAGAAGAATTCGGTCAGCTAGGTGGCGAACCTTACGGTTGTTTGGTTGGTGATTATCACTTTGACCACAGCCCTAAAGACGTGGATATGTTGACGAGTATCTCTAAGATTGCAGCCGCTTCTCATGCGCCGTTTATTACTGGTGCTGGTTCAGAAGTTATGGGTATGGATTCTTGGCAGGAACTTTCCAATCCTCGTGATTTAACCAATATTTTTTCTACGCCAGATTACGCTCCTTGGCGCTCTCTGCGTGAATCTTCAGATTCTCGCTATCTTGCGCTAACAATGCCGCGTTTCTTAGCACGCTTACCGTATGGTGAAGCGACTGATCCTGTTGATGAGTTTGCCTTTGAAGAGCTGACTGATTCTGGTGATACCGGCAATTACTGCTGGGCTAACTCAGCCTTTGCTATGGCGGTTAACATTAACCGTGCTTTTAAAGAATATGGCTGGTGCTCTCGTATTCGTGGTGTTGAATCAGGTGGTTTAGTAGAAGGTCTTCCTTGTCATACCTTTCCATCAGATGATGGCGGCGTAGACATGAAGTGTCCTACGGAAGTTGCTATTAGTGATCGCCGTGAAGCTGAATTATCAAGTAACGGTTTTATGCCATTACTGCACAGAAAGAATACTGACATGGCCGCCTTTATTGGTGCCCAGTCTTTGCATAAGCCAGCAGAGTTTGATGATCCTGATGCAACCTCAAGTGCTGCTTTAGGTGCTCGCCTTCCATACTTATTCTCAACCTGTCGTTTTGCGCATTATTTAAAATGTATTGTGCGTGACAAGGTCGGTACTTTTTCTGATCGTGCTGATATGCAGCGCTGGTTGCAGAACTGGGTTATGCAGTATGTTGATGGCAGCCCTGAAACATCAACAGAAGAAACAAAGGCCAGAAAACCTCTGGCTGAAGCAGAAGTAAGCGTAGCTGAAATTGAAGGTTCTCCTGGATATTATTCAGCTAAGTTTTCTTTACGACCTCATTACCAGTTAGAAGGTTTGACTGTGTCTTTGAGCTTGGTTTCAAAATTGCCTTCGGGCAAATCGTAGTTTTTCACTGCTATATCATCGCCAATTGATATAGCTTCTCTAAACCTTAAAAAAGGAATTTACCATGGCTTCGGATATGTTTATCAAGATTGGAAGTATTAAAGGCGAATCTAAGGACAACGTTCATGCAGATGAAATTGACGTTCTTAGTTGGGATTGGGGCATGAGCCAAAGCGGTTCTATGCATGTTGGCGGCGGCGGTGGTGCTGGTCGTGTTAGTGTGCAGGATTTGGTGATTGTTAAGAATATCGACCGTGCATCAGCAACCTTGATGGCTCATTGTGCATCTGGCGAACACGTTCCTGAAGTAGTTCTAACGGTACGTAAAGCAGGTAAATCTGCTTTAGAATACCTACGAATTACTTTGAAGCGTGCTATCGTTTCTAACGTTACTGTTGGTGGTTCTGGCGATATTTCTGAAACTGTTACTTTAAACTTTGCAGAATACAAAGTTGAATATACTCCTCAGAAAGAAGATGGTTCTGGTGAAGCAGCTGTTGAAACTGGTTTCAACATCGAGAAAAATATTGCTGTTTAATTTTTAATTAAACATGTAATAGGTAAACAAAAACCCGCTTTTAGCGGGTTTTTTAGTTTTAAGATTTTAAAAAATTAGAAACCTTTAGATTCTAATAAAACTTTTTGATCAGCAATTTGTGTCGGAGTGCCCGCCCAGGTTGTCCAGCCTAGTTGAGATTGCATACCTAATTGAAATTTTGGCACGTGATGAGATTTAAGTTCCAGCTCAATATCCCAGTCATGCTCATCATTGCTATAGAGGCGAATCATTTCACGTAACTGTTGAAATAAGTCAGTATTAGGAAGTAGGCGGTAAAATTCCTCAATGCTCAAGGGGCCTATTTTTACGGTAAATTTATGCTGAACATCAAATACTTTTTCACCTAAGTTAGTATTAATGCCGAGCTGGTTGTTATTAGAAAATACGCCAATATTAAACTGATCTTCTTCTGCTAACTGTAACCAGCCGCCGGTAAGTTGTTCAATCTTTACCGGTAATTGTAAAAAATCTAATATCAAGCTTTTTAAGCCATCAGCAGGCCGAGTAGCCATAGAAAATAAGCCACTGCGATACAGACGATCCCACTTGTTTTTATAAATCGATTGCGCGGTTTGATTTTCGATTGTCGTTGAAATGTTACCTTCAAGTTGGGATAAGCCTGCTAACGCACCAATAAATAAGTCAAACTCATTTTCTTCTGGTCTATCCATTTCTATGCAAGGCTGAATATTTGCTTCCGCCCGATAAAATAGGCTGATCATACGATGGTGAAAAACATCTGCAAAGCGTGCAAATGTAGGGTCTTTATATTGGTGCTCTCGATTATGAGCATGCTCAGTTAAATGATAAGGCATGGCGCCCATCGGGCCGAATAACCCAAACGACAAATTAAAGAGCTGATCTTTTTCAAAGTCTTCATTTGCAGGGATGAAGTGGCTTAACGGAGTATTAGCAAACGCCATGGAGGGTTGCTGTCGCAATACAATATGTTCTTCTGTCGATTTTCCGGCTTGTCCTATTCTAGGGACATCGGAATATTTTGCATCGACGAATCGCAAGGTATTAAAAAGACTAAACCCACTAGGGTCTTGAGTAATCTGTTCAAAAAAGCTCATAGTATGGGCTGGCCTCCAACTTTAGGTGGCCAGGTGTGTATTTTTCCACGACGAGTCGAGGTGAGAGTGAGCTGGGTAAAGCTATTAATTGAGACATACTTAGAAAAGAACTTTTCCAATACGGCACCCAATAAATAGATGCCTTGGCCCTCGAAGCCACTTTCATCACATTCAAGCTCGATCTCTAAGCCACGGCAGTATGCAACCTTATCAGAAAACATTAACTGGCGATTAATTGGCTTTGAACGAATTTTTTTAATCGCTTCGATTTGCTTTTCAATACTGGGGTTTTGAGAATTTGAGTACAGTCTTAGCAACTGCCTAATTTTATCTGCACCTTCATCGCTATCGCACAATGATAAGTAGTTAAGTGATAATTGATTGACAAACTGCCAGCTAATTTCAGAAGGCGGCTTTGCCTGAATAGGGGTTGATGGGCCCGTAATAACCTTGATGCATTCAATCGGAGCGCCAGTTTCTAGAGTAAAATCGGTATTTCCACGACCTGTAGGCATGTGTAACGGTAAATCGCGGTTAGTGCATAACAAATCAACCCCTAATTGTTTGAGATCAAATTGAAAGGGGGCATTATTGCTGTCGACAATCGATAGGTGTATTTCACTGCCTAAGTAGCTGTTTGAGCGAGCACCAAGGCGTTTTTGCTGGCTTGAGTGCTTTCTAGGTTTTCTAATGGTAGTAAAAAATCCAGAATCTAAATGGTCTTGAACATGGTCATTATGCCCGTAGAAAGGCAAAAAGCTCTGTGAGGTTTGCGCTCCACTTTTATAGCCTCTTACCTTATCGACCCGATATATTTCAAAGTCCATTGGGCGAGTTCGATCAGGACTAATGTGGTATTGATATTGTCCTTTTTCTAAGCGTACCCGCTCACTATTTTTTTGGAAAAGATTAATTGCTGGTGTACAGAACAACTTAAACTGATCTTGAGTAGTGAGAGTGGTCAACTCAGAGTGAGATTTATCAAGTAGAATGGTAATTTCAATATCACTGCCTGAAAAATCTTTCAAGAATTTTTGCAATGCCGTAAATTTAAAAAATAGAAAACGCTTAGGGAAGGTAAAGTACTCTTGCAGTAAGCGATAGCCTTGAAAAGATCGATCTGGATAGGGCAGTAGTGCTTCTTCATCCTCAAAACCAGACTGTTCAATATGATCTGCACTAAAAAATTGCCCTTGGCTTTCGGGCTTAGATTTATCTTTTATAATATAGCCTAAGCCATTAGCAAATATTTGCTCATACAGCTTCATTGGCAGATCATCTTCACCGGCAATGTGCAGAACCAGCTCATCAATTGGCAATTGCGAAAAGTCTATTCCAGGCTGCGTTGATAATTGAAAGCGAATACCGGCTTTGCATTTTTCTGGTCCGTGCCAACCCGCAGCGGATAATGCTGAATTACTGGAAAAATATTTAACCCCTGATAATTCGATCGGCCAAAGTGTTGTGTTTTGTGTAGTGCGGAACTGACAAGGCGTTGCTTGTTTATCATTGCCTGTTCTGCTCCACATTTGAGTATGGTTATCAATGTCAAAACCTGAAAGTAAGGACCCTTCGCCAGCAATAGGAGAGAATTGAACAATGGCACAGGACGGGGTCTGCGCTTGATAATGCGGATAGATAATATTCATTAGCTGCTGAGTTAACTCAGGATGCTTGGCATCTATCTTAAGTTGAACGCGCGCAGCCATAAAAGCAAAGCCCTCTAGCAGTCGTTCAACGTAAGGATCTGCAACTTCAAGAGTTTCAATGCCAAGTCGACCGGCAATCTTGGGATATTGTTGACTAAATTCGTTGGCTGTTTCACGAATATGTCTAAGTTCTTTATTGTAATACTTTAAAAAATTATCGTTCACGCTAGTTGCTCACAGCCATGTTAGTTTGTTTGGACAACATTAACGCTGCCTGTCTCTAGATCAATTTCAGTCTTTAGCATTAGCATTAACGGGATTGGGATTGCCCAAATTTGTCCCTCTATTTTAAATACCATGGCATGATTACTCGATTTTTCAGTATCTCGAGTCATGTTTACCTTGAGAGTGTGCTTAAGAATTCTAGGTTCAAAGTTTATGATCGCTTGGCGGATTTGGCGCTCAGCTTCATGGATGTCAATGTTATGCAGAGAAAAGCCGGTAAGGCCTGATATACCGTAGTTGACAACAGAGCTAGAAATCTCTGAATAATTGTCAATGTCAGTATTACCTTCCATGTGATGTGTATTTAATAAATGACTGATGTCGCGAATAACGCAGTCTCTTAATTTGGTTACATTCATTATCCGCTTGTCCCGAGATTCATTGCGTTGCTCAGGATTATCATCGATTAAGCGATCAAGAAGCGACGGTTGAAGTTTCTCGTGGGTATTGCTATTTAATGTCACTATTTTTCCTTAAAGGCAATCATTAAAAAGTACCAGTAATAATTTAAAACTAATACAAAAACATTACATTTTATTTGATAAAACAACGATTTATAAGCTAATAAGACCGTTCCATAATATTCGAAATATAGTATCATTAATCATATTAATGTAAGTGAAATATTCACAAAAATTGTGTGTTTAAACGCATATCTTCCAGGGAAGGAATTCAAATGAGTTTTTCGGATAATCGAGAAATAGAAATCATTGCTAGTAATTCAATCGGTAGTTTTGATAACGATTTGCTTTTATTAGAGTTTAATAGTGAAGAATCATTAAATTCCCTTTTTCAGCATCGGTTGACAACTCTTTGTCAAAATAATGATTTAGATTTGAAATCATTATTAGGAACAACAATATCGATTAAAGTACAAGGACATCGCCTCATTGGTGCAAAGTACTTTCATGGTCATGTAATGGCAATTAGCCATCGAGGCTGGCAAGGTAAGTTTGCAAAATATGAAATTGAACTTGAGCCTTGGTTCGGATTTTTAGATAAAACAAAAGATTGCCGTATTTTTCAGCATCAAAGTGTGGTCGAAATATTTACCAGTATATTTGATGAAAATGGTTTTTCTGACTACAAAATAAATCTAAGTGATACCTACGCACCGATTGAGTATTGTGTACAGTATCGTGAATCAGATATGAACTTTGTAAACCGCTTGTTGGAACAAGAAGGTATTTATTACCATTTCGAGCAGTTAGAAGATAAGCACATATTGGTAGTAAGCGATTCACCGAGCGCTCATGAAGTTATTCCTGGTTGCCAAGATCTTCCCTTTTATCCACCGGGTTCTGTCGTAAGAGATGAAAATTTTATTGAATCTTGGAGTAATAGTGTCTCCGTCGGCTCGGGTAGCTATTCATTAAATGCCTTTGATTTTGAAAAGCCTAGAGCAGGTTTAGAGGCGAGTATCGCTATTTCCCAGGGGCACGATCATGCTGATATGGAAGTCTATGACTATCAAAACGGCTATACCTTACGAGATGATGGAACTCGATATGCTCAACTGCGAATGGAACAATTGCATAGTGCTACGCAAACATTTCAAGGCGTTGGTAATTGTCCGTATTTACAAGCAGGGGGATTGTTTAATATATCAAAACATCCTGTAGATATGAATAACGGTGAATATCTATTAACGAAGGTGTATTACTACATTACTACGGGTTTGTATGAAAGTGGTGAGCAACAAAATGTACAGTTAGAAGTGGGCTTTTCATGCATACCGAGTCAAACTCAATACCGTCCACCTCTGTATGCCCAAGCTCCTGTTGTAGCTGGGCATCAAACCGCAATCGTTGTTGGCCCCGAAGGCGAAGAAATTTGGACTGATGAATATGGTCGGGTGAAATTACATTTTCATTGGGATCGTTATAGCGAACGTAATGAAAATAGCTCTTGTTGGGTGCGTGTATCGCAATTATGGGCCGGCGGAAATTGGGGTTCAGTATTTACTCCTCGCATGGGTCAAGAAGTTATTGTCGACTTTATTGAAGGCAATCCCGATAAGCCTATGATTGTTGGTCGTGTCTATAACGCAGACAACATGCCTCCGTATGCATTACCTGAAAACCAAAATCAGAGTGGTATTAAAACCCGTAGTAGTAAGGGCGGGTCGGTAGAAACGTTTAATGAATTGCGCTTTGACGATACCTTAGGTGCAGAAACATTAACAATACATGCCGAAAAAGATCATCACTTAAGTGTTGAAAATGATGAAAGTCATTTTGTCGGTAATGATCGCGCTGACGAGGTCATAAACGACGAAAACATTACGATTGGTCACGACCGTACCGAAAAAGTAGGTAACGACGAAATAATTGAAGTAGTTAATGATCGTGCTCAAACCATCGGTAATGACGAAAACTTAACCGTTAATAATAACCGCACACACACCATCGCGACTGACGAAACACTGTCGGTAGGGAATAACCGTGTAACTGATGTCGCAACTGACGATACCACCAATATTGGCGCGAACTATACGATCAGTGTTGGTGCAGATGAGCAGCGTGATATCGGCGCTAATCGTACAACGTCTGTTGGCACTGCTGAAGTACTTGATGTCGGTAAAACAATTACAGTGCAAGCGGGTGATGAAATCGTCTTTAAAGCAGGCTCAGCACAAATTACGTTAAGCAAAAGTGGTGATATCTCAATCAAAGGCGCGAATATTACCGTAGAAGGTTCAGGTAATGTCATTATTAAAGGCAGCAAAGTTCAACAGAACTGATTATTGCTTTTTAAACTGAACGTATTGCGCTTGTAGTGAGCGTATTCGAATATTAATATATTGCGCTCATGGAATGAGCAGTGGTTGCTAAAATACTATGGCTGAATTAATTCACGCAAAAAATTTATCTTGGCGACACCTTCACTTGTTGGAGGACCCTTTCTTTGCCAGAGCTGATGTTGAGAGTGCTGTAAGAATGCACAAAACTCCTGGAATGGCCCCCAATCGCGGTATCACCAATTTTCAGAACTGGATAGGCTGGACTCGGTTACCATTAAACGATTTAAATCATGCTGTTCTAAATAGCTTAAATAATGGTGCTAGTTACTATGTTCATCATAATGCTGACAAGCCAACGCGCCCATTAGTCTTTTGGAAACCCGCCAAATCAAGTAAACATAGTTACTTAGGCGAGAATGGTGACTGGGAAATTCATAAATATGTTCCTGCTCCCTTAAGTAATAAGCTTCGTATTCTATTAAAAGAAATCGAACCATCTAAACCCATGACGGTTTATAGTATTCCTGAAGAGGTGATAGCGCACTCAGTTCCTGTTAGTTATATTTCTCTTAATGAGCGTCACATGTTTGAGCTCGAAGTAGAAGGTGAGAACGATACTCCAATCCCAGAAAATAAAAAAATCACGTTAGTCGGTTTTAACAAAAAACAAAATACCGTACCCGTTGAAGAAGACAAAAAGCTTGAACAAGAAGTGTATAGCCAAATCTTTCGTGCAAAGCAGGGCGATCACTTTGAAGTATTTGTCATTCCAGAACGGATGAAAGTGGTAAAGCAAGACCTAAAAGATAATAGAAATTTACAGAAGTCAGTTCTAGAAAAATCAATATCGCCTTTGAAAATAGTTGATACCTATACTCGTGCCGATAATGTGATGGTGCACGTGGCTAAGTATGTGGTTCCTGAGAATCATGTGTTGGTGATTAATTATGAATATGGAAAGCACAATTCCAAACCAAAAGATGATGTATTAGTGCTTGTTCATGAAGACAGTGACTGGAAGCAAGTGCTTCATATTGGCGATAATAATGATTTAGGCGAGGTCGATTATGACGAGGATGGTTGGGTTAAATTAGCGTTTCATGATATCCCTAAAACAGGTAAGTTTAGCCTTTATAATGAATGTAAAACCTCTAGTGCATCTCCCGTCACTATGTTTTCAGAGCTTAGTAAATCCGACTTGTTAGAGAAACCAACCTACACACCAGAAACTTCTGCCCCTGTTGACGAAAAACCCGAAGACCTTGCGGCGCTTGGTGAAACGCTGGAGTGGGAAGAGTGGCTAGAATCCATGGCCGCGTCATAAGGTTATCTCTGAAAGAAATTAAAGAAGTAAGTGAAATAAGCTGGAAAGAAATTTCGGTAATTTCAGCTTATATAATGCCGAGTCAGTTTTGAATACAAAAGAAAACATCAAGGATAACGAATGATTATTGAGAATATTAAAACTCTATATGCCCGCATAAAGGTATCGGAGATAAAAGTTATCGCTTTGATTCTGATAATAGCTTCTATTTCAGGTTGCTCAAAAGCTCCTATTCCAGCAACCTTCATCGAGTACGATTCGTTCACAAATTCTGACTGGTATATGGTGCATTACGAACTTAAAACTGAGCAATGGAATGATCCTGAAGTTTTGAGCACTCCAAGAGTACAGTTTGTTTGGGCTGCGCCAGATACCCCTGAAGAAGATAAAGCGATTTGGAGTATGCGTACTGACGGTACTGATTTACGGCAGGTGGTGAGCCCTAAACTTTTTGATACACCCGTAGAAGGTGGGCCCAACAGTGGCTGGAAATTCCAGCGCTCACCAGGCAATCGCTATATAGCGGCAGCTATAATGACAAAAAGCTATAGTATTCAGCTGCGTATAATCGATCTCGAAACAAGAGATGTAACCGTTATCCCCACTCCTGGTTATGGTGATCCGCACTTTGCTTGGTTAAATGATCATATATTATTATTGAGAAGCAAGTCTCCGTTAATGCAATATGACATTCTAAAAAAAGAATTAGTTGATCTTGAAGGTGCTTTTCCTGATGTGAATATACGTAAATATCATGTTTATGATCAGGGTAATAAAATTATTTTAAGGGACTACCAAGGTGTCGGATATTTTTATGATTTTGAAAGTAAAAAATTATTGGATACAAAGGTTAACATTGGCCGAAAATTAACTAAAGACGGGCGGTACTGGCTAGGGGCACCGACCAAAAGAATTAAAAAAGAAGGCTTTGGTAAATTACGGATTTATGCCTTTGATGATATTAAAACCGAAGTAGGTGCCTATGCAGATGTTAGATGGAACTATACTGAGAGCATTTATGGCATAGATGAAGTTTATGATTCATCCGTTTATGGATTAAAAGTAGGCTGGATCAATAACCCCAAAATACGTATATACGAATTACCAGGAAAAAGGGTGACTGGTAATTTCAGTTTGTATAATGCTGAGTCGGTTTTGAATTTAAAAGAAAATAGCAAGGATAGCGACTAATGGATACGGGCACTAAGACAAAGAAGAAGGCTGGTGAGGTTGATCTTCATCAGTATTACCTTGTTAGTGGTTATGTGAATAATGATGGCTCAATAGCGGATGGCAGTGTCTTACCGATTAATAATACAGTTATTGCATTAAAAGATGATGGTAATAAGTTTATTGTCTCTACGGATGGAAAGGCGTCTGCTGAATCATTGCAGCTTTATATTACCGATGCGGATGGCCGTATTTGTAATTTTGATGCAGGGTCGCAATCGAAAGCCGATGAAAAAGAAGTTAGTGCTAAACCACTTGAAGCGTCAAATTATTTAAAAGCTATTTCTGAGCAAGCTAAGTTGTATTTTCCGCCAAAACGCTCCGTTCTCTATCACATGGCTAGCTCAGGTTATGATAATTGGGCTACTACTTTAAGAGAATTATTAAATACCTTTGAGAATACTTCGGCGGGGAATGCGTATTTTGATTTAAAAGCGCAAATGAACGCCAAAAAATCTTTACTTGTTTCTTCTAAATTCTCAAAGCCCGAAAATGTTAATAATAAGGCTTATGAGACATGGTATAAAGATCATAAAGATCATGATGTGCCCATTATTTTTATACCGAGAGTGAAAGCAGTGATTGTTGCTTTTTCATCTGACGTATATCTAGACTCTATCGTTACTATTCGTAATCATCTTGGTGAATTATGCTTTTTAGGCAGTGATGCTACAGGCGAAGAAAAGTATTCCGCTACTGTAAAAGAATCACCTAATCAAAAGGACTATTGTGCTACGTTTTATGCGGGTGAAGATGATTATGCAATGGGCGAAAGCATCTATCAGCAGGTATATCGAATTGAAGTTGAGCCTCCCGTAGATTTTGCCAAAAAACTTGGTGCTAAGAAGTACGTTATTGCAGAAAAATTCCGCTTCGATATTAATAATATCGCGGGGGATTTTCAGATAATTAATGGCGACGCCATTAGTCTCGAAGAAAGTATGATCAAGCAGTTCCCTTTGTTGTATACCAATCTGCTTGAGGCCAGTTATAAAGTCCCTGATTCAGATAAATCATTCCTAGCGCCTTATTTGCATGGGGCTGGCCTGGCGAAAGATAATGCAAGCGCTGTTTCTGGAATATTAGGCGCTAAAAGTGGGCAGAGTTCTGCTAAAAAAATTGGCAGTTATATTGTTAGTAATGTTGACGTAATAGGTAACGCAACTTATGGCGGCATTAGCGCCAAAGAAGTCATCGATGTGGCATTTTCACTGCATGACGCAGCGGGCGGCATAGAAGCAGATTTTGGGAAGCTGGCAGCGGTTGCACCTGAGTTAATTCAGGGTGCAACTGAAACTTTTGATGCGGCCGTTGCGAGTGTAAAAAATACAGAGTTCGCACGAAAGGTTGAGAGTTATGCGGAAATTAGTGGTGTAACGGTAGCGGCTGCCTGGGATAAGGCGACAGAAAAAGCAGTGCAAAATGGCACTGTGAAAAAAATAATACTAAAGAAAATTGAGTTGTCTACGGCTACTCAGCGCTGGGTAGATATTAAGCTTTATAAATCAAGAAAAGTTCGAAAAGTTCTAGGTAGTGACAGTGTTTCGGCAAAAATCGGTGTGATTTCAGCTGGGCTTGGGCTTGCATCAGGTATATCGGGGTGGTGGCAATCAGATACCAACGGTGATAACGCAGTAAAAACCCTGGCAGATGTGGCCTATCAATACTCTCATTACTTAAATCAGTTAGATGTAAATGATGATAAAAAAATTGAGGACAATAAAGAAAAAGAAGATAAGATCAGACAAGCAGTCAATATATATAAACAGTATTTCAATGCCAATAATAAAGAAAGCGAAAATGTAAAGGTTGAGGGCGATTCGATCAGTATCAACATTAATTTTCCATTCGATAGACACTCGTTTGACTCACAAAAACATGAAAAACAAATTACTGATTTTGTTAAGGCGACCAGTATTCTTGGTGAAGATTGCAGTGTTGTATTAGTTGGTCATACGTGTGATCTGGGTAAAGATAATTACAATTTAGCACTTTCTATAAGGCGTGCTGCTGCTGTAAAAGCAGCGTTGCAGGCCAAAGGCTCAACATTTGATATTCGAGTCGAAGGTCGTGGTGAAACAGGTAATAGCGAAGGCTTAAGCAGAGAGCAGCAAAGAAGAGTTGAAGCCGTTGTTCACACCACTTTTTCTAGGCGCTATTTCCCATCCAGAGAAGGCATGGATTCATTAGAACGATTCCGCTCGCAGAGTGTTTTATTCTATAGAGAAGAAAATGAGCAAATTAAAGCGGCGATGAAAGCGGCGGTAGAGAGTATTCTTTGTTACCCTCATCCTGTTACTGCAGCAGCAGGGGTCCTGTGGGCGGCGGGTTCATTGTTGATGGATGCTGGAGCGCTATTAGATAAACTTGTATCAGGCTCTGATGCTGTCAAGATAATTAATGATCATGATAGCAAGGGCATTGAGTCTGCAGATAACTTGATCCTAATGACGGCAGGCCTTAAAAACCCAGATCCCAAAAGTCGATATTTGCAAAGCCAGTTTAGATTAAGAGCTGAAACCCTATATGGTTTAGTGCGCTTACTAATGCGCTGCTCTGTTGAAACCAGTGATGGCTGGTACGATGCTTGGAGAAGCAGCACAAACACTAAATGGCGAGATAAGTTTAACTATGAAGAAAACTTAAAATATTATCGAGTAGAAGATTATATCAATATCTTTGTCCTTCGTGATGGATGGCAACTACCATCAGGCTTAGCACTGCCTATTAGTATCGATCAGCATTGGATTCAATTAATAGAAGATGACATATTAGATGCTATTTTAGCATCAGCAGATTCCAGTACTTATGAAAAAATTGATGCGGGGTTAGAAAAGTATACAGGGCTGGATGTGGCTGATTTAGCCGCGGGTATCAATCCTGTGACTCGATTGGCTTTACTAAATGATCTTGCTAGCGCGGCCAGTAAAACTGCTTTGTTTAGCCCGATACAGGGATTTGATTATATTCGTTTTTCACAATCCGATAATTATAAAAGTCATGAAAAAGACGTATTAACAGCACAATACCAAAGTTTCTTTCCTGTTCATTATCACGCAGCTAAGGATTTAGAAAGTTTTGCTGCAAAATTCAAAACGAACTTTAAGGGGCTAACAAAGGAGAAGTCTTTGGCTTACTGTGGTATCTCTGTGCGAGGTTTATCTAACACTGCTGAATCGCTATCAGGATGGGTACCGCTAGAGAATTGGCTGAAAGAAAAGGGAAGTCTTTCGCCAATGGATCAAATACGTATTTGTGTATTCTTGAACCCTGCTGATGAAACTGTCGCATCGTTAATTAAGGACGGTTCTATTACTTATGTACCTGTGGAGTGTGCTCCTATTCGTCGAGATGGTTTGAATATACCAGGCCCTGCCGTTAAAGGTTTTATTAGCAAAATTGCTGAAGGGCAGTTGTTGAGCGAAGAAAAGGAAGCGCTTGATGCTCTGAAAGATGATGAGGGAAAAGATTTACTGGTTAAGGGTGCCCCTTTATATGGCGCAATATTAAATCCGTTTTACATGTTCGGCATTACTCGCATTAACGGTACGCGCCCTATGGCGGGTGAGGTTAGCAGCTGGTTGAATGTTGACATTAAAGATGAAGATAAAACCGAAAGTTTGGACCGCTATTGGAACTTTGATGGCGTATGGAATATGCGATATGCCTACGAAGTAATGCTGGCAAAGAATGCAGACTGTGTGGAATCGGTAACTTATATTGATGATGAAGACGAGTTCCCACTCAGTATCGATGTTGATAGAGTTCATAAAATAGGGGGCTCAAAAGGTTCTCAGCCCGAAAGTAAATTATTAAACAAACACTTTTTGCTTGCAGGAAAAAATAGAGAGCCGCACCCACCATTATTTGAACAACCTAAGGTTTATTGCTTATTACGAAATCCTGACACAGGTGAGATTTTTGAATCTAATAAAATACTGTCGGATCATAAGTCTCATGGCTTTATTCGAGAGCTGATAAAAAATGATTTCCGTTGGGATCAGCCACTAGAAGTCATTGTGCTATTAGTTAGTGAGGGGTTGACTACTTGGGATTATCCTGGGGTGAATCTTCCTTGGAAGACGGTGCCGATGATATTAGAGATTGGGAAGCTTAGAGGCCGCGATTATAATTCGGGCACTAAATATAAATCTACCTTCCAATACCTTGGTAGGTTTTCTGGTGAGGGGGCTACTGCGAACTTTATTCGTGATACGGAAGCTACAGATACGAAGAAGTATAAGAAATTTGATCCTATGTTGGAAAAAATGATTAGCCTTTTTGAAAAGCCATCAATTGTTGAAGGTTATAGTAAGGGCAAGGCCTGCTTTGTTCACGCTGTACATATTCCATTAGATTACCAAACTCTTACAGGCGAGAGAAAGAAGGGGCTTCGACCGTTCCTGGTTAATCCAAACGCAACCGTTGATGAAGTGAATGATTGGGCTTTTGGCTTTAAAATTACAACCGCAGGTGATTCTGGTTTAAAGGGGCTACGCGCGGAAGACAATTATCAAGTCAATGGGCCTGTTGGTCTAATGGATGTTCATTCACACTGGTATCCTTCGCCGAAAGCAGAGTTTTTAGCTCGTTATAAGGAGGTTATGGATAGGGTTAAAGATGATATTAAGACGAATGAAAATTCTCGGAGTTATGACCCAGCGGTGATGTTAAGTCATTGGCATACATGGAGAAGCCTTATTATAGAAGGTCAGACTTGGTGGGGTGATGATTGGACTGATGTCATTACTAATTGGGCTCATGATAGTGAGGGTGCTAGTGAATTGTCGGGCAGCGCACCCATGTTGAGGTAAGCTTTGAAGTTAAGGTGAACTTTAGAATTATTGTGAGTTTTTAAAATTAAAAGGCGCTATCAATTTGATAGCGCCTTTTTTGTTAGTAAATAAATGCTGGTAATGTAATTAGAATTTAAAGCAAGGTTTTAAAAATTTTTAAAGCGATAAATATTTTAAGTTGGATTTTAATATAGTATTTAACGGATTTATATTAGTTGTGTAGCTTGCCTTCATCCGAACCGTATTCCGCGATGCTTTTGAAGGCAATGGTTTTGAAGCGGATGTCGTATTAGCAGGCATAAGCGTTTGTACCGATGTCATTATTAGAACCTATCGTGCAGTCGGTACAGATCTTCAACAGCTTGTTCATGAAGATATGCTGGCTAACTTTGGGGCTTATCCGTCAAACCGCATTTGGGAGATGAACTCTACCGATAAAGATATCGATCATAGGCTCGTACCTCACCTACAGGTGTTATTTTCTCGTCATGGTGAAGAGCTACTAGCGGTCTCTAGTTTAAGTAGTGATTATAAACCGGGTGATATTGTTACTTGGATGATGCCAGGTAACTTTCCTTATATAGATTTATTTACGAATAACGTATTATAAATTTCAAATAACCCTTTAGTCTTTCATAATATTTTCTTGGAGAATAACCTATGTCTAGAAATATTTTGGCTAGAGAGTAACCCTGTTCCAGTCTTCGATAATTTATTTCATTTGCCTTTACTTTATTCATTGGGAATTAAAAACACTCATATCAAAACCTTTCCAAATTATGAAAAAGCCCAGCGGCTTAAAGATTTAGATTTTGTTATCGATGCGCTAGACGAAAAGGCATTCGACCTTAATTACGCATACTGGACAATACCAATTCAGGGATTTGATGAGCAGATGAGAAATGTTGAGCCTATTACCTATGAAAAGCGTAAACAGCATGGCTGTATTTGATAGGTCCTAAACATACTCTTTTGAGTGTTTGGGCTATATAATTTAAATATACCTATTCGACATCAAGATTTTCAACATGATATTTAAGAAACTATTATTAATAGGGTTAATCCTATCTTCTCAATATTCCTTCAGCCAAGACTTTGAACTAGATATAGTCCAAGTCGCCCTAGAGCGTACCAACCACAATGTACGTTACGACGGTCGTTATCTCTCTATCCCTTACCCGAATGGTGATGTTCCCGTGAATATCGGTGTTTGTACAGATGTTATTGTCAGAACTTATCGCGCCATAGGGACCGATCTTCAACAATTGGTTCACGAAGATATGGTGGCTAACTTTGAAGCTTATCCGTCTAAACGTATTTGGGGGTTGAGTAGGACGGATAAGAATATTGATCATCGCCGTGTGCCAAATTTACAGGCCTTTCTATCCAGGCATGGGGAAGTATTAGCCGTTTCTAATGACGCTTCTGATTATAAAGCGGGCAATATTGTGACTTGGATGCTACCCGGTAACCTTCCGCATATTGGCTTAATAACGAACAAAATATCAGCGCTTACTGGCAATCCTATGGTGGTTCATAATATTGGTGCTGGCCCCAAGCTTGATGATGTGCTCTTTTCGTATAGTATTACGGGACACTATCGATACATTCCTGCCAAATATAGTGATACCCGCCGCTAAATGGATTTACTCATGAAGATTATCTTCTCCTGCCTACTTTGTATATTTACCCTATTACCCAATGTTTCATCAGCCGAAATTTATAAGTGTACAGTGGCAGGGAAGTTGGTTTTTACCGACCAGCCCTGTGGCGGTGAAAAAGTTATTCTGGGTGAGACCAACTCAATGCCTGCCGAAGAGCAGCCATTTGAATATGAGCCATTAAAGAATGTGTACAGTAATAGTCAGTGGTATTACGGATATGCTGGTTATAAGCGAGCGCTGCGAGTACAGAAAAAATATAATGCGCCGATCTTTTTATATTTTCAGGCCGACTGGTGTAGCTATTGCCGTAAGTTAGATGAAGGGCTGCTTAATACACCACAAGGCGCTAAAGTTTTACGCAAGGTTGTGAAAGTGAAAATTTCTCCGGAAGATAGCAAACGCGATGATGATTTTTTTAGACGTCTCGGTGGAACTGGTTATCCGACGGTATTGTTGCAAACAGATAGTATTAGCAGTCCGCAAACTGTGCCAATGTTTTCGAATAAAAAACTGATGACGGTGGATACACTCTCGCAGTTAGTAGAAGCTGCAACTGCGTTATAATGAATAGAATTTTCTTATGATTAATTTACGCTGTGCTTAATATAAAAAATCCCCTGCGGTGAAAGCCGCAGGGGATTTTTTTTTTACGTTTGCAAAATCTTAAATAAGATTATTGTTCTTCTACACGCTGGTGTCTAAAGAAGACACCGCCATCCCCAAATGATGAGCTGTTAAATTCAGAGTTCATACGAATCGTCCCGACTTTAACTGCGCTATCACGTCTTTGCTTGGCGTACTTCTTCTGGAAGTAAGCGAAGATAGATGTGCGGATGGTTTTGTCGGTTGCGTACACATCATAAATTGGCGTGCCGACAGGTAAGCTGTTTATGTCATCGCGGAAGTCGTGCGACGATGATGAGAACATGCCTTTCACTTCAGCTCTTGGTACAAAGTAAACTTGCGTTGGCGTAACCACATTCGATACTTCTGCACCGTCTGGAGTAACTTGTGCCATTTGGCTAACGGACATGGTATTTGGCTTGCTGGTTACTAGCGAGAATAGCGCTGTTGTGCCGAGCGTTTCGTTCACTTCTTTATCAACGTACTGCGACAGCTCGTTAGCGAAGAAGTCATGGTTATCGCCTTGGCCAGATAGGGTATAAAGCGCAGAAACGTTACGTGAATCTTTGCCATCGACAAATACTTTCCATGCTAAACCTGGAGCAAAGCCACGATCACTTGGATCACCAGTAACAGAAAGACGCATTAGGCCACACTCAGAACCTTTGAACAGGCCTGTGAATGGGTGTCCGGCAGCGGGTTCAAAGGCAACCTTTGCCATAGAGCCATAAGCATGAATCGGTTTTTCATAGCCTAAAGGTGCTACGTCTTGTTTCTTGTTCACTTTATCCCAAAGGATCGAGTTGATTAGGCCGCCAATGTTAACAGGCTCAAGTTCAGGTCTTTCGCCATCTTCATACACAGTACGCTGCGCGCCATTGGTCCATAGCAGTGCTTCTTTATCGCAAGCCGCCCAATTATCGTAGTCTGCTGGAATTTTAAGATCCCAAGGTTTAAAGGCATTCTCAACACCCGTTAGGCTAAACGATAGCTGTGGGAAGTGACGCTTTATCACGTCAACCATGGTGTTTTCTTCAACCCAATTAATACCTTCTTGGGTATACGTTTCTGCGGTGTAATCGGTGGTGAAAAAGCGGTCAGTCATTAAGCGACGCGAAGCATTTAAGATAAAGATCTGGAAGGCCGTTTCACCAAAAGCAAAACCTTCTGGGCGAACAGTTTCCGCGAGCTGACCTACTAAGGCATCAATCTGCTCAACGTCATTATTATAAATACGTTTCAGTCCTGCCAAGGTGGTTGGATCGGTGGTTAAGTCTTCAAACTTGGTGATTTCTTTTAGGCCAATTTGACGACGGAATTCGTTATAACGTGGAGTACCACGCTCTCGATCTCGAATGATGTCGATGGCAGCAATATCAATATCACCAATCAGTGGCATTGATAAATTACGTAAGAAATCTGGGTAGTTGTTAAGAGTTAATGAGCCTGGATTGGTGATACCAAATGAATACCACAAGCGTTCGCCACCTTCGGTATCCATAATGTCTTCTGCGTCACCATCACGGGTATCTTCCATAGGAATTTGATTGGCAACGATGTTTGAGCCAATGTCATAGATATCGACTGTATCGCGCATCAGAGGGTGCATGCGGTAAACCGATACAAACTCTTCTGTTAATACATAGGGCACGTCGTAGTTATTCGGTGCACTTTGACCTACCAAGCCGCCTAGAACGTGATCGATGGCCCCTGGCTTACTGAGTTCAGCCGCTTTCTCTGGATCAAATAGTGCAACGGTGCTGGCGATCCAAGAGCTAGGTCCTTTCAAGTCATCCAAAGCAGCTTGAATAGTATCGCGGGTATCACGGTCGCGAGTAATGCCCCACCAGTTAGATTCCATCGACAGTTCAAGCACTGGGTTGGCTAATAGCGCAGGGGTCCATTCAACGGTATGAATCTTGGCCATCAAGGCGGCGTTCACTAAGCGTGCTTTGTCGTATATCCATTGGTCTGACGCCGCAGGGTTATTCAACTTAATCTCGTCAGCAATGGCGTTGTGTTCAAGGGTGAACACTTGGTGCAACATGCTTAAGCCAACCCACCAGTTATTATCAAAACCGGTGACAGATACACCGCTCCAAAAATCACGTGGCAAGGTGCCATCATTTTCGACCTTTAACTTACCATCGGTAAAAGAACGAATTTTGTCATTGGTTGCTTGGTCGCTGCCATAAAGCTGTGAGCCATCCCACCAGTGAGTATTCACGTTACGGTAAGTCGGAGGTAAGTGCGCGTCTGCGACTGCATCACGATCTGAATCGGGGGCCGTACGTTGAACTGACATGGTGCCCGAACCTAAAGGATCACCGTCGGGAAGGTTAAATTCGATGGGATTGCCAGTTGCATTCGCGCCGTGGTCAAACCAGTCATGGGTCATGAACTGGATCCAAGCTGCGGCAATAAAGTTGATGCTGGTGGCGGGTTTAATTTGATCGCGCGACATCAAAACATTACTGATCTCGCGAGGGTTGGGAGTTAATAGGGTATCAGCTTCCGTTTCGCCGTAAGCGGCTTGCAGTTCTACGTTACGACCAAAACGGCGATTTACTGAACCTTCTGAAGGGTTCTCCAGAATATTACAGGTGCCATCGACTGTTCGTGCGCCATGGCTGCGTTCGTCACAGACGATATTGGCATTGGCTTTATCGAAGTCTTCGGTAGAAAACATGTTGTTCTTTAGCAAATCAGTTCTTTCTAAGCCGAGTGTTAATGCTGCTGCTGCTACGCCAAGCGTGCCGAACTTGACCAGTGAGGGCCAAGTCACCCAAACAGAATTTATCATACGAAGTTCCTTTATTGTTTTTCTTTTATAAGAGCTCCAGCAGATTAAAAGCCTGACCAAGAATAACTACCCTCCTAAGGGGTGGGGGACTGTAGAAATTATCAATATTATTTTTCTGAATGGCTGATGAACCCTAGTACTTGCACAGGGTGGAGAGTGCATTGATTATTGGTTAAATATTAAAAAATCATAAGTAATTCTTTTAAAAGAATGAGTAATTCTTGAAGAATACTGGGCATAAATTTAAAAGTGGCGCGAGATGTCGCACAATCACAAATAATTGGACAGGTTGAATATTCTCCTTATAGTATAAGAATAATAAATAGACTTAACTGATAATAAAATAATAATAATGAAAGCTATCGCTCGCCTGAATTTAAACAAGCTAATCGATAAGGGGTTAAATTATCCTCTTCTATTAATCGTTGCTGCGCCTGGTTCTGGTAAAAGCACGACTCTGAATCAGTGGCTTGATCGTTATGGTAGCAACTCTGATGAACCCCTTAAGGTCATCCATTTTGTCGCTGCCGCTAAGTTTAATCAAGGCGACTTACTGTTTGAGCATATTTTTCAACACCTAAGTGCTATCACACCGTTATGGGAAGCCTCTTTTTTTAAATTATTTAAATCAGACCAAGAAGCCGATAACGCCACTCTGATTGATATTTTTATTCAAGGTTTTGATCAAATTTCGCATCCGATCGCGATAGCCATTGATGATTTTCATCATATTAAATCAAAGCGAGTTTTAGATATCTTTAATGGTTTAATTAGCCGCCTTCCATCGCATATTACGTTTGTATTTGCATCTCGAAACTACCCCGATTTATCCATATCAAAATTCAAGCTTGAAGAACGCGTCTTGGTGATTGATGGCAATGATTTAAAACTCAGTGAAGAAGAGCTATCGGCTTTGAATCAATTATTATGCGATTCAAAAATAGATGAGTTAAGACTGCAAGCCTTACTCGCGCAAACAGAAGGCTGGTTTGTTGGTATTAAATTGGCATTACTAGCGTACGCCGAAGATGGTGACAAGGCGTTAGAAGGCTTTAGTGGTACGCAGCCTGAACTGCTCAATTATTTTGCTCATGAGGTAATTAGTAAATTAGCGCCCGAATTAAAAGACTTTGTTTTATCCACATCCATCTGTTCGTCGTTCAATCAAACATTATGCGATGCTATGAATACCGCTGGTCGAATGATTCAGCTAGAAGAGCTATCAAAGCATGAATTATTAATCACCAAAGACCACGAACAAGCGAACTGGTTTCGGTATCACCCTTTGTTGCAATCGTTTTTACTGCAGCGCTTAGAGATTGAAAAAGGCGCTGACTATATACAGTCATTGCACTTAAAAGCTGCGAAAGGCTTATTGAGTCAAAATCGTACGAGCTTAGCCATTCATCATGCACGACAATCAAACGATGCGACCTTCTATTTTGAAACCTTATTAACCGCCACTAGTGAATGGTTAAAAAAAGGTGAGTTTGGCCCGGTAATCGATACGTTAAACGAGCTGTCGGAAGACGAGTTAGCAGAGCACCCTCAGCACCATCTTAATCTTATTTATGCACAAGCTTTCTCGCGCCGGTTTAATCAAGCGAGTTTTCAACTGGATCAATTTAAGCAGAAAGATAGAACCCAAGCTGAAATTGATACTATGCGATTTCTCCGATTTTTAATTGCCTTATTACAAAGCGACGCGGAGTTGCAGAATTATCAGTTTCCTAAAAACAAAACAACCGACAGTACGCCGATTGATGTTATGGGCTTCTATTTGGTGATTGAAGCCTATACCTGTATGTATAACGGCCTTTTAAATGAAGCGTTTCGATTGGCCACCAAAGCCAAACACCTATTAACCACCATAGAACATGATTACTTTTTAAGTTATACCAACTTGATTTTGACATTATGTGATCGCTATTTAGGCCGAGGCATTGATGCCATCCAATTAATAGTCGGTGTGTATAACTCCATTAAATATGGCCCTAAAAACCCCGCTTGGATCAATATTGCCAGCGGTATGGTCGTCGTTGATTACGAACAAAATAGACTGGATGAGGCCTTACAGCTAGGGGAAGAGTTGATTCCGTTAACAACGCATTCGGCGATGACTGAAGTGATTGTGAATGCATATTTTTACAGCGCTAGAATTTGCCATATTTATGGTAATAAAAATAAAGCCAAACGGTTATTAGACCAGCTAGAACGCATCTTGTCGTTGGGAGACTATAAGCGTTTTAATAGCCAAATGATTCATGAAAAAATGCGTCAAGCGATTCAGGAAACTGGCGCGAATATGGCCGAGCAGCTGTATAGACGTTATGGGTTAGCCGATGTTCTTCAACAGGGCGTTTGGGATAAAGAAAAAACTCATGATTTAGCAGCGTGCTACGAAGAACACAGAGAGCGCCGAGCCTTAGCCTGCGTTTATGCGCTGATAGCCAAAGGTAAGTTCGACCAAGCCAGTGACATACTGAATGAAATCTTGGTGGTCTTAGAAAAACAAAACTTACCGTCTCGGGCTGTGATTGCCCGCAGTAATTTAGCCATGATTGCCTTTCGTCAAGATAAATCCGATGCGGCGATTTTACAATTAAAACGATTAATTGAACGTTATGGATTAGTCTGTTTTTCAAGAACCATTTTTGATGAAGTGCCGGGTTTAGAAAAGCTATTTCAACATGGGTTTAATCAGAACTCTTTACAGGTCTCTGATATTTTCAAACAACTTTTCTCAAGCTTATTTTCAGACGAAGAAAAAGACAAGGATTTTATAAAACCCGCTCAGCGCCTAACCGAAAAAGAAAATGAGATATTTGAGTTATTATCCTCGGGCTTGACTAACGCTGCGATCAGCGAACAATCGGGCATTGCGCTGAGTACGACAAAATGGCATTTGAAAAATATCTACGCCAAGCTAGGGGTAGAAAACAGAAGCTCTGCATTGATGATGGCGCATAAAAAATCCCCTGCTTAATGGTACTAAGTGCTTAATCGTTAAACAATAAAAAGTATGCCATTAAGAAATGGCATTCAGCACCGCAACTTTCAAAATTCTAGCGGCATAATCCTTACTCGCATTAGGAATCGTTGTCGCTATTTGATAAGCCCCCTCAATCGAGGCAATAATGAACGTAGCTAATTCTTTGGCCTCTTTCTTACTCAGCTTTTTATTAGCTAACGCCGCCTGAGTTAATAGCTCAACCAACGTCTTTGAGTGCCTAGCGATCACTTCTTGATAAAGGCTTCTTACATCTTCTAATCTTACTGCTTCAGCGCCAATGATCACCCATGCGGCAACCGCTTGCTCATCACTGCCTTCGCCTAAAGCTAGCGCAGCGTCGATATACGCTATCAGCTTATCCTCTGCAGAATCCGCTTTAGCCGCCAGTAACTCATATCTCTCTTCAGCCTTGTCACTGATCTCGGTCATGAGTGCAATAAGAATCTCAAGTTTGGTTTTAAAGTGGTAGTGGATCAAGCCGGGAGATAAGCCTGCAGCCTTAGCAATACTTTGAATAGAAGCTTTCTCGTAGCCTTTTTCAGCCATCGCAGACATAAGCCCTAAGACGATTTCTTGGCGACGGTGTTCGGTATTAGAAGGTCTGGCCATGAGTATTCTCAATATTAATTTTGGTTATTCAACCAAATAACTTGACTAAAGGGAAGCGGATGGTCTAAATTGGTTAATAAGTTGGTTAACCAACCAATTGATGAGTATTGAAAAAGAAAGTCTAAGGAGTGTCATTATGGAAAAGTTAAGGGCTGATTTTCTAGCGACTGCCAGTCAGTGGCAAGCCGAGCAAGCTGATATAGAACGCATACTCAGATTGTTGCTAACGACTTATGGCGATGTTAAGCGTCACTACCATGGCTTGGGTCATATTCAGCAAATGATGAACCTAGCAGAGCAGTATCGCGATGATATACAACAGTGGCATAGTTTTTACTTCGCAATTTGGTTTCATGATTTTATTCAGCAAAATAGCGGCGATAACGAAGGTATGAGTGCAGAGATTGCGGCTGAATTCTTAGCGCAATTGAACGTACCGACTGAGATCATTAAATATTGCGCTGAGTTGATACTTGCCACTAAACAGCACGGCTATCAGCCCGATACGGATATGCAGTTATTTGTCGATATTGATCTTTCGATTTTGGCAGCCGATAGAGCCTTGTATAAATCGTATGCCTCTAAATGCCGTAAAGAATATTCATTGCCTGATTTTGTCTATCGCTTTGGCCGTAAGCGCTTTTTGAATGGCATGTTGAGTAGAGAGTATATATTTTCCAGTAATGTCTTTAGACAGCAGAAGGAACAAGTGGCACGAGATAATATTCAGTGGGAATTGGAGGCGTGGTTATGAATTTATTCTTAAATATTATCTATAAAGTATTATCAGCGGCTTCATTTTTAGCATCTTTATATATTGGTCTTCATGTAGGTGATTTGGCCCAAGACTCATTCGGTTTCCCTTGGAACTATGCTGCTTTATTACTTACTTTTCTAGCGTGCTATGCCTTCTTTGTCTGCATAGTTTTGAATCAAATTATATTCAGGAAAACAATAGAGCAGAATACTCCTATTTTTAATCACGATGATGTGAATGGCAGTATTGGTTATAAAGGGGAAGAGGCCCAGCTTATTCCATGGAAGCAAGTCGTGAAAATACAAATACTAACCACTGATAAAGGGCCGTGGGAAGAGGATGTATGGTGGTTGTTTCATTTGGCTAATGTCGATGATCCTATAGCGATCCCTCAGGGGGCTAATAATCATAATGAATTATTTAATGTGTTAGAGAAATACTTCACTGATGTCAATATGGATACGCTTTTTGCAGGGATGGTATCGGTTGATAATGCATTATTTAACGTTTGGAATTTAAAATAAAAATAATAAGTTTTATTAGATTTTAAGGTTTATTCAGCCATCCTTTATAAATAATGAGTCTATTAAAGTAGGCTTATCTTGTTGTCGTTAAACCACCATAAACTAAACTTAATACAGTATCTAAAACAGTAATTATTTATGTTGTGGTGGCGTTATGTATGCTCTAAAAGTTGAAGAATATTTTAGTCGTGAACATCATAAGAATTGTGTAGATGGTATTCGCGAAAGCATCAATGATAGTTATCAGCCCTCTCTAGATAATATTGAAGAATCCAACGACCAGCTCTCCGATCAAATAACCACCCTCGCTGGCCAAATTAACGCCGCCACTTATCGTTTCTTAAAACTCATTGCTGAATTCGACCGTCGTAATGCTTGGTCAGGATATGGTCTTCGTTCGTGTGCCCATTGGTTAAACTGGAAATGTGGTATTGCCATGAATCCTGCTCGAGAAAAGGTTAGAACTGCTCGGGCTTTAGAAGGCTTGCCAAATATTAATGCAGCGTTTCAAACAGGTGAGCTGAGTTTTTCAAAAGTGCGTTCCATGACGCGAATTGCTACGGTCGAAAATGAAGACTATTTATTAAACATTGCTGAATATGGCACCGCGCAGCATATGGAGGTTTTGGTTAAAGCGTTTCGTACAGTGAGTCGCATTGCTGATAAACCAGCAGACTTTAATGCAGCCGAAATAGACGAGTGCAAAAAGAGTGTATTAGGTGAAACTCAGCACGAACTAAGGCAACAGAATTTTGAACAAGAAAGCCGCAGTGTGTCCTGCTATCAAGACGATGATGGCATGTGGATTATTAAAGCCAAGCTACCTGCGGAAGAGGGCGCTTTAGTTGCCAAAGCACTGCAAGAGCTGGGTGATAGTATTGCTGATTCTAAAAAGAGAGAAGTAGATATTGAAAACGCTGAAAATAATGAAAAAGACGTTTCAGCGGAAACGGAAATGGAAATATTCTCATTAAATACAAAAGTAGAGAAGCTGACTTATCCTCAACGCAGGGCTGATGCTTTAGTTGCTATTGCTGAACATTATCTTGCTAGCGGTTCAGGCGGTTCTCAGGGGTTATCTTCATTAAAAGGTGCAGAGCGTTGCCAGTTAGTATTGCACGTAAGGGCAGGCCATAGCTTAGACAGTGATGCTGCGAACTTAGATGGCCGCTGGTTAATACCCAGTGCAGCAAGGCGCTTAGCGTGTGATGCCAGCTTGTTGGTGGTGCAAGAGGATGACGTGACTACTGGATTGGGCAATGTATTGGATATAGGCCGTAAAACACGGATTATTCCACCTGCGATGTCACGGGCTTTAGCGATTCGTGATGGTGGTTGTCAGTTTCCGGGTTGTTGTGAATCTCGTTATACCGAAGGGCATCATATAAAGCACTGGGCGGATGGTGGTGAGACTAAGCTGGATAACTTGGTGACTCTTTGCCGGTATCATCATAGGGAATTACATAAGGGCTCGTTCTTTCTTTCTGTTAAACCGGAAGCGCGCGTTCTAGCGGCTAAAGAACATAATGATGATAAGCCAGTACGCTTTTTTGAGCGTTTGTGTTTTTCTAAAGTAGATCGTTATTTTGACTCGCCTTTCAATCGTTCGGAAGACTTTGTTATTGCAGCTAATCCCGCTAAGTTTACTTGCGCTTGTTGTGATGACTCTGTATTGGAAGCATCCGAACTAGAGAAGGCAGTGCCGAGAACAATTTTCCATGCAATTGATGTGAAAACAGCAGTTACTAAGTGGGCGGGTGAATCTATGGATATTGGAATGGCGATTGATGGCTTGTTGAGTGCCACTAACAGGAAAAGTGGAGGGGGTAAGTATGGACTCAATTAGTTATACCGCAGCTCGTAGAGATCTTGCTAAGGCAATGGATCAAGTTTGTAATGATAAGGCTCAAGTTGTGATTACGCATAGGGGAAAGACCTCTGTGGTGGTGAAGTCTCTTGAGGAGTTTCAGGCAATGTAATAAGCTAATTATTTACTATTTTCAAGAGCAAATACGCTCAATTTACTTGCATCGATTGCAAAATAGGAAACGCATACGGTCATAGAGTGGAGTTTATTGTGCAAATGAAAGCATTTTTTAACTTGTGTTTGGGAAAACTGCCTTATGTTTGTATATTTGTCTTCTCATAATATCGCTCTAGCTAGTAATGCCCCACTCTACCAGTACCATAGATATTGTGGTTAAATATTCTTATTATAAAACGATCAATAATTTAGCACTTTAATTAGTGCTGACATGGGCCGTAATTAGTCCAAGTTAAGGAAGCTATTATCAGTAAAACCATAATTTCAGATTTTTTCTATTCAGACATTAATTTTCTCATATTGCAATGGAAAGAATATGTTATCAAATACAGCTATTTTTAAAATACAGTCAAGTTAATGTTCTTGTATATTAATGTTTCATTAAGGGAGTGTTTATGAAATTCGAGCCGACAATAACAGTAGATGAATTAGAAGAAAGGTATTTCAAATTTCAGAATGTTACTCAATTTGAATTGCCTAATAGTTTTAAGAAAAATCAGATTGGGTTGATCTCTAGTGCAATTCAATTTTTTATTACTGTATCTAAAGCAGGATCACCTAAAATAATATTTTATGATTATGATTGCGAAAATGACCATGAAGATGATTTAAAAAAAATAATTAGTGATCCTATTTGTTTGGCTATTATTTTAATGTTTAATGAAATCTATGATTCTAAAGGGGTTGAATTTAAACGTAGAATTAATAAAGATATTGTATCTAGACTGGATGAAAATATATATTTTTCGGGGCATAGAATCCAGATGCTGGCAGTTGACCATTCAATAGAAAAATATGCCTATCCTAATTGTTTCTATGATTGGAGTGGTGAGAGGACAATGCAAGGTGCTAGTTACTACACATACTTATTAAGTGATTTTTTTAAAGAAAGAATTAAGTCGGCAAATGTAAACTCAAGCGAGCTTAGTACGTTAGGAAGTTTTATATCAGAGCTGATTGACAATACAGAACAGCATGGAAAGTTTGAATTTACTACAGGGAAGCAAAATCGTTCAATTCGAGGAATGGTTCTTAATTATCATATGGTCAAGAAAAATGACAATATAGAAAGTATGTCAGGAAATCTTATTTCTATTCTTGACTATATACAAAGATCTAAGCAAGAAAATCGTGCTCTTCATTTGCTGGAAATTTCAATTTTCGATAGCGGAGTAGGAATTTATGAGAGTTTTGGCGGGGTAGATTCAGAAGTAGGAACCGAGAAAGAAGTGGTGTCTAAAAGTTTTTTGAAAGGAGTTACGTCTAAAAAAAATGGATTAGGGTATGGGCGGGGGTTGAATAATGTCAGGCAAACACTTAATCAAAGAGGTGGTTTGATTAAGATTAGGTCAGGTTCAGTATCTCTTTATCGAGATTATAATTTAGAACACCTTAATGATGAGAATACTGATGTCATGTTTTTTGAAGAAGGCAGTGGAGACGGTACTGGAACCGCAAATGTTTCAGGTGTGGCATATACAATCTTGGTACCAGTGAAATGAATAAATATTACAGTTACACTGTTAGTTTGGACGAGTTCATTAGAACGGAAGAACATTCTCATTTTGGTGATGTTCTCGTAGTATATGTATCTGGCTACGGATTCGATTCCCTATCTTTTTTAGAAAATGTTAGGAGTGAATTTAAAAGGCATTCTTTTTGTCGAAATATGGTTGTGATTTCGCCTTCGTATAATAAAAAAGCTATTTTGGCTGGACTTATAGATAATGATGGAGAGTCTAAGAGAGTTAAGGATGCTATAAATGGAATGCAAAAACTAAATTTTTACGGGGTTTTTGTTGATTCCTTAGGTGGGGTATCTGTTGCCAGTAGTATTGATGATATTAATTATGAAATATCAGATTTATGTGATGTGTACGAAGAGATTTCTGATCAGGGTATTCTTAAAATAATTAGAAATAGAAATTTGATAATGGAGTCATCGGAGAATTATCATTTTGTAAAACCATCAGGTAAACACTCTAATAAATTCATAAAAGTTACAAATATTTTAGAAAATTCAGCCGAAATTTCATTTATGGCTCTAAATTTATTGCAGTTTACAGGAAAAAGTATCGATAAAATATATGTGGATACTGCAGGTGTTTTTCCTGTTGCATATGAATTATCTTTGATGAAAAATCGGTTCGGTGGAGATATTAATTCTCACAGCTTTGTTGATACATATGGAAGTTATGAAAGAGTTGATAACTATCCGTTTAGAGGAAGTAGCGATACTATTGTGTTAATTTCTGCAACTACAAGTCAGGATTTGAAACTGAAGTTGCAATCAATGAAAACTCTTAATCAATCACGGATAATTACTTTATTCTCATATGGTGTAAAGGATGGTATAGATGAGTTGGTATCGCTAAGCAATTTCTATAAAAAATATAAGCTAGAATTCTTGTCGGGAATTCGAACTTATAATGCTCATGATTGTGATCTTTGCATGCAAGAAAGATCGGTGCCTTTATCGCTGACGAAAAGTCAGTTTGTGTTCGAGGCTCCTTCCTCACAAATTTATTTGCCGCTTGCATCTGATTCTGATCTGCATCTTAGAGGTCTGATAAGAAAGTATAAAGATACCAAGGCTTTTAGATGTTTTCATGATGGATTGTCAGGAAGTTCAGATCCGGTTCCGGATTATTTTATTGATGTCAGTAAACTTATAAAAGAAAGTAAGGAGTATCGCGATAAAGTTAGATCGGTTGTCCGTCGAAATTATACGATTGCTTCTAATTTAATAGTTCATTGCAATGATGTGGGAGCAGAAGAACTTGCTTTATCTATCAAAGCCCAAGTGAAAGAAATGGGTGGGGAAGTTGATGTATACAGCTCAATGCAGCTTTCTGATTTGATAACGGAAAATAAAATAAAATCTTCTGATGTTACCGGAGTATTGGTTGTAGCTGCTTCAATAGAAACTGGTAAGTCACTTCTCGATATTAGTAGGTTGTTAAGGGATTTTAACACTGTTCCAATAACCTATATGGTTGGCTTTGTGAAATATAATGATGAAGCGTCATATAAGAAGCTAAAAATGGATTTGATTTTTTGTAAAAATGATTATGGTTTTCATAACTTCGTAGAAATTGAAAAAATAATTCTTCCTATTCATGAATATAGAAGCACTTATTATACAAAGGAACTTAAATTTTGGAGTAGCTTCAGTGATGTAGAGCCTGAAATTCTTGACAGAATAAAGTATCTAAGAAAAGTCACTTCTGCTGAAGAAAAAGGGGCTTGCCAAGATTTGTTTTTAACTTCTCCTAAAGGGGATAGCTACAAGCTTGGGAAGACATTCGCTTTTTGGAATGAGAGTGATAGTAGTAAAGGTTTTCGAGACCAAGCTCCAGTCTATTTTACTATATCATCGATATTACAAAAACTTAGATATGGCGTGTCGGGAAGAGCGCCTCTACGAAGAGGGTATATTATTAGGCAGTTAGACCCTTTGCTCTTTGATCGATTTAACGAAGGAATTATCCAAGCATCTGTTATTCGAGCAGCTAAGCCTAGAGAGCTAGATTACAGTGCAAGTGATGAGAGTAGTAAAATCGTTGGGTCGTTGTTACATCGTATGGTTAAAAACCCAGAAGGTAAGTCATCTGAAGCATTGCCAGAGTTTCTTTTAGCTTTGTGCATAGGGCATCTTCAAATTAAAAAAGATCATATCAGTTTTTTGGGGACTGTAGATTTAGCTAAAGATATGGAATCTCCTATGTTAAAACGGATGTTAATTTATATAGCGGAGAAATTATTTGATTGCAAAGTGGAAGGGGCTTTGCAGAGTGATGTGCCTCTTTGATAATGACCATAACTTTAAATAAGGCTTTTCTACGTACTTTTTAGGAAGGGGCTGGCAAAGATTTTTGAATAATCATAAAAAAGCCCGCAATAGCGGGCTTTTTTATTTGAGATCTAAAAGCGAACTTCTAGAATCTAAAACTCACCGAGTTTTAGTTTTCATAGTTTTCAATAGCAGGGCAAGAACAAATCAAGTTACGGTCGCCGTACACGTCATCAATACGGCCAACAGAAGGCCAGAATTTGTGAGCGCCTAGGTTCTTAGTTGGGAATGCCGCTAACTTCTGCGAGTAAGGACGATCCCAATCACCCGTAACAACCGCTGCTGTGTGCGGTGCATTTTTCAACGGGTTGTTTTCTGCGTCTAGTTCGCCGTTATGAATTGCCATGATTTCGCCTTTAATCGAGATCATTGCGTTAGCGAAGCGATCGATTTCTGCTTTGCTTTCCGATTCCGTTGGTTCAATCATGAACGTGCCCGCAACAGGGAACGACATAGTTGGTGCGTGGAAACCGTAATCCATTAAGCGCTTAGCGATATCAACTTCTGTGATTCCGGTTTGCTCTTTTAATGGGCGCAAATCAATAATACATTCGTGTGCCACTAAACCTTTATTACCCGAGTACAAGATTGGGTAATGTTCGCCTAAGCGCTTGGCTAGGTAGTTCGCTTTTAATAGGGCGTGCTGAGTTGCTTTACGCAAGCCTTTGCCGCCCATTAACGTAATGTACATCCAAGAAATTGTTAGGATGCTAGCAGAACCGTAAGGAGCAGAAGATACCGCGCCTTGGCCTTTACTTTCGTTATCGATTGGACGAACTGCGTGGTTAGCAACAAACGGAGCAAGGTGTGCTGCTACGCCGATTGGACCCATACCTGGACCACCGCCACCGTGTGGAATAGCGAAAGTTTTGTGCAAGTTCATATGCGATACGTCAGCGCCTAAGAACGCAGGTTGAGTAATACCCACCTGTGCGTTTAGGTTGGCGCCATCCATGTACACCTGGCCGCCTAGGCTATGCACAAGTTCGCAAATTTCTTTGATCCCTTCTTCGTATACGCCGTGCGTCGATGGGTAGGTGATCATTAAGCAAGAAAGGTTGTCGCCAATTTCTTCGGCTTTTGCTTTCAAGTCTGCGAAGTCTACGTTACCAAGTTCATCACAGTTAGTCACCACAACTTTCATTGAAGCCATTTGTGCAGAGGCAGGGTTAGTACCGTGTGCAGAGCGTGGAATTAAGCACACGTTACGGTGACCTTCGCCACGGCTTTCGTGATATTTCTTAATCGCGATTAAGCCTGCGTATTCACCTTGTGCGCCTGAGTTAGGCTGCATGCAAATAGCGGAGAAACCAGTAATGTCTTTTAAATAGTCATCTAGCTCATCAATCATTTTCTCGTAACCGATGGTTTGGTCTTTTGGAGCAAATGGGTGAATGGTCGAGAACTCAGGCCAAGACAGAGGAATCATCTGAGTGGTGGCGTTTAATTTCATGGTGCAAGACCCTAGCGTAATCATTGAATGATTCATCGCGAGATCTTTTACTTCCAAGCTCTTCATGTAGCGCAGCATTTCGTGTTCGCTGTGGTACGAGTTGAAGGTTGGGTGCGTTAGAAATTCGGTAGTACGAATTAAGTCCGCTGGAATAGAGGTAGCGTCAGCCGCTACAACTTCTGCGTCTAATTCATAAATATCTAGGTTAAAATCTTCCGCGGCATCGCCTAAGAAAATTGTAAACAATTCTGCAATGTCAGCGGCGGATGTTTTTTCACAAATCGATACGCCCACAGATACTGAGCTATCAAGACGTAAGTTCACTTCAGCTGCAAGGGCGCGATGAATAACGGCATCACGATCGTCAGTGATTACGGTTAACGTATCGAACCAAGTATCGTTCGCTAATTTAATGCCTGCTTTTTTCAAGCCCAGCGCTAAAATATCAGTCAAGCGGTGGATGCGACCCGCAATGGTTTTTAAACCTTGTGGACCATGATAAACCGCATAAAAAGAAGAAAGGTTGGCCAATAATGCCTGTGCTGTACAGATATTAGAGTTCGCTTTCTCACGACGGATATGTTGCTCGCGAGTTTGCAAGGCCATGCGCAATGCTTGGTTGCCTTGAGCATCGATTGAAACACCGATGATACGACCTGGGATGGAGCGCTTGTACTTATCTTTAGTGGCGAAGAACGCAGCGTGTGGACCGCCAAAACCCATGGGTACACCAAAGTGTTGCGCGTTACCCAATACAATATCGGCGCCCATTTCAGCAGGAGTTTTTAATGCAACCAAGGCCATAAGGTCGGTGGCGACAGTGGCTAATGCATCTTTTGCATGTAGAGCAGTAATAATGTCAGTGAAATCTTCAACATTGCCGCCTTTGCCTGGGTACTGGAAAATAGCCCCAAATACATCGGCGTCAGCGGCTTGTGCGGCGGGTGCAATAATGACTTCCCAACCGAATGCTTCGGCGCGAGTTTTGATTACGTCGATGGTCTGCGGTAAGCAGTTTTTATCAATAAAGAACGTATTCGATTTGTTTTTACGAACAGTACGCTTGGTCATGGCCATGGCTTCAGCAGCCGCGGTACCTTCATCAAGCAAGGAAGCGTTTGCTAATTCCATACCCGTCATGTCGCAAACCAGTTGCTGGAAGTTTAATAGTGCTTCCAAGCGACCTTGAGCAATTTCTGGCTGGTAAGGTGTATAAGCGGTATACCAACCTGGATTTTCCAATACGTTACGCAAGATAACTGGCGGAACAATCGTATCGTTATAACCCATGCCAATGTAGCTTTTGAAAACCTTGTTCTGGTCTGCAAGAGAACGTAAATAGTTAATCGCTTCAAATTCTGTGCGGCCATCAGCGATGTCTAAAAATGCGTCACGCAAAATATCAGCAGGAACGATCTGCTTAGAAAGATCTTCTAGGCTAGTAGCGCCTACGACTTCTAATAGGGCGTTTTCTTCGCTTGCATCAGGACCAATGTGACGACCAATAAAGTTGTCGCGCTGTTCCAGTTGTACCAGGGTTTGTGTGCTCATGGGCTTGCTCATATTGTGCTAATTTAGCGTACGAAAGCGTGTGCTAAATAGTTTACGAAAGTTAGGGAATGAACGAAAAATTCTTTTCTCTTTAAATAGAAGAAAAGAAATATAAAAAGCCCTGCAGCCTTTTTGAGTGACTTTATAAAATACAAAGTTAAAAAGGGCAGGGCTTAATGTACTGCTAATTAATCACACTTTGCAGCGTATTCTTCAGCCGACATTAACGTATCTAAAACGTTAGGATCGGTTGGTTCCATGCGGAAAAACCAAGCGTCGCCGTATGGGTCTTCGTTGGCTTTTTCAGGAGCGTCTACTAACTCTTCGTTTACGGCAACAATAGTACCGGCGATCGGTGCGTATACGTCAGAAGCGGCTTTAACCGATTCAACAACAGCGATATCTTCGTCAGCTTCTACTTCAGCGCCAACTTCTGGCAATTCGATGAATACAACATCACCAAGGGCTGCTTGGGCGAAGTCTGTGATACCAACAGTAATGGTGCCGTCTTCTTCTTTACGTAACCATTCGTGAGATTCAACGTACTTTAATTCTGCAGGGATATTACTCATTTTAATATTCTCTCAAGCTAAATTTTAAAAAACGATTATTCGAAAACTTTTTTGCCATTACGTACGAACGGCATTTTTACAACGCGGGCAGGAATTAGCTTGCCACGCATTTCAATATTACATTCACTGCCGGTATCATAAGGAACACGCGCCATGGCGATAGAGTGCTGCAGTGTTGGTGAGAAAGTACCAGACGTCACTTCACCTTCACCTATGCCTTCTACAACTACTTTTTGGTGTGAGCGCATTACACCGCGAGTTTCTAATACGATACCGACTAGCTTAGTCGGTATGCCAGCAGCTTTTTGTGCTTCTAAGGCTTTACGGCCAATAAAGTCACGTTCAGCAGGTTCCCATGCAATGGTCCAGCCCATGCCCGCTTCTAATGGCGAAATGGAATCGTCCATATCGTTACCGTACAAGTTCATGCCGGCTTCTAAACGCAAGGTATCACGAGCGCCTAAACCCGTCGGTGCCACGCCTGCAGCGACCAGTGCTTGCCAAAACTCGACAACTTCTGCTTCCGGGACGATGATTTCTAAACCGTCTTCACCGGTATAGCCTGTGCGCGCATAGAACCATTCGTTGACGGGTAAGCCTTGGAATACTTTTAATTCGCCAATCACGTCAGCGTCTTGTGGGCGAACTTGTTTTACTTTTTCGATGGCGTTAGGGCCTTGAACTGCAACCATTGCAAGTTCAGGACGCTCAGTCAGAGTGGCGTCGAACGCTGCGATTTGCTTGTTCATCCAAGCCAAATCTTTTTCGCGTGTACCGCAGTTAACAACGGTGCGGTACCAGCCATCCATTTTGTAAACGATAAGGTCGTCGATCACGCCGCCTTCTTCGTTCAACATGCCGGTATAAAGAGCTTTACCGGTAAAGCCAAGCTTGGATACATCGTTGGCTAAGATTTTTTGTAGGTAAGCCAACGCTTCTGGGCCTGTAATATCAACGATCGTCATGTGTGATACGTCGAACATGCCTGCGTCTTCACGTACTACATTATGCTCTTGTAACTGCGAGCCGTAGTGAATGGGCATATCCCAGCCGCCAAAATCGACAATTTTGCCGTTAGCATCTAGGTGTTGTTGGTACAGAGGTGTTTGCTTACCCATATTTTTATGATCCGTAACAGTCGCTGTTTAAAAACCGCTTGTTTAAAAGTAGCGCTAAAAAAGGCCCGCAAGTATACCGATAAAGTCAGGCTTTGGCATCTTGCAGATTAATTATGATGGCTAAAATACTCATTATTGGCACGATGGTACTTCAAAAGAAGGGTTAATTCTAGCTTGACACTTTAGAGCTTGATGAAATTGCCTGAAATGTTGATGAAACCTGACTTATTGGTCAATTTTGGTGAGGGTTAAAGGTCTAGGATTGAGCTGAATTGCGCGAGAGGCAATGCTGATTTGCGTGCGTAGGAACTCATCAAATGGCATTGGCATGTCTCGATCTTGGTAGAAACCATCAATAATCAAAGAAGCCATACCGTGAACTTGCGTCCATAGCGTATTGGCCAAGATCATAGAGCATCCACTTAGAAATGCACCGTCAGAGATTCCCCGTTCGACTTGGCTAATTAACACATTAAACGATTTTTCACCGGCGGCGACCATATTGGCATAAGCGCGTCGATTTTGAATGCTGGGTCCAAACATCAGCTTGTATTTTTCTGGGTTGGCGATGGCAAACGCCAGGTACGCAGCCCCTATGGTTTGGATGTTTTCATTTGCGCTTTGATCATTGCTGATGTGCTTCGAAGTTGCGTGATATAAGTCGAGATACGCTTGGGCTGCGACTTCTGCAAGCAGTTCATTCTTGTCTTTAAAGTGGCGGTAGGGTGCTGTTTGTGAGACTCCGACAGTGCGGGCAATGCCACGTAGGCTTAACTTTTCGACCCCCACGTCTTTGATCTGTTCAACGGCGGCCTCTAATAGCGCTAGGCGTAAGTTACCGTGATGATAGTTGGTCGGGTGGTCGTTGCTCATGCTGATGTTTGGCCCTATTTAATGTGCGTTAAAGTCTGTTGTTTTCATCACGATATGTCAATTAGTGTTGACGGTGAATACATTGAGTGGATAGAATGTATGCTTATATGTTTTCACTGTCAACATGACCGAATCACTACAGGCCGTTTATTATGAAACCTGCATCTACGTTTATTACTCTGTTGCTTAACTCCTTAGTTGTAATACTTTTATCCGTTGGCGTTATTGCTAAAACACTCGCAGAAGATACGGCTGTGCCTGTTGACGTTGTTAGTGCTCACTACGCTGAATACGCAAAAGCCATCAGGATTAGTGGCTTATTGGAAAATAAATCGGAGCAATCTCTAGGTTTTAAAGTTCCGGGCCTAGTGAGTAAGGTCTACGTGGATGAAGGTCAGTTTGTTAAGAGAGGCCAGCTATTAGCTTCTTTGGATTTAGAAGAAATTGATGCAGAAGTTGCGAAAGCGAAATCGGTATTGGCCAATGCGCAGCGTAATCTTGAACGCTTCCAATCACTGCAAGGGCAAAATGCCTTGTCGATGGATCAATTACAATCGGCGCAAACGCGTATGGATGTAGCGCAATCGGATTTGACCGTCGCTAAATTTAATCGTCGCCATGCGGTGATTAAAGCGCCAGCGGAAGGGCGCATTTTAAATCGTGCCTTAGAGCCCAATGAATTGGTAAAAGCAGGACAGCCCGTCTTTGTGTTTGCCGCTAAAAAAACCGGTTGGATCTTAAGCACCGGTATTACCGATAAAGATATTGTGCGCACTCAGTTAGGGGATAACGCCGAGTTGTATTTTGATGCGTACCCTAATCAAATATTTCCCGCGACAGTTTCCGAAGTAGCGGGGCGCGCCGATGCAAAAACTCAAACATTTGAAATTGAATTACGCTTAGAAGGTTCTTCAGAAAAGAAAGGAGCTAAAAATTTATTAGCCGGTTTTGTGGGTCATGGTCGGGTTTATCCGACACAAAAAGAACGCTTGGTTTTATTACCATTAACCGCGTTATTACGTGCGGATGGTAAGCAAGCAGAGGTGTATGTTTTAGATGAACAAGATCAAGCACATGTACGTTTAATTGATGTGGCGTTTATTGAAGGCAGTCGTATGGCGGTACGTGCCGGTATTCAAGAGGGTGAACGCATTGTGATTCAAGGTGCTCCGTATTTATCAGAAGACCGTGCGGTCGCCGTGCAGAAATCTCTGTAAATAATATAGACGAATAGGAAAGCATCATGCAATTACCTGCGTTAGCAATACGAAATCATCAATTTACCATCGTTTTATTTTTACTTTTGGTGACTCTCGGCATCGTATCTTTTTTTACTATGCCTCGTTCAGAAGATCCACAGTTCGACTTTTCAGCGGCGGTTATTAAGGTCGTCAGTCCCGGCACGATTCCGATGGATATGGAAAAGTTGGTCGTTGACCCGATTGAAGAAGCGCTGAATGAATTAGAAGATATTAAAAATATCAAAACAAATGTCGAAGATGGCTTAGTAGTCACGCGGATTGAGTTTTTATACGGCACCGACCCTGATGATAAATACGACGAAGTGGTTGCCAGTATTGCCCGTATTCGTAGTGATTTACCGTCCAGTATTGTGGCGCTTAAAATTGATAAAATATCCCCTGCGGATGTGAGTATTTTACAGCTTGCTTTAGTCTCGGAAAGAGCCAGTTATAGTGAGCTGAAACGTCATGCAGAAGCACTTGAGCAACGCTTAGAGCGAGCTTCTGGTGTTAAGCGTGTGGATGTTGAAGCGTTGCCTGAGTTAGAAGTTCAAATAAAAGTCGATCAGCGTCAAGTGAATGCTTTAGGCATTAGTTTGGATGAGGTTTTTAGCGCGGTACAAGGTGCGGCACAAAACTTACCGGGGGGTCATGCTAATGGTGGCGATCGTCGTTTTACGGTACGCACGTCGGGTGATTATCAATCGTTACAGCAAATAGAAGATACGGTGATTCGTGGTTCGCAAGGTAAGTTTATTTATCTGCGTGATATTGCGACGATTAGCCAGGGCGAAACGTTGCCGACTTATCGTGCAAAATTAAACGGGGAAAAAGCCGTTTTTGTTTCGGTTGTGCAGCGTAAAGGCAGTCAGATATTTAATGTGATGGAAGGCATTAATGCTCAAATAGAAGAATACAAACCGCGCATTCCAAGTGAGATAAAATTATTCACGGTAATGGACCAGTCGATAAGCGTTGAGCGACAAATCAGTAGTTTCTTTAACAGCTTGAATCAAGGACTTATTCTGGTTGCGATTTTAAGCATTATTGTTTTAGGTTTTAAACCCAGTTTGGTGGTTGTTTCAGCGGTGCCGTTGTCGATTTTTATCGCGATCGGCTGGGTAGATCTAGCGGGATTCGGTTTGCAGCAAATGTCGATTGTTGGCTTGGTCATCGCATTAGGATTATTGGTCGATAATGCCATCGTGGTGGTGGAAAATGTTTCGCGTCATCTACGGGATGGTGATACCCCAAGAGAAGCGGCAGTGAAGGGCAGTTCTCAAGTCGCTTGGGCGGTCGCCAGTGGTACTTTGACGACGGTATTATCATTTTTGCCGATGTTAATTATGCAAAATGGCTCTGGCACATTTATGCGTGCTATGCCGGTCACGGTTGTCGTGACGTTATTTGCGTCGTTATTAATTGCGCTAACGTTAACGCCTTTATTAGCCAGTAAATTAGGAAACTCCGCGAAGAAAACGACACGAGCGCAAAAGAAACTAGAGTCGATTGCGGATACTCGTTATAGCAGCATATTACTTTGGGCATTAGATCGCCCAGCGAAAGTCATTGGTATTTCGGTCATGATGCTGGTGGGAAGCTTGGCACTTTTTCCTTTTATTGGCGTGAGTCTATTTCCGAAGGCCGAGAAGCCTATGATCTTGGTGAACATTGATATGCCAGAGGGATCTACTTTTGCGCGGACGCAAGAAGTTGCCGATGAAGTTAGTAAGCGTGTGCGCCAGCATGAATTAGTGAATGATGTATCGCAGAACGTTGGCCGTGGTAACCCGCGTATTTATTACAATATTATGCCGACGCGTCAGACGGTTAATTTTGCCCAATTGTTTGTCACCCTTAATGATTATCAGCTGTCTGCTGTGGAGCCTCTAGTCGATACTATTCGTAGTCAGGTGGGTGATATTGCCGGCGCGAAAATTACGGTGAAAGAGTTTATGCAAGGTCCACCTTTGGTTGCGCCCATTAGCATTCGTATTGTCGGTGAAGAACTGGCTGATATTCAACGGGTCGCAATGGATGTTGAAAAGCTGGTGGCTAATACTCAAGGTACTGTGGGTATTGATAATCCCGTTGGCAATTTTAAAATTGATTTGAAGGTCGATATTAATCGCGATAAAGCCGCGATGCTCGGTGTACCATTGCAGCAGATTGACCGCACGGTACGAACGGCTTTAGTCGGCACTAATATGGGCAGCTTTCGGGATGATCAAGGGGAGGAATTTCCTTTAGTTCTACGTTTATCCCAATACGAAAATCCACAGATAGAAACCTTTGAAGATATTAAAGTTCGATCAAATAGCAATCAGTTAGTGCCGTTATTGCAAATAGCTGAACTTAATCTGGAAACCAGTATTGCGCGTTTTCAGCATTATGATTTAGAACGTATGGCGCGTATTACTTCGGATGTATTACCTGGCTTTACCGCAGAAAAAGTAACCAATGCGATCGTTGAAAAATTGAATGGCTATGATTTCCCTGAAGGTGTTCATTACGCCATTGGTGGTGAACAAGAAAATCGTAAAGAGGCGTTTGGTGGCATGGCGAAAACTGTATTGCTAGCGGTATTTGGAATCTTTGCTGTTTTAGTATTGCAGTTCCGCTCTTTCGTGCAGCCGTTAATTGTTTTTGCAGCGATTCCTTTTGCGTTAGTGGGTGCGTTTATCGCTTTATTTATTAGTGGTTATACCTTTAGTTTTACCGCGTTTATCGGCCTAACTTCGCTGGTAGGGATCGTGGTCAATAACTCGATTATTTTAGTCGATTACGCCAACCAAATGCGTCGTGATGGTTTGGAAAAGATGGATGCGATTATGGCTGCGGCAAAAACGCGATTTGTGCCCATTATATTAACCACGCTGACTACCGTGGGGGGCTTATTACCGCTGACGTTATCGGGTTCTAGTATGTGGTCGCCGATGGGCTGGGCGATTATTGGTGGCTTGTTAGTGTCGACACTGCTAACTCTGATTGTTGTACCTGTGCTGTATAAGTTGTTAGGTAAGATGCCAGAAGAAGTTACAATTTGAGGGCGTGATTTTTGTAATGCTCTAAAAAATTCGGCTTAGGTATTGGTTACTAAGCCGTCTTTTTATCTCTCCTGACGATATTTATTAATGTAGTACGAATCCCTATATTATTAATACAGAATTGTTAATACAGATTATTCATATCGTGTTTAATAATTCCCGATATGATCGGGTTGCTGAGTTTACCTAATAAACCTTCTCCTTGGATATGCGCGGTCAGAGCTTTTGAGAATGTTGTTAAGGACTTGCTGCTAACATGATTCTCTTTTTCCCAAATTTTAGTACGTTCTAACGCTGCTGAATCATTTAACTGTAAATTGTTTATCGATATCAAAATAGCTATTTTGGGTACTTTTTCTTTGATCGCCAAAGGTTTCAATAATATGGGGTCTGTTGTGAGATAGGCTTTACCCTCAACATACAAAACAGTGTTTGATCCCGGCACTAAAAAGGAAAGTCCAATAGAGGGGTTGTTGATAATATTGGTCAGACTAACGGCTATTTTATTACCGGGTCTTTCCGGTAACAGTAAGGTGTTTTCATCAATTAATTTTACAAAGCCAGCAGGGTCGCCGCGTGGAGATAGTTCGGTACTCCCTAAAGCATTTTGGGTTGAAAGTAATAAGTACGGTGAATTCTCAATGATATTTTTTATAGTAGGATTATGCTGTTTTAGTTGCGAAATCCACAGTTCTGCACGAGTTATCGCCCGGGCACAGTGTAGATAAACACTTTGAATATCGAATATTATATTATTGCTATGTTCTAGATTACTGGTCGATGTAATTTGATGTGCTTTGCCATTAATTCTTAATCCGTGGCCAATACCAGGAATTAGAAAATATAGACTGCAAGGCATATTATTGATGTGTGTATGGTCTTTATGTGTGGGGATTATGAAAGACAAGGTTGAGAGTGAATCGATGGAAAAGCAGTCACCTTTGACGTCTAATATCGGCATGCCCAGTGATAAGTCGCTGAAGGTAGCAGCGGCGATAGATGCTTGCACAATAAATTCAATACTGTAGTTGTCTAAAGTCGGTTGTATTCGTTTGTCTAATATTTTAGGGTAAGATTTAATTATTTTTCGCAATGCTTTTTCTGTGCTTATTTTTTCGATCTTGTTCGTGACTGACATAATGAGTGCTCTTAATCGCCGTTTAGATTGCATGCTAAGATCAAAAATGTATTTCTAGTAGGGCGATTTGTATCAATGTTGTGGAATAATGATTCATTCTCTAGGGCCGATCGCTTATATGCTGAAAAATAACACTATCTCTGCAATTGCCGTGCTCGACCTTGCTAGAGAATTGGCACAACTGAATATTTTGGATCACGAGAGCTTACTCAGCTTAGAAAAAGATTTTGAGAATGGTGCCGTAAGCTATTCGAATCAAGCTGATATGACGATGGCACTTGAGCGCCGTTTGCCAGAAGACGTTTTGGTGAATCTATGGCGCTTAGCGGCGGAAAATTCTGAATACCCAGAAGTTGGGATCTTAATTGGCAGTAAAGTAAATAAAGAGGCTAAGGGTGTGCTTGCTCATTGGATTTCTCAGTGTGAAACTTTAGCTGAAGCCTTTGCAGTTTTTAATGACAATATTATATTACTGAATGCTGCAGAAAATTGGACGTTAGAGCGTCGAGCAGAAACTATAAAATTAAATTTCAATTTTTCATCTCAATATGAATACCCTGTTGTGGCGATTGAACGGAGTATGTCAGCGCTTGTTATGTGGGCGAGTGAAATGTGTGGGATGTCAGTTGTGATTGAATCTGCTAGTTTTCGACATGCGGCGCCAGAATACCAAAACCGATATACCTCTATCTTTGGTTCAGCTGTTATTTTCTCGGCGGCTGAAAATTCATTGATTTTGAAGGCGTCAGTTTTTGATAAAGCAATAAAGAGTGCTAATCCTTATTTACAGCAAGTTATCGCGACAAGAGCCCAGGCATTATTGCTAAGCCCTTTTGTTGTGAATGATGATTCACCGACTTCGCTAAGGGTCAAAGAGCTACTCTATGCTAATTTAGTACGCTTTAATTCTGTAGACTCTGTTTGTTTGGAAATGCACCTGAGTCGGGCGAGTTTGTATCGGAAGCTGAAAGTTGAAGGGGCAACCTTTAGAGAAATACTCGAAGCTGTACAAATCGACAAGCATCGGCAAGGACTTGAACAGGGCTTAGCGGTTAATGATTTATGTGATTTATTAGGCTTCAGTGATCCTAGCACTTTCTATAAAGCAAAAAAGCGCTGGGCAAAGATGGCTTCTAAAAACTGAAATAGTTAAAACGCTTCTAGCTCACCTTTTAAATCGTTGTTGTTTTCTAATAAGGCGTCGGCCAGCTTTCGTTTCATGGCTTCCCCAGCCGCATTGCCTTCGATACCTTCTACCAGTTTTATTTCTTTTTTTACTGAACCATTCGGGCCATTAATATCAATTTTAGCAAAAACTCCCATGTACTCAGTATGCTTGCCATTGGTTGTACTCGACATTGTAGATTTGAGTATTAACTGTTCAGGGGATGTTAATTTACCTTGGCGTGTATAAAGTATTCGGCCAAATAGACTACGACGAGTATAAACTTGATCGCCGATGATTTTGCATTCAAGTTTGCGGCCGACTAGGAAGATACCAAAGGCTAATATACCAGCGCCAATAGCGAAAAATATCGGGGCCATAATCCACAGGATAGCTTCACCTTGAAAAGCCTGAAAGAAAAGAAAGCAGCCCACCGATGCGAAAATAGTGCCAAACAAAACCAAGAACCAGCTCATGGATTTGTTGCGACCTTGATCGGATGTGATATCGAGGCCTGTGGCGGTTTTTTCGGTCTTAATTTGTTGATCAATGCTGGCTTCCGCCTGTTGTCGTTTCGCGCTGTGGCTGGCTTCTTTGTGTGCGTTGGGTATGACGATATTTGAAGTTTGAGTGCCCACTTCAACCGGGATTTTCCAGCTGCGTTTAAATTCCGTTTGTTTAATTAAGCCTTCAATAGAAACCTCCCAATGAATGCTGCCACGACCGTTATAAGTATCGTTCGTACGTTCGCCTGCGGGTACGTCAAAGCAAAACTCTAACGTGCTGCCTGCGCCGCTATCATTTGGGCGATCGAGGGGCTTATCGTATTCTTGCCAGAGTATGCTTCTGTGGGTGGTGGCGTTTTTACCGGTGCCTGAGGTATAGGTATTGATGCAGCTAAGGGAGATATCCAAATCACGTTTTTCCCAAGCTTGGGCAAGATTGATACGGCCACCTACGTGTCCACCAACTTGGCCAATGGCAGGTGATGGGGTGAGGGGGGTTGGGCCAAAAAAGAGAAACTTTTGACGCATTTTCCAGCTGCCGTATAGCATGCCTAAGCCGGCAAGTGGGAATATGAGGGCGATGAATATGCCGTAGTTACCTTTGCTAATTTCTTCGGGGATGGCAAGGATGACTGGGGTGGATATTAAGCAGAATAGAATCCCCATGATGACTAAAATCCAATGGCCGGATTTTTCATTACTGTTGATTTGGGTCTTAGTATTGGTCTGACTCATGACGATTCCTTGTAATTAAGCGCGTACTTATTGAGCTTAGATTATCAGAGTCATCAGAAGTTTAAAATAGAGGGGAGCAGCGCCTCAGAGAGAGGCGCTAGGCGGTCAGCATAGCTTGGGGGCTATTACTTACTGCTATTTACTAGGTAGTTAATACGAGCTTGAGTATCTTCGCTTTGCAATAATAGAGCGAACGCTTCAAGTTCGTCAGTTACCACTTCTTCGATCACTTCAGAGTTACCAACATTCAATAACTGCTTAGTGGTGATTAAAGACGCCAGCGGCTGCTTAACTAGGTCTTGTGCAACTGACATTGCTGCTTCAAGTGCTTGGCCATCTTCAGTCGCTTTATTGATGATGTTCCATTTCTCAGCTTCACTACCGTCGAAGAAACGACCGGTTAATAACAGCTCGTTAGCGATTTTAGGGCCAACAGATTCCGTTAATAACATAGAAGAAGCACCTTCAGGGCTAACACCTAAGTTAGCGAAAGGTAGGCGGAAGCGAGTATTTGCACCCGCAAAAGCCATGTCGCAATGCAGCAGGATGGTTGTGCCGATGCCGACGGCTACTTTTTCAACGGCAGCAATGATCGGCTTTTTAACGCGGCTCAACGTTGTAAAAATACCAGAAACACCGTCCATAACATCTTGGCGTACATCATCACCCGCCACTAGGTCAGATAAATCGTTACCCGCAGTAAACTTGCCGCCAGCGCCGGTTAATACGATGACATTGACGTCGTCAGAAGCATCGGCTTCTTTAAAAGCAGCAATTAGGTCTTGGTAAGTTTGTACTCGAATTGCGTTTAAAACCTCTGGGCGGTTAATCTCGATCAGCGCAATTTTATTGTCGATGGTTAAATTAATATCTTGGTACATGGTGGCTCCAGAAGGCTTATAGGAATAACAAAGCAGGGAGTTTAACTGGCTTCGTTGTTGAACAGAAGAAAAAGCATCTTTTTTAGACAATATAATGAAAGAAGGCCAAATGGTTACTTAGTTATCCATTTGGCCCAATAAGCTTAAAGATTAGTCGAGATTAATCTCAACCATTAAATCATTTGAAATTGCTTCTAATGCATCTGTTAGAGCGTCAGCATCAAAACCTTTCGGCACGCGTAAGTGCGCTTCGGTTTTAAATAAAAGGTCCGCTGACATCGGTGCGCTTTCGCAGTTGGTGGTCAGTTCTAATACGTTAACCCCCATATTGGCTAAAGCTTGCGATACTTCTTTCACAATACCTGGGCGATCGTTGCCCACTAGATTGAGAGTGAGATCTTTGGTGGCAATAGAGTCCCCAGTTTCTGCACTGACTTCAACGCCAATACTGATGCCCTGGGTTGCGAGTTGAGATAATCTGATGCGTAGGCTATTGGTTTCTTCTTCGGCAATGCTGATGCGCAGTATGCCAGCAAATTTCCCCGCCATGTGTGACATACGACTTTCTAACCAGTTGCCACCTTGATCAGCAATGGTCTTGGCTATTGTCTCTACGATACCGGGTTTATCGTCGGCGATAATGGTTAAAATCAGAAACTTCGACATCTTTTTTCCTTACTTTGTCTGTTTATGAGACTAAAGCTAGCAAATTAATTCTTGGCTGTCTCGCATCCCTTGTTATCTCTGACATTTAAGCGCTTATTTCGCCGCGCTTTATGGTGTTTGAACTTACATTAGTATTGTTCTCGTGTAGAATATCGGGCAATTTTGAACTATCTGTAAGCTTATGTTGGAGAGTCGACCTTGAAAGCGGTAAAAGTAGGAATCTGTGGATTAGGTACAGTAGGTAGTGGCACTTTTAATGTGCTTACCGGAAATGCGCAAGAGATTACTCGCCGTGCAGGTCGTGAAATTATTATTCAGCAGGTGGGTTCTCGTCGTGATAACCCAGCTGCCGATACATCTAATACCGATGTTACTCGAGATATCTTTGACGTCGCCACCAATCCAGAAATTGACATAGTAGTTGAGTTGATTGGCGGCTATGACGTTGCTAAAAAACTGGTCTTGCTGGCGATTGAAAACGGCAAGCACGTTGTGACTGCCAATAAAGCGTTAATCGCTGAGCACGGTACCGAGATTTTTGCCGCGGCGGAAGCGAAAGGCGTTTCGGTTATGTATGAAGCCGGTATTGCCGGTGGTATTCCTATCGTTAAAGCGTTACGTGAAGGTTTAGCGGGTAATAAGATCAATTGGTTGGCGGGTATCATTAATGGTACTGGCAATTTCATTCTGACGGAAATGCGCGATAAAGGTCGTGATTTCGCTGATGTATTGAAAGAAGCTCAAGAGCTGGGTTATGCCGAAGCTGATCCAACGTTTGATGTTGAAGGCATCGACGCTGCGCATAAGCTGACTATTTTGTCTTCGATTGCTTATGGTATTCCGCTTCAGTTTGAAAATTGCTTCTGTGAAGGCATTGGCGGTATTACCCCAGAAGATGTTCAGTATGCCGAAGAGCTTGGCTACCGCATTAAGCACTTAGGTGTGAGCAGTCGCACTGCCCGTGGTATTGATTTACGCGTACACCCAACCTTGATTCCTGAAAAGCGTTCTATTGCCAAGATCGATGGTGTATTAAACGCGATTATGGTTAACGGCGATGCGGTTGGCGATACTTTGTTCTCTGGCCCAGGTGCGGGTGCCGGTCCAACAGCTTCGGCAGTGGTTGCTGATGTTATTGATTTGGCGCGTTTGATTGATGCCCCTGCGTCAAGCCGTGTTCATCACTTGGGCTATAAGCAAGTTGATGATACTAAAGTTCTGCCGATTGAAGATATTGAGACTGCGTATTATTTACGTATTCCTGCGTTGGATAAGGCTGGTGTATTGGCCAATATCGCGACTATTTTGAGTGAGCGTGGCATTAATATCGAAGCGCTGATTCAAAAAGAGCAAGCCGAAGGTGAAGAGATTGTGCAGGTAATCTTGCTGACTCACATCATCCAAGAAAAAATCATGAACGATGCCATTTCTGCAATTCAGGCATTGGAAGGAACCCAAGGCGATGTTACCCGCATCCGTGTTGAGTACCTGGTTTAAAAAATTTGTTTAAAAGATTGGTTTAAAAGATTAGAGAAGAGTTTTTAAATTATGATGAAATATATTTCAACTCGCGGCGAAGCCCCTGAGTTAACTTTTGAAGAAGTATTATTAACCGGTCTTGCGGTTGACGGTGGTCTGTACGTTCCAAAAGAAGTACCGACGTTTAGTAAAGAAGAAATCGAGTCTTGGCGTGATCTTCCTTATGCTGAGTTAGCGCATAAGGTTATCTATCCTTTTGTTGAAGGCTGTGTTGATTCCGATGCGTTGGCAAAGATTTTGTCTGAAGTTTATGGTGGTTTTGGTCATAAGGCCGTTGCCCCGTTACAGCAAATCGATCATAACGAATATGTTTTAGAGTTGTTCCACGGACCAACACTGGCGTTTAAAGATTTTGCTTTGCAAACTCTAGGTCGCCTTTTGGATTACGTTTTAGAACGTCGTCATGAAAAAGTTGTGATCATGGGCGCGACCTCTGGTGATACAGGATCAGCAGCGATTGAAGGGACTAAAGCGTGTAAAAACGTTGATATCTTCATCTTGCACCCACACGGTAAAGTCTCTGAAGTTCAGCGTCGTCAGATGACGACAGTGACTGGTGATAATATTTATAACATCGCCATCGAAGGTAACTTCGACCAAGCGCAAGACATGGTTAAAGCCAGCTTTGGTGATCAGTCTTTCCTTAAAGGTGAGCGCAAATTAGTAGCGGTAAACAGCATCAACTGGGCACGTATTATGTCGCAGATTGTTTATTACTTCTATTCTGCTTTGAACTTGGGTGGCCCTGTTCGTCCAATGGCTTACTCCGTTCCAACGGGTAATTTTGGTGATATCTTCGCGGGTTACATGGCGAAGAAAATGGGCTTGCCGATTGAGCAGTTGATTATTGCTACCAACAAGAACGATGTTTTACACCGTTTGATGAGCAAGAATAAATACGAAGTTCATCCGTTGATGCATACGATTACGCCGTCTATGGATATCGCGGTATCTTCAAACTTCGAACGTTTGTTATTTGATTTGTACGATCGTGATGGCGCAGCCTTGTCTGAGCTAATGAGCCGCATGAACGCTAAGACCGATGTGGTTGAGTTAGACGAAGAGAAGCTAGCGAAAGCCCGTGAGTTGTTCGATAGCTACGCAGTCGACGAAGATGCAACGATTAAAATCATGCAAGACGTATTCGAAGAGACGGGGTATTTGTTAGACCCTCATACTGCGATTGGTGTTAAAGCCGCTCGTGAAGTACGTCGTAATAATAAAATTCCTATGATTACTTTGGGTACGGCGCATCCGGTTAAGTTTGAAGAAGCGGTTTTACGTGCAGGTTTTGATATGCCAAAGCTGCCTCATCATTTAACGGACTTGATGGAACGTGAAGAGCGTATGGATGTATTGCCTGCGGATCTTGCTGAGATTCATAAGTTTATTGCCGATAAAACGTTTGGATAGTGCTTTATAATACTCAGTATTTGAAGTAATAAAAAACCGTTATTCATGAAAATGAATAGCGGTTTTTGCATTTTATGCCGCTGCTTTTAAGCATTTAATTTAGAAAGGGTTTCTATTATTAATATCTATCGAAGTGCCTTGAGTATTACTTTGTTGCTTTTTTCTCATTGGGTTAGCGCAGAAAGCTCCGGTATTGAGAACTCTAGTATTGAGAGCTCTGGTGCTGAAGTCTCTAAGCCTGAAAAAAAGCTAACAGTTCCCAAAGATATGGCGATGGGCATCAAACATCGATCTTATGATTTTTCTTCGATAGAGAAGACGAACGCGAAGTTTGCGATGGACAGTACGCTGGTGAAGCTGCCTTTGGGTAAGTTTGATTTCGGTAAAAGTTTTTTTATTCCTTCTTTATCTATTGAGAAGACAGCCTTTCGTTTTGACGATGTTGACGCAGATAATCAAGAAGTTTATACCCTTAAAACCACGTTAATGGTGGTTACTCCAAGTGATGATAAGTGGATGCGCATTATTCAACTCACTCCGAGCTTACACTCGGATTTAGATGCAATTGATGAGGATGCTTTTTCGTTGTTGGGGCTGGCGCTGTGGCGATATCAGTCAACAGAGCTGAGTACATGGACAATGGGAGTCGGTTTTACCCGCTTGTTTGGTGAATATAAACCGATTCCTTTAATATCGTACCAATATAAAGTTGCTGATAATATTCAACTTGATGTCGGTTTTCCTATAACCAAAGCTGAGTATCGCTGGCAAAGCGATTGGTCTGTGTATGCCTCTATTGCTCCAGTGGGAGGCAATTGGCGTTATCAATCTGAAGAAGATGAGCGCTTGAATATTTCGTACTCTAGCTGGGTTGCTGCCACAGGAATCCGTTATCAATTTAAACCAAAACTTTGGGCTGCGTTTGAGTTAGGTCAGAGCTTTGCGAGAAAACTAAACTTGGATGCTGATAATAGCAGCACTGAAGAAGTTGATATTTCAGATGCACCTGTTGTTATGTTGTCATTAGGTTTTCATCCCTAATTAACAGACCTAAAATAGATCGTATCTTACAGACAAGGATGTCTTATGTTTAAATTTTTGTATTTAGTTGTGGCTATGATGTTGGCCCCGTTTGAATTGATGGCGGAAGAAAAGCCATCTTTAATGTTGGCTAATGTTCTGCAGAACAGTTCGGGTATTGATCTCGACCCATATTGGGTTAGTGAAAAATACGATGGTGTGCGCGCATTTTGGGATGGTAAGCGGTTAATCTCAAGGCAGGGTAATGAATATCATGCGCCCGCATGGTTTATTGCCGATTTTCCCGAAGTTCCTTTAGATGGAGAGCTTTGGTTGGCGCGTGAGCAGTTTGATCGCTTGAGTGGCATCGTTCGTAAGCACCAACCAATTGATGACGAGTGGCGTCACGTTCGTTATATGGTTTTTGACTTGCCTCACCATTCGGGCACGTTTAATCAGCGTTTATTGGCACTTCAATCTCTAACGCTATTACCGACTCATTTAGTTATTATTCCGCAGTGGCGTATTGCTAGTGAGGAGGCATTACTCGCTCAGTTAGATTATTTTGTGAAAAATAAAGCTGAAGGTTTGATGCTGCATGACGGTCGCTCACTTTATTCGGCCAAGCGTAGCGACGATTTGCTAAAGCTAAAGCCGAGCTTTGATCGCGAGGCCATTGTGACGGGTTATGAACCCGGTAAAGGTAAATATGAAGGAATGATGGGGGCTGTGTGGGTTGAAGCTGCTCTTAATGATAACGAGGGAGATGTTGTTAAACAGACCTTCAAAATAGGTTCGGGTTTTAGCGATGATGATCGAAAGAATCCACCGGCGATCGGCAGCGAAATCACCTTTCAATATTCAGGACTTACTTCTAAAGGAAAGCCACGCTTTGCTCGCTATTTACGAGTGCGCGAGAATTTTTGACAAAATCATTAAAATGAAAATGCGAACTTGAAGCTTAGGGTTTCTATTTTTTTATCGTTAGATGTCTGCTGTGGGATTATCTGATTGAGTGAAAATTCAAGGCTGGCTTGTTGATTAATGTCCCATTGATAACGTAGATCAATTTGATTTTGCCCTGGATTAAAATCGTCGGAGTAAGTCCAAGCCTCATCGTTATGGCTAAATAATACGCCAATTTTATGTTGTGGAATAAACCCCAGCCAAGAAATACTGGTTTGCCAAGCCCGTTGGTTGGTTTGTGGCTGATTAAATTCAGTAGCGTATTGGAACGCCCATTGCCAATCACCGGGCACAATGCGCATTGGAAACTGCAGGGCAGAGCCAAGCATACCGCGTAGGATGCGATTACTTGCTGATGGATATTCTAAAGCAATCACCAATGGCCCGACTTTATAGCCCGGAATACCAACCTTTAACTGATAGTGAGTGCTTGCAGTTGAATGAGCGTATTGATTGAAAAATACGCTTTGCTCTATATAGCCTAAGCGATGAATAATTCGCAATCCTTGGCTGTAATTTAAGCCATCCACTTTATCGTCATTCTTACTCAAGCTCGTGCGAAATAAATCATTTTGCTTATAGCTTATTTTCTGGCGGCCTAAGATTGTGACTAATCGAGATAAGGGGGCAAAGCGAATGTTTAAATTATTAATAATTCCATCGCTAGCCTCCTCTTCTAGGTTAAGTTTAGCGCCTAATGAAATTTCACTATGAGACAAAATTTGAGTGAAGTTTAGCTCAGGTAGAAGTTGCCAGTGGGTATCGTTAATTTGTTGGTTTAAGAGAAGCTGTTGATTATTTTCGACGTACAGGCTATCGCTTAACCAGTATTCTGCTTGGACTAGAGAGGGGAGAAGGAAAATATATAGCGCAATGTTTAGATATAAAAAGAATGAACGTGATTTTGGTAGCGACATTAAAGATCAATCTTAGCTAATAAACTTGATGATGATATTAGCTAAGATTGAGTTAAGTTAACAGGGTTTAGTTATCGGGTTAGTTAAGGCTAGTCAGGCTTAACCAGCTCTTTCACTTTGCCAGAAATTAGTAAGTAGCAGGCAGGCACGATAATGATGGTCAATGCTGTTCCCAGTGTCATACCGCCTACAATCGTCCAACCAATTTGTTCACGGCTCTCAGCGCCTGCACCGCTGGCAAGGGCCAGAGGAATTGCACCTAATACCATGGCTGAGGTCGTCATAAGAATCGGACGCAAACGCAGCTTAGCCGATTCAATAACCGCTTCCAGCTTAGATGAACCTGATTCTTGTAGTTGGTTGGCAAATTCAACAATCAAGATACCGTGTTTGGTAATCAACCCGACTAGAGTGATTAAACCAATTTGGCTGTAGATGTTGATAGAACCGCCCGTTATCCAAAGTGCTAATAGGGCACCTAACATTGCAGTGGGTACTGAGAACATAATGATTAATGGGCTGCGGAAACTTTCAAACTGCGCTGCTAATACCAAGTAAATAAAGATCAATGCCAAACCAAAAGCAACACTTAAGCTGCTGCCTGCACTGATGAATTCACGTAATTGGCCTGCATAGTCGACTTGAAAGCCTGCTTTGTCAGCCGTTAATTCTGCAACCGTTGCATCAAGAAACTCTCTTGCTTGCTGCTGGCTGAAGCCTGGGTTAAGAGCCGCTTGAATCGTCGCTGATTTAAGCTTGTTAAAGTGATTCAGCTCTTTGGGTGCAATGCTTTCTGCTACCTTAACTAGGTTGGCTAGCTGTACCATTTCGCCACCGCTCGAGCGCACATAAACGTTGGTTAAATCGCTAGGATTAGAACGATCAATGTCAGCTACTTGCACAATAACGTTGTATTGCTCGCCTTCACGTTTGAAGCGAGTGATTTCGCGACCGGCAATCATGGTTTCAAGTGTACGACCAATGGTTTCAATACCGACGCCCATGGCCGCTGCTTTTTCACGATCAACGTTGATGGAAAGCTCTGGCTTATTCAGCTTTAAGTCGATATCGGGTTGGGCGAACATCGGATTTGCATAGACTTTCATCATCACTTGAGACGTTAAATCTTGCAACTCTTCATAAGACCCTGTGGTTTGAACCACAAACTCTACCGGACGCGAGACAATACTTTGTCCTAATGACGGTGGGTTCATTGGGAAGGCCATTACCCCGGTAATACCACCGAACATTGGACCCATAAGGCCAGCGGCGATTTCTTGTTGTGAGCGCTCTCTATTTTCCCAAGATTCTAGCTGCAGGAATTGCATACTATTAGTGCTGGTAGGGAAGCCAACAATAGAAAACGTATTGGTCGATTCAGGAACTTTACTCAATACACCTTCGATCTGACGGGTGTATTTATCGACAAATTCCATTGATGAACCTTCCGGTGCAATGGCGAAACCAATCACAAAACCACGGTCTTCTGAGGGTGACAGTTCTTGCGGTAGCTGCATATAAACCAAAGCACTTAAGGCAATGGTTACTAAACCCGCTGCGGCGATTAGGCGTGGGAAGGCGAGCACTTTGCGCAATGCTCTTTCATAACCATCGGCCATGCCATTAAGCACTTTTTCGCCCCATAGATAGAACTTACCTGGGTTTTCGTTATGTTTTAGCATGCGTGATGCCATCATTGGCGATAACGTCAGGGCAACAAAGCCCGATACAATGACGGCGCCTGCGAGGGTTAGTGCAAATTCTGAAATCAATTTACCGGTTCGACCTTCCGAAAAGGCAATAGGGGCAAATACGGCGGCTAAGGTCACGGTCATCGCGACTACGGCAAAGCCGATTTCTTTCATGCCTTTAAACGACGCTTGTATTGGGTCCATACCCGTTTCGATGTGGCGGTAGATGTTTTCTAATACCACAATTGCATCATCAACCACTAAGCCGATGGCCAGTACTAAGGCTAATAGCGTCAGTGTATTAATACTAAAACCAAACAGGTTCATAATGGCAAAAGCGCCGATTAAAGAAACAGGAATGGTGAGTAATGGAATTAACGTGGCACGTGCATTTCGTAAGAAAACGAAGATCACCAGAATCACCAGCATAACGGCTTCAAAAATGGTGGTTTGCACTGATTGAATCGACTTATCAATAAAGACCGAAGAGTCATAGGCCACTTTAACCTCAACGCCTTCTGGTAGCTTTTTATTGATTTCTACTAATAGATTTTTGACGCCGCTGGACACATCTAATGGGTTGGAGGTTGATTGTTTAACAACCCCAAGCGCCACTGCACTGCGACCACTGAAGCGCGAGATAATACGTTCGGCTTCTGGGCCAACTTCTACGTTAGCGACGTCTTTTAAGCGCACTAAATAACCGTTTTCGTTACGCAGTACAATGTCTTCAAATTGTTCAGTGGTATTAAGATCCGTTTGAGTTAATACCGTGAATTCACGCTCACTACTTTCAATCCGGCCGGCAGGTACTTCTAAGTTTTGGCTACGTAAAGCAGACTCAACACCTTGGCTGGTAATGTTGTAAGCCGCCATGCGGGTACGATCTAACCAGATGCGCATGGCATAACGACGTTCACCCACAATCACAACACTGGCAACACCGGGTACGGTTTGCAGTGGATCACGCGCTTGGCGTTCAGCAATATCAGTTACTTGCAGTGGAGTGTGGCGATCTGAAGAGAAGGCTAACCAGATAATAGGCTGAGCATCGGCTTCTACTTTAGCAACAATCGGTTCTTCAATATCTTCCGGTAGCAAGCCGCGAACACGACCAACACGGTCACGCACATCACTGGCGGCGGAATCAGGATCTCGATCCAATTTAAAGGTTAGAGTAATTTGAGATTTTTCAGAGCGGCTCTTAGAAGACATAAAATCAATGCCTTCGATACCGGATAAAGAATCTTCTAAAATTTGTGTAACCTGACTTTCCAAAATTTTGGCGTTGGCGCCTGCATAAGAGGTTTCAACGGTGATCACAGGAACATCAATGTTTGGATACTCGCGCACCGGCAAAGCCTTGTAGGCAATAATACCGATGAGGACTACAAGTATGTTCATCACGGTCGCGAGGACCGGACGGGATATGCTTAATTCAGAAATTTTCATTAATGATTACTCCTGTCCTGCAGGCTGCTTCTTGCCTGAATCAGGGGCAGGCGCGCTGCCATCAACAAAAATAGGCGTTATAGGTGAGCCAGGTTGTAACTTTAATTGTCCTGCCGTAATTACGACGTCGCCAACATTGATACCACTGATCACAACACTTCCTCGCATACGCTGACCAAGCTGAACCGGCATAGGCGTCACTTTATCGTCTTTATAAATATAGACTAAGAAACCTTTACCTTGAGGGATGATGGCTTCTTCAGGAATGACAATGAGATTTTCCTGTTTGACTAATAGTTGTACTTTAGCAAACAGACCGGGACGTAATTTTTTATCCTTATTTGGCAATAAAGCACGTACCAATATATTGCGGCCTTGCTCACTAATTTGTGGGCTAATTGCGGTTACTTTACCTTCAAATGCTTCGCCAGGAAAAGCTGATAAGTTAATGCTTAACGTTTGCCCTTGAGCGACTTGAGGTAGATAAATTTCAGGAATTCTAAAATCGAGCTTCATACTGTTAATATCAACTATCTCTAACATGTCGGCACCGGCGGTAATGTAGTCACCTGGGCTAAACTGACGCAAGCCAACAATGCCGGTGAAGGGCGCACGCAAAGTCATTTTCTCTAAACTAACTTGTGATTGTTCAAGCTGCGCTTCGTTGATTTGCATTTGTGCTAATGCCGAATCTCTTTGAGTCTCGGAGATAGCTCCATTTTTAAACAGTTTATTAACGCGTTGGTATTCTGCTTCACTTAACTTAACGCGGGCTTTGGCTTCGTTAACTCGTGCACGGTACATAGAGGCGTCAAATTGAACCAAGGTAGCGTTTTTGTTAACTTCGTGTCCTTCAGAGAAGGTTATTTTTTGGACTCTGCCGGTGATTTCAGGGCGTAAGATTAAAGATTCATTAGCCTTTAATGTGCCTACTGCTTCAATATACGTTGGGACATTCTGCTCACTGGCACGCACCACTTCAGCAGGAAGACCTTGCGCAGAAGTATTGGCCGACAGTGTAAGCGAGAGTAATAGACTGGAAAGAGCTAGAGTGGATAAGCGTCGCTTATGTCGTGAGAATGTCGTATTCATGATTAAACCTAAATTATTAAAGTTTTGTATGCCAATATTAAAGCGATATTTCCTCGCCAGCACTAGTCCCCATTTCGAGAAGGGTTGTTGACGAATATGGAACAATAGTAGTGCATTCACTTAAGTTAGTAACGAGCAGCCCTTAAAAGCAGTGATTTATTTATCATTTTGCTACCCATCGGGCACTTTATACCTTAATGATAGTCAGAGGCCTGATTGTGAATATTAGAATAGGTTAATTATGCGTTTGTTTTTTTTTACTACTTTGGCATTGTTCGCGTTTGCGGCTAATTCGTTATTGTGCCGAATGGCCTTTGTTGAACAGGCTATCGAACCGTTGCCGTTCACCTTGATCCGAATTATTTCTGGGGCATTATTACTCGCGCTATTGGTTAGGCCCAACTTCATAAGCGCCAAGAATGAAATAAAACGTATGGTCGATGTGCCAAACAATAAAACGAGTTGGCTATCCGCGATCAGTTTATCAGTTTATGCCTTTGCTTTTTCTTGGGCGTATGTGGGTATGGATACGGGGATGGGGGCACTTATTTTGTTTGCCACGATTCAGATTGTATTAAATATAGTCGCGCAATTATTAGGGGCTAAAACCAATGTACTGACGCTATTAGGCATAATGATTGCGTTTATGGGCTTAGTGATTTTGCTATTACCGGGTCAATCAGCCCCTGACTTTGCTCACGCCGCGATTATGATGATAGCCGGTCTCGGTTGGGCAGGGTTTGTTTTTGCTGGACGTAATAGCCAGCAACCATTACATGATGTAGCGATCGCATTTCGCTGGTCACTCTTATGGTGTGTGCCTTTGGTATTTATCATTGACTGGCAAGGCAGCAGTATAAAAGGCATTGTTTTGGCGGTATTGTCTGGGACTCTAGCGTCAGGGTTAGGTTATGCGCTTTGGTATAAGGTATTACCCCAATTGGGTTTACAGAATGCAGCTCAAGCTCAGCTTGCGGTGCCGGTGTTGGCACTGATTATGGGTGTTGTATTTTTATCTGAGCAGCTATCGTTAACTCTACTATTAGCGTGTCTGCTGATTTTAATCGGCATTACCTTGGCAATTCGCAGTAAGAAGGTTTGAATGTGAGTGAATCGCTTTCTTTATTGCGCTGCAATTACTAAGATAGGAGCAATTCAATGCTTCCCCACGATAAGGAACTTCTATGATTGCTATGTTAGCCAAGCTGCTAAAAGCATTAAACTCAGATTCAGCCCCAGGGCAAATTGCTTTGGCGTTTGCTTTGGCATTAATCGCTGGGCTTACACCATTATTCAGTTTACACAACGTGCTTATTTTATTCATCGCCTGCATTGTGCGTATCAATTTTGGTGCCTTTCTTTTGGGGATACTATTTTTCAGCGGTTTAGCGTATTTGATCGATCCTGCGGCAGTTGCCTTAGGGGAGTCGGTATTAACGAATCCTGGCGCACAAGGGTTTTTAACTGAGTTGTATCAAAGCGATTTTTGGCGTGCAACACGCTTTAATAATACCTTAGTGACTGGCAGCTTGATCATTGCTTTGCTCGCCTTTGTTCCGGTATTACTGTTCAGCCGTTGGTTAATTTCAGCTTACCGCAATAAATTAATGGTATGGGTTGAGAAATTAAAAATTACCAAGCTATTGAAAGCCAGTAAGTTCTATAAAGTTTACCAAGCACTAGCGGATTAAGGGATAGATGATGAAACAATGGATTCGCTGGTCAGGTTTAGCAGGTTTTTTTGCCATCAGTACTTTATTAGTACTGGTCTGGCTGTTTGCCGCTGGGCCCATTATTAAATACAGCATTGAAACTTTTGGCAGCCAAGCAGCTAAAGCAAAAGTAGAGGTCGACAGTATTAACTTAACGTTTGACCCATTTGGTATTGAAATTCAAGGCTTGCAAGTAGCCAATACCGATAAACCGATGGAAAATCTGTTGCAGTTTGAACGTGCTGTGGCTGATATTGAATTGTTGCCGTTATTATTAGGCAAAGGCATTGTTAATGAAGTGGCATTAACTGGGTTGGCTTTTTCTACCCCTCGTCAAAGTTCTGGGGCACTTGATGTTAATAATGACGATGACAAGTCTGCTAAGGCGGATGAAAAGTCAGGGGCGGAGAAAAATGCTGCAGAGGCTGTGAGTCAGCAAGCTTTACCCTCGGCTGAGGAATTATTGAGCCGCGAGCCGTTATTGACCGAGCAAAGGGGTGAAACCTTTAAAAACAGCTTTGAGACAATTAAAGCTGACTCTGATAAGGCCATTGCAGAATTACCGGATAGTAAGGCTTTGGCCTCTTATGAAGACGAATTCAATCGTATTACGTCAGGGCGCTTTGAGTCTCTTCAAGATTTTCAGCAGCGTAAAAAAGAATTTGATGCATTAAAGAAACGCATTAAAAAAGATCAAAAAGCGATCAGTCACGCGAGTGATGTGCTCGCGAATGGCAAAAAAGATTTACAGGGCCAATGGTCAGGTTTACAAAAAGCACCAGCAGAAGACTTCGATAATTTAAAGAGTAAATACAAGCTCGATGGTGCGGGTGTGGCGAATTTGAGCCGTTTATTATTTGGCGATAAAGTAGGTGAGTGGTCTCAGCAAGGTTTGTATTGGTATGAAAAAGTGCGCCCTTTTTTAGTCTCCGATGATGAAGAGGCTGCCGAAGGAGAAAATGAGGGGAAAGTTGCGCGCAATGAAGGTCGCTTTATTCATTATCAAACAGATCGCCCATTACCGGACTTATTAATTCGTCAGGCCAATTTAGCGGTTGAGTCAGATATAGGTCAGGTGGGTATTAATGTGTATGACATTACTCATCAGCAAGCGGTGATTGATCGCCCAATCCGAATTATTGCAACCGGCAAAGGATTAAAAAATATTCAATCCTTAGAGTTGAACGGTTCTCTTGATCACCGTATTGCGCCGGGTAAAGATGTGTTTGATCTCAGTATTAAAGGCATGACATTGAAGAACTATGATGTCGGTGCAATGGGCTTGAAGTTAGATCGCAGCCAGCTTGATATCAACGCAGAGGCTGAATTAGTTGCGGGTAAAGTCGATGCAAAAACGATTGCTGAGTTTTCTCAGGCTAAATTCAGCTCTAAAGATAAAACCCAAGTTGCGCTTGAGATGGCAAAAGCCCTCGCTAAAATTGATCGTTTCGATATTAACGCTGACGCAAAAGGGAAACTAATCGCCCCTGCGGTGAACATTAAATCGAATCTTGATACACAGTTAAGCCAAGCGTTTAATCAGCGCTTAAAAGAAAGGCAGCAAGAGCTCGAGGTGCAGTTAAAAAAATCACTTAATAACAAATTATTATCGTATGGTGGTGATTATAAAGAGCAGCTAAAAGCGATGGATCTCGCCAGCGGTTCTTTAGCGGATAAGCAGGCTAAGCTACAAAAATTAGCCAGCGCTGAATTATCATCTTTTAAAGATCAGCAAGAAGCCGATGCAAAGCGCAAATTAGACGAAAAGAAAAAGGCCGAGCAAGATAAAGCCAACGCCGCGGCGGATAAAAAGAAAAAGCAGTTAGAGAAAGAGATGAAAGATAAACTTAAGAACCTGTTTTAATTGCTCAATTTTTAATTAAAAATGCTAATTTAAAGTATGCCCTAGAACCCAACCAGTAAGCCTTGTAAACTGCTGCTATTACGATTCTAGGCGCATACTATGTCTGTTAAAATTGAGCGTCATGCTCTTATTCCTACTGCACCACCATTCGCCAATACCCATCCTATTTTATCCTCGATTTATCAAGCTCGTGGCATTCAGTGCGATGCAGAGCTGCAATATGAGTTAAAAGGTTTATTACCGTTTCACCGCTTATTTGATATCGATAAAGCCGCGGCGATTATTGCCGATGCTATTGAGCGGCAGCAGCGTATTTTAATTGTGGGTGATTTTGATGCTGATGGCGCCACAAGTACTGCCTTAGCGATACGAGCACTCCGTCTATTTGGGGCTCACGAAGCCTGCTATTTAGTGCCTAATCGATTTGAATACGGCTATGGTTTAACCCCTGAAATTGTTGAAGTAGCGCTGCATATGCAGCCGCAGCTATTGATCACCGTTGATAATGGCATCTCATCCCTTGCAGGGGTGCAAGCCGCTAAAGACGCAGGTATTAAAGTCGTGGTTACTGACCACCATTTAGCCGCAGATGAACTGCCGAATGCCGATGCCATTGTTAATCCAAATCAACCCGCGTGTGAGTTTGAATCTAAAGCGGCGTGTGGTTGTGCTGTTATTTTTTATGTCATGACGGCGGTTCGAATAGAGCTAAGAAAACGCGGTTGGTTTGAGAATAGAGTCGAGCCGAATATGGCTCAGTTTCTTGATTTATTAGCCCTAGCATCGGTTGCCGATGTAGTGCCCTTGGATAAAAATAATCGTATCTTTGTTGATCAAGGCTTAAAGCGAATTCGTGCAGGTAAAGGCATTGCTGGCATTAATGCGTTATTAAAAATAGCAGGAAAGTCTGCTCATAATTTGGTTGCCAGTGATTTAGGTTTTGCCATTGGTCCACGATTAAACGCTGCTGGACGCTTAGACGATATGGCAACGGGTATCGAATGTTTATTGACCGATAATGATGCTCTAGCGCTGCAGTACGCGGAAGAACTCAATAATTTAAATGAAGAGCGTAAAAACATTGAGCGTGGTATGCAACAGCAAGCGATGACATGGTTGCAGTCACAAAGATTGGCGCAGTTTGATCAAGCAGCTGAGCATGAACATTTGCCATGGGGTTTATGCTTGCATGATCCCGATTGGCATCAAGGAGTGATCGGAATTTTAGCGTCGCGTATTAAAGACAAGGTACACCGACCAGTCATTGCTTTTGCAAATGCAGAGCTGGTGGCAGGGCTGAGTATTGAACAGCAGCTAGAGCAGCAAGAAATAAAAGGCTCAGCACGTTCCATTCCTGGTTTGCATATTCGTGATGCCCTCGATCTAGTTGCCAAGCGTCGACCTGAAATTTTGACCAAGTTTGGTGGCCATGCTATGGCGGCAGGGTTGAGTATTAAACTAAAATATTATGCAGATTTTCAGCGTGAATTTGATCAGGTTTGTCATGAATTGATGACAGAAGACCAATTGGACCAGGTTATTTTAAGTGATGGAGAACTCAAGGTTGAAGACTTTAATTTAAACTTAGCCGGTATGATTAAGTATGCGGGGCCTTGGGGGCAGCAATTTCCTGAGCCTATTTTTGATGGCCAGTTTACTATCATTAATCAAAAAATTGTCGGCAGCAATCATCTTAAATTAACGTTAGGGATAATTGGCTCGCAGCAGTGTATTGATGGAATTGCCTTTAATATTGATCTGGATGAGTGGACCGATGAGTCGTGTCAGAAAATTGAATGTGCTTATCAATTAGATATCAACGAATTTCGCGGCCTGCAAAGTGTTCAGCTGATGATTCGTCACATTAATAAAATAAAATAATACTGAAAATAATCGTATGAGAATAATGCCATGAATTTTTTACAATTAAAATGTCCACCACCGATTGTCATGATGCTCTCGGCAATACTGGCAGGGTTTGTCTCGCAAGCTGAATGGGTTTTTTTACAGCAACAGGTGTTAGTGCTGGAAAATGTATTCTGGCCTTTGTCCTTTGTGATTGCGGGTATTTCTCTGGCATTAGCGGGAGTGAAAGAATTTAATCAGCAGCAAACAACTGTTAATCCACTCGACCCTAGCCAGTCTTCGAGTTTAGTTACGTCGGGTATTTATCAGTTTACGCGCAATCCTATGTACTTGGGCATGCTGCTTGTATTGTTAGGTTGGGCTGATTTACTTGATACTATTTTGGCATACAGTGGCGCGATGATTTTCTTTGTTTATATTTCTCTTTTCCAGATCAAGCCAGAAGAAGAGATTCTGACGCAGAAGTTTGGCGAAGATTTCCTACAGTATTGTAAAAATGTAAGGCGCTGGTTGTAACTGCTAACACGCTAAGTGCCTGACTTATGTGACAGGGATTTTGACAAAATTCTATTCGAGCTTTGTTTGGGCGGTTAAAAGGCTGTTTTCTATGGATAAGGTGTATTTATAGGATTTTGTTATTTCTTTGAGAGTACTTATTCCTGAATGCTCTTTTCCAACCATCATTGATGCCGCCTATGCTATTAATATTGATTGATCTTTAAATCATGATTTATTAATAACTACAGGGTGGCGCTGTGACTGAATTAACTCCTTATCTTAACGCACTCGCACGGCACGACGGTACCGATCTGTACCTCACAACCGGGGCCTCTCCTTACGCCAAATTCAATGGCAAAATGAAAGCGTTGAGAGATGAGCCTTTAAAGCCTGGTGAAGTTGCCGCAATGGCGAAACGTCTAATGGACGCTGAGCAGCAGAAGCTTTTTGAACATGATCTTGAGTTAAATATTTCACTGTCCCTTGCGGGAATCGGACGCTTTAGAGTTAATATATTTCATCAACGCAATCAAGTATCGATGGTTGTTCGTAATATAAAAATGGATATTCCTGATTTTAAAAGTTTAAATTTGCCAAGTATTTTACAAGACACGGTGATGGCGAAGCGCGGTTTGTTATTATTTGTCGGCGCAACGGGTTCCGGTAAGTCGACCTCGCTAGCAGCGCTCATTGATCATCGAAATAGTCTATCGATGGGGCATATTGTCACTATTGAAGATCCCGTAGAATTTGTCCATAGGCATAAAAAATCGGTGATCAGTCAACGCGAAGTGGGGGTTGATACCCGCAGTTATCATGATGCATTGGATAATATTTTACGCCAAGCCCCGGATGTTATTTTGGTCGGGGAAATCCGCGATCAGGTGACCATGGAGCATATCTTAAACTATGCTGAAACTGGCCATTTAGTAATCTCTTGTTTGAATGCCAATAATGCTAATCAGGCGATTGATCGCATTATTAACTTTTTCCCAGATTCTCGCCGTAATCAGATCTTACAAGACCTCTCTAATAACTTAGTCTGTATTGCTTGTCAGCGTTTATTGCCGACCACGACTGGTGGACGTATTCCAGCGGTAGAAATTTTATTAGGCACACCCAGGTCAAAAGAACTGATCGCTAATGGCAAAATATTGCAGTTAAAAGAAGCCATGGAAAAATCGAATACCACGGGCATGCAAACTTTTGATCAGGCATTATTTGCGCTGGTGCGGGAAGGGAAGGTTGATATGGAAGTGGCGATTCATCATGCCGACTCGGCGGATAATTTAAGAACAAAGCTGAAGTTGAATCAAGGCCTGATCAATGAAACAAAAACTAATCAGGCACAGCGTTCGAGTATGCGCACTCATTAAAAGAGTGCGCTATGAGCTAGCGGGCGGCGTGCTCTTGATAGTTTTTCAGCAGTTCTACGACTTCTCCAGCTTTACGTCCTTGCATCGCACAGGTGGTCATCATGCCGGCCATCATTGCACCACCAACTCCTGCCGTCATAATGTCTGAACCTGTCATATAAAGATTCTTAACCGGAGTAATTGGGTGGAGGAAAGGCTGCTTAAAACGGTTAACGTAGTGGTCTAGTGCTAGCATTTCACCAGCGCTGGTTTTTTGATACCAGTTGGTTGATAGAGGGGTTGATAGTTCAAAATAATCCAATTTATCGCGCAGCTGTGGGTGACGCTGGTAAAGTTTTTCCATTAAGCGTTCAGAAAATTGGGTTTTAAACGTTTCGTAATCTTGCCCACGCTTTTGCCATTGGCTGCCATCCCATTGTTTAAACCAATCCATATTGGCGGGAGTCACGACTTCTACCGTCGATTTTCCTGGGTAGCGATTGTTCCAATCAGGATCTTTTGCCGATGGGAAAGAAATATACACCAGAGGAAAGTCTTCATTAGAATCCGCTTGATACTTCTTCAGATTATTATCATGGTCACCGTCAGGGTAAATCCACAAGTTCGTGGTGGTAAGCCCGAGCTCTTCAGCGGTTCCTTTAAAGCCGGCATAGATACAAAAGTGGGCAGAAGAAGGAGATACTTTCTTTAACCACGAATCAACCCCTAGGCGCTGTTGAACTTCAGAAGGTAATAGCTTTTTCACCGTATTATAAAAACCAGCATTGCTGACGATGTTATCGGCGCTGATTTCAGCCCCACAAGCCATGCGCACACCGTAGGCTTTATTATCTTTGATTAATACTTCAGCCACATCTGCATAAGTGAATACTTCACCACCGCTTTTTTGAATGGTCGGAATAATCGTGCGGGCAATTTGTGACGCGCCTCCTACGGGGTAAGCGCCCCCTGCTAGGTAGTGCTTGGCGATAAGTGCATGCATTAAAAAGGCAGCATCAACTGGGGCTTGGCCATAGTTGCCCCATTGTCCGGTTAATACCGAAATGAGTTTTTGATTTGAGGTTAAATCTTCTAGGGCTTCGCGAGTGGTTTGAAAAAACTGCTTAGGAACTAATAAAGGACGAACCTTGTTATATAAGCCGGCCATCCAGCGCGGCATCCCTTGGCCAGCAAAAAACTTAGGTGTATAGCGGCTAATGTCGCGAATTAATTGAATATAATCATCAATGACTTTTTCTTCTTCAGGAAAGCGCTCTTTCAACATGTTGGCGAAGTTTTCGCGGCCAGCAATAAAGCTGTATTCGTCTTTACCTATAATGACTTTATCGTATTCATCTGCCATCGCGGCCCACTCAAGACGACCTTCGCTAATAACGTCAAAAACCCTGCGCAACGTTGATGGTTTGTGCACTTCACCGACATAGTGAACACCCACATCCCACTCATATCCTTCGCGTTCATAGGCATGGGTATAACCGCCAGCGGTATAGTGTTGCTCTAATACACAGACTTTTTTGCCGAGTAAAGACAGGAAGGCAGCATTGGCTAGACCACCAATGCCTGACCCAATAACAATCGTATCGTAATGTTTTTCAGCACGAGAAGCGCGAAAGCGTTTACCTGTTTTGACCTTTACTTTAGCCATGATCATTCCTTAAATTATTTTTATTATGCAAGTAATTGCATATGGTTGCGATAAGGTTAACCAACAATTGCCAGCTATGCAACTACTTGCATAATATCGTGATATTCTTGTCTTATTCATACGAGGTAAGTGAGGTGGTTTGGTGTCGTTGAAGCATGCAATAATGGTTCTGCTTGAAACAGAGGCGGGCAGTGGTTATGACTTATTAAAGCGCTTCAAGCAGCGTTTAGGCTTTTTCTGGCAAGCCAGTCATCAGCAGATTTATCAGCAATTAAAGGTAATGCATCAAGCAGGGCTTATTGATTGCACGCTAGCAAGTCAGCAGGGTAAGCCAGATCGAAAAATTTATGCGATGACTAAACTAGGGCACAAGGAGCTTTTAGTCTGGCTAAATAAGACGTGTAAGCCGCAAAAGATCAATGACAGCTTATTGGTCAAGTTATATGGTGGTCATCTAGTTGATAATGCCACTCTTTTAACTGAGATGAGGCAACATAAGGAACAACATAATAAAGCCTTATTAATCATGCTAGAAATTGAACAGCAGTATCAAGCGCTGAGCCATCATGAACGTAAAAATCTAGCATTACCTTTTTTAACCTTACGCCGAGGCATTCTTGGTGAGCAAGCTTGGCTGGCTTGGGCTGACGAGGTGGAAACATTTTTATCCAGCTCGGACACGGGTTAGAAACTATGAATAATAATTTTACAGGGATTCGACGTGGCTAAAGTATTAGGTAATGCAGGATGAAAGCGGATATTAGTCAGCAGGACTCAGATAGTCGAGGCTTTGATGATGGGGTTGTAGAATTACCCAATCAATATCATCGTCGCAGTGTATTGAAATTATTGCTGTGGGTTTCGGCTACTTTCGGCTTTTTCTTCAGTATGCTTAATTGGCAAGTGAATTCTATATTGGCTATTTTTGAGCTGGTGTTAGCGGTTTATTCGTTAATTTTATTACCTTTTGCCCGCAATGATCAGCAACAATTAAAAGTGTCTCTGCTTTTTCTAATACCTCTTTATTCTATGATTTTGTACGCATTATCAATTCCCAGCTCATCGGAAACTGTGTATGTCTGGGTATTGGTGATTCCTGTATTGTCGCATTTATTGTTAGGCCGTTGGTTTGGTTTAGCCTTATCGCTTATATTTATGTCAGCGGGTTTAGTTTTGTTTGTACTGCGCTTTCACGATAATGCCGCTCTTTTTAACTTGGTCGCGGGCAGTAATGTGATGCTGGCGGGAGTGGCAACCTTAATATTTTCTCATGTCTATGAAGTGAGTCGGACTCGGGCTCATCGCAAGCTATTACATCTAGCGACGACTGATAGCCTTACATCCTTGGCTAATAGGACTCGATTTTTAGATGTTTTTGAACGTGAACGTAATCATGCCATACGAAATAGCAGCGATTTGTCGTTATTGTTATTAGATCTTGATCATTTTAAATGTGTGAATGATAACCATGGCCATGATGTTGGTGATGAGGTGCTGAAATATGTCTCGGCAACCATCAGTCATCGTTTGCGCAAGACCGATCTGGCTTGCCGACTAGGAGGGGAAGAGTTTGGTGTTCTACTGCCAGGGGCTAGCTTAGAAAGAGCAATCAGTATTGCTGAAACCATTCGTAAAAATATTGCCGATGTCCCTTATACTCGAGCCGATAAGCTTATTCCTCTTAGCGTCAGTATTGGTGTTGCGGAATACGGCGATGATGGTTTAGATTTAGAAAGTTTGTATGCGGTTGCTGATAGGCACCTGTATCGTGCGAAAGCTTCTGGGCGTAATCGAATACGAAGTCGTGAAATGATGAAAAATGGTGAGCTAGATTTAGCCCTCGCTGATTAGCAAGGGCCTTGATCTGGCGCGCTCACGGTTTTACCGTATTCTTAAAGCCACTGCTCAGGAGTAATGTGTAAGCTATGTTTATCATCGCTCAACCACAATTCAGCATCTTGAATGCTGGCGTTTAATACCAAGTGGCGCTGCATCAGCTGATCGAGAGAATTATATTGCTCAGTATTGATGTGGTACACCGATAAGTTCTTAAACCCTTTTGCTTTATTCTCTACGCCTTTCCACCACATTTTCGCAGCATTATCACCATAGCTGAAAATAATCACCTGCTTGGCCTTATGGCAGGCTTTACGGATGCGTTTTTCGTCAGGCTGACCCAGATCAATCCATAACTCAATATCGTCAATTAAACTCTTTTGCCATAAGTCAGGCACGCTGTCTTCACTGAGTCCTTTGGTGAACTGCAAGCCTTCACGGGCAAATAATGTAAACGCGATGGTGCGCAGAATTAAACGCTGTTCTGTTTCTGAAGGGTGTTGAGCCATCGTCAGAGAGTGTTGCTGATAATAGTCTCTGTCCATATCACTAATGGTGAGGTCTAGCTTAATTACGGTTGCTTTAATCGCCATGCGGGCTATTGAGTCTCTTTGGTATAATTAAAAGCAAAAAAAACCGGGCAGTGCCCGGTTTAAAACTCTTTTTCACTTATCCCCAAATTGCTTTGAAGATAAAGAAGAAGATGATCGAAAGTGCCGCACCGGCCGGTAGGGTAACTAACCAAGACATGAAAATAGCGCCAATTTGACGATAATTCAGTGACTCACGACCGACCGCTAAGCCTACGCCTAAAATAGCGCCAACTAACGTATGAGTTGTCGAAATTGGTAAGCCTGTACCGGAGGCAACAACTACCGTTGTTGCAGCGGCTAGCGTTGCAGCAAAGCCACGGCTTGGTGTTAGCTGGGTAATGCCTGTGCCGACGGTAGCGATTACTTTATGGCCATAAGTGACTAAGCCAACAACGATCCCTAGGCCACCAATTAATAAGATCCAAGCAGGTACTGCAGCTTTTGCGGCAATTTCGCCTGAACTGCTGACAACACTGTAAATCGCAGCAACTGGGCCAATGGCATTTGCAACATCGTTAGAGCCGTGGGCAAAGGCCATGGCACAAGCGGTGAAAACCATTAATACGGCAAAAACTTTCTCAACATTGGCGAGGTGTTCTTCTTCATTGCTTTCAGGGTCTGCATGTACACGATTAACAAAGTAGATACCGATAAAAGTAATAACGACACCAGCAATAAGCGACATCCAGATTGATTGCTGAAAGCTAATGTCGAGGCCAATGTGTTTCAAACCCTTGGTCAGTGTGACCATGGAAATAATGAAACCGACCAAGAATATATAGAAAGGAACGACTTTCTTAGATTGAGCAAAAGGATTCTCAGTATCATGAATCCAGTGCTGTACTGTTTTGTACAAGACAAAAGCAATACTGCCGGCAAGCATGGGTGAAATAATCCAGCTGGCGGCGATAGTGCCCACCTTGCCCCATGCAACAGCTTCTACGCCGATGCCGACGGCAGAAAAACCAACAATGGCGCCGACGATAGAGTGGGTGGTGGAAACAGGCCAGCCTTTAATAGACGCAACCAATAACCAAATGCCTGCCGCTAATAGAGAAGCCAGCATTCCGAAAACAAGAAGTTCAGGGGAGTCATTAAGTGCAGAAGGATCAATAATGCCTTTTCGAATAGTGGCGGTTACTTCACCACCGGCGAGAAATGCACCGGCAAATTCAAACACAATGGCAATTAAAATAGCCTGTTTGATGGTGATTGCTTTAGAACCTACAGAGGTTCCCATTGCGTTTGCAACATCATTAGCACCAATACCCCATGCCATGAAAAGACCAAAAATACATGCTAGGGCGATAAAAATATGCCCGTGTTCGGCTAGAAGTTCCATAACTCCTCCGTCGGATGAAAAACGCGCGAATTCTACCTTAGAGAACCCTCAGATAATAGACTGAGAAGACAAAAAAAGCATAAAGTAAGACTTTAGCGCAGGACTCTTAAAAACAACACTTAAATAGTGGTAAAAATCTTAATAATATGGCTTTAAGACAATCTGCTTTCATTAGGCCTATTTCGGGGTATAATTTTGCCGAAATCACAACGATTAACATTGAAATTATCAGTTATTAGGGGATTGGCGTGTACGGAATTCAGCAAGAGCTCGATAAAGAAATTGAATTACATAAGAAAAAAATTGCTGAGCTTGAGCAATTAAAACTCGATCAAGAGAAAAAAATCGAAGGTTTTACTGAATTTGATCAAACTATTCAGCGTTTATGCAACCAAATGGCGCTAACCGAGGCAGAACTTTACGTTTCTCGCGGTGATCAAATTGTAGATTGGATTCAAAACCTGAGTAAAGCAGAAAGACCTGGTCGTATTTATGAGACCTTGAAGAAGCATTTTGAGAAAGAGATTAAGAAAGAGTCAAAAAGAGAAAGCCGAAAAGAAGATGTTAAAGAGAAAACCTCAACGCTACCTAAGCCAAAGTTAGCCGTAGGCCGTTATAAAAACCCTGCCACCCACGAAACCATCGAAAAAATCAAACGTAATCCTCGTCAATTAGAAGACTGGATTAATAAGTACGGTTTTGAGACCGTTCGTACTTGGAAGGTATAAGCCGCAATAGCGGCTTTTTTCTTTTCCCCCACAGGCTTTGTTAGCCGTTTATTTACGCTTTGGTGCCCAAGCCCAAATCATAGTCGCTTTTACGGTTTCTACGCCTTTTGCATCGGTGATAACAACGGGAACGTTAATATCACCTTTTTCATTATTCTTAATGTATTCAACTTGTTCATTAGAATAGGTCGCTACGGCTTTCATATCACCACTGGCCTGCTTTAAATATTCTAAATGCATCGATTTAATAACAATAATACGATCGTCAGGAACCGTTAACCCGGTCATGAAACCCGTCGCCGTTTCTGCCAATAAACCCATTGCGGCGGCATGAACGCTGCCAATATGGTTACGTACTTTTTTGCGGTTTGGGATAACAATAATGCATTCTGTTGGGGTTAGCTTTTCATAGCGCAAGCCAGAAGTACCAGCATATTTAACGACACTACCCATGGCTTTCGAAAGGGCGTAAGTACGAATAGACTCTGGGAATTTTTGAAAAGTATTAACAACTTTAGTTAAACGATTAATCTTAGCCATGAAATAGCCCTTTTGCAGCAGGTGAAAATCAATGTAAGGATTCTTTAAAGAATCAACGACGGCGCATATTACCTGACTGCCGTATTAATCACCATGGCTGTAGGGCCGATATTGGAACGTCGAAAGCGTCGGTAGCTGGCTAATAATTGCGCGGGAATTTCAGCTTGAGGGACGGTTTTAAATCCTAAGCGCTGATAAAGAAGCAATGCTTTTGGTGTCGGTAAGGTATAAATGAGATGTGACTGCTGCTCAATTGCATATGTGATCAACCCAGAGGCAATGCCAGACCCTCTATAAGCTTGTGCGGTTAAAACACTGCGTAAAAAGAGAAAGCCATCATAAGGCAATAAGCGTAATACCGAACAGATTTCACCCTCAGGGTTAATTGCGGCATACATCAGGTCTTCTGGCTTTGCTCTGGCTTTATCTTTATTACGTTTATAAAACTGGTTTAGTTGCTCGCAAGTGGAAGGAATATATTGCATAAATTGGCTCAAATAGACATATGTTTTGGACTTAAATAAATTTTGGTATTAACGTACCATTTGCGGGCGCTAGCCAGTACATAAAGAAGCAGCTATCTATAATAATAACAAAGTTGTAATAACTCACCCTTAAGCTTGCCGTAAACTTAAGAAAGTATTACAGCAATCGGAGCAATATGATGAGTTTCACCATTAAAAAAAAGCACAGTAAGAAACTGTTTGATCAAGCAAACAGTCATGGTAAGCAATTAGCTAAAAGAACATTGCCGTTGCTACTATCAGTACTTATTACCACTTTTCCTGGTCAAGTTCTAGCAATGTCGAATACACCCAAAGTGGATGTTGAAGGGATTCCGGCAGCGGGTAAAATCGTTAGATTTATTGCAGTGGGTGATACTGGTACAGGTAAAGAAGGCCAGTATCAGGTTGCTGATGCTATCGAAAAAGTATGCGCTGCGCAGGGATGTGATTTTGCGCTTGGCCTTGGAGATAATATTTATGAATCTGGGGTTGATTCTGTCGATGACGTGCAGTGGCTCGATAAATTCGAAAAACCTTATGAAAATTTAGATTTTCCTTTTTATATGACGCTGGGTAATCACGATAATTCGTATTTTGCAGGCGGTGGCTTAGATAATACTAAAGGCGAGCTGCAGGTGGATTATCACTACAAAGAAGATAGGGTAAGTGAAAAATGGAATATGCCAGCACGTTATTATCATTTCAGCGCGCCTCTTTCTGATAGTGAACCGTTAGTCGATTTCTTTTCTTTGGATTCTAATCCATTAGCCTCATTGTCTGATATTGAGAAAAATTATTGGCAGTTGCCGTATAAAAAGCAGCAAGCGCAGTGGTTTGATGAAACAATTAAATCGACATTAGGTAAGTGGAAAATCGCCTTTGCTCATCATCCGTATATATCTAATGGCCGTCATGGTAATGCCGGTCTTTATGATTATGTCGCCGGTTTGGGAGGGGTCTATAAAGATTTTCTTGAACAGGAAGTCTGTAATCGTGTTGATGTGATTATTGCAGGTCATGATCATGACATGCAGTGGTTACGCCCAGTATCGTCATGTGGGAAAACGTTTCATATGGTATCTGGCGCAGGAGCAAAAGCTCGTAGCTTTAGTAATCCTGATCGTAATCAATCTTATTGGCAGGCGGATGAAACCTTAGGCTTTTATTATATCGAAATCGAAGGTGATGAATTTCGTGGTACAGCGTATAAGTTAAATGCTGCAGGAGAATATTCAGCTGCCCATCAGCAAACGATCATCCGTAATAAAGATTAAATTTTTTAGTTCACCGCTGTAAAAAGTAAGGTTTTATCTTCTCTAGAATTTTTCTTAATTAGAGTAGGCGCTGACTTTCTATCGCGTGTGGATAACGTAATTTCTCCAGCTGATAGTAGGTTTGAATTAGCTGTGTTTCTAGGCCAAGTTTTTTTCTGATATCGGCTAGCGAAAAATCTAAGTAGTGATCAAAATCGATATCATCAAATGCTTGGCAATGACTCACTTGAGCGAGGTGTGTCGCATCTTTGAAAACCTCTAAATCTTCGCTACTAAAACGATAAACCTCAGGGTAATAGTGGTTACTGATCCAAGAAAATAATTTCTCCCCCCAGGTTGATAAGCGTTTAGTGCTGCCCATGGTGAAACCAATAATAAAAGCTTCGTCTTTTGGCAATAAACCGCGTCCTAATATTAAATGAATACAGTCGTGCTGGTGCAGGTCAACACTGCCGGGTAATAAACCTAATCCTGCTGGATTTTCTAATAAGCGAACGATAAACGGGATTTTTTTTGCGGGTGCTCCTAGCTCGGATAAACTGGCTAGACCTTGGCGCAAGCTGATGTGGTCGCAGGAAAAAGGGATAAGCCAATCGCGATAATTCTCAGTTTTTGGAGCGGCAATATTTGAAATGTCAGTCTTCATTATTACTCCCGCGGGTAAGTTCTCGCTTAAGTGTGTAATTTCCCCAATTGCTTATCTAATGAATCCACTTGAATAATCAGGTGTTGATTGCTCTGTTGAGATTGCTCAGACAGTTGCGCTAATGTATCCGCTGCATCGCCAATAATGGTTAAATTTTTATTGATCTCTTCGGCCACCTGGCTTTGTTCTTCTGCCGCCGCGGCAACTTGGTCGGCATTATCATTAATTGTATCAGTGGTCTCTACGACTTCACTTAACGAGGTAAAGGCTTGATGTGTTTGCTCAACACTTTCTTCTGCTTTGGTCGTACTGTTATCAATAATGGTAACCGCTTTAGATACTTCAAGCTGAAGGCTCTGGATCATAGAATTAATTTCGTCAGTAGAATTTTGTGTTTTCGATGCAAGACTCCGAACTTCATCGGCCACCACGGCGAAGCCCCGGCCTTGCTCGCCGGCTCTTGCGGCTTCAATGGCGGCATTTAATGCTAAGAGGTTGGTTTGTTCGGCAATGGCCTTAATTACATCGATGATGCGAGTGATATCTTCACTGCGAGCAGCGACCTGCGAAATAGACTGGCTGGCATCGCCCATATCATTTGCTAGGTTTCGCACACCATCAACGGCAATGGATAGTGCGGCTTGAGATTTTTTAATAATGTCTTGAGATTTTTTTGCACCATCGGCAGTTGATTGAGCCAGGCGTGCAACTTCGTGAGAGGTGGCTGACATTTCATTGGTTGCGGTTACCACACTGGAAATTTCAAGCTGCTGCTGGCTGGTTTGCTGATTGGTATCGCGACTGATCTGTTCACTGGTAGCGGATGAATCACGCACTTCATGACTGACATTTTTTAATTCATTAATCATGTCACGGAGCTTCTGCAAAAAGAGATTAAAGCCGCCACTTAAGGCAATCAACTCCGCATGAGTATTTAACTTTAATTGCTGTGTTAGGTCGCCATCGGCACTGGCAAGATTATCGATACGGTTGCGTAACTCATATAAGGGTTGCACGATGGATTTTATAATCAACGTCATAATAAAGGTCGCGATGAGGGTCACAATTAGAGCTAATACAATTTGTTGGGTATTAATACTGGTGAAGCTGTCTTCAAGTTCTGATACTAAAGCGCTGGCTCTCGCCAAAGCAATTTTTTTAGGCAGCTCAATAATAAAATGCCACTGATTGCCAGATGCTACGATATCGATGCTTTTGTTGATAACAAAATTTGCTTCTGTTTCAAGTATGTTGTTTTCGTCTGTTAGCTGCCTATACACATCAGCATATGTCGGTAAGGCTTCTTTAAACGGTCTGGCGGTTTTTTCAAAGTAATGACTGCTGCCAACAATTAAACCTGTTTCACTTAATAAGGTCACTTTTGCCGCACCGGAGAAGAGAGACTGGCTTAATTCTTCGGTTAAGGTTTGGAAATTAGGCAGGTTAACGTCAACGCCAACAACGCCCTGAAATTGGTTGTTAATTAATATTGGGGCCGTGAGGCTGGTCATAAGTTCCGAGTAACCTTCCTCTATTTCGTACATGTAAGGTTCCATGGCGCAGGGCTTTTTATTGTCTTTAGCGCAGAGATACCATTCCGCTTCTCGGGTTCCAAATTCATTTAGGGTAGTGGCATATTTTTCTTGAGAGTTCTCGATACGAAACTGCACCAGTTTTTTCTGACGATCACGTACCCAATAAACTTCTAATGAGCCTGTGTTGAGCGCATTATAATCCGCGCTGCTATCTTGGTAGGCTAGGTCATTATTATCGTAACCGTTTGCTTCAAATTGGGTATACATTGAGCTGATGTTGGTATTGGCCGCGAGTTGCGCTTGAATTAATAGATTTATTTGACTGCGGCTAAGGGGATTTTGTGCTGAATTGATACTGGCTTCAATGATGGATTTCATGGCTATTGGAACTTGATAAGCCGAATTAATGTAACTCGCTACTTTATTGCCGTAACCTGTCGATTCGGCTTTTAATTGGTCATATACTGCCGCTTTTAAATCTGCCTGGGTACGCTCGCTTAAAATTACTCCCGAGTTATTTAATGCTCGGTTTACATTGATACTCAGGACTAAAGCCATTGCGAGTAACATGATTAAACTCGCGGCCATTAACTTAATGCGTAGTGAGGAGGATTTCATGGGTATCTCATAAAAGCTATATAGTTAATTATGAGTATAGTAGTGATTAGCTTATGTGCTACGCATCAACGTCTTATTAATAGACTAATAACTTGAGTAATATCAGCACTGGAGTGAGCAGCAATATTACCTAATTTATCTTTTTGTTGGTTGCTTAGGCTTAATGGATCTAAGTTAGTGAGAACCGCATAGCTCACCAAATCAGATGGCTCCTGGGATAAGTGTTGAATCAGTTTGTCATTATACTCTGGGTTTCTCGCCAGCACGCTAGCGGCGGCATAGCGTTCTTTACTATTTTTCGAGTTCAGTTTAGCCATTATTTGTGAGTCCAAGCGATCGAGCTTGGCATTGCCTGCGGCCAAAATAGCAGAAGATGAATTGCCCTCTTCAATGGCTTGGCTAAGTGATGTGGTCAATTGTTCTGCCAGTCCGGCAGAATCATTACCTTGTACTTTTAGCTGCTGTAGCGTTGAGCCTAAATTGATTAAGGCATTATTACGTACATTATCACTTTCGTTAGAATTTTCAGCCAAAGATAGCAGCGTTTGAAAACCTTGCTCAGAGACTTGGCTGTTACCTGAAAGGGCCACCATTAGGCGCACCTTTTGTAAATCACTATTCATGTCTGCCGTTGTTGTATTGCTTGATAAGCTTAATAAAGTATCGATAAGATAATTTTCAGCATCATTGTGTCCACTTAAACTGAGGGCAAAAGCCAAATCGCGTTTAATCTCATCCGTCAGTTCCATGGCGAGGAGCTTTGCGGCCAAATCGTCTGGAGGTATATTGTCGATCAAATATTCTGCGGCTTTAATCAATTTGGCTGTATTTTTATCGTGGTTAAAGCTGGCCATGATAGACCAGAGTTGGCTATCACTGCTGACGGCTTGTTCGAGTTCAGAAGAGGCCACTGATTTAATGTTCCAAGCATTATCGCTATTTGAAAACTGATTAATCTTCTGTGTATTTAAATCGGTATAAAGCGCTATTTTGGTAGCTTGAATCGTAAACTGTATATAGCCAGTATAGCCTGCTGCTGATAAGCCTTTACGCTCTTGGGAATACAATGTGCTTGGCATACAGTCATTTTCAAGAGTAACTTGCCAGTTGTTATTTCCCGAAGATGTTTGCAAGCTTGACGTTAGATGATTGATGTTCGCCGTGGTCGCATTGGCATTACGAGTGACGATATTATTATTGTGGAAGTAGCTGTAGGTTCTTTGCATAGAGTCGTAAGCAAAGTGATATTTCTCACCTTCACCTCCGACGGATAACGCTTTAAATACCTGGGCTAAAATTTTCATAGGGTGCTTTTCTACTAAGCCCAAATCATTGAACGCTGTAAATAGGGCAAAAGGTTGTGTTTTAACTCGGCTCAGGTAGTACACATCTTTAATATTAATATCTCCTTGGCCTTCATCGATCAAAATATTGTTGGCGATGCCCTTAGCGATATTATCGTTAGCTTGGCTGAGCTGAGTATTAAATTTCAACTTAGATTGATAAACCGCTTTATCATTTAAGACGGACTCTATATCCACCCGTACTTGATAGGCATAAGTGAAATTTGTTTTATTGGTGCAGCTAAAAGAGGTTGCAGGGTTATTATTAAGCTCGCTGATATTAACAAAGTCGGGTGGGGACGTCGGCAGGGATTGAATGTATAAGTATAAAGCTCCGCCAACTAGAAGAGGCGCTAACAATAGCGTTAATAATATGCGTTTAATAATCTTCATGGGGCTGCTAAAAAACCGTTAAATAAAGTTGAACATTTAAATGTAAAAAAGAAGGTAAGTAAAAAAGCTCTTAGCGAATGCCAAGAGCTTTTTTATTACTGGCTACTGAGTAATAACAGTCGATTCTTCGGTTGAAAAATTCATCGAATGATAGTTCACACCATCCCAGCTGATATCGGCATCATCGCCAAAAGCATTGATGTCGAAACCGAGAACTCTTAGGAAGGTATTAACAAACCCACGGCCTGATTCAATATCGGTTTGCAATGATTCTGTCTTATATACTTCACTGATACCTGCAACTGTTTGCACGCCTTCGGTTAAAGAATAAGGCATTGCAAGTTCCATAACCCACAACTTAAATTCAGCGCCTATTTGCAGTAGATCAGGAATAAAACTTAAGAAGCTGGTGATGCGGATATACGCTTGAGAAGACAACCACAGATCCATTGATGGAATAACGTCTAGGCTGCTCTCATTGGCATGTTGACGGCCCTCGATAATCACAGGTGGCTGAGAACGATCAACCGTAGAGCTAAGCGTCGTATCTGCGCCTAACGTTGCACCCACGGTGCCGTAAATGCGAAAAGGAATAAGTTCATACAGTGATACTTGCATAATACCGACATCAACACCGCTTAAATTATGCAGTGCGGTATCAAACATACGCGTGCTCGCTTGCACGGTTACGCTCGGTTTAAAGTTTAAGCTGGCTTTAGCAAGGGTCCCATCATCTTCACAACTTGCTTGTGCGGAGAAATCAAACAATACAGTTTGAGATAATGACGGCACAAACCAAGCGTTGCTTGAGTCGCTAGCAGCGGCGTCAGAAATCGCCCCGACGATGCCATCACCCGCGGCATTCACAATGCTGCCACCGATATTAACAGGATCAGGAATCGGTAAGCCAAAGGCACCTTCAATCGCATCTAGGCCACAAACGATAGGAGTAAAGGACATATCTGTTTTAAGTTTAGGTATTTGATTTTCATTTATAAAAACCCCGCCTTGGCTTGATGCAGCAAGTGCTGCAGCCTGCTGAGTACCTGCTTGATCAAGAATACGTTGTTGATCTGCTAAACCACCAAACTGCCCAAAACATAATGGACCAATCCCAGTAAAGGTCTCAGCGCAAGGCTCATAACAGAGCCCAGCTTCGTTTTGGCTGCCCGGCTCACAGCTCATACTAACTCTTGGTTGAATCCACGATTGCTTGGTAATTGTTTTTGGCAGCCACTCCCATTTGGTACACAGAGCGCCACCATTGGAATATCCTTCTGGGCACTGCTGCCAGCAAACGCCCACAACAGAATCAAAACCACTCGGGCAATCTTGAGCGCACATACCGCTATTAGCGCTGTAGCCATTTTGACAACTGCTTGGCAAAGTACCGATGCCGCGGCTATAGCTCCATTCTTCAAAAGGCGCGGTAACGTCGGCGACAGTTGTCGCGATGCTGTCTTCTAGGGTGTCGAAGATATTGGCGGTGAAAGATAAAAACTTATCACCTTCGGCTTCACCGCTGATGGCTTGAACAGAAATTGGATTGGCTGCTCCTGCATCAGTGTCGGCCGCAATATCAACGTTGGCGGTATTCGCCCAGGATTGGGAGGCTGTGAACATGATTAATGCACAGAGTCCTTTAATTGCATGTTTTAACATCATTACTTATATCCTTTGGATCATGGAATATAATATTCCTATCAATGCCGTCGCTCTTTGGCGGCTTGCATGACTGACGGTGGGTTACTCATAAATACCAGAGTGGTTAGAATGCTACCTTTTAATAAGGTGTGAATTAAGTTATTGCTAGCTAGCACAATCGTCTCAACTCATTCGTATACTGTAGATTATTCGCACTTAATTACTATGACACTCTGGGCCAAATAGCCGGTCTGAATTGGGCTTGGTGAAATCCATGTTCATGTTTAATATTCAGGGCTAGACTATTACTTAATTGCGTTTCTTGATGGGTAAATTGGCAAAACTTATTATGAAATTGATTCATGTCAAACAACTAAACCTTGAAAAATAATAATTCATCACCATCTTTTTTGTAGAACAAATACTGTTTTTTTATTTTTATAATCGTTAGTAGGAGTGATCTTGATGAGAATGGATCGATTAACTACCAGTTTACAAAATGCCTTGAATGAAGCACAAAGCTTAGCGCTAGGGCATGATCACAACCAAATCGACAGTGTGCATTTGTTATTAGCATTGCTGCAGCAAACCAACAGTTCGGTGCGTAACTTATTGCGTAAAGCCGGTATCCAGGTGCCTGGCTTTGAGCAGGCACTGAATCAAATAATGGCCGATCAGCCGAAAGTTTCATCCCCCGATGGTAATGTCCAAATCGCCCCAGAGCTTGGTCGCTTATTAAATCTAATTGATAAAGAAGCTCAACAGCGCGGCGACCAATTTGTCTCTAGTGAACTTTTTGTCGTGGTTGCATTGGAAGAGCGTGGCGCTGTGGGAAAGCTGCTTAAGCAGCAGGGATTAAATAAAGACGTATTGAATAAAGCAATTGATGAAATCCGTGGAGGAGAGCAAGTGAACGATGCCAATGCAGAAGATAATCGCCAGTCATTGGATAAGTATTGCATCGATTTAACCGAGCGTGCTGAGCAGAATAAACTCGACCCTGTGATTGGCCGTGATGATGAAATTCGTCGTACGATTCAAGTTTTGCAGCGTCGAACCAAAAATAACCCGGTATTAATTGGTGCGCCAGGAGTGGGTAAAACCGCCGTGGTTGAAGGTTTGGCCCAACGCATCATTAATGGTGAAGTTCCTGAAGGATTGAAAAATAAACGCATTCTTTCATTGGATATGGGAGCGCTAATTGCGGGAGCGAAATATCGTGGTGAATTCGAAGAGCGATTAAAATCGGTATTAAAAGATGTCGCCAAAGGCGAGGGGCAGATAATACTGTTCGTCGATGAGTTGCATACCATGGTGGGTGCTGGAAAGGGTGATGGCGCGATGGATGCGGGCAATATGTTAAAGCCTGCATTAGCGCGTGGTGAGCTGCATTGTGTGGGGGCCACCACCTTGGATGAATACCGTGAGTTCATCGAAAAAGATGCCGCTCTAGAGCGTCGCTTTCAAAAGATATTAGTCGATGAGCCTAGTGAAGAAGATACCGTTGCTATTTTACGAGGGTTAAAGGAACGCTATGAAGTGCATCATGGGGTTCAAATTACCGACAGTGCAATTATTGCGGCGGCAAAGCTATCTAGTCGTTATATTCCTGATCGACAGTTACCGGATAAAGCCATTGATTTAATCGATGAAGCGGCTTCCGTTATCCGTATGGAAATTGATTCTAAGCCTCATGAAATGGATAAGTTAGAACGCCGTTTAATTCAGTTAAAAATTGAGCGTGAAGCACTGCGTAAAGAAACCGATGATGCGGCGCAACAGCGACTCAGCGATTTAAATGAAGAGATTAATAAAACAGGCCGAGCTTATTTAGAGCTGGAAGAAATTTGGAAGCATGAAAAAGCCTTATTGGAAGGCGCTTCTCAAATTAAAGAAAAACTAGAGGCTGCAAAAGCTGATTTAGAAGCGGCAAGGCGTAGCGGTGATTTGCAAAAAATGTCAGAGCTGCAATACGGCATCATTCCTGAGTTGGAGAAAAAATTAACCTCTGCTGATGAAGCAGAAGCCCTGGGTATGCATAAGTTTCAGCTATTACGAAATAAAGTGACCGAAGAAGAAATAGCAGAAGTTGTGTCGCGTTGGACTGGCGTTCCGGTCAGTAAAATGCTGGAAGGCGAGCGTGAGAAGTTATTACGCATGGAGGATGAATTGCACAAGCAGGTCGTGGGTCAAGATCAAGCGATTGCTGCAGTATCCAATGCCGTACGACGTTCTCGAGCAGGTTTGAGTGATCCTAATCGTCCGAACGGTTCGTTCTTGTTTTTAGGCCCAACGGGGGTCGGTAAAACAGAATTATGTAAAGCTCTCGCGACGTTTTTATTTGATAGTGATGACTCGATGATTCGCATCGATATGTCAGAATATATGGAGAAACATTCAGTTGCGCGTTTGATTGGTGCACCTCCAGGTTATGTTGGCTACGAAGAAGGTGGCTATTTAACCGAAGCTGTTCGCCGTAAACCTTATTCAGTGATTTTATTGGATGAAGTGGAGAAAGCACATCCCGATGTGTTTAACATTCTGCTACAGGTACTCGATGACGGGCAGTTGACCGATGGCCAAGGGCGTCGAGTCGATTTTAAAAATACCGTTTTGGTCATGACCTCAAACCTCGGTTCTGATGTGATACAAACCATGGCATTAGGATCTAGCAGTGACAACATCGATCAAAACTACGAAGGGATGCGCGCTGCCGTAATGGAAATTGTAGGCTCGCATTTTAGACCTGAATTTATTAATCGAATTGATGAGTCGGTAGTTTTTCATCCGTTGCTTAAAGATCAAATTAGAGGCATCGCAGGCATTCAGTTGCAGGCATTATCTAAACGCTTAGAGGAGCGTGATTTGACCCTTACATTAAGTGATGCAGCGACCACTAAGCTGGTGGACTTAGGCTATGATCCAGTATTTGGTGCTAGGCCGTTAAAGCGGGCGATTCAGCAATGGATTGAAAACCCGCTTGCGCAAGCGATATTATCCGGAGAGTTTATGCCTGGTGAAAATATCTATGCGGATGTTTCTGAGGATAAGCTGACCTTTACTACCCGCTGAAATATTGCTTAACCTGTTGGATTATCTGTGGCCGTAATAACTTTATTACGGCCTTTTTGTTTGGCCTTATATAAAGCCATATCAGCACGATCTAAAATAGAGGCGCTGGTATCATTAATATTTAATAAAGCGATGCCACCACTAAAAGTAAAAGAAGTCGGTAAATCGATTTTACTGGCAATAATGTATTTTTTTAAGCGTTTACACGCTAGCTGTGCTGCCTCAGATTCGGTATCAGGGAAGATAACGACAAACTCTTCGCCACCATGGCGACCAATAATGTCGCACTCACGAAAAATCATTTGCATACTGCGAGAGAAAAATTTGATGACCCAATCACCGATTCCATGCCCAAGCGTATCATTAATTTTTTTAAAATGATCAAGGTCGAGCATTGCCACTGTCAATGGCGTCTGGTTACGACGGCTACGGGAGATTTCTTCATTTAAACGGCGAATGCACTCACGCCTATTTAATAGTCCAGATAAGGGATCTTTGGTTACCAAATCATGCACCGCTCGGCCGCGTTTAATGCGGGACTGCACGGTTAATAATAGATCATCGGGCGAGACTGGCTTGGTAAGAAAAGCATCAGCGCCGGTAGACATGGCACGTAACTGCAAGTCTGAGCTGGCTTCTGCAGAAAGAAATACTAAGGGAATGCTGATTAGATTATCTATTTGCCGAATAATCCCCGCCAAATCCTGGCCATTACAGTAAGGCATATAGAGATCTAATAAAATGAGGTCGGGCACAAAGTCGATCAGTGCGGGCATTAACTGATGTTCTGGGTCATTGACCGCGAGTACTTCAAAGTTTGAGGCGGCAAGGATACTTGAATAATAGTCAGATAAGGATTTTTGATCGTCAACAATCAGTACTCTGTATTTCTTCTGAAGGTGTCTCTCTGTTAGAGAATCAATCGCGCGTAATAATTGGGTATAATCTAACGGTTTAATTATGAATGCTTGTCCGCCTGCTTGAACGGCTTTAAGGCGTGCTTGCATACTATTATCTTTGGATAGAAATATAAGCGGAATGGATGATCTTATTTCTTCAATCTCGGCAACTAGCGTTATTTGCTCATTATTTAAGTTATCAAGATTGGCCAAAATGCAGCAGGTATTTTCTTTAAAAAAAGACTTTATCTGAGTAATGTCAGCAATTATTGAAATTTCAAAGCCAGCGCTGGCTAGCTTGTGGCTAATATCTTCAGCCAATGTTGGCTCGTCTTCTAAAACAATGACGTGCATTAATTCGTGATTAATAACGTTGGCTTTAAACAATACTTCACGAATTTTTGTATTTTGAACCCCTGTTGGCAATTGCAACATACTAAGAAGCTGTTCATTTATACCGATGATACGCTTCATCTCACTGGGATTAGGCTTTTTATCGCTTCTAAAAAAGGGAGACATTTCAGCTTGCATTGATTTAGCAATGTTGCCAATAGCGATATGGCCGAACATCTCGGCGCTGCCACTGATATCCAGTACTTTGGTAAAAAAATGATCAAAATTTTCTTGTTCTGGCTCGTCAATCCAGCGCTGTGCCGAGCGTTTCAACTCAGCCAGCAAGCCAGGAATTTGTTGGCTGTATTTATCGTGAAGTTCTTTATCCGGCACTCTTGGCTCCCAGCGTTGTAAGTTATACCGTTCAGATAATGCTCATGTATTACTTTAATTCTAGACCAAGGCTAATAAAGAAGCGGTACAAAGGGCAAAAATTTTGCCTTTTGGTAGAGGAATCTAAAAAGAGGGTTGAAATAATAGTCTTTAGGTGATTGAATGATAATTATTATCATTTAGATTGGATGAAGATATGTTTAGATTCTTGTTGTTTTTAAGGAGGAAAACCCACTCCCAGAAGAGGGCACAGCAAGCATTAAATGACTGGGAGCAGTGTACGTGCTTGGGGAGTGACTATTATCATAAAAAAGATTATAAATCGGCCATTTTAGAATTTGAAAAAGCCTTAGAACATGCTCGTAATGGTTTTACTTGCCCGAATGAGAGAGTTTCGTTTATGCACTTTTATTCGTTAGCGAGCATGAACCTTGCTCAAGCACTGAATTGCTATCAGCAGCAGCCACAGTCGGAGAAGGTTTTATCCGATGCACACTTTAATATGTTATCTGTGATGGTTGATGATAATGAACCGGTTAAGCTCCGGTATGAGGCGCGAATTCAGGCCGAAGTATTATTAAAAAATTTAATCGATTTCCTGGTTAGTATGGGGCGCAATAATGTTGCTGACAGCTTAGCCGAAGAATTTTCTCGACTCAAAATAACCCATAGCACATAAGTAAATTATCGGTCTTTTTGATATACAAAAAGCTAACGAGTCATTTTTTTAACAAAAACAACGACGAATAATGCGAGAGTAAAACTGCCGATGAAGGCCTCAGTGGCAGCCAAAAACCGTGATAGTCCCAGTGGGGTTAAATCCCCGTAACCTAAGGTCGTAAAGGTGACGACACTAAAATAGCAGCAGGTGAAAAATTGTTTGATATTAACCAGTAGTGAGTTTTCGCTGTTCAAAGCGATAAGGGTACCATTGTCATTAATGCCGAGAATAAAGTAGCAGGCACCAAAGAATAATATTGCCAACATAGAAAACATAACTACTCGAGTTGGACGTTCACCATAACCGCAAAAAGAATCGACGATTTTGGAAAATAAGCGACGTGTAGAAAATAGCGGCATTTGAAAGCGACGCATGACCATTTCCCGTTCAAAAAATAGCCCAGAAGTTTCAAATAATCCCTCTTGCTCTGTCGCTTTTCTTAAATTTCGATATATCTCTTCAGCTTGCTGCCAATAGTCTAGCCGACTGGCTTCTGTTGTTGCATTCAAGGCTTGTTGCTCTTGAATAATTTGATCACCCCATACGGCGTTATCTAAGCGACAGCCTTCAAGTCGTGTACCTAATAAATTGCACCCGGTTAGGTTGGCACAATGCAGATTAGAGAAACGTAGGTCGGCTTTCATTAAAGATGACCCAGACAAGTCACAGCCAAATAAGTGGGACTCGCTTAAATCAGCACGATATAAGTCACAATCGATGAGGGCAAAGCCCTCTTTGTGACCAATATTCACGAGATTTATGCTGCTGAGTTGGCTTTTACGCAGTTGATAACCCACTAGTCGATGGTTGTTGGCAACTTCTTGCTCGAGCTTTTCTTTCAAGCCAGTATCTGCTTTTTCAGTGTTTTGATGCCAGAAACATAGACCTTCTGATGCATTAGGGGCTAATGGATTGCTGCACTGGCCAAAGTCTGGGTGTCGGTATTCACAATATTTCATAGTCTTAGTGTAGAAGAAAAGCCTTAAGTCGAACCTTATGGTTAATGATTTATAAGGAAGAGAAACATTTGTTCTTAAAATGCTATCTATTCTACATATTAGCTATTAATCGCAGTTAGGTTGTCGCATTGATACAGGCTAAACTGGCGGCATGTATTATTTGAAATGATGTTGGTAGTTAAGTTTATGATGAGTTGTGACCTCAGAAGAGCCGTTGGTTTAAGAGCCTTTGATTTAAAAATTTATGGTTTGATTATTTTGTTACTGAGTTTCTTATTACAAGGGTGTGGTATCAGTAATGACGCTTTATTGGATGATGATCTAGTTAAAATTGTCTATGTATCAAAAGAGAATATCATTCCTGCACAGTGGGTGTTTAGTACTGAAACTGATGAAACCTTAGCGTATGTGCAGTGGCAGTTCAGTGATGGCAGTGTAAGCAATCGGACCCCTGAGCAAGATCAAAATGTGGAGCATACGTTTAATCGAGCGGGTTTCCATATCATAAAACTGCAATATGAAACAGCCAGTGGCCAACAAGGTACTTCAGAAAGGGGGGTGAATATTCGGTCTGGGGAGATTAGTGGTAAAATATTTGCTGCATCGAATACCTTGGTTGATGTTGATACTCGAGAACCTAATGAGCCAAATAGAGAAAATAATAGTTTCACTAGCGCTCAGCCTTTAGCGACGAATACTCGCTTATCAGGGGTTGTTGACGTAAGCGATAGTGATGATTTTTATCAAGTTCAATTGCAAAAAGATCAGACGATTAATTTACAGGTTGCTGATGAAGTTAATCGTGTATTTGAATCTATTCAGTTCCAAGTCTTTAGCAGTGCTGATACCGACAATCCTTTATTTAATACCACGACTGACGTGGGCTCAGGGCATTTAGAAGTGCCTTTTATTGTGCCCGCTAATGGCCGTTATTTTATTCAGTTAACGGCAGTCTCGCCAAGCAAAACCGAGGTTGACGGTAAATACGTTCACAGTCATGGCAATTACTCGTTGCACATTGAAGCGGCGACAGGAGGAGCAGACTTTGTCGCGGGTGAATTGATTGTCATGATGAAGGAATCTACGCCCAATACTGTGCAGGCACAATCCAGTCTGCAAAAGCGGCCTAATGGCTTGATTAAACGTATGGATTTGGGGCGAATAAAAACGTTTTCTTTGACGAATGCTCGTCAATTTATGGCAGCTCGCAATATTAATTACAGTGCTTCATTAGACAATAATAGTCGCTGGCAAACCCTACAAGCAGCTCGTTTGCTGGCCGCGCAAGATGATGTTCTTTACGCTGAACCTAATTGGAAACGTTACCCGACAGCACTCGCCGCTGTGACTGATCCCTTGTATACCAGTCAATGGCATTACGACAGTATAAATCTAGAGTCGGCTTGGCAAGCTATGGGGAGTCGAGGTAGTGCTGATGTGACTGTCGCGGTCCTTGATACGGGTGTATTAACAGCGCACCCTGATTTATCGGACAATTTAATAGCGGGTTATGATTTTATTGAGAGAGATGAGAATGCCAATGACCCTGGCGATAAAAGTAATGGCGGCCAGAGCAGTAGCTTTCATGGCACGCATGTCGCGGGCACGATTGCCGCAAGTAATAATGACATTGGTGGCACGGGGATCGCTCCTGGTGTGAAAATTATGCCGGTAAGAGTCTTAGGTCGTGATGGCGGAACCAGTAGCCAAATTATTGCGGGGCTGTGTTTTGCAGCACAGCTAAATTCTGGGGACAATACACAATGCCATAATGCCATTGCGGGTGAGCCTGCCGATATTATTAATTTAAGTCTAGGTGGCCCAGATTCTTCTAATATTGAGCAGGCGGTTTATGATGCGATCATGGGTAAAGGCATTATCGTGATTGCCGCGGCGGGTAATGAATCATCGTCAGCGCCGTTTTATCCCGCCAGCTATGACAATGTCATTTCTGTCTCGGCGACAAATCGTAATAGCGAGTTAGCCAGCTATTCTAATTTTGGTGGTTTTATTGATGTGGCGGCTCCGGGGGGCGATTCTATTATCGATCAAGGGGTGATGAGCAGCTGGGGGGATGATAGTAATGGTGCGGTTAAATTAACCTACGGCTATTTACAAGGTACCTCCATGGCCGCTCCTCATGTGGCTGGTATTGCAGCGTTAATGAAATCAGCAAAACCCGATTTAAATCATTTCGAATTGCGTGACTTGTTAATCGGGGGGCATTTAACCCAAGATATTGGTGATGCGGGACGAGATAATAAATTTGGCTATGGCTTAATTGATGCGCATAAAGCGGTATTGAAATCACTGGGTGATGGCACACCAAGAATATTGACCTCGGCTAATAGCGTATTTTTTGATGTCAGTCAGGTGATGCGCTCATTTCGCTTGATTGCCAGCAGCGTAAACGATGATAGTGAACTTGGTGCGATTACCGCAACGATTAGCGATGCCGATAATGGCGAGGGTGGCTCTTGGCTTGCGTTGAGTAAACATTCTGGCTTAGGAGAGTACACCGCTACCGTGACTCGAGGACAAATGACCGAAGGAACTTATTATGCATCGATTAATATTTCTTCTGATGCGGTCGGCATTGATGAGATTGTAATTTCGGTGGTGCTGCAAATTGGTAACGCACAGTTAACCGCGAACGCAGGTGTACAGTATGTGGTGGTATTGAATGAAGAGGCGGTGGCAAACAACGATGGTGTATTTACTTCGGTGATTCCCAGTGGTGCTAATATCGCCAATAAAGGGGAATACAATTATCAGGTCAGCGGGCTCGCCAAAGGCCGCTATACCATTTCGACAGGTTCCGATATGGACTTTGATAATGAAATCTGTGATGCCGGAGAGTCGTGCGGCCAATACCCAACCTTGGCCCAATCTGCCATTTTGGTTATTAATGAGCAGCAGTCGAGTTTGAATATCAATATGTCAGTTAATTATCTCACCAGCAGTATCGGCGCGGCATCAACTTTAGCAGGGGAGTTAATAAGCCCGCGAGTAATTAAAAAATATACGCGCTCTATAGAAGATACTGAGTCTTATATAAAAGCGACGACTGTCGCTAAATCTATAAATAGCGCTAATTAAGTACAATGATTAGCGGCCAACAGCCATTTAAAAAGGTAAGTGATTAAAGTGAAAAATTCAGTATTACTAACGTGTTCAATCCTGCTGACTGGTCTGCTCTCTGCCTGTGGCTCACAGCCAGCACAAACTGTTTATCAAGTGCCAGAAAGTAGTGCTAGGCAGCAATGTTTCATTACTCAGACTGAAAGCCAGCTTTGGTTCGATCAAGCAGAGGAGTGGAATGCCTTACCTATTAGAGCGAGAGAACAGTTTGAGTCCGTTGATATCGATTTCGCCGCAGACAGTATTCTTATTGTCAGTGCAGGCCAAAAGCCGAGTGCAGGTTACAGCCTAAAACTGACTAATTGGTTATTAGAGCAAAATCATTGGCAAGTAGCGCGTATAATTTCACCGCCTTTGGCGAACAGTTTGCAAGCCCAGTTAATAACCTCCCCTTGTGTATTGGTGAAGATTCCTAAAGCCATAAAATCCTTCACGCTAACCAGTGAGCAAGGTCAGGTGCTTGGACGTTGGCCTTATTAGTTGGCCTTGCTAATTGGCATTAAAAATGAGTCGAGACTCAGTCCATAAGATAGTGTTTAAGGGCTGGGCTTAACGGGGATGTTGCACTCGCTTGTGTGTTTTCTTTAGCTTTTAATCGTGCGTCTGCGCTATTAAAAGTTTGCCAAAAAAGCTGCGGTTTCTCACTTGTTTTGAGTTGCTCTATAAAAGCAGCAGCAGCTTTACCTGAATAAGTATTTTCTAATTGAATGCCATGCTGTTGAAAAACGGCTAATGCTTGCTGACTCTTTTCAGTGGCAAGGCCATAACCATCACCGTAGAAATCATTATTAAAACAGCAGTCAGGTATACGCCCAATACTTTTAATATCGTCAATACCCCATGCATGCATCTGTTTTGCTGCTTGCTTAATCACCTTGTTAACCTCACCCACGGTGCAAGCAGGAAAAGGACCTAAGTATGCAGGGGCTACTCGAATGCCCACTACCTTGCTATTGAGGTTGCACAGTTTTGCTCCAAGGGTTAAACCTGCCAGTGTGGAACAGCTGCCAACAGGAACAAAAATATGTTCTGGCTCGGGTAATTGTTGCTGATAAATTTGCTGTTTTAATTCAAATGCAGCATTGATATAGGCAAAGGTAGCGACCGAGTTTGAACATCCCGCCCATAAAAAATAACTGTCACGCTTCAGTCGGTAGCGTGAGCTATAAAAGCTCAGTACCGTTTTAAATAATGAACCGCAGTAAATCAATTCAGCGCCATAAGCTTGCATTAATGCCAAGTTATCTTTCACTGTTTGGCTGAGTGGTTGCTCAAATAGATAAACCGTGCACTTAAGTTGATTGCGCTGGCACATCATTGCTGTCGCGACGCCTGCATTTGTTCCGATTGCGCCAAACGTGATGACGTGTTTTTTATTTTGGCGCTTGATGTCGGCCAGAATAAAATCCAGTTTGCGTATTTTATTACCGCCATAATCTGGATGAGTTAAATCGTCGCGTTTAATCCAAGCATTGGCGGCCAATCCAGTTAAGGCTGTTACAGGCGTTGGTAAACAGGCGAATTGCTGGGGGCAAAGTTGCTGCTCAATAATCGGGTAGCGAGCAAAGAGTGGTAGCTGGCTTTCTAGTGTCATAGCGGTGGTGTCTTTTATTATTTTTCCTCAATCATACGGTAAGTAAGATTAAACCTTAATAAAAAAATATCCGCTATCTGCTAGAGAAGGAAGTGGATAGAATAGCTTGATACGATAGATGAGTTTAAACGAGCTATATGGCTATTATTTTAGGTATTGATCCTGGTTCTCGCATTACAGGTTATGGCGTGATCAATGCGGTAGGACAAAGAATTGAATACATTGCCAGTGGCTGTATTCGCATTACCGAGAAAGAGCTTCCTCAGCGACTGGGTCAAGTTTTTGCTGGAGTGAATGAAATTATCGAGACCTACTGCCCACAGCAGTTTGCTATAGAGCAAGTCTTTATGGGTAAAAATGCCGACTCGGCCTTGAAGTTAGGTCAAGCGCGTGGGGTTGCCATTGTGGCGGCCGTGCAGCATAACTTACCCGTATCCGAATACGCGGCGCGCAGTGTTAAGCAAGCGGTGGTGGGCAAAGGCAGCGCGGATAAGACTCAAGTTCAACATATGGTGCAGTTATTATTAAAGCTGCCTGGCAAGCCGCAAGAAGATGCTGCGGATGCTTTGGCCATTGCCATCACTCATGCCCACACTAGTGCCAGTTTAGTGGCTAATATTGGGCTGAGTAAGTTCAGTCGAGGTCGCATGCGGTAAGGTAAGCTGTTAATCTAGCGTTTTAAAATAGTGTGAGAACAAGCGACAATGATTGGACGTTTAAGTGGCGTGTTAATTGAAAAGCAAGCCCCAGATTTACTCATTGATGTAAACGGTGTGGGTTATGAGGTTCAGGCACCCTTATCGAGCTTTTTAGATATTGGTGCATTGGGCAGTAAAATCACCTTGCTGACTCACTTAGTCGTGCGAGAAGATGCGCAATTATTATATGGCTTCAGTGATAAAATGCAGCGCACTATGTTTCGCACTTTGATTAAAGTCAGTGGTGTGGGACCTAAGTTAGCGCTGGGTATTTTATCCAGTATGGATGCCGATACATTTGCTCGATGCATTCAAAATCACGAAGTGACGGCATTAACAAAGTTACCTGGTGTAGGGAAGAAAACCGCCGAGCGTTTGATTGTAGAAATGCAGGATCGTCTGAAAGAATGGCAAACCCAAGCGCCTTTATGGGCCGCTGTAGAGCATTCGGAAACGGCCAGTCGCAATCATTTATTGGCAGAGGCAGAGGCTGCGTTGATTTCTTTGGGTTATAAACCCCAAGAAGCGACAAAAATGTTAAATAAAATGCCAGCAGAAATTGATAGCTCAGAAGAAATGATTCGCCGTGCTTTAAAAGGCATGATGTAAAAAATAGGAACAACAGTTTATATGATCGAAAGTGATCGTTTTGTAAGTGCCACGCCGATGGATCATGATCTATCGCCTAAACGTGACGATAGGCAGGATCGAGCGATTCGCCCAGATACTTTGGCGGATTATCAAGGTCAGCCTGCGGTACGTGAACAGATGGAAATTTTTATTGGCGCAGCGCGTGCCCGTGAAGAAGCCCTTGATCATACTTTGGTCTTTGGTCCGCCGGGTTTAGGTAAAACAACATTGGCAAATATTATTGCCCATGAAATGGGGGCAAATATTAAAAGTACCTCGGGTCCAGTACTAGAAAAAGCCGGTGATTTAGCGGCTATGCTGACCAACCTTGAAGAAGGTGATGTCCTTTTTATTGATGAAATTCATCGCTTAAATCCTGCCATCGAAGAAATACTGTATCCGGCGATGGAAGATTATCAGCTGGATATTATGGTGGGTGAAGGACCTGCAGCCCGTTCGATTAAATTAGAACTGCCCGCATTTACATTGGTGGGAGCAACAACCCGTGCCGGGCTATTAACTTCTCCATTACGTGACCGCTTCGGTATTGTTCAGCGCTTAGAGTTTTATAATGTCGCCGATTTATCACACATAGTGTCTCGTTCAGCGCGTTTGATGGGGTTAGAATCGGAGCCAGAAGGGGCGGAAGAAATTGCCCGTCGCTCACGCGGGACTCCTCGTATAGCCAATAGATTATTACGTCGAGTTCGTGACTACGCGCAAGTAAAGAGTGATGGTATTATAACCAAGGCATGTGCTGACGCTGCGTTAAATATGTTAAAAGTCGATAGCCAAGGTTTTGACCATATGGATCGCCGTTTATTATTGGCGCTGTTAGAGAAATTTGATGGTGGCCCTGTTGGCGTTGATAGTTTAGCCGCCGCGATTAGCGAAGAGCGCGATACCATTGAAGATGTGCTAGAGCCGTACTTGATTCAACAAGGTTATATGATGCGCACGCCAAGAGGTCGTACGGCGACGAAATTGGCTTATCGCCATTTTGGTCTGCCAGAACCTACGAACAAGAACGAATAAAGAAAATAAAATTAAAATAAAGTTGAACTTTTATAAGCGTTCAGCTCGAATATATAACCCGTAAATACAGTGTAAGGAAAATTTCATGGAGCAAGTATCCGCAGAGCAATCCATGTCGATTATTTCGTTAATCGTTAACGCCAGCTTTGTCGTCCAGTTGGTCATGTTGCTTTTAGTTTTAGCCTCGGTTGCTTCTTGGGTGATTATTGTGCAGCGCTGGCGTTTACTGGCGACAACGCGTAAGCAGTTAAATGTCTTTGAAGAGCGTTTTTGGTCTGGAGTTGATTTAAACCAGCTTTATAAAGAATGCCAGCATAATCCTGAACCCGTTGGTGTGGAAAATGTATTCACTAGTGGCTTAAAAGAGTTTGGTAAGATTCGCCAGCAAGCACCTGATGAGCCCGACACTATTATGGAAAGTACTCTGCGTGCGATGCGTATTACGATCAGTCGTGAAACGGAAGTACTGGAACACCACTTATCGTTTTTAGCAACCGTTGGCTCAACCAGTCCTTATATTGGTCTATTTGGTACCGTTTGGGGGATTATGCATTCTTTCCAAGGTTTGGCGATGATGAAACAAGCGACAATTGCCTCAGTTGCTCCTGGTATTTCAGAAGCCTTGGTTGCTACTGCAATGGGCTTGTTGGCCGCTATTCCTGCCGTGATTTTTTATAACCGCTTCACGACTAAAGTAGAGCAGTTAGTGACGGGCATGCAAACCTTTGGCGAAGAGTTCTCTTCTATTTTGTATCGTCAAACACATCGCATGAAACAGCCAAAGAAGGGTGAAGAATAATGCCTGGAGTATCACCACTCGCCCTTCCTGGAGGCGCTAAGCGCAAACCGATGGCTGAGATCAATGTCGTACCTTACATTGATGTGATGCTGGTGCTATTAATTATTTTTATGGTAACTGCGCCGATGTTGAATCAAGGGGTTGATGTCGATTTGCCAAATGTTGACGCAAGCCCAGTAACCGTAGAACAAGATGAAAATCAGTTGATCGTCTCCGTTTCGGCAAAAGGATTGTATTACCTTGAGCGTGGCAGTGACGATCCTAAGGCCATGGCGCTGGTGGATATTCAAAAATACGTCACAACTTTGCTAAAAAGTCAGCCTAAAACTGATGTTTTAGTTCGCGGCGATGAATCAGTTCCGTATGGTGTCGTGGTTGCACTCATGGGTAGTTTACAAACCGCGGGTGCTAAGTCTGTAGGTTTAATTACTGAAGCACCCGACCCACAAGCAGGTTTGTAAACATGGTGGGTAATACATGGCTAAAAAAACTGCTCGATCCGCAAAGCTATGGTCTCGCCATTGTTGTTGCTATTATCTTGCATGTCGTAGTTATCGCGCTGTTTGCGATTGAGTGGCCAAAAGAAAAACGACAGCTGGCTGAGCCGACGCCGAAGAATATTCAAGCCAAGGTCATTCAAACTGAAAGTAAATACTCTAAGCAGCAAAAACTGGCAGCAGAAAAACGTCGTAAAGACGAGAACTGGAAAAAGTATTTAGCGGATAAAAAAGCGGCTAAAAAGAAAGTTGCACAAGAAAAAGCCGCTAAAGACAAAGCGCGTCGTGACGAAGCTGCAAGAAACAAAGCGAAGTCATTAGCGGATAAGAAGAAAGCGGACGAGAAAAAGAAAAAAGATATCAAGAAAGAGCAGCTGAAAAAGAAAGAATTAGCTGAGCAAAAAGCATTTGAGCAGGCGCAAGAGCAATCTTTAATGAAAGCGCTTGCGGAGGAACAACAGCAGCGCTCAATTGAAAAAGCCATGGCTGAAGAGCAGCAGATGAACAAAAATGCTGAAATTACCAATGATGTGGCTGCTCAGATACGGGCGAAAATTTCTAAGGTATGGCGTTACCCTCCCAGTGCTCGTCCAGATATGGAGGTCGTGGTTCGAATTCAGTTGGTGCCAACAGGTGAAGTCATTAACGTTTCGATTATTTCCGGTAGTGGCAATGAGGCATTGGATCGTTCAGTATTGGCCGCGGTAAGCCGTGCACAGCCGTTACCCGTGCCAAAAGAAACTCGATTATTTGAGCAGCAATTTAGAAGTTTTGTTATGGCCTTTAGGCCTGAGGATGCAGTGTGGTAATGAAGTTAATTTTTCAAATTGTGGTATTAAGTTTATTGGCATTACAAGCTCGAGCCGAGCTAGTAATCGAAATTACCCAAGGTAATCAGCGTGCGATACCGATGGCGGTTGTACCTTTTAAATGGGCAGGATTAGCCGCATTGCCTGAAAATGTCGCTCAGATAGTCGCAGATGATTTAGGTCGAAGTGGCTATTTCAACAGCTTGCCAAAAACTGAAATGCTCAGTTTGCCGAATAGCGAGGAAGAAATTTTCTATCGTGATTGGGAGTTATTAAAGCAAGATTATTTGGTGGTCGGTGAAATTAATCCGGATACTCGGGGAGGTTATATCATTAACTTTAAGTTAATTGATGTGAATACTCGAACTGTTTTAATGAATCAAAAATTGACGGGCGGTGCTTCAGCACTGCGCGATATTGCTCACTTTGTCAGTGATCGCATTTTTGCAGCCTTAACCGGTTTACCAGGTGCCTTCTCGACAAAATTAGTTTATGTCACCACCAATCGTGAGCGAACTCAATTTAACTTAAGTTATGCCGATGCGGATGGTGCTCGTGAACAGAATATCTTTTCCTCTAAGCAACCTATTATTTCGCCAGCATGGTCTAGCGACGGTAAAAAGATAGCTTATGCAAGTTTTGAAAATGGCCGCAGTGAGATTTTTATTCAAGAAATTGCCAGTGGTAAGCGTGAGAAAATTGCATCTTTTAAGGGCTCAAACAGTGCTCCGGCTTTTTCTCCGGATGATACGCAGATGGCCATGGTACTTTCGCGCAACGGTAATCCAGATATCTACGTTATGGACCTTGCAACGCGTAAGCTTGACCGCATAACTACGCATTATGGTATTGATACTGAACCGCAGTGGATGCCAGATGGTAAAAGCCTGATTTTTACCTCGAGCCGAATAGGTAAGCCACAGATATATAAAGTATCACTACAGCATCGTAAACCGAAAAGGATTACCTTTGAGGGAGACTATAATGCCCGTGCTCGAATCACCCCTGATGGCCGTAAAATGGTAATGGTTCACAGAAATGGTGGAGACTTTCATATAGCAACTCAAAATATGAAAACGGGTATTTTACAAATTTTAACCTCTGAGACTCAATTGGATGAATCTCCTAGTGTTGCGCCGAATGGAAGTATGGTAGTTTATGCAGCAAGTATGGGTGATCGTAGTATTTTGGCTGCGGTTTCACTAGATGGAGAGGTTAAATTTCGTTTACCATCGAAATATGGTGATGTTCGAGAACCCGCTTGGTCGCCTTTGTTAAAGTAATAGACCGTTGAGATAATCAGCGAGATTACTGTTTCAAAAATGATTAAGCGAAATAATTAAAAACAACGTTAGACTTAAAAAATGGGAAGTAAAATTATGCAAAAGCATGCATTAGTTAAAGTATTAGGATTGACCTTTGGTGCAGTATTGATGACTGCATGTGCAAGTAACAGTGATCTTGCAGAAGGCGATGAGTTACAACCACTTGATGCTGCTGCGCAAGAAACTGCTGCTGAAGTTGAAACTAAGGGTGTTGAACCTCAAGCTGTTGCTAGTAAACAGGTTGATGCGGCTGCAAACGAAGCTCAAGCAGCTTTGATGAAAGCTACTGTTTTCTACTTCGACTTTGATAACACTACAATCAAAGCTGATAGCAAAAACGCATTGATTGCTCATTCTCAGTATTTAGCCGCCAATTCTTCAGCGCGCGTAGTACTAGAAGGACATGCCGATGAGCGTGGAACTGTTGAATATAACCTAGCATTGGGTGAGCGTCGTGGCTTGTCTGTTAGCCGTTTCCTACAAGCTAATGGCGCAGCTGCTTCTCAAATCGAAACAGTAAGTTTCGGTGAAGAGCGTCCAGCTCTAATGGGTCATAACGATGATTCTTGGTCTCAAAACCGTCGTGTTGAGATTAAATACCAGAGCCGTTAATTTCTTATGAAATATACAGTCTTACCCCTCGCGCTGATCATCTCCATGTTCAGCGCAGCGGAAGATGGCTGGGTAGCAGTAGGCCAAGGGCCTGCTGCTAAACCTGCTGTTAAATCCGTTCCTGCAGCAGCACCACAACAATCTAATGCTACTTCTTCTGCTTATAGCACGCCTCTTACTAATCATTCTGCGAAACCATCGTTACAAGTCGAACTATTGACCATGGTGGAAATGATGCAGCAAGAAATTGCTGAATTACGCGGCACGGTAGAAGAGCAAAATCATAAGATTGAAATATTGCAAAAACAGCAGCAACAGCGCTATCTCGATCTTGATCGACGTATGTCTGAGTTGTCGAATCAGTCTGTTACGGCAGTCGTACCAAATGGCAATGCTAAAGCTGATGTTTTATCCGCAGATGATCTGTATGCCAGTGCTATGTCTTTTATTAAAAAGAAAGATTTTACGCGTGCGCTTGAGCAGTTAGATCTTTTTGCCAAAACTTATCCTCAACATGCTTTAGCGGCTAACGCATTTTATTGGTCTGGGGAAGTTCAGTTGGCGGAAGGAAACTTTGCTTTAGCGATTAAACAGTTCGAAACGGTAGTAAATCAGCACCCTAAGCATAATAAAGCTGCAGATTCTCATTATAAGCTGGCCGTCTCTTATGATCGCAGTGGCAATACTGCTAAAGCAAAAGAGATTTTAACTCAGGTGATTAAGCAGTATCCGGGTATATCAGATTCGGCGGTACGTCTTGCTGAGCGCTATCTTGCTAGGCTGCAAGCACCAAAGGCCTAGGATTGTGTCTGTTTGTCATGGAGGTTTTTTGTAAGTACTTGTCTTTTATGGATTATTTTTAAAAAAAGGCTTGCGCTGAAAAATTAAATCAGTATTATATGCCTCCTCGCTTAAGGGCCGTTAGCTCAGTTGGTAGAGCAGTTGGCTTTTAACCAATTGGTCGTGCGTTCGAGTCGCACACGGCCCACCATTAAGCGAGAATATATTTTTTTAAAAATATATTGTTGTAAGTTACTGAAAACGTTGACATTTATTTTTAACTCAGTATACTACGCAGCATAGAGATTGGGTAAGGTTAGTGACTTACCACCAAGTTCTAGAAGTACTAAAGAATTTGGGCCGTTAGCTCAGTTGGTAGAGCAGTTGGCTTTTAACCAATTGGCCGTGCGTTCAAGTCGCACACGGCCCACCACTATATGAAGAAGGGGTAAGCGTAGAGCTTACCCCTTTTTTTATGCCTGCAATATATATCCCTGTCATATGTCATTAGCCTTGCACTTGAATGTGTTATACTGCGTCCCCATATTTTTACTCTCTCGATCTTTTTAGGGTCCTTAAATTAGCTCCGCAGGAAAGTTTGCCTCTATGACTAGCTCCGTTGTAACTGAAGAATCACAATTCGTACGTGATCATCTAAACGCTAAAATTGAAGCTGCAGTTACCGCTGACGCTGACAAAAAATCTCTTCTTATTGCTGAAATTAAGCAACTTCTAAAGCAAGAAGATGCGGTTATGGTCGCTCATTATTACACCGAGCCAGAATTACAAGCGTTAGCCGAAGAAACCGGTGGCTGTGTTGCTGACTCATTAGAGATGGCTCGCTTTGGTCGTGACCATCCAGCTTCGACCTTGGTGGTTGTGGGCGTTAAGTTTATGGGTGAGACTGCCAAAATATTGAGCCCAGAGAAACGTGTGCTTATGCCGACTCTGGAGGCCACTTGTTCATTGGACTTAGGTTGCCCTATTGATGAGTTCTCGGCCTATTGTGATCAGCATCCTGAGCGTACAGTCGTGGTATATGCCAATACTTCTGCTGCGGTTAAAGCGCGAGCCGATTGGGTTGTTACGTCGAGTATTGCTTTGCAAGTTGTTAAGCATTTAACCGACCAGGGTGAGCAAATTATTTGGGCCCCTGATAAACACCTAGGCAACTACGTGGCGAAAGAAACCGGCGCAGATATGCTGATCTGGGATAGTGCTTGTATTGTGCATGACGAGTTTAAGGCTAAGGCCTTGGTTGATCTAAAGTCTGTTTACCCAGATGCGGCGATTCTTGTGCACCCAGAGTCACCACAGAGCGTTGTTGATTTGGCTGATGAGGTGGGTTCAACTTCGCAGTTGATTGCGGCCGCGAAGAACTTGCCTAATAAGCAATTGATTGTCGCGACCGATAAAGCCATTTTTTATAAAATGCAGCAGGCTGCCCCTGATAAATTGCTGATTGAAGCGCCAACGGGTGGTAATGGCGCGAGTTGTAAAAGTTGCGCGCATTGTCCTTGGATGGCGATGAATGGCTTAACAAACTTACGAGATGTGCTGCAGCAAGGGCATCAGGAAATATTGGTTGATGAAAATATCCGTTTAGAGGCAATAAAATCCCTTAATCGCATGTTAACGTTCACACCTAATAAATAATCTGCACGGTTCCTATTATTATCTAATCCGGTGATTAATGAGGGTCACTCAATTTTTCAAAAGTTGAGTGACTCTTTTGTTTCTGACAGCTGAGTTAAACGCTGTTTTAAACGCACTTGTTGTTGGTAATTCCCCTGTTTTTCTGCGTAATCAACGGCGAACTGTAATTGCTTAATCGCCTTATTTTTTTGACCTGTTAAAAAGAAATATTCGCTTTTCGCTCGATACGACAGTAATAACTCTTTTGCCTCATTTGCAGTATCTGCCAGTTGATCCCATATAATGGGATCTGTCCCGCGGCGTTCTGACCAGCGCTGTATGTCAGCTAAGGCCGCTTTTGCTTGGTTATTTTGGCTCATAAGCTTAGCGAGACTGATGGCGATAGGATAGCTGTCGGGGCGTAGCTGATAAGCGTCTTGCAGATAGGTTATCGCTTTATCGGTTTGCCCTAGTTGATCAAGGACTTTTGACATTAAAATAGCAACGGCAGGCTGGTCTTGGTTTGCCTGTGAGATTGCTAATAATGAGTCCAGTGCTGGCTGGTAGTCTCGTGCTTGAAACTGCACCCAAGCCTTGCTGTAGCGATAGCTGTCTTTTTCTTTTTCGTTCGTGGTTGCTTTTAGCCCTTTATCAAAATACGACAGTTGATCCGCGATAGGGATTGAGTAGCGTATTTTTGCTTGCTGCTGCAAGATTAAAAAATTAAAACTGCGGGTACGCTTTTGCACTTTAAAAGCTTGTGCTCGGTTTGCGGCATCGGATACGCGGGTATCAGTGATGGGGTGGGTCAATAAAAACTCGGGTGGACGTTCGTTGTAGCGATTTGCGGCCAGCATGTGTTGAAACATAGAAGACATGGCGCGTGGATCTAAGCCCGAACTAACGAGCGTTTTCATGCCGGTACGGTCGGCTTCACGCTCCCATTCACGGCTATAAGCGAGTCGACTTTGTATGGATGCTGCTTGACTGCCAATTATGCCTGCGAAGCCGGCATCGGCGTTATTAGAGGCGATCAATAAGATACTGGCGAGAAGGGTGGCGATAGCAATGGGGGCTTGACGTTCAGCATTTTCAATTTGACGAGCAAAGTGGCGCTGACTGAGGTGGGCAAGTTCGTGGGCAAGAATCGAGGAAACTTCATCTTCGTCATCTGCGTGAAGAAAAATACCTAGGTTGATGCCGATGATGCCCCCAGGGACTGCAAAAGCATTAAGTTCGCCTTGGTCGATGACGACGAATTCAAATCGATGATCGCGTACTTCGCTATGAGGGGCTAGGCGAAAAATTAATTCTTCAATAAAAGAGATCGTCAGTGGATCGTTTATTGTCAGGGTTTGAGCCCTTAGTTGGCGCAGCCAGATACGTCCGAGCTGATGTTCTTGAGATTGAGAAACGAAGCCCGAAGTTGAGTCGCCAAGTTCGGGTAAATCATTATTGGCAGAAAAACTTAATTGAACACTGAGTGCTGTGTAAATAATAGCAGTAATGATAAATTTAAATGAAGCAGGGCGAGGCGTTTGAGTGGCCATCGGTAATAAAATTCCTTTATTGGGGTCTCAGTAGTATAGACAGTGGAAATCATAAATGATTCTCAGATCAATGCACTGCTATAATGTTGCCTTACATTCGTTATCGGTGCCATTGTGTTAGAGCAAAATAAACAAAATATTACTCAGCAACTGGATTTGAAGGGCTTATCGTGTCCTTTACCGTTGTTAAAAATGAAGTTGGCGTTAAAACAATTAGAACCTGGGCAGTTGGTGTATGTTGAAACTACAGACTCGGGGTCTTGGGCAGATTTTCATAAATTTTCCGAACTAACCGATAATGAGTTGGTCAATGCAGAAGCTGTGACTTTTGATGGTGTCCAGAATGCTGAAAATGAAGAAAGTACCGTTGAATATTATCGGTTTATTATTAAAAAAGGATTGTAAGCGAGTATGTTGAAGGTTTTCAAAGGATGGATGGAGCGTTATTTTTCAGATGAAGAAGCGCTCATTTTCTTGTTGCTGCTGATTTCATGCTTTGCCGTCATTATCGGCTTTGGCACTGTATTAGCACCTGTGTTTATTGCCATTATTATGGCTTATTTACTGCAGGGGGGGATGAGCTATTGTAAAAGTAAAGGGTTGGGTAACTTGATCTCAACCCTCATTATGTTCACCTTATTCGTCAGTGTCTTTTTGGCAATCTTATTTGTTGTAATTCCCGCGACGATTACTCAGGCTGGGCAGTTGTTTTATGAACTGCCAAAAATGTTAACTCAAGGGCAGGGATTGTTAATGCTTTTGCCAGAGCGCTATCCAGATTTGATTACTGAAATCCAGGTAAAAGAGTGGATGGGACAGGCGGGTAAGGAGCTGGCGTCTTTAGGACAGTGGATTTTATCTTTCTCGTTTCATAGTATTCCAGGTGCGATTACGATATTGATTTATTTGGTATTGGTGCCTATTTTAGTCTTTTTCTTTTTGAAAGACGGTTCGCAAATTACACGATTCTTTCTGTCATTTTTACCTAAAGACCGTCGCTTGATGAATACCATTTGGGCTGAAATGGAGATTCAGATTGCTAATTATATTCGCGGGAAAGTGGTTGAGATAGTCATTGTAGGGGGCGTTACTTATATTGGCTTCATTATCTTCGATTTACAGTATGCAGAATTGCTTGCGATTTTAGTGGGCTTATCTGTTTTGATTCCATACATCGGCGCCGCGGTCGTGACCGTGCCCGTGGCCGTTATTGCCTATTTCCAGTTTGGTTATGGTGAAACGTTATTTTATTGTTTGTTGGTATACGGTGTTATTCAGGCATTAGATGGCAATGTATTGGTACCGTTATTATTTTCTGAAGCGGTTAATTTACATCCTGTGGCGATCATTGTTGCTGTTTTGGCGTTTGGTGGTATTTGGGGGTTTTGGGGTATTTTCTTTGCTATTCCATTGGCGACCCTGTTTAAGGCTATTTTAACTGCTTGGCCGCAGGCCGTTAAAATGGTCGAACCGGTGCAATCCAGCGATGAGCGATGATTGTTGCTTGTAAGCACAGGCGCTGATGAGTAATATGCGCGTTTAGTTTGATTGAATAGTTTAATTTGGAGTCTTAGCAGATGATTACGGGCAGTATTGTTGCATTGGCAACACCTATGCACGATAACGGTGACATTGATTGGGAAAACCTAGATCGTCTCGTTGAATTCCATATTAAAGAAGGCACTGACGCTATCGTCGCCGTGGGCACGACCGGTGAATCAGCGACTTTGAATACAAAAGAGCATTGTGCGGTTATGGACCGTGTGATCAAAACAGTCGCTGGGCGTATTCCGGTGATTGCGGGTACGGGTGCTAACTCCACCTCTGAAGCAATTGAGCTGACACAAGAAGCTAAGCACCTAGGTGCTGATGCCTGTTTGCTGGTGACGCCTTATTATAATAAGCCGACTCAAGAGGGTTTGTTTTTGCATCACCAAGCGATCGCTAAGGCCGTTGATCTAGGGCAGATTCTTTATAATGTCCCAGGCCGTACTGCGGTTGATATGCTGCCAGAGACGATTGCTCGTATTGCTGAAATTGACCAAGTTATTGGTATTAAAGAAGCCACCGGCGATTTGGTCCGTGCTAAACAAGTTATTGACTTGGTTGGTAATAAAATAGCGGTATATTCTGGTGATGATGAAACAGCCTACCAATTAATGCTAATGGGCGGGCACGGAAATATTTCTGTGACTGCGAATGTATTACCGAAGAGAATGGCGGAATTATGTCGTTTGTCTTTGGCAGGTAAGGCAGAAGAAGCTGAAGCATTAAATACTGAGCTAATGGCCATGCATCATGTGATGTTTTCAGAATCAAATCCGATTCCTGTTAAGTGGGCTTTGCATCAAATGGGCCGTATGACTGCGGGTATTCGTTTGCCGTTAACGCCTTTGGCTGAGCAGTACCGTAATGAATTGCAAGCTGTATTAACCTCGTTTGGTTTGGTGAAATAATTGATGATTCGCGCGGTGTTTTTATTGTTGGTGGTTAATCTTAGCGGCTGCAGTGCTATTTTTGGTGATACCTTTCATGATAGAGCTCAAGGGTATTTGACCTCTAAGCCCCAAGAAAGAATGAAGCCGGTTGCGGGTCAACCTGAATTACCCATTCAAGATTCTTACGTTATTCCAGCCATTACCGCTACTTCAGTTTCTGCTATTAAATTAGATGAAGATGGGGAATTTGTTGTTCCTGCCCCTGAAGCGCTGGTGATGGCGATCGAAGAAGAATCGGCATCAATGGCCGAGCTGCAGGAGGCTAAGTTAAATCCTCGTTTGGAGCGTGATGGTGCAGGTACTCAAGTATTACGCTTAAATGGTCATTTTGCGGTGGCTTGGACCTCAGTTGCTGAAGCTTTGTCTGCCAGTGACTACACACTGACCGATTTAAATCGTTCTACCGGTACCTATTACATTACTATCTTTGATCCAACGGCAGCGCGTCCGGAAAAAAGTTTTTGGCAGTGGATAACCAACAGTGATGAGTTGGGTACTGATGTTGATTACCTACTAAAAATGAATCGTTCACGCTTAGGCGTTTATCTATCTTTGCAAAAAGATCTAGAAACATTAGCGGATGATGCGTTAGCGGTTAGCTTTTTGACCGATTTGCAAAAAATCTTAGTGAAGTGAGATTTGCGTCTTTAGGCAGCGGCAGTAAAGGTAATGCAACAGTCATTGATAGTGGCGAAAGCCGAATCTTAATTGACTGTGGTTTTAATCGAAAGCATACCCGCATTCGTCTGCAAGAGCTCTCTCTTGAATTGACTGATATTGATGCAATCTTGGTTAGTCATGAGCACAGTGATCACGCGAAAGGCGTGGCGCTGGTTTGTGAGTCGATTGCTAAGCCTTTCTATTCTACTTATGGCACCGCCCGTTCTGCTGGCTGGCTTGACCATCCGTTATGGCGCTGCATCGACAGTCATGACAAATTCCAGATTAATGATTTAACTATTCAAACCGTTGTCGTTCCCCATGATTCGCAAGAGCCTGTGCAATTTGTGGTTTCTGACGAAAAGTTCAAAGTGGGTGTTTTATCTGATCTTGGTTCATTAACCCCTTATGTGATTGAAGCTTATCAGAACTGTGATGGTTTATTGCTTGAAGCCAATCACGACCTTCAGTTGTTGCAGCAGGGCCCGTATCCGCCGGCGTTAAAGCGACGTGTTGCTGGGGATTTTGGTCACCTTAACAATCAGCAAGCAGCGGATTTATTATCACGCTTATTATGGCCTGGCCTTCAGCATGTATTGGCGAGTCATATTAGTGATAAGAATAATCAACTCGAGTTAGTGCAGAAAGAATTTGCTCAGGTGTTGAAGTGCGATTGGCAAGATGTGGATGCCGCAATACAGGGTGAAAGTACTGGCTGGCGAACACTGACATAGTCTAGGAATTGAGCTAATAATGAGCTTGAGAAGGTCGAAGCGTCTAATATTGTAAAAAGTTCCCCAAAAACGTGATTTATTTCCAACTATTTACCTAGGTAGCTTGAGTTTTGCCATAAAAAAAGGGCAAACTAAGGACAATCTTAAGATTGTCGTTTAGCTTAAGACAATGAAAAAAATAATTACTCAAGGATTTAACATGAAAAAATTATTAGCAGTCGCAATTGTCGCCGCTACTCCGATGATGGCTCAGGCCGATTTATTATTTACCGCTAAGGCCGGCGCTAGTATGTGGAATGCTGAAGCAAGCGGTGATGTTGATGGTGATGTTGATGTTGGTAAGGATGGTCTAAACCTAGATTCTGAAAACAATAACGTATTATTTGTTGCTTTTGAGCATCCTCTGCCGATGATTCCTAATATTAAAATCATGAAAACTGATTTGGATTTGACGGGTGAAGGTAAAGCAAATTATACATTCTTAGGTCAGCCTTTCTTAAATGAAGAGACTAGTTCGCAGTTTGATCTTTCTCATACGGATCTAACCTTGTATTGGGGTGTTCCTCTGCCAATTCCTTATATTGATGTTAACTTTGGTTTAACTGCGCGTCAGTTTGACGGTGTTGTATCGGTTAAAGGAAAAACGACGGGTAATGAAGAAAGAGAAGATTTGAATTTCACTATGCCAATGGGCTATTTGAACGTTGATATTGGTACCCCTTTCGGTATTTACGCCCGTGCAGATTTGAATGCAATCTCTTATGGCGGCAATGGCATTACGGATACAGCGGTTGCGTTAGGTTATACCTTGCCAATCCCATTGGTAGATGTGAATTTAGAAGCAGGTCACCGTTTGATCAGTGTTAAGACGGATGAAGATACGACTGATGTTGAAACTGATATCGAAATGGCTGGTATGTTTTTCGGATTGAATGTGTCTGTTGGTTTGTAAGTTTAAACTGTCAGCATAAAAAACCGCCGCTAGTCTGACTAGTGGCGGTTTTTTTATGTCTAAAATTAAACTTACTGATTATTCTGCTTCACGCACAAATTTCGCTAAAATTTCACCACTCTCACGATTACCGACATAAATACTCATTACCTCTGCGCGAACTGCATGAGTTGGGTGGCCTTGATAATCAATATTACTGTAGCAGCGATCTTCTAAAGTACAAAAGCGTAACCCAAGCTGCACTTCTAGTGTGCGGTTGTCACTTTGGGCGTGAGTTTTTTCTGGGCTAGCATTCCATTTAATATCTTCAAAGACACCAGGAATCCACTGCCAGTCGCGGTTATAAGATTTTAATGCTGGGTAGTTTTTAAAATTTAATACGGTAGCAACCCAGCGGTGACCATTTTTCATTAATACGTCTTGGCCTAGGCGATTCTTTTCTAAGTCTTGATGTAGGGCGAATTCAACCACAGACTTTGCAGAGTGGCCTGGCGCATAGTCTGCGGCTTCATCAGGAAATAGGCTGCTATATGGACCGCTGTTTGGCAGGCTGCGAATACCCACAATTCTAAAAGGATGAAAGCCTTTTTTATATTGATAGCGAGCGGCTTGTAGTGGGTAGTTAATGTAGTAAGTGTTTTGCTGCTCAAGTTCTTCGTCAGTTAGGCCGGCGAAGCGCTTATCTTGCGAGCTGAATAGTGACTGTACATTTTCTTCGCTCAAGTAATCTTTATTTTCCCAGTGAAGGTCTGCTCCTTGAAGGCGGCTAGTCATGCGATTTTTACGGGTCGTTGCTTCTTTTTGCGCTTGTTCTGCAGCGATACGAGCCTGTTCTTGGGCGAGCAGCTCTAAGCGTGCGAGCTCTTCTTTAGAGGGGCCGCAAGCCGCTAATAATAATGCGGTTATGGTGATGGCGACTTTAGTCACGGTATTCATAAGACTTCCGTTTTTTTAGTTGTTAAATGGAGGGAATTTCTGGTGGTTAATATTATTACTGAAAATGACTTGTTTTTCGAACTATTGCTGAACTTATCCTTTTTTAACGGGTAGGGGGTCGTGCCATTGCTAGACAATGTTGAGTGTCTATGCGAGTCTGTAAAAAAAATGAGAGTTTATGTCTGTGAAGTATCTCTTAATGATGGTCGCATTATTTGCATCCTGTTTCATTACTACCGCTTGCGATAGCAATCTTTCAACCATTGACGGAAGTGAGTTGCGTAAGCGTGCCTATCAATGTGTTATTGAAGTTAAAATGACGACGGCTGATCTTCAAATTTGCCAAAATGTTCAGCGAGAGTGTCAGCGCCGCCAGCAAGCTGGGCAATTTGATTGTTGAAAATTTTATCAGGGTATTTTTTATAATAGAAAAATGTTAATTCTTGGTTAAAATGTAGGCAGTTTTTCTGAGTCTATTTGTATTTTTTATTTAGATTTAAATTTTCATTACTTTAAGTCTTGAAATATAAAATTTGAGTACCATATCACTTTGAGACATTTGTTCTGTAATGGGATTTGTTGAATAAATGGTGTAGTGTAATGCCGTTTAATAATAACAATCATAAATAAACCTTTGGGGAATAACGATGAAACTATTCAAACAAGTACCTATGTTAGCGATGGGTGCTCTATTATTGGTCGGTTGTGGCCAGGAGAACGAAGTGAAATTAGATAATCATGTTGATCAAGCAAGCTATGGTGTTGGTCTAAATATTGGTGAGAGCTTAGCTCGTGACGCTGTAGAATTGAATGTAGACGCTATTGCGGCGGGTATATCTGATGCACTGTCGGGTGCTGAAAAGCGTATTGATCAAGAAACGCTACAAGCGGCTTTTGAAAAAATTCGTGAAGAGCAAGAACGTAAGCAAGCTGCATTAAGTGATGCTGCTGCTCAGGCGGGTATCGACTTCCTAGCTGAAAATGCTAAGAAAGAAGGTATTACTACTTTAGAGTCTGGTTTACAATATGAAGTAGTTACTGCTGCTGCAGAAGCCGGCGCTAAGCCTGCTGCTACTGATACTGTATCTGTTCATTACCATGGTACTCTAACTGACGGTTCTGTTTTTGACAGCTCTGTTGAACGTGGTACTCCAGCTGAATTCCCAGTTAACCGCGTTATCGCTGGTTGGACTGAAGCACTTCAGTTGATGTCTGTTGGTGATAAGTGGAAGCTTTATATCCCAGCTGACTTGGCTTACGGCGCACAAAGCCCTAGCCCTAAAATTCCAGCTAACTCTGCTCTAGTATTTGAAGTAGAATTGTTGGATGTTAAACAAGAAGGCTAAGCCTGCTGTTTATTTGATCGTTTGAAGCATGTCATCATGTTTTGAATGATCAAGTCCTAAGCGGGCTTTCCTCATATATGATGGATCCGCTTAGGAACTCTGATGTCACACTCTCTTTTATCTTTACCTGATTTCAACCAATCTCTATTAGGCTTTTTACAAGCCAGTCCTACACCGTTTCATGCGACCGAAAGCATGGCGAGTATTCTATTATCTGTGGGTTATACCGAATTATTTGAAGATCAAACTTGGCAGTTACAAGAGCAGGCGGGTTATTTTGTTCGTCGTAATGATTCTTCTATTGTCGCTTTTTGGTTAGCGGATAAATCTCAGCCGCTGCGTTTGTTAGGCGCTCATACTGACAGTCCCTGTTTAAAAGTAAAACCTAATGCCAATATGATCGACAAAGGCTATTTCCAGCTGGGTGTTGAGGTGTATGGTGGCGTTTTGCTAGCACCATGGTTTGACCGTGATTTATCCCTAGCAGGGCGTGTGCATGCGCGTATAGATGGCAAAATTAAATCGGTGATGATTAACTTTGAGCGCGCGATTGCGACGGTTCCAAGTTTAGCGATTCATCTTGATCGTGAAGCGAATAGCGCTCGCACGATTAATAAGCAAACCGACTTGCCGCCGGTATTGGCGATTGTGGGTGAGAATAAACAAGATTTAAATACGATCTTGATGGCAGAAGTACGCAAGCAGTTTGATTCGGTTGAATCGATTTTAGATTACGAATTATTCTTTTACGATACGCAGCCGGCAGCGGTGATCGGTCTAGAAAACGAATTTATTGCCAGTGCGCGATTGGATAACTTATTAAGTTGTTATGTCGGTTTGCAGGCGTTATTAAGTTCGGGTCCGGGTCAGAATAAAGTATTTGTCTGTACCGACCATGAAGAGGTAGGGTCTGTGAGTGCTTGTGGCGCACAAGGGCCTTTCTTAGAGCATACTATTGAAAGAATCTGGCCAAGTATCGAAGATCGTAATCGCCTTATGGCGAACTCGCTGATGATCTCGGTGGATAATGCGCACGCAATTCACCCCAATTATTTTGAAAAGCACGATGAAAATCATGGGCCTATCATCAATCAGGGGCCTGTTATTAAAGTGAACGCTAATCAGCGCTATGCAACTAACAGCTTTACTGCCGCGGTCTTTAAGCAAGTCTGTAATGACGTAGGTGTTAAGTATCAATCGTTCGTAACGCGTACGGATTTGGGCTGTGGAAGTACCATTGGCCCGGCAATCGCTTCAGGGTTGGGTGTGGATACGATTGATATTGGTGTGCCGACTTTTGGTATGCATTCTATTCGTGAGCTTGCGGGTAGTGAGGATGCGCATAACTTGACCAAAGTATTGAGCCATTTTTACGAGAAAGTCTCTTTAACGGATTAGGGTTTTGATTTGTTAATTGATTGGCAGTTGATTGATATTTAGTGAATAAAAAAAGCAGCTTATTATTTAGCTGCTTTTTTTTGCCTAAAATTTATTTCTAATAAAATAAGGGGATTGCTTATGCACAGAAAATTCTAGCAATAAAATATATTTGATAAAAATATAAAGGCTATAAAAAAGTATATTTGATTTTGATGATTTTAAATAGAGTATTTCGTAAGATGACCATCTTAGATAAAGATGGTCGGGATAGAGAGATTCGAACTCCCGACATCCTGCTCCCAAAGCAGGCGCGCTACCAGACTGCGCTATATCCCGAACACTGTTGCTAAGCAATCCAATTCATTACAAGGTAATAAATGGCTCCTCGAGCTGGACTTGAACCAGCGACCAATAGATTAACAGTCTACTGCTCTACCAACTGAGCTATCGAGGAATGTCTTGGCAACGGGACGCATAATACGTAGACCATGCCCCTATGTCAACACTTGTTAGAATAAAAAACTGTAATTAATTCAACCGCTTACAGATTTTATTCCAACAAAGTAAAAAAAGACCGCTTAGCCCTTCATTAATTTCAACAATTCAGCCGTTTTAGCTTCCATTAGTGCCTGATCGCCGCGGCTTTCAACGTTAAGACGCACAACAGGTTCCGTATTCGATGCGCGTAAATTAAAGCGCCAATCACCAAAGTTCATGCTCAATCCGTCAGTATGATCAATCTCAGCACCCGATGAAGCGTAATGGGCCTCTACTTTAACCAAAGTCGCTGGAGCGTCGTCTAACACACTGTTGATTTCACCAGAGCAAGGGAATTTTGCCATGCGCTCTTCAACCAGCTGAGTTAACGACTTGCCAGTTTTACTGATCAGCTCAACGACTAGTAACCAAGGAATCATGCCGCTGTCGCAATAAAAGAAATCTTTAAAGTAATGGTGAGCACTCATCTCGCCACCATAAACAGCATCTTCTAAACGCATGCGTTCTTTAATGAAAGCGTGACCTGTTTTACTTTGAATCGCCTTGCCGCCAGCAGCTTCGGCCATCTCAATTGTATTCCAGGTTAAGCGAGGGTCATGCACAACACTAGCGCCAGGATTCTTTAAGAGAGCAGCTTCGGCCAATAGACCAACGATGTAATAGCCTTCAATAAAAGTGCCTTTATCATCGAAAAAGAAACAGCGGTCAAAGTCGCCATCCCAAGCAATACCCAGATCAGCCTTATTGTCAGCAATCGCCTTAATAGTCGACGCGCGGTTTTCAATCAATAAAGGATTCGGCACGCCATGAGGGAAGTTACCATCTTGCTCGTGATGCACCTTAATCCACTCAATCGGTAAAAAAGGCTCAATCGCATCCAGTGCTAAACCACCACCACCATTACCGGCATTACAAACAATCTTTAACGGCTTAAGCTTATCGGCTTCAACGTAGGTTAAAAGGTGCTGAGTATAAGCAGGGCGAGTATCAGCCATCTCTACGCTACCGCGTTTACTTGTATCAACTTCTGGGAAATCATTAGCATGGGCTAAAATTTCGATATCTTTTAAGCCAGTATCGCCGCTGATAGGTCTAGAGCCTTCGCGTACGAATTTCATGCCGTTATAATCTTTTGGGTTGTGGCTCGCCGTTACGCAAATACCGCCATCGGCTTCTAAGTGTGCTGTCGCAAAATAGACTTCTTCAGTACCGCACATGCCAATGTTTAAAACATTTGAACCCGCGTCACGTAAACCTTCAATCACCTTGTCGCACATTTGCTTGCTGGTTAAGCGAATGTCATAACCAACCACAACGGTTTTAGGCTTTAAAAATTGAGCAAACGCGCGGCCAATGCTATACGCAATGTCTTCGTTCAACTCATCTGGCATACGGCCACGAACGTCGTAAGCTTTAAAACACGCTAATAAATCACCCATTATTTGCTACCTTTCTTTTGCTCTTGTTCTGCTTGCTCGGCTTGGCCTTTAAGATAAACATTTTCGAATACGTAATTGGTGGCTTCTACAAAACCTTCAATGCTACCGCAATCAAAACGCTTACCGCGGAATTTATAGGCCATTACACAGCCTTCTTGTGCTTGCTTCATCAATGCATCGGTAATTTGTACTTCGCCATTTTTACCCGGTTCAGTTTTTTCAATTTTGTCGAAAATATCAGGCGTTAGAATATAACGACCGATAATAGCAAGGTTCGAAGGCGCATCTTCTTGAGAAGGTTTCTCTACCATGTCAGTGACGCGGTACAAACCGTTGCCCATGTTTTCACCCGCAATTACGCCGTACTTGTGAACTTGATCGGCAGGCACTTCTTGAATCGCAACCACTGAACAGCGGAATTGTTCATATATCTTAACCATCTGCGCTAATACACCTTCACCGTCTTCTGCGGCAACACAAAGGTCATCGGCGAGTACAACGGCAAAAGGATCATCGCCCATTAGGTTGCGGCCAGAAAGAATTGCGTGGCCTAAGCCTTTCATGTGGTTTTGACGGGTAAAGGCAAAATCATTCTTTTCGATTAAGTCACGAATAGAGGTTAATAAAGACTCTTTACCAGAACCTCTAATTTCGGCTTCTAATTCATAGCTGATATCGAAGTGATCGGCTATGGCGCGCTTCCCACGACCGGTTACAAAACCAATGGTAGACAGGCCTGCTTGATCGGCCTCTTCAACGCCGTATTGCACGAGTGGCTTGTTAACAATAGGAAGCATTTCTTTAGGCATAGACTTAGTTGCGGGTAGGAAACGAGTTCCGTAACCTGCAACAGGAAAAAGACATTTTTTAATCATGATTCAATCCTTGTAATAACTGAAATAGGTATCCGCATTAGATACTGAGAAGCATGAACTAGGCCAAGCTGATAAAAAGCTTTCAAAGGGCATCTTAATGCGGAAATACTAATACTGTGTTAAGCATAAAAAAGTTGCCGCATTGTAGCGTTCTGAGAAAGAATCACAAGGTTACAGCGTTTGATAAACCGCTACTTCTAGCGTGTAGGCATGATTTCTGCTGGCATATAGTTGGATGAGTGGGTGTATCCCTGTTTAAAAGAAGAATAAACGCTACGGCGTGGTCAGCCCCATTAATAAGTACTGGCAAATGCTGGCTTATGGTGCACACTTAAAACAAAGTGATGTATTTTTAAGCACTTAAGGAAATAAGAGAATGCAGATTGAACAACCCTATGAGTTGGTGCTGTTTGGTGGTCTTGGAGACCTTGCCTTGCGCAAGTTATTTCCTGCGTTATATCTACTTGAGCTGGATAAGCGTTTACCCCAAGGTCGTATTATTGCGATTGGTCGCAAAGCACTTAAGCTAGAAGCGGTGATTGCTACTGTCAAAAAAGCGGTATTCAGCCACGTTCAGAGCAGCCATCAAGAAGATGAATGTTGGCAGCGCTTTGCCGAGCGTTTGAATTATGTTTGTTTAGATGCACAGCAGCCTGGAGCGTATCAAGCGTTGGCCAGCGACCTTGAAGTGTCTTGCCCTAATCGACTATTTTATCTGGCGACGGCATCTTCTTTATATGCCGATATAGTTTCTAACTTACACGCCAATCAACTAATTCAAACGTCTTCGAAAGTCATCTTAGAAAAACCCATTGGTCATGACCTCGCATCGGCGAAGGAAATTAATAAATCCGTCGCTGAATATTTCGACGAAGCACAAATTTATCGTATTGATCATTATTTAGGCAAAGAGACGGTGCAAAACTTGATGGTATTGCGCTTTGCTAACTTTATTTTTGAAAGCCAGTGGAATCAGAAATACATTGATCATATTCAAATTTCTATTTCCGAATCGCTAGGTGTCGAAAAACGCGCTGGATTTTATGAGCAGGTCGGTGCATTTCGAGACATGATGCAAAATCACTTGTTGCAGCTCTTATGTATTGTCGCTATGGAGCCGCCAGCGAAAATGGAGCCTGACGCGGTGCGTGATGAAAAAGTAAAAGTAATAAAAGCGCTACGCCCGATAGAAGGGCAAGATATTCAAGATAAAGTTGTTCGAGGCCAATATAACCAAGGGGTTTCTGAAGGAAAGCCTGTGCCTAAGTATCGTGATGAGGATGGCGTTGATGAAAATAGCCAAACAGAAACTTTTGTAGCGATGAAGGTTGAAATCGAGAATTGGCGTTGGGCGGGGGTGCCGTTTTATCTGCGCACAGGGAAGCGGCTCGCTGAACGAGCGTGTGAAATTGTGGTTCAGTTTAAAGAAATACCGCATTCGATTTTTTCTTTGCAAGATAAGAAAACAATGGCGAATAAATTAATCTTCCGCCTACAGCCCGACGAAGGCATTCGCTTACAGTTATGCGAAAAGAAAGTAGGCAGTGGGATGAAAATAAGGCCAATGACGTTAAGTTTAAATCCCGATGATCAAAGCTCTGACATCATGAGGTCTCAGCAGAGTAATGAATCAAAAAATGTTGAAGCAACAAAGAGGGCTGTGCGGGTACCAGAAGCCTATGAGCGTTTATTGTTTGATGCGTTAGCCAGTAATCCTACGCTATTTTTACGTGATGATGAATTAATGGAAGCGTGGGATTGGGTTGATCCTATCTTAGCCGCTTGGCAAGAATCAGAAAGTGCTCCCGAACCTTATACCGCAGGAACCTGGGGTCCCGCTGCAGCAACCTTGTTGTTAGCAAAAGATGGCCGCCTCTGGAATGAAAATAACTAGCTAAGTACACGATATAAGCATAACTATATCAGTGTAAAAAATAATTCGGAGTAATAGTATGTGGACAGAAACGATCAGTGATGACGAAAATGTATTAGCGAAGAAATTAGCCGTGTCTGTTTGTAAGCAGCTAAAAATCTGTTTAGCCGAAAAGAATAAAGCCTGTCTCGCGGTGAGTGGTGGAGCAACCCCTGTCGCATTTTTTCAGCAATTGAGTCAGCAAGAACTAGACTGGGCGAAAGTGACCGTTGTTTTAGTCGATGAAAGATGGCTGCCAACAGATCATAAAGACAGCAACGAAAAACTAGTACACGATCATTTAATTCAAAATAATGCAAAAAAAGCGTATTTTTTAGGTTTAAAAAACAGCGCTGAGCTTCCTAGTGAAGGCATTATGGACTGTGAAACTCAGCTGCGAACTCAGATTGATCATATTGATGTGGTTGTTTTAGGTATGGGTTCAGATGGTCATACCGCATCTTGGTTTGCAGGCTCAACTAAGTTGGCTGCTTTGCTAGATAGTGACACTTCTGCTTGGTGTTTACCGATTGAAGATAGCTTTTTACCGCAGCCGCGAATGAGTCTAACTTGGCGTTTTATTAAACGCGCGGAAAAAATATATTTGCATTTTACTGGGGAAGATAAGCATAAAGTTTTTGTTCAGGCCTGCGAAGAAATCAGTGAGCAGCTGCCCGTCTCGCATGTATTACATCAAGATGGCATTAATATTAATGTATACCGAACTCAATAGTTACCGAAACGAATAAGGATTAACCATGCACCCGATTATCGTAGCGGTTACTGAAAAAATTATTAACCGCAGCCGTGACAGCCGAAAAAAATATTTAGATTTAATTGCCGCAGAAGCCGAACGCTTGCAACAGCAACCTGCGCGCCATGGTGTTAGCTGTACGAATTTAGCGCATGCCATCGCTGCTGAAAACCATGATGAAAAAATGATTTTAAAACAAAGTCATCGGGCTTCGAATATCGGCATTATTAATGCCTATAACGATATTCTTTCAGCGCATCAGCCGTATAAAGATTATCCACAGCAAATAAAATCTCATTTGGCTGAGTTTGGTCACGTTGCTCAAATGGCGGCGGGTGTGCCTGCAATGTGTGACGGTATTACTCAAGGCCAGTCGGGCATGGAATTGTCATTATTCAGTCGTGATACAATTGCTTTAAGCACCGCGATTGGCTTGTCTCACGATGTGTTTGATGGTGTCGTACTATTAGGTATTTGCGATAAAATTGTACCGGGTTTACTGATGGCTGCGTTACGCTTTGGTCATTTACCTGCTGTGTTTTTGCCGTCTGGGCCGATGGCATCCGGTATTACTAATTCAGCGAAAGCCAAAACGCGGCAGAAATTTGCAGCGGGTGAGGTAGGCAAGGATGAGCTACTGGAATCAGAATTAAAATCTTACCACAGTGCAGGTACGTGCACCTTTTATGGCACGGCAAACTCAAACCAAATGTTATTAGAAATAATGGGGCTGCAATTACCCGGCAGTTCTTTTATTCATCCAGAAGATCCTTTACGTCCCTTATTAAATCAATACGCCTTAGAACAACTAACTCAGCACACGGCCATTGAGCAAGATTATATTCCACTGGGTCAGATGCTGAATGAAAAAAGTTTTGTGAATGCCATCGTTGGATTATTAGCCACAGGCGGCTCAACCAACCACAGTATTCACTTGGTTGCGATTGCTAAAATGGCGGGCATTATTTTGGACTGGCAAGACATCTCAGACTTATCGGATGTGGTGCCGTTATTAACTCGTATTTATCCAAATGGTGAAGGGGACGTTAATCACTTTCAGCAAGCGGGTGGTATGGGATTTTTAATTCGTGAACTATTAGACGAAGGTTTATTGCATAAAGACGTGCAAACTTTATTAGGCAAAGATTTATCGGCTTATTGCCAAGAGCCTTATTTAGTGATTAAAACCCTTGGAAATGGCGATCAAGAAGCACAGCTTGCATGGCAAGACGTTAATAAAGAAAGTTTAAATCTAGATGTGCTAGCCCCAGCTCATGCGCCGTTTATGCGCGAAGGCGGTCTTAAATTATTGAGTGGGAATATTGGCCGCGGCTTAATTAAAATATCCGCTGTGCCTGAGTCACGCTGGTATACCAAAGCGCCGGCAAAGGTATTTACCGATCAAGCATCCGTTCAGCAAGCTTATCAAAGAGGCGAGTTAAATTGTGATTGTGTGATCGTGGTTAAATTCCAGGGGCCTAAAGCGAATGGCATGCCAGAGCTGCATAAGCTGATGCCAGTTTTGGCGAACTTGCAAGATGCAGGGTTTAACGTCGCTTTATTAACCGACGGTCGATTGTCGGGTGCGTCGGGTAAAGTTCCTGCTGTGTTGCATCTTTGCCCTGAGGCTTTATTAGGCGGTGCGATCGATCGTATTCGCGAAGGTGACATCATTGAAATAGACGCGCATAAAGCAAAAGTGATTAATCATAGTGATGACCCTTCTGCTTCTTTAGCCTCTACCTCAGGAGCAGCTGATTTAAACGCTGCAGGTTTAGGAAGCAGCATGGGGTTAGGCAGGGAGCTGTTCAGTTTGTTTAGAAAAAATACTACCCCAGCAGACCAAGGGGCACTTTCGTTAGACTGGGCAGACACTGAATAGTCAAAGTAGTAGGAGCAAATAGCATGACACAACTTGATCGATGGTTAGCCAATACCAAACCCTTAATACCCGTTATCGTCATTGATGATTTAGCGCATGCTATTCCAATGGCGAAAGCCTTGGTTGCAGGTGGCGTTCACTTATTAGAAGTGACGCTTAGAACCGAAGCTGGGCTTGCTGCAATTAGAGCGATTAGAGAAAATGTTCCAGAAGCTATTGTTGGTGCAGGAACCGTTTGCACTGCCGACGATTTTCAAAAAGCGATAGATGCCGGTGCACAATTTATAGTCAGCCCAGGCCTTACCCCTGAATTAATTGAAAAAGCCAAACGGATAAGGCTCGATGGACAATGGCAGGGCGTTTTTTTACCTGGTGTCGCAACCGCCAGCGAAGTAATGGTCGCAGCACAAGCAGGGATGACCCAGCTAAAGTGCTTCCCCGCCAGCGCAATTGGCGGCGCTAAATTATTAAAAGCATGGTCTGGACCGTTCCCTGATATTCAGTTCTGCCCGACGGGTGGTATTAGCAAAGATAACTATCAAGAGTACTTAGGTATATCAAATGTCATCTGTGCAGGCGGTAGTTGGCTAACGGAATCGAAATTGCTAATTGAAGGAGATTGGAACGAAGTGACAAGGCGAGCCAGCGAGATTGTTAACCTGTCTGATATTTAAACAACTATGCTCATAAGATGCTAACAAAAGTGCTAGTAGTGTTCTAACAAATTGATTTTAAACTGGTTTCTCTGTTCTATTGGTACTTAAAGTGTAAAAATCTCTTGCATGGTGTGTATCAATTTATTAGACTGCACTCACTTTAGGACTATAGCTCAGTTGGTTAGAGCGCTACCTTGACATGGTAGAGGTCCCCAGTTCGAATCTGGGTAGTCCTACCAAAATTCTGTTTAAAATTAGCCACTTACGAGTGGCTTTTTTTATGCCTGCAATTTGGGCGCAAAACCAGCGCAATATCCAGTATCTAGCCAATAGGGAATTAGGCATGGTAAAGCAAAGGGCAGTGGGGAGTCTTACCTTAGGGCTAGCTATTTTTTACCTTATTTCTACTGCGATTCTAATTCCTGAATTTACGGATTCTACCACTCGACAATTTATAGACTTAAAATCTTTAAGCTTCGTTTCATTCAATTTTTATTACACTTTAATATTTGATGGCTTCATCTGTTTAATAGCTGGAATAGGTCTCCTGCATGGGGATCGAATCGGATATCAATTGGGTATATTTGCATGGGCAGTAACTTTCATATTTACCATTAAAAAACTAATCCTCCTTTTTTCAACAATTGAATTAGTGAATAAAATAGGAGAGGCTCAAGTATTCGGTTTCTTTTGGACTTCACTGCAAGCTACAAAAATAGTTATCTCGGTATTAATTGTTCGCCACTTAAGCAAAGAACTGTTTAAAAAAGAAAAAATACTTTCAAGCTAGCTTCACACTCAGCCTAGTTTTGATGCTAATCGGTGTATTCATCAGTCATTTTCTGGCTTGTATGCCCCATTAATAGATTCACATACTCTTTTGAAAAGCCTTGTTCAAGATATAGGGAACCGCTTAAAGCTCGAATTTCGTAGAAGGTGGGTCTTTGAGCAGCAGGCATATCTTTAATTTCTGGTATTGAGTCACGCACCTTTTTAAATTCTTTCCCTAAATACTCACCTGTTATCTGAGCATGATGTTCTTGGCCTAAGAATGGAAAACGCTATAGCCGTGCTTTTCAGCTTTAGCTTGTTATGACCTGCAATACACCACCTTCAAGGTCTGGATATCTAATCCTTACAATATCGCCTCGACGTTGCAGAGTAATTAATGCTAATGCCATAGTAATTTTTAACCAATCAGGGGCCTTGACATAAATTAGCCGCTTACGAATGGATTTTTTTATGCCTGTAATTTGAGCACAATCCGAAGAGATTTTACTTAGTGAACCTAATCGTTAAATTCACTCTGATGCTGAATCACGAAAATTATTATATTAGTATTATTTCTCTAGTTTTAAAAACTGACGTCGTTAGTATATGAATTTGATATATAGCCATTTTGATCAGGTGAATTCTCCTGAAAAGTTTAGCAAGCTATCTTATTAAAATGTCTGCATAACATGGTTAAGTCTCTCCACTCGCAATCTTTAATCGCTCATTAACAATAAATGACAGATGATATTTCATAATATTAAATTCATTAGCATAATTAGATATTTACATGTTTTTCAATATGAAATTAAATAATTATCTATTTCATTGGTAGATTTCGGTTAAAATTGAGTTCTGCACTATTCAAATGTTTCTACTATTTTTAGTTCGTAGTGTTGAGATAATCTGAGTCTAAATAAAAGGAAATTTATAACCCTAAGTGTTAGAATTTAACTCGATTACGTTAAATTAATAAATTTTAAGGTAGGGTCATGCAAGGACGATTCAAACAGATATTTTTAATATTCATTTGTTTATTTTATTTCAATAAAACGTTGGCTTTAGTAGAGCCGTTACCTGTTTCTGCATTTGCTAGTCTACCAGGAGTAGAGCAGGTGATATTGTCTCCCAATGGTGAAAGTATTGCTTCTATTGTTCGATCTACTATAGGGAATGAAACTGTTTCAGTTTTAACCGTATTAGATCTTAAAACGAATCAGACCAAGTCTCTTCTTCATACGGATAATACCAAATTTAAATTTGATTGGATTCGTTGGGCTAATGACAATCAAATATTGATTAGTAGTGACTTTCCAGACTACAGAAATGCGACCAAAAGTGTTGAGAAATATTTACTGGTTTTGAATATTGACACCAAAGAAGTAAGAAACGTTTGGCCAAAAGATTTGATAAGTGGATTTGAATATACTCCTCAGTTTCAGAATAAAATTGTCGATATGTTACCTGGTGATGAGAATCATATTTTAATGGAGCTTGATGGCATCATGAGGAATAGTTCTAAGCTATTCAAGGTTTCTCTAAAAGAGGTGAAAGTTAGGGCTGTTCAACGAAGTAAAAAATATGTTCGCCACTGGATGGTTGATAGACAGAAAAATGTACGAATATTAACCCAGGTAAAAGATTCTACTTACCAAATACTCCATCGTTTTAATGATAATCAAGATTGGAACTCTCTATGGGAGTTTGAAGCATTCAGTGATGAAGGTGTATGGCCGTTAGGGTTCGATAAGGATGCAAATATTCTTTACGTACAAGCATTGCATAATAATTTTAACGCTATTTTCAAAGTAGATTTGAGAGACTCGAAGTTAAAAAAAGAACTCGTCGCCCACAAAAATGGATATGACTTAAATGGAAGTCTTATCTACTCTCAAAAGAGAGGTAGGGTCGTTGGCATAAGTTCTAATCACGGCCAAGGAAATACTTATTGGGATCCATCATTTAAGAAATTGCAAGCCAGTATTAATCAATCAATGCCTGATACCTTCAATATATTGTATTCGGTCAGTAAAGACGAAACTCGTTATTTGAATTTATCCTACAGTGATATCCATGCCGGAACGTATTATTTTATTGATCGAAAAAAGGGAGCGATCAAGGCCATTGCACGTAAGTACCCTGAATTAAAACCTGCACTTATGGCAGAAAAAAAGCCCATTTCATATCAGGCAAGGGATGGTTTAACCATTGAAGGCTATCTAACGTTACCCGTTGGACATAAATCTGGACAAAAATATCCTACAGTCGTTTTTCCACATGGCGGCCCGATTAGTTATGATGGTGAGGGCTTTGATTATTGGACACAGTTTCTGGCGAATCGTGGTTATGCAATTTTACAAATGAACTTTAGGGGCTCTTCAGGGTACGGCCATGATTTCATGAAAGCTGGCCTAAAGAAATGGGGATTAGCCATGCAAGATGATATTGAAGATGGAACAAAGTGGCTCATCAAAAAAGGTTATTCTGACTCCGGTAATATCTGTATTTTAGGGGCTAGTTATGGAGGGTATGCAGCTTTAATGGGGTTGGTTAAAACGCCGGATCTTTATCAATGTGCGATCAGTTTTGCTGGGGTGATGGATCAGGATTTACTCATAAGAAACAATTTAAAGTATAGTAATAACGAAATTATAAAAGAACAAATTGGTTCAAATGCAAGTGACCTGAAAGCGAGATCGCCTCTATACAATGTTAATAAAATAACGAAACCTGTATTGCTTATTCATGGGGATCAGGATCGACGCGTTCAAGTGTTGCACAGTCGAAATATGCAAGATGAAATGGAAAATCAAGGAAAGAATTCAACGTATATTGAACTAAAAAATGGATCTCACTACCTTAGTATTAACGAGAATCGGCTGGCTACGTTTGAAGCCATTGAAGCGTTTTTAGGTTCTCATTTAAAGCCTATCAATACTCAGGACTTTGAGTGAATAGAGCGAGTTAATGGATTTATAAAAGCACGAGATGTGCACTAAAATAAGAGCTTATTAATAAGGCACTCTTTGAAATTTCAACGGGTGCTTTTTTATGCATTACTTATAAAAAATTAAAGAGAAAGTTTAATTAGGCGGGAATGATTCAATGACTACAAATTATAGGGTCGAACTTAACCGGTGTGGTTTATGCTGTGCGCAATAAATTCGATATGAGTGATATATTTAAATTGATGAGTACGATACGGGTCAAATGTCAGTGCAGTAGTGGGTATTGTGAGATTATCAGAGCTGCTTGAAGTTGGTTGAAATTGTAGAGGGTGAATTCAGATAGGAAAAAAATGCGGCTAATGCCGCACTTCATTTGAACTGAGGTCTTATCTTAGACGACCTACAAATTCAATTTGACCAGGAACGGTGTTAGTGATCAATGACCAAGTTTCTGGATCGGTAGAGTTGTAAACTGAGCTGGTTTCAGCAACATCAATTTGAGCCATCCAAGTAATATCACCTAGCTTATGGTGTTTGAAAGAACCGTTTAAAATACGGCTGATAGTTCCGCCAGGAATACCTTCTGCACCTTCAGTACTTACAACACCTTCAACCTTAGTAGACGTTGCATTGCTGTCAGTGAGATCAAAGCTGTGGAATTCCCAAACGGGAATGCGCAAATGCTTAGCAATTGTTCCATCGGTAACCATAGCTTGACCAATGTCGCTCATAATTAGGTTATAAGCAATATCGCCATTACCTGTTACAGCGCCCATCGCCATACGGCCGTTGTTTGTTAGATTTTGCATATTCATTAAATATGAATCGTCAAACTCATTAGTACCTGCAAGAACACGGATAATACAAGGGGCGTAAGTGCCTCTTCCTTGTGCGTGTGCAAGCGCGGATTCATCATAGGATGCGAAGTACATATTACCAACAGCATCTTTTGCTGCACCCGTCACAGCGCTACAGTTGTCTACTGAATCTGTGGCTAAACTGTCATCTTTACTGTCGACAATAACTAATTTGGTAACACCTGTATCAGCCCCATCTGCTGCATAAAAACCGATCGTTGCCACAAAGCGATCCCCATCTATTGTTGGGAAAACTGACCAAGTTTTTGGTAGATCAGCTTCTGCAAGGCTGGCTAGAGAGATTGTATCGACTTTTTCTGTGGACTCGTCGGTATCGATGAGGATCATGTCGGTAGGGTTAAATGCAATGATCTGAAGACCAGCAAAGTCTAGGGCATAGGCTTTGGTCGGAGACATGAATTGAGTAGTACGCAGTAGATTGCGGCCTGATGTTCCTGACACACCAGAAAAGTCTAACTGATCACCTAAGCTTACTTCACCCGTGTCACTGACTACATAGCGGCGGTAAACAGACGATGTGTACATGCCTGCATAGAATGCACTATCTGGGTTAGCGCCTTCTGGTATCGCGATACCAGTATATTCTGGTATCGCCAAAGCCTTCTTAGTGTCAAATACTGTATCTTCATCAAGAGTATTTGTTAAGAAGTGAAGAGAAATTCCTGCTTCTGTTACCCAAGCAGTACTCTTAACCAAATACAATGGTGTTGGTGTTGGTGTTGATGGCAGTGTTGGTGCTGGGTCAGGATTACTAACTTCATCTTTGCTGTTGCTATCGTTATCTGCGCCACAAGCTACTAATAGAATGCTAGCGGCTAGACAGGGTACTAAATTTCGTAGTTTCATTCGTGTTTCCTAATATATAAATTCCATGGAAGAGTCTTGGCTATTGATGGTTTGTCCAGTGGATATTTAGGAAGACATTAGATGTTTAATGCTCTGCTAAAAATATAACTTTAAAGCCACGACTTCAATTCCAAAACGCATCGTAATGATAACCATTATCAATAGTGTTATCAAGTGCTAGGTATTATCATTTGCATTAACCTGTGAGAATGGTTATATTCACATTCCTTGCTCTGGTTTTATTTTGGCCGTGAGTAAGAGCACTGAACCCCTTCGTTTAAGTTGTTGACTCTTTTTCCTTTTTAATAATTTCTTGGGCTTTTGAGCCATAGGTAGTATGAAATGCTCCGCCGATCTGCATTCTTAAAAACACGTAATTCCACTCAATCTTTTCAAATTCTAAGCCGGTTAGCGTGCCTGGGGGCTTTTTTATTGACTCAATCCTTTGCTTGGGCAGAGACGGAAGAATTTGAAATGAGTGCTGAAACCAAAGAGCTTGAAAGATTTGTCATCGTCGGTGTGAAAGACGAGGCAATGGTGCTAGAGCAATCAGCGGCAGCGGTAGATGTTATTGATTTAAAGGCTGATCACAAATTGACGGTAGATTTAAGTGAGGTCTTATCTCGAGAGCCTGGAATTAGTATCAGGAGAATGGGTGGGCTAGGATCGCGAGAGAGCTTCTCTCTTAATGGTCTGAGAGATGAGCAAATTCGATTTTTCATCGATGATATTCCGCTTGAAATGTCGGCTTATACGTTCGGTATCAGCGCTATTCCGGTTAATTTAATTCAACGAGCTGACATCTATCATGGCGTTGTTCCTATCGAATTGGGTGCGGATGCGTTGGGTGGCGCTGTAAATTTCATTACTGATCAAGGGGCTGGAGGCACGGGCGGATCGATTTCTCATATGATGGGAAGTTTTAATACCAGCCGATCTACTATGATCCTGAATTATGCTGGCGACAATGGCTTCTTTAGTCGTTTTAATGCGTTTTATGATTACAGTGATAACAATTATGAAGTAGATGCAACACTTCCAAGCAGACTAGGAAAGGTAGAGCCTTATAAAGCAAAGCGTTTTCATGATGCTTACGAAGGGCAAGGCGCCAATGTGGATTTTGGTTATACCGAACAGGGTTGGGCCGATTTGTTTCAGGTGGGTTTATATACCAGCGAATACTTTAAAGAAATTCAACATAATGTGACCATGAGTAAAGTTTATGGAGAGGTAACCAGTGAACGTAAAACGTATGGATTAAATCTACGATATAAAAAGCAATTTACGGATGAATTATTCCTTTCTGCTACGGCTGGCGCATCAGAAATGAAATCACACTTCTTTGATATTGGAGACTATTCCTATTTATGGAATGGTGAAGAAATAACGACGCCAGGCTCAAACCCTGGTGAGATAGATACTGCTTGCCAATGTACTTACTGGAAAAATAATGAATATGCCATTGTTCACTTAGGTTGGAAATTAGCCGAAGATCATTCTTTAGATTTTTCAGTCTCACCGACATGGAACCGTCAGTCATCAAAAAATCATTATCTAGCAGATGATCAAATTGACCCGGTTGATGCGAACCGAGATATGCTGAGTTTAGTTTCGGGTGTCAATTACACCTTCGATTTCTTTGATGATAAGTTGCAAAATAAACTATTTGTTAAGCATTACACTCAGGAACGAAAGAGCGTTCAACTTAATGATACGACTGCGCTACATGAAAACCTTGATTCAAATATTGACCGAATGGGATGGGGTAATTTGGTTCGATATAAGTTCTACGATTGGCTATTGGGAAAAATCTCTTATGAAAAAGCGACTCGCCTTCCTAATTTCAATGAGGTATTTGGTAATGCAGAGAGTGTTATTGCTAATATTGAACTGAAGGAAGAGTACAGTGATAACTATAATCTATCTTTAGAAATTAATGGACTAAACAATGATTATGGCTCATGGAAAGGCAGTACCAATTATTTCATTCGTGATGTTGAAGATGCCATTTTGTTAACAATAATCAATGATTCAACACAATATCAGAATATTTCATCGGTCGATTCGAAAGGCTTTCAAGTCTCAGGAGCTTGGACGTCCACTGAAGATTTTTTGAGTATAGAAGCTAATTACACAACTTTCGATCTGATAAATACCGCTGATAAAGGCCTATTTGCACAATTTAAAAATGAACGAGTACCCAATCATCCTTATAAATTCTTCAATACAACGCTCGGTCTTAAATGGATCAGTGTGTTTACGGGTTATGACGAACTTAGGCTGAATTGGAACTATCGGTTTGTAGGTGAATTTGAACTTCTACCGGAGAACTATGGGTCCTCACAGTCAAAAGTATTTGTTCCGGTTCAAGAGAGTCATGGTTTAGCCACGGTTTACACAAAAGATATTTATTCATATACGGCATCGATAACCGCAGAAGTCCAGAATATCACCGATGAAAAACTCTATGATCACTACGGCGTCCAGCGACCAGGGCGAGCTTTCTATCTTAAAACAATCATTGAATTCTAGAGATTTTTATAGTGGAATCGATTCCATTACAGGGTGGAAACATACTGGTTCCAGTTCATCCACTTTCCTCAATAAAAATTTTCTAAGCCAAATATCTGGTTACAAAAAATGAGTAATATAAAATCACAAACGGGTTTGCGTATACTTTCCCGTTCTATGGCCGCCATTGTTGGTGGTTATGTGCTAAGTAATTTACTGGCTACCTTGATATCCTATTTACTGCCCATGCCAAAGGTCGATAGTGTTCTACTGTCGTTACAGTTAAGTTTTTTATTTTACTGTATGGTTATTATCTGGGTATTCGGTACAAAAACAGCAGGCAAAGCATGGTTGGGGTTATTAATTGCTTGCGTCATTAGTTCTGTCGGTTTGTATTTGGCAATGCCGGAGGGCTCACTATGAATGGAACATTTCGTCAATCCATGAACTGGCTGCATACATGGTCAGGCTTACTATTGGGTTCACTTCTTTATTTTATTTTTATTACTGGCACTGCTGGATATTTCGATAAAGAGATTACCCATTGGATGCAGCCAGAAAGGCCTATTATTAACGAGGAAATCGATCAACGTAGCATCGTGAAAATGGCGGAACAACATCTAAACATCACAGCCCCAAACGCGCAGTCTTGGTGGGTTGTATTTCCTATTGCACGTTCTTATTCAGCCGTTACTTGGTGGCAAGAGTCTGACGAACAAGGTGGTAAGTGGAAAAGTAATACGCTTGATTTACAAACAGGAACCCCCGTAATTACCCGTGAAACAGGCGGTGGCAAAACCCTGTATGCAATGCATTATGTACTGCATTATATACCCAAAAACCTTGCGTATTGGATTACCAGCTTATGTGCAATGTTTATGTTTATAGCCTTAATTACAGGGGTTATTGTGCATAAAAAAATATTCAAAGAATTTTTCACCTTTCGACCTAATAAAAAGCAACGCTCTTGGCTAGATATACACAATGTATTCAGTGTCTTACCCATACCGTTTCATTTAATGATTACCTATAGTGGCCTAGTTTTTTTAATGTTCTCATCTATGCCCGGCGTTATTGTGGGTTCTTACGGTACTGATAAAGAAAAATACAACGAATTTGTTGAATCAGTATTTCAAAAATCGGGTCATCCTGAACACAACCATGAACCCGCTAACACCCTGTCAATGTTAAGTCTTATGCCAGATATTGAGTCTCGCTGGGGGGAAAACACCTTATATGAAATTGGGCTGGAAGGGAGAGGAACCGCTGGTGCACATGTACAAGTGAAGCACCATGAATACTCTGGTATTAGTCAAGGTGAAGAGCTCATTTACCATGGCAGCACAGGAGAACTATTGTTTGATTCCATGAAAGAGTCTCACCCACAATCTGCGAGTAAGAAACTGTATACCGTATTAACAGATTTACACGAAGGAAATTTTGCTAGCGTCGCATTACGATGGCTATATTTTATATCCGGCTTAATGGGAGCGGGCATGATTGCTACTGGCATGATGCTATGGGCGACAAAGCGAAGAGAAAAAGCCCAGCGAATTGGAAAAGAAAGCTCAGGTCTAAAATTAGTTGAATATTCCAATGTTGGTATTATTGTTGGTCTGCCTATCGCTATTTCTGTGTATTTTTGGGCTAACCGAATTTTGCCCATCGATATTGCAAGCCGTGAAGTTTGGGAAATAAATAGTCTATTTATTACTTGGTTCTTAATGCTTATTAGCCCATTTATGTTGGCAAAAAAAATCACGATCCAGGGCCTTTGGATTAAACAGCTCTTATTAGCTTCTGCTCTTTATTTATTAATGCCCATACTCAATGCCCTTACATCAGATAAAAATTTAGTCTCTGCATTATTACAAGGTGACTGGGTGATGGCTGGGTTTGATTTAACGATGATTCTGTTTGGTTTGATGTTTGGTTATAGTGCCCAACATTTAATGAAAAAAATGAAAACGAAGGAATAAACATGTACATAGCGTCGCTTTGGGTATTTATGAGCTGTATTTTATTAAGCCTTTCAATAAAAAGGCATTATATAAGCACGATAGCTCAATCAAAAATTTCTAATAAATGCAGTACTCTGTTATTTCGCTTATGTGGTTTTTCATGCCTGACATTCAGCTTCATGTTGTTCTTCGACCTTTACGGCCTTGCGCTTGGGCTTGTGTATCTAGTGGCTACATTTACAGTCGCGTCGTTGATTCAGACTTTACTATTAAGCTACCTAACTGATTGGATAAATAAGATTCTTTTAGTTTTAATCATTAGTGTATTTCTTCCCTGAAGAAACTGAGTGCTTCCAAGCGCTAGTCGTTTACTGAGTTTAATACTGTCATATGTGAGTTGCCTGTGTAGCCGTTTTTCTATTCGTAACTTTTTCTTTCTTTTCATCCGGCATTTTTATGTCTAGATAAACCAACAATAGCGCAAAGACAATAATTCCAGCTTGAATATAAAAATTCCATCCAGAGGTCAGCCATAACCAGCGACCATTAACTAGGCCATCGACAACTAATGTTGATAACAGTAACGCTGCACTGATGCGCAACATCCAATGGCTCAGTTGAAATCCATTCTTCCAAAGGAAGGGGGTGAATAAAGTAATTCCCCAGGTGCTCCAAAGAATCCACTCTTCAAAATGATGATGCTCTTCACCCAGTTTAAAGACATAAAGTAATTGGCTTACTGGGAAAAGGGCGCATGTTGCAACAACAAGGCCACCACAAATCCCCAATGTTAATTTACTTAGGAGGTGCTCCATGCCATGCCCTCTTCGTTCTAACCACAGCATATTGCCGGTTACAATCAGACCGCAAGCCCCCAGTGCGGCTAACGCATAACAAATTTTTAGCCAAACGCTGCCAAACAAGACGTAATGCAGGGGAGTGACGGCTGCAAAGATTCGATGGAAAGGACCTTTACCAATAAAAGATCCTTCATGAATTGTCTCGCCGGTGGCGGTAGAATAAGTAACTGTTTCTATGTTGCTCAGGTGCTTTTGGTGATGAGCCGAAAATTTAATTAATCCTCCCTTGTCACCAGCCCCTTCAATCTCAATCAGTTTAATTTCTTTATCAGCGAGGTCGGATCGCGCTTTGATCCAGAGTTCATTCAATGAATAAATAGGTGCTGGCTCGCCAGTAATTTCAGCTCTTGGCCCAAGGATAGTATCGGTCGCTTTCTGCACGTCACCATCGAATGCGGCCAGCGCTAAGATAGGGCTGATAATGCCTAATAACCCTAATATAGTGCCTGTAAAAGCAAGAATAAGAGTAAAGGGCAGTGACCATAGCCCAAGCAATTTATGTTGATCTGTTAATAATAAACGCCAGCTTCTTTTAGGGCGCAGCATGACAAACTCTTTACGCCATTTAACATGTATAAAAATACCCGCAATGATGGCTAATAGCATGGCCATGCCTGCGAGGCCGACAAGATAGCGTCCGAAAGGGCGAGGCAAATACAGGTCGGTATGCAGATGGGTAATAATTTGACCTAATGCGGAAGGGGATGATTTTACTTCCTCATAGCTGCCTGTTTTTAAATAGAGAGTATAAAATTCACTTTCATCAGAAAAATGGCTCAGCATTATGTGGTTATTAATTTCATCTGGCAGTTGTATGGTTAATTTATCGTATTGAAAACCGATGTCATTTGCTGTTGCGATCGTGTGTTCAAGATCGAAGGATCTGTCTGTTGGGATCTCTCCGAATGCTGGATATTGCCAGTATCCAACTTCGTGTTCAAACAGGGCTGGAATACCTGAAAAGGTAACAATAAAGAGCAATATGCCTGAGATGATGCCAACCCAAGAATGTGTATCGTAGAGGCGTTTATGAGTATGTTGTTTCATTCTATAGTGTTCTCGATCCAGTGTTATCAATCCAGTGTTCTCAAGTGGCTAAACTGATGATGTCTATCGTAAGGGCGGGTACTAACAAAATAAGAATTCTGATCCAGGCTTTTAGGCCATCTTGTGCCAGAATGGCCCAGTAAAATACTGAGGCCCAGAAAATAAAGAAAAAGGTCCCTCCTGCGAGTACTTGTTCTGCAAGATTACCAAATGGCCAGAGTAGGGTGATGGAAATGGTCAAGGCCACTGTCGCTAAAAAACTACCGACGATAGCGGCAATGTTACGGCTACCTGTACTGCGAATAATATTAACGAACATAGTCGATTCCCTGATATATAACTCCTGCCAGGCTGAGTGCCGTTATCAGAGATACCGCCCTTGGCTGCCAAATTCTCAGTTGAACGAAAGTTATGGCTATCGCCATTAATGCAAATAACCAAATAAAAAAACCGTGCTCAAAGCCCAATGGCATACCCATCAAACAGGCGGATATAAATAATAAAATCCTGCCGACAATTCTTCTGTTGTAAGGAATTTTACTGCTTCTGTGCTCTTTCAGGCCATACATTGCATGTAATGCAGGCCAGATTAAAAATACACTGATTGGCATGGCAAATATCCTGACGGCTAGTGTCTGTTAATAATAATAGTAATGAGAACGCGTATCATAAAGCTTAATGGCGTGTGATCAAGGGGTAATTCAGAGATTTCTGCTTAATAACAGTGGAGGGACTAGAAAACCTTAAGGTTGCTTGCTTGCAGTTATGAAAGCAGCAGTTCTTTAAGTGAATAAACTCTTTGTTTGTTGAGCTCACATTGACAATATTCTACTTTTACCAAATAATAATGATTATCAATATCATCTTTGTTTTTGATTCGCGTGGAATCAATTCTGTATTCAAGGATTGATATCAGGCGGCTGTTAATTGCCAAGATAAGCTAATAAGTAGTATTAATAATACAAACCTCTGAAGAATAATAAGGATGAAATTAATCGTATGAGAATCGTTCAGTTAGATTTGATTCGTGGTGTGGCCCTACTTGGAATTTTTGTAATTAATATTACATTGTTTGCTTATTCTGAAACGGGGCAAATAGAATTTTACCAGCAGTTAGGAGAGCATTTTCCCTCTATGGAAAATGGTCTAGGATCCTTTTTATACAGTCATCTTATGCTTACTTCTTATTCGCTGATTCAAGCACTATTTTCACAGAAAATGATGACACTATTTTCGTTCTTGTTTGGCGCTAGTATTATTTTAATGACAGAAAAATTGGATCAGAAAGGTGCAAGTTCTTTAAGTGTATTTTACCGACGCAACTTCTGGTTAATGGTTATTGGTGCTTTACATCTTTTAGTTTGGTATGGCGATATATTGTTCGTCTATGCGCTGTCTGGATTTCTGTTGTATCCCGTAAGAAAGCTTAACGCTAAGACGCTTATCTGTCTGAGTGTTCCTTTATACATTATTTGCATTTTATACATAGGGCCTGCACTAAGCGCTTATTATGGCAGCAGCACCGCCGATGCTCATTCGAACTTAAGCTTTGATAATTTAAGCTTTGATAATTTAAGCTTTGATAATTTAAGCTTTGATAATTTAAGCTTTGATAATTTAAGCTTTGATAATTTAAAGCTCATTAAATACTTCACGCTTTCTTTGGCCAATATGTTAATCGGTATGGCGTTGTATAAGCTCGGTTATATTTTGGGAAAATATTCTACAAAGGTTTACCGTAACTGGGCGATTGGAGGATTCATATCTGGACTCGTTCTGCAGGGGTTAGCATTATTTATTAATGAGGCTTATGGCGTGGTCGTTGATCTGAACAATCTGGCCTCAATCCTTCAGGCGCTTTCTTACATTGGGATTATTGTTTTATGGAGTCAGTCAAATAAACTTTTGTGGTTACAAGTCAGGCTGCAAGCTATCGGTCGTGCCGCATTAACGCATTATCTACTACAAACTCTGATATCTGTGTTGTTATTCTATCCATTGTTTTTAAACTTTAGAGCATTAGAGTTGGATTTGCTGCAGCAAATATTGGTGGTGCTTGGAGTATGGGTCCTGCAATTATTCATCGGTAAAATACTGATGGATAAATTCAAATTTGGTCCTGTCGAGTGGCTATGGAGAAGTTTATATTATTGGCAGCGCCAGCCATTTCGTCGTTAATCGCTAGTGATCTAGCTAAATAAAAAGCCCGCTTTCAGTTGTTGAACGCGGGCTTTTTATTAAACGAAGATAGTAATCGGTCAGGTTAAGCAGAGTCTTCAGCAATGCTATCCTGTTTTTTTATAATTTTATGTTTATCTTCTGATTGCCCACTTTTCCAGTAACTGCTGATGTAGAGCTGGTTACGAGGAACTTGTTTATCTTTTTTAAAATAAGCGCGTAATAAGCGCATATTACTGAATTCACAGGCGCCCCAAATAGAAGGAGTGCCTGTTAACCAAGGTAGTGTTTTCACCGCATCGCTCAGCACTGTATTGTCTATATCAGGGTGTGGATTAATCACCCACAGAATATCAATCCCCTCAGGTTTTTGCAGTAATTGCTGATCTTGATCAGAATTGATTTCAATGACTGCATAGCCCGTTGCATTTTCCGGCAATTGTTCAAGCTGACAACTGATCGCTGGTAAAGCCGTCATGTCTCCGGCGAATAAAAACCAATCTGCTTCCAAGGAGGCTGCTTTGACTTTTCCTGGCCCAAACATCTGCATAGTTTCGCCGGGTTTTGTATGTGCTGCCCACGTCGATGCAGGTCCAGAATGTTTGCCCAACTCACCGTGTAATACAAAATCGATTTCAAGTGTTAAATCATATGGGTTGAACTTGCGTATGGTATAAGTACGCATAATAACTTTGGCATTATCATCACCTGACAGAGCCCCTTCAACTGGAAACACAAGTTTTACGTAGCTGCCTTCATCGTCAGTTTTAAATTCTGCTAAATCTTGTCCTTGTAAGGTGATGCGCTGCATATTGGGAGTAATGCGTTGGCTTTGGCTTACAACCAATTGGTAAGGCAGATCTCTAGACATGGGTAATTACCTTTAATACGTTTTGGCTAATTTGGATACGTGCATCGAATACTTCTTTTGAATGCTTTTTAAGAAGATCAGTCATCACGATAAATTTTTAACAGATCCTGATAGTGATCAATTCGGCGATCACGCATAAAAGGCCAGATACGGCGGACATTTTCGCCATGATTCAAATCTACATCGGCATAAAGAATTTCTTCTTTATCTTCACTGGCTACGGCTAAAAATTCACCCTGTGGCCCTGCAATAAAGCTGTGTCCCCAGAAATCGATACCCGGCCCGGCTTTGTGTATTTCGCCACTGGGCCCTGGATCAGCTTCATGACCTACACGATTGCAGCTGAGTACAGGGACGCCGTTAGCTACAGCATGAGCACGTTGACTTATTACCCAGGCATCTAATTGGCGTCGTTGTTCTGCTTCATCATCGCGAGGGTCCCAGCCAATGGCCGTTGGGTAAATTAATACCTCTGCTCCGGCTAGCGCCATTAAGCGAGCGGCTTCCGGAAACCATTGATCCCAGCAGACAAGAACACCTAATTTACCCACGCTGGTTTTAATGGGGGTGAAACCCATATCTCCTGGTGTGAAATAAAATTTTTCGTAAAAACCAGGATCATCGGGAATGTGCATCTTGCGATACTTACCTGCAATACTACCATCACTGTCCAGCACCACGGCGGTATTGTGATATAAACCGGCGGCACGTTTTTCGAATATCGAAGCAACAATAACAACGTTGAGTGATTTTGCTAATTCACCCAAGGCATCGGTAGAAGGGCCCGGAATGGATTCCGCCAGATCGAAAGCATCGACATCTTGTTGCTGACAAAAATACAACGAACGATGCAGTTCTTGTAAAACAATTAATTTTGCGCCTGCATCGGCCGCCTGTCGGATAGCATGCAGACTGTCGGAAAAATTTTTGTCTAAATCAGTCGATTTATTTTGTTGAATTAACGCGGTTTTAAGTCTTGTTGTCATATTTTAAAAAACCTAAGTAAAAAAACTAAGCTAAGAATCCCTGGGGTAACTGCATGCTGATGCAATGTAAGCTGCCAAACTGTTGAATCAGTGGCAAACAATTTACGGCAATGATGTCGTATTGTGGAAATGCTTTATGAATTTGCTCTAAAGCAATTTTATCCGCTTTTTCCTGACAATAGGTCGGAAACAGTATTGCACCATTAATAATTAAAAAATTAGCATAAGTGGCTGGTAAACGCTCGCCTTCCTCATTAAAGCAAGCAATTGGCATTGGTAAAGGGATTAAATTAAACCCTAGTCCATCACAATTGCGCAGTGCTTGAAGCTCTTGCTCCATTTTACTTAATTCATCAAAGTGTTCATCACTTTCATCTGAACATTGTACATAGGTAATGGTGTTATTGGGGGCAAACCGAGCCAAGGTATCAATATGGGAATCGGTGTCATCACCTGCTAAATAACCATGCTTTAACCACAGTACCTTTTTAGTTCCTAAGTATTGGTTTAGTTCAATCTCAATTTTTTCACGTGACAGTTTAGAGTTACGATTTGGATTTAATAAACATTGCTCAGTGGTTAATAGATGGCCTTTACCATCAACTTCAATGCCACCACCTTCCAATACCAGATCAACGGCTTTATATTCAGCGTGTATTGCTGGCTGCTTCAGTAAACTTTTATTAATCGCATTATCTAACGAGGATTCGTATTTATTCCCCCAGCCATTAAAAACAAAATCCAATGAAAGAGCTTTTTTTTGCTCACTTATTAATGTGATAGGGCCATGATCTCTTGCCCAAGTATCATTACAAGGAATGACAAAAGTATAGAGCTGGTGTGTATCCATATCACCAATATTGATATCGCTAGTATTTAACAGCGCCCGTACGTGTTTTTGCATAGCCTCGTCATGGCAGATCACCACTAAAGACTGTCGCTTTAATACTTGTCGAGAAATTTCAATATATACCGGTTCTACCTTGGTAAGATAGGGCGCCCAATCGGTATTTTCATGGGGCCAAGTGAACATCACCGCATCTTGTGGATGCCATTCTGGCGGTAAGCGGTAAGTCATAACAATACCCCTAATTCTGCGCTAATGTTTTTTCTGATTAGGTTTAAATTTAACCCAACCTGTTGATAGATAATGAGTCAGCACATAGAGCGCTAATAACGTTACTAGGAATCCAGTCCCACTTAGTGATCGAAAACCAAAATACATGAGCCCCCAGCCAAGGAGTAACCAATGAACAACGTATATGGTGGTGATGTGTTTGCTCCAGGTATACCAGAAACCAAATATTGGATTGTGGGGTACCTTCTCGACAATGACGTTAAATAAGAAAATGGTGAGTGCGGTGAAGCCACTGATTGCGATAACCGCGCCTGGACCTGCACGCATTGAATCTCCGATGTGGTAATCAACATTGGTAAAAATGATACCAATACCTACTAATGTTGTGGTGAGGCTGAACCAGGCCGACTTTTTCAAAAAGACATTCAAGTCATCGGCTTGTTTCATCCAATGGCCAAATGCCATGCCTGAAATGGCATAGGCTAGCCATGGCAACTGTGGGAAAAACGCGCCTTCCGTAATATTGCCAGCAAGCAGTTTTAATATTTCATCGACGAAAGCATTACCTGTATGAGTGTCCCATGCGTAAGGCGAAGCGAAAGCAAGCCCGAGCGCGATGACCAGCCAATGTTTTGGGTTGGGAAGGTAATGGCTCAGTAGGCTGCAAATAATAAAAGCGATACCAGCAAACTGTAAAATATCAACCACCAACAATTCATAGATTGGATTGCCGTCGCCTAAATCTTCTTGGCTGACCAGGCCGAATTCCAATGAAAGCCACATGGGTAGTGAACTGCGAAAGAAATTGAGTGCGTAGCCCGCTAAAAACAATATCACGCCACGTTTAATCGACAGTGATAAATTTTTATTTCCTGCCAGAGTAATAAAAATACCCATCAGAAATACGAAGCAGCAGACACTGAAGAGTAATACTTCATGAGTCATTTCTAACGGAACTTCGAGCCCGTGTACACAACCTAATATCAATGCATAGCCAAAAACAAAAAGAAACATTATGCGCTTCATATGTTGAGCGCCCGTAGCGTTCGGAGTCAGTAGGATAAGTACTGATGATAAATAGAGAGTCGCGACAGTCCAAATCGTCAGCAATTCAAAAGATGAGCCAATAACACTTTTGCTGAATTCTGGAGCTCCGTAAAAATAAAAAAAGTGCACGACCAGCATAAACATGACACAAATTCCACGATAGAAATCGAGCACTTTGATTCTTGAGCTGTCAGTACGAGTACAAGCCGATTGTATCTGGCTGTCTTTTATCGAGGAGGCCTTCATTGTGTCATCACTCTCATGAGAAAATTTATTAAGTCAGTTCGTGTGCGAATCAAAGTTGCATTCTGTCGCCTCAGTGAAGGCGGCGCATTATTCCATAGATAATAATGATTATCAATTGCGTTTGTTTGATATCTAGTAAGAAGTCGGTGAGCTTTTATCATTGGATTAATTCAATTTAATGACTAGATAATCTAAATGCAAACCATTATCATTATCGTTGTTGAGTTGTAAGGGTTAAGTCGTGCAGGATGTGCGGCATGTAATAAATGGCCCTTGGATATTTATAAGCCGCCTTGTCAGATGATGGGGTGTCGCCGTTTGAATTGGAAATAATGTGAAAATAGAACAGCAGGCTGAATGGGATATCGAATGTGCAAAAGATACCTATGGAATCAAAAGATGGGGCAATGGGTATTTTGATATCAATCCTAAAGGTGAAATTGTCATCAAAAACCCTAAGGACTCTTCTTTTTCCGAGCAGTCTTCTTTAGAGCAGTCTTCGGGACTGTCTTTGGTAGAAATTATTGAAGGCTTGCGAGATCGCGACCTGCACATGCCTGCGCTACTGCGTATTGAAAATATAATTGATCACAGTATTAGTAATCTGAATGAATCTTTCGCGAAGATCATAGAGCGACTGGGTTATCAGGGTTCGTATCGTGGTGTATTTCCCATCAAGGTTAATCAACAAGCGCAAATCGTTGAGGAGATAGCTCAGTTTGGTGAGGGCTATAGTTATGGTTTTGAAGTGGGCAGTAAGCCTGAAATGATCGCCGCATTATCAACTCTAGATAACAGCAGTGATCAGATGTTGATTTGTAATGGCTACAAAGATCAGGAGTTTATCGATCTGGCCTTGCAAGCCGTAAAATTGGGTACTCGTTGTTTTGTGGTGATTGAAGCTCTGTCAGAGTTGCCGATTATTATTGAGCGCAGTAAGGCTTTGGGTATCGAGCCTTTAATTGGTGTGCGGGCAAAAATGATGACTAAAGTTGGCGGTCATTGGAATTCAACCAGTGGTGATCGCAGTGTATTTGGTTTGTCAGCCAGTCAAATTATTCAGGTTGTCGATATCCTGAGAGATAATGATATGTTGCATTGTTTGCAATTGTTGCATTGCCACTTGGGTTCTCAGATTCCTAATATTCGCGACATTCGTGGTGGTGTAAGCGAAGCCTGCCGTTATTACGCAGACTTGTGTAGCGAAGGTGCGTCGATGAATTATATCGATTTGGGTGGAGGATTGGCTGTTGATTATACGGGGGCGCATTCACAAGAAAGCCAAAGTCGAAATTATTCTTTAGATGAGTATTGTGAAGATGTGGTTGAAACCGTTATGTCGACGCTCGACGGTTATGGTATTAGCCATCCAACGATTGTTACCGAATCCGGTCGTGCCACTGTCGCGTACTCATCTATCTTGTTGTTTAACATCTTGGATGTCGCGCGTTTTGAGCCTGTCGAAATCAGGACATCCGGCAATGAAAGGCATGAGTTACTCGATAATTTGCGCAGTATCTTTGACTACTTAAAACCCGCCAGGGTGCAGGAGTGTTTTAATGATGCTCACTATTATCGGGATGAAGTGCGTGAATTATTTAAGCGTGGTCAGATAGGCTTACGTATTCGTGCTGAAGCAGAAAACTTGTTTCTTAAGGTGTTGCAAGATATCAAATCTTTATTATTGAAGATGGATGAAATCCCTAAAGATTTGGAAGGGTTTGATGAATCTTTAGCTGATATTTATTATGGCAATTTCAGTCTGTTTCAGTCTTTGCCAGATAGCTGGGCTATAGATCAGATGTTCCCTGTGATGCCAGTTCATCGTTTAAACGAAGAGCCTGATCGTCGTGCTGTATTAGCGGATATTACCTGTGATTGTGACGGCAAAATTGATCGTTTTATTGCCACTGATCGAGAATATGCCCCGACCTTACCTGTGCATTCATTAAAAGAATCTGAAGAATATTATATGGGTGTATTCCTGGTTGGTGCCTATCAGGAGACTCTTGGAGATTTACACAATTTGTTTGGTGATACCAACGTGGCCAGTATTCGTTTACACGATGGGGGAGGTTATGAATTTGTTAAAGAAATTCACGGCGATACCATTGAAGATGTCTTGGGTTATGTTGAATATCAGCCTTGGGAAATGAAATTACGCTACCGTAATAAATTAGAAGCCGCCGTGAATGAGGGGCGTATCAGTGCTCGTGAACGCCAAGATATGATGAATACTTTCAATGCGAGTATGCAAGGCTACACCTATTACGAAAAAGACCATTTGCTTTAAGTACTGTAAATACAGATGACTACCTTACCCAACCCATTGGTTCAGCTGAGCTATGCGTCCCTTGATCTTTTTAATGATAAAAGTTTTTCGACGCAAATTTTGGGTTGGCTGAGTGCAGAAGAGCAAAAGCGTTACAAGAGCTTTGTGAGTCAGCAGCAGGCTAATCAGTATTTATTAGCGAGGGCTTTGTTGCGTAGTCAGCTATCAAAACGAGTGCCAAGTGTATCGCCTTGTGAATGGGTATTTGTAATTGATGATTATGGTAAACCGAAATTGGCTGATCGATTTTCCCATTTAAATCTACATTTCAATTTATCACACAGTGAAAATTTGGTTGTCGTAGCGTTGAGCAAGGGGTTTAAATTAGGGGTTGATGTTGAATACATTCATCGCCCTGTATTTAACATGGCTTTGGCTAAACGCTATTTTGCTAAAACCGAATTAGCTGATCTGATAAAGCTTCCCGAAAAACAAAAAATTAGGCGCATTGCTCAGTTATGGACTCTAAAAGAATCCTATCTGAAAGCCCGTGGTTTAGGTATTAGAATGCCTCTCGCTAAATTGGAATTTTGTTTTGAAGGGGAGTGTGGTTTAGATTTCAGTTTATCACCTTCTTTGATTCAACCTTTGCCCGCAGAGGGCGGTCGTTTTATTGGTTTATTTAGCTTAGGGCTGGATTACAGCTTGGCGCTAACGATAGAAACCGATAAAACAGTTTTCGCCTCTACTATGATAATCAATGAATTGGCTGGGTTGAACAGTCAGCTTCCTGGCTTGCCATGCGAGCTGTTAAGAAATTCTTTATGAAATATTTGAGATATTATGAGTAAAAATTTAATCGATACTTCCCCTGATAGTGGTCCTATAGTGGCCACTTTTTTTCGTTTTGTTATTCCTTCTACATTGAGCTTGCTGGCTATTTCTACTGCCAGTGTCGTAGATGGTTTTTTTGTGGGTAATTATATTGGAGCAGATGCATTAGCGGCGGTTAATTTGTTGATGCCGTACTTTGCATTGTTATTTGGCGTAGCTCTGATGTTTGCCGTCGGAGGTTCAGTTAAGGCCAGTATTTATATCGGCGATAAAAAATATACTTTAGCTTCATCTCTGTTTAGTCAGGTTTTCTTTGTCATACTGGCAATGGCAGTGCTGGCCGTACCTTTGTCTCTTGTATTCAGTGAATATCTGTTTGCTGCTTTGGGGGCTACCCCTTCGTTATATCCTCTGATGCAGAGCTATTTTGAGGTTTTTTGTTTTGTGACCGTAGTGCAACTGACCTGCCTGGTGATGTACTACTTCATTCGTGCAGATAATCGACCTGAACTGGGTATGCGTGCATTGATGCTGGGTGCATTTATTAATGTTGCTCTTGATGCGCTCTTTATCGGTAAGTTTGGTTGGGGTATTGAGGGAGCCGCTTGGGCAACCTTAATCGGGCAAGTAATCCAATTGATTTACATCTCAAGCTACTTTTTTTCTGGCCGCAATAGTTTGAAATTATCCTTGCCTGTTTTTAAAATTAAAGAATTGGGCTTTATTGCTTTTAATGGCTTTTCTGAGTTTATAAACGAATTTTCCATTGGCTTAGTTATTTTGGTTTTTCATTGGGTTATTAGTAGGCAGAGTGGTATTGAGGGAATTGCAGCATTTAGCGTAGTGAATTATTTAATTTATATTAGCTTGATGGTGTATTACGGCATCATTGACGCGATGCATGTATTGTTAGGGCAAAATTTTGGGGCGCAGCGTGTTGATCGGGTCAAAGCATTTATGCGGATCGCTGCGATATCAATCGCGACGTTGAGCATTATGCTGGTGGTTATGCTGCATGTTTTTGAAGGTCCAATCATTGGATTCTTTCTTGATGATGATGCAGAGAATACGCAGCAATTAGCGCAGAACTTTTTACATATTATCTGGCCTATCTTTTTGTTTAACGGATTTAACGTGCTTATTTGTGCGTATCTCACCTCGGCAGAGCAGGCGATACATTCAAGTATTATTGCTATGTTACGCTCCTTGATTTTACCCATAGGCTTCGCATTATTACTCAGTATCATGCTTCCTGATATTGGCTTTTTATATGCCGTGCCTGTAGCAGAAGCCTTGGCATTTATATTTGCGTTAATCTTTTATATTAATTATCGACCTGCATTATTGATTAAAAAATCCTTTGAATAATTTTTCATCTGCGTTATCAGCTCATTACCGATAGCGCTATTTTCTGCACAGTAAGCCCTTAGTATTAGTCCATTTTACTTTTCTTAGATAAATTTTCTCACCGCTCAAGATCTTATTAATAATCTTAGTCTAAATGCGAAATAAAATGAGAATCAATCGTATTTAGTGTGTATACTGCGATTCAAATGGAAATTAGTGAGCTAGGGTTCATATGAAATTTGTAGCAAGCAACATTGCTGAGTACGCATCTTTTCACGCTTTTATTAATGCTTACTTACGCGAAATTGACGCCGGAACCTGGAAAGATAAAAGTCAGTTTTTGGCGTTGTCAGATTTTCCTTATGAGTTAAAGGGAAAAGAGGTTTTAGAGATATTTTTACCTGAAAGCCAACAGTGCATCGTGATGGACGTAGCCTATAAATCTAAAGTCGGGCGTCATCATTTTCAGGATGTGTATGTGCGCACCGAATACGATGAAGGGCGTAGCAGTCCTTGGCAGTCAGCCGATATCATGTACTTGCTGATTGCTTTGGTTCGGCAGATTTATCAACGACAAAATACTATTTCTGTTGGTACTGAATTGTCAGAATCAATAAGAATGAATGAAGTAGAGTTGTTAGGTCGTCTATTAGGCAGCTATCAAACCATGGCGTATTTCCTTAGCCAGCGAGCGGGTGATGCGACATTAAACAGTCTTGATTTTATTAATTCCGAACAATCGATTCTGTATGGGCATTGGTTGCATCCAACACCAAAGAGTCAGCAGGGTATTACACCTTGGCAGCAAACGTTTTATTCCCCTGAATTATGCGGCCACTTTAAATTACATTATTTTTCTGCTGATAAATCTTTAGTCAAAGAAGGCTCTTCATTAGCCAAAAGTACCAGTGAACTTTTATATGCTGAAGTCAGTCGCTACGATTCGATAGAACTGGCTAATGACCATGTTTTAGTTCCGGTTCACCCGTTACAGGCTCCTAATCTGTTATTAGAAGAATGGGTGAAGGTTCTGATAGAAGAGGGGCGCTTGAATTATCTTGGAGAATTAGGCGCCGATTATACGGCCACGTCTTCTGTTCGGACGGTTGTTAATGAAGCCTCTGAATGGATGGTAAAGCTTTCTATTCCCGTAAAAATCACCAATTCATTGCGTACTAATAAACGACGTGAACTGGAAGATGGAATGGTAATCGAGAGCTACCTAAATTACATCGGTTTTCTGACTGACCGCCCTCAATTTAAAGTTGTTGATGATCCTGCCTATATCACTATTAATCATCCAAAAGATCATCAATTAGACTCGGGCTTTGAAGTTGTTCTGCGTCGCAATCTATTTACTGAAGAAAAAGGCCAGGGTGTCTGTTCAATTCTTACTCTTGTACAAGACCCAATTCCGAAGGCTGATGGTACTGACGGATCCAGCTTATTAAAAAATATTATTTTAGATCTTGCTGCCAAAGAAAATCGATCGTCCGATCAGGTTGCTATCGATTGGTTTGATCGTTACTGGCACTGTGCCGTTGAGTCGATTTTGTCACTTTATGATGGCTATGGCATCGCATTAGAGGCGCATCAACAAAACAGTTTATTGGATGTCTCTTCAGGTTATCCAAGCTGTTATTACTACCGAGATAATCAGGGCTTTTATTTATCAGAACACTTCAAAGCAGAGCTGGCGGAAGTCGGAAGTCAATTAAATCTCACTAATATCTTTTATGACGATGACAAAATTTTTACGGCCATCTCCTACTACGTATTTGTTAATCAGTTATTTGCGGTTATCTACCGTTTAGGGGCGGACGGCCTGGTAGACGAAGAAGTTTTGGTGGAACGCTGTCGTAAAAAATTATTGGCAATGCAAAAAAATATGCAAGGTGTCGGTAAGGATTTTATCAGCTACATATTGAACAGTGAACGATTAGATTACAAAACCAATCTTTTGGCTCGCGTAAATAATATTGATGAATTACAGGAAGGCATGGAACACGCAGTTTATTCGACAATTGTTAACCCCCTGTACTCAAAATCCAAATCCAAATCCAAATCAACATCAGAATTTGAATTGCAGAAAGAACTTATTAAAGATGGCAAAAGTGAGCGTGGTGCAGTCTATGGATAATCTGGATAAAGATACAATATTGGTAAAAATTGCTAAGCAGTTCTGTCCTGAGCATAGCCAATATATAGAGAGCCCTAAACTGGCTGATAAAGAAGAGCAGCGAGTCGTGCGTCAGTTTGTTGATGCGCTTCTATATGAAGAAATTGTGGCATTTAAATCTGAGAGAAGATCTGAATCGCCTGCTGAATTTAAACAATTCGATGCCGTATACGATAGTGTTTATTTCTTCAGTATGGGAGGAAAAGAATTCAAGTGTTTAGGAGCACGTCGTATTTTTGAGCGTATTCGCATAGCGGATGGCTCTGTTCAGATACTTGAGCAAGGCCAAAAAAGTGAGGATGGCCAGTATATTGGTAATAAAGAGTATATTGGTAATAAAGAATATCGTGAGTGCCGTATTGAAGAACTCATTTGTTACTTAGATACCGACTCCGAAACCAAGATGCGGGTATTGGGCGAGTTGATGCAGACCATCGCATTATGTCGATGGAATACTCGTTATTTAGAGCATCATAAAAAACCAAGGCGCGAGCTAAGCTTTGCGCAATTAGAATCGGCTATTACAGAAGGCCATCTATATCACCCCAGCTTTAAAGCCAGAACAGGATTCACACTGCAGGACCATATTCAATATGGCCCCGAGGCTGCAGGAACGATCCAGTTTCGATGGTTGGCTATTCAATCACAGCATGTTGAGTATAACTACCCAAGTGCGAGCATTGATTTCTGGACTGAAGAATTAGGCGAAGAGCAATTTACAGTTTTGAGTAAGCGCCTCGAATCGCTAGGTAAAAACTGGCTGTCTTATGCTCTTGTACCCATTCATCCATGGCAGGTAGATGCCATTCAGAATCGTGGTCTTGCCGATGCGATTAACGGTGGTGACATTATTGAATTGGGCGAGGCGGGTGATTTTTATCAAGCAACCCAATCGTTACGCACCTTAGTCAATGTCAGTCACCCTGAAAAAGCGAATGTCAAAATCCCCTTGAATTTGGTGAGCACATCTTCGCATCGTAATTTGCAAGATCATTTTGTTTGTACTGCTCCGGCGATTTCAGCGTGGTTACAAGAAGTCGTGGCTAAGGATGAGTACTTGCAGCGGGAAGGCAAGCTACTGCTGTTAAGTGAATATGCAGGTTTGCTTTATAAACCTGAAGATAAAGTAAAAGCCAAAGAGATGGATGGCTTGATTGGTGCTATTTTTCGCGAAAGTGTTGTCGATAAATTGCAGTCAGGTGAAGAGGCTATTCCCTTTACGGCACTTATGTTGGTTGAATCTGATAATCGTCCTTTTATCGCCGACTGGTTAGATCGCTATGGCGTTGATGCATGGGTTAATCGTTTATTAGACGTCATGTTAGTACCTATTTGGCACATGTTGGTTCATAACGGCATTGCCTTTGAAGCCCATTGCCAAAATCTAATATTAACGCACAAAGACGGCTGGCCTCATCGCATCGTACTGCGCGATTTTCATGAAGATATGGAATACGTAGAAGACTACCTAAAGTTTCCTGAGCACCTTCCAAAGTTGGCTGAAACCGATTCATATTTTGAAACTATTACATTAGATGAAGGTTTCAGTATGTCGGACATTGATGAGCTACGTGAATTATTTATGGATACTGTTTATGTCCTGAATTTAGCGGATTTGTCTTTCTTATTAGAACGTTACCATGATTATTCTGAAGCCCAATTTTGGAACCGAGTACGTAATCATCTTAATGACTATCGTCAATCCGGTATTACCGATCCCGCACGTATTGATCGTATTGGAGCAGGAAATCCCAATATTATTGTTGAGTCGCTACTGAAGAAAAAAATATTAAATGGCGGCACCTTAGATTATTTCGAACATACCGTAAGCAACCCGTTAGCCGCTATCTATGAAGAAAGCGCCGAAGATCGAGCGTTGTATCAAATTGAATCCCAAGAGAATTAATTAAAGGCTAAATATGATTTATCTTAATGATGAACACTACGATAAAAATTATTTTGAGCAGTGTTACCAAAAGTTCAATCAGCATGACGTTCTAGGGAACGGTCAGGGTAAACGCATCACTGCTTGTATCAGCGATGCTGCCGTATGGATTGCGCTGTGTCTGTATGCTCGTGATCACGGAATATCTGTATTTCCTTTGCCAGCGGGTACTCCAGAAGAAGCATTGCGCAGAAGAGCAAAACTCAGTGGTAGTCACTACCAAGTGATGGCCGATTCGATGGAGGAGCTGCTGACAGATATTGAAAAAATAAGTGATCACGAAGATGACGCTGAACCTGTATTAGTGCAAATGAGCTCAGGCACAACAGGCGAGCCAAAGTGTATTAATCGCACTTGGCTGAGCATTGATATCGAATTGCAAAACTACATTGAGCATTTTACTGATTTGGCGGAAATGACCGCAGTCGTCGCGTGTCCGGTTAATCATTCTTATGGTTTGATCTGCGGTATTTTAGCCAGTATTAAACGGGGTTCAGAGCCCGTGATTATTACTAACTTTAACCCTAAATATATTATTAAGAAGGTGCGTGAAACAACGTCCCCCATCTTATATTCATCCCCAGCATTGATAACCACGATCACCATGATGGTAAAAGCTGATCAGCCTATTCATGCAATTATGACTTCTGGCACTTTGATGCAAGCGACATGGTTAGAGCAAGCCGCTAATAAATGTGAAAAATTGTATCAGCAGTATGGCTGTTCGGAAGTGGGTTGTATCTCTTTGGGTGGAGATATTAAGTCTATTCATGATCAGGGGATGGTATTACCTCATCTTACTGTTAAGGCTGGATCTTCGGCAGAAGAACCACAAGAAATCGTGGTGATCACAGAGGCTAGCACTAAAAACATTAGCACCAAAGAAACGAGTATCACAGTATTCACTCGTGACTTGGGCTACTTGGATGCCAATAACCGTCTGCATTTTATTTCTCGCATCGATGAAATGATTAATGTGTCAGGACTTAATGTCTATCCAGCAGAAGTTGAAAAAGTGGTTATGGATATGCCGAATATTACCGATGCAGTGGTATTTAAAAAGAGCCACTCCTTTGGTAATGACCAAGTGTGTTTGCAGTTTATCGCTGAGCAAGAGATTGCTAACGAAGATATTCGCAGCTGGTGCAGTAAATATTTAAATAAATATCAGGTGCCACTTCAGATTGCTCAAGTCGAAAAAATTGATCGCTTACCGAATGGGAAAGTTAGCCGTAAAGCATTGGCACTTGCATAAGCTGTCGCTCGCATAAATGGAAACTGACATAAACGTCGGTGTTTTGTTAAAGAAAAACGTATAACTAGATTGATAAAATTATGATGACAAAAGAACAGATTGTTGAATCACTATTTAAAGTATTGAGCGAGAACATGTCTCTGCCGAATATGGATAAATTTCACAGTGATGCCCGTTTATTAGAAGACCTAGCATTAGATTCGTCCATGGTATTGCAAATGTTGATGTTGCTCGAAGTGGAGCATGATATTGCGATGGATGAAAATGCCTTAATGAATGAAGATTTTGAAACTGTACGTGCGGTTGCCAATATTTTATATACAGGCCAAAACCTACCAAAGCATGAAAAGGGTCTTGAAGTTTATGAAGACGTTAAGATCCATTGTGTTGCTAGTAATTTGGCTGAAGTCGTAAAGCGTTTTCCACAATTAGATCATCGCATTTTGTATTTTGCTGTATCCGATGCTACAGCCTGTATTGATGATCGCTTTGTATTGAGATATCACGATGAGAACATCAATCACGACATTTTCTTCAACTGGTACGAGCGCCTTTATGGAATGCCGATTCGTCCTTGGTATGACAAACAAGCGAGCAAGAAACAGAACCTAGCGATATTAGAATCTCTGGTTCAGAAGCGAGAGCTTGGGCAGCATATTTTGGTGATGTTAGACATGTTCCACTTACCTGAACGGGAGAATGAATTCAATAAAGATCCCTTTCCTCACTATGTTATGTTGGGACCGACTAACAATCCTGACCTGTGGTTTATGTATGACCCAGATTATCGTTGGGAAGGTGTGTTTAACAAAGATCGAATTTTAAACGCAGTGGCTCAGCCAACCGTATCGGGAGGTTATGTTTTTTCTGAACAGGGCGCGCGTGCAACTCCGGTTGAAGAAGTTATCGCTTTTTTTGACGCCTCTGTCGTGCCAAATGCTAATCCCGTTACGGATATGATCCGCGCAATTATCACTGCCCATGTTAAAGGTGAAGATAAGAATGGCGAGCCGCTACCGCTAGAAAATTTAATCAAAGCGGTAGAAGAAATACCCGTTATGTCACCGCGTAAATACGCCTATGAACATGGCTTTGCATTTTTCTGGCGTGAGCTGGAACTGCCAGAGCAAGAGTTTGATGATTGGTGTGATGTGATTGATGAGTTAGCAAAAACTTACAAGTTGATTCAATTTAATGCCATGAAATTATCGGTGACAAAAAAAGAAGCCTTTGCTGAAAAAGTATTCCAGTTATTAGATCAGCAAGACGAAAGAGAATTCAAACTTAAACAACGTTTAATTGAAGTGAAAGATAGTTGGGCAAAGACCATGCTCGTGCCGTCTGATACTCAGCAACTAGAAGGGGCCTGTCTGTGAAATATTCCGTTTGCACCATTTCTTTCCGTCATCAGTTGATATCACTGGAACGCATTGCCAATTGGGCTAAAGCGCATCAGTTTGATGCGATTGAGCTGTGGGGCGTTCATGCCAAGAACCTTCGCCAGTCGCCAGACTTCACCTTAGAGGGTTTGGTCGAAAAAGGTTTGTCAGTATCAATGGTCAGTGACTATTTACCCTTGGACGGCGATCTAAATGTTGCGTTAGAAGGCGCTAAATCACTGTGCACTATTACACGTTCTTGGGGGGCTAAAAAATTACGTACTTTTTCTGGCAACAAACCCAGTGCAGGGATGAGTGTGGCAGAGCGGGCAGCCTGTACTAAGCGCTTACGTGAATATTGCAAGATTGCAGAAGATTATGGGGTTTATCTTATTGTTGAAACACATCCTAATACGTTAGCGGATACATTGGCATCGACTCTCCAGCTGATTGAAGAAGTTAATCATCCTGCATTACGTATTAATTTTGATGTGATTCATGTTTGGGAGATGGGCAGTGATCCTGTTTTTGCGCTCAATCAGCTCGCGCCTTTAATTGAGCATATGCATTTTAAAAATATCACTCAGCGAAATCTGCTGAATGTTTTCAGTCCAGCTAATGTTTATGCACCAGCGGGCAGCCGCGAAGGTATGACTCCGTTATTTAATGGTGAATACGATTTCAAACAGTTCTTAGCTTATCTAATGAAAGAGTCCGGTATACCGTGGCAAAACATGGATGCTTCGTTAGAGTGGTTCGGGCCAGATGTATTCACAACTCTGGATAACGATCGCAAAGAACTGGCGAAGCTAGAATCACACTTTATCCAACAGTCTCAGCCAGAGCTAACGGTATGAACATTAGCACACCTTATTATCTAATTGATGAGACTCGTATGTTAAAGGCGATGGAGCGTATCGCTTATGTGCGTGAGTGTAGTGGTGCCAAAAGTGTTCTCGCATTGAAATGTTTTTCCAGTTGGTGCGCGTTTGATTTTATGAAGGACTATATGGCTGGTACGACCAGCAGTAGTTTATATGAAGCGCGTTTGGGGTATGAGAAGTTTGGTGGCGAAACCCACGGTTATAGTGTTGCTTATAGCGAAGATGAAATTCCTGAACTCGTCGAGTATTGCGACAAAGTTATTTTTAATTCGTTGAATCAATTAGAGCAATACAAAGCTCAAGTAAAAGAAAAAGGCCGCTCGATTGGGCTGCGTATGAATCCAGAAGTAGGTCATTCTGAATACGGCCTAAGTGATACGGTTGCAAAATATTCACGCCTCGGAGTACGTCACGATTTATTGCCTGACAATATCACCGATGAAATTGATGGTGCTATGTTTCACATGAATTGTGAAAACGATGACTTCATAAGTCTTAGTCAGCAGCTGGATGATATTGAACGTCGTTTCGCAACGATTTTGCCCAATCTTAGCTGGCTGAGTTTAGGTGGTGGTGTTGCCTTTACCAGTGATGGTTATGCACTGGATGCATTATGTGAACGTTTGAAGTTATTAGCGAAAACTTACGACCTGCAAGTATACCTAGAGCCGGGTGAAGCATCAGTCACTCAATCGACTTCTCTGGTTGTAAAGGTATTGGACAAAATAGAAAACCAATTACCGACGCTGATCGTCGACGCCGGTGTTGAAACTCATTTGCTGGATGTGCTGGTTTATCAGTTTGTGCCTGAATTAGAAGGTGCAGAACCAATCGCAGAAGAAAACATAGAAGCAGCATTACAACAAGCGTTACAAGAAGGTAAGTCTGTTTATCGTGTTAGTGGACGTACCTGTTTGGCAGGTGATGTATTCGGAACCTATGTTTTCAACCAGAAAATTGAAATAGGGGATGAGTTGAAATTTACAGATGTTGCAGGCTATTCAATGGTGAAGAAAAACTTCTTCAACGGAATCAAAATGCCAGCCATTTGCCATAAAAATATTCATGGAGAAACTCGTGTCATTCGCGAGTTTGATTACGAAGATTTCCGAGACTTTTTGTCTTAACTTCTTGTCTTAATTTATTGGGAAATATGTTATGAAAAAGAACGTACTCATTATCGGTGCAGGTGCAGTAGGCTCAGTGGTTGCTCACAAGTGCGCACAAAGTAGCGATGTATTCGCATCTGTTTGTTTGGCTTCTAAGAATGTTGCTAAGTGTGATGCCATTATCGATTCAGTTCATAAAAAGAACTATCAAACGGTAGCAGGCTTTCAGTTCTATAGTCGTGAAGTGAATGCCTACAATACCGAAGATTTAGTTACTTTGATTCGATCAACTGAAACCCAAATCGTTATTAATGTTTGTACCGTATTTGTAAACATGAATATTTTGGATGCTTGTTTAGAAACCGGTGCAGCCTATATCGATACGGCGGTTCATGAAGATTACAGTGTAATGAATGCACCTTATCCATGGTATGCCAATTACGAATGGAAAAAGCGTGAATTGTGCAAAGAGAAAGGTGTGACGGCTATTTTAGGCAGCGGTTTTGATCCTGGTGTCGTGAACGCTTATTGCGCTTATGCACAAAAATACGAATTTGATTCCATTGAAAGCATCGACATCATGGATGTGAACGATGGTGATCACGGGCATTATTTCTCAACCAATTTTGACCCTGAAATTAACCTGCGTGAAATTATTGAAGATGCAGGCTGCTTAGAAGATGGTCAATGGCGCACTTATCCACATCATAGTCGTTCGATGAAATACGACTTCCCAGAAGTTGGTGAGCACAAATTGTATCTAATGGGGCACGACGAAGTGCATTCGTTATCTAAGAATATACCCGGGGTAGAAACCGTGCGTTTCTGGATGGGGTTTGGGGATCATTACCTGAAGTGTTTAGAAGTATTTGAAAAAGTGGGTTTATTGAATCACGAAACGGTGACAACCAATAACGGCGAGAAAGTCGTACCTCTGCATACATTAAAAGCTTGCCTGCCTGATCCTGCAAGTCTGGCGCCTAGATACAAGGGGAAAACCTGTATCGGTACGTTGATTAAAGGTAAGCGTGATGGCCAAGACAAAGAGCTGCTTGTCTATAATATCTGTGATCATGAAGTGACCTATGCCGATATTGATTCACAGGCTATCGCTTTCACGGCAGGCGTGCCTCCCGTTGCCGCGGCTAAGTTGATTGCAAGTGGTGAATGGGATGTTAAATCCATGGTCAATGTGGAAGAATTGGATCCGATTCCGTTCTTTGAGCGCTTGGCTGAAATGGGGATTTCCACTGAGGTTTACGACCTAAGCGCAGACAAAGACAGGCCTGCGAGCAGAGTGTTATACGCTTAATCTGCTTATTCTTAGATGTGACCATTGGGCTCTTGGAGCTCGATGGTTTGGGTGCTGTTGTAGTCAGGGTTTCTTGTGTAAATAGGCTGAAAACTGTCGCTGATTTCACCGAGAGCATTAACAGCGAAGTAAGACAGCAAATGTAGTACCGCTACAGTTCAGATTTCCGAATATATTCAAAAAAACTAACTGACATAACACATTATCGAATTCTGCTTCCTTATCTATCCAGCAGCACACCCATAACAACAAGTATTATCACAAAGCTGCGACATTGGTCACGGTAACCTATGATTACTACATCATTTTATAATGGGTATCAAAAGGCCAAGCATGTCAGCACAGCTCAAACGAAAAAAACAGATCAATAAGTATGCTATGCCTAGCCTATATTGGTATATAGTCAATTACGGATACCTAAGCCTAATGTCTAACTTGGAAAAAACATGAGCATACTGTTAGTTGAAGATGATTTTGATTTAGCCATTACAGTAACAGAATATCTTAATGGTTCTGGTTTTATCGTTGATCATGCTTTTCACGGAGAATCAGCCCTCAACTTAGCTCAACAGCGTACTTACGACATAATAATACTCGATGTCATGCTACCTAGATTAAATGGCTTTGAAGTATGTCAAAGACTACGCAATGAACACGCATATCAAGGCCCTATTCTTTTTCTCACCGCCATGGATACTCTGGACAATAAAATCAAAGGCTTTAACTCGGGCTGTGATGATTATCTAGTTAAACCGTTCGAGCTTCCGGAGTTAGAGTGTCGATTACACGCGTTATCTAAACGGGGCCGGAGAATAGATAATAATACAATTTCTTTTGGTGAGTTGCTAATTAACATGGGTGAAATGAGAGTATCTAGAGGGGAGCAAGAAATTTATTTAAATAAAAATCAATTTAATATGCTATGCGAATTAGTTAAGCAAGCACCAAATCCCGTTAGCCGTGAACGTTTATCGCAAATAATTTGGCAGGATGAGGAACCTGACAGTGATTCACTCCGTAGTCACATTTATCGCCTTCGCAACTTAATAGATAAACCTTTTTCCTACGGAATGATTGAAACCGTACACCGTATTGGTTTAAGAATCCGCGACCATGTTTAATACACTGCGCAATAAAATAGTTTTTGCTATGATTAGCTATACCGTATTCATTGCCGTATTTTCAGCAGCTATCTTCTATCAAGGTTTGTACGTTTCAGAAAATACCTATCTTAATAGCATTGTAAATTCACATTTCGACTATATTTCACAGCGATCACTGCCTAAAACTATTCCATATAAAATAGACATTAATAGCACGCTGTTTTTATTAGCCAGTAAAGAACTACCGAATTACATTACGGAAACAGATCCAGGTTTATACGAAATACGTGAAGAAGAAATACACTATCGAATTGGTAAACATCCTGATGGTAGTATGATAGTAATATTACTTAATGACATGCTAAAAATTCTGGATCGACAAGAAGGTAGATTAGAAACCTTATTAATCAGTATTGTACTCATCACAATAATTGTCGGCAGTATCGTGGTGAGCTACTTAGTCACACTATTAATGAGAAGGCTTACTGAATTATCTAATGATGTCAAAACAGCTATAAGCCACAATTTGATCATCCCTAAAGCCATTCCGATTAGTCATTTGAGAGGCAATAAGGATGAAGTCGATATGCTAAGGGAGGCCTTTTCACAATACAGCCAGCAGTTGCTCGACCACGCAGAGCGAGAAAAGTACTTTACTCAACATGCAAGTCATGAATTAAGAACTCCAGTGGCTATTATTCGAAATTGCTTCCACATATTAATGAAGACAGACCTTAATACTCAACAATACAATAATGTATTAAGAATCGGGAAAGCGGCAGAAAAAGCAAAAAAATTAACCGATTGCTTTCTTTTGCTAGCTCGTCATCATTCTAAAGATCTTGAAGTTATCAATATTGAAAATATTTTATTAGAAGTCATTGAAAGTCAAAAAAAATTATTATTGGCCAATGATTTTAAATTAGAAATCGACTCAATGCCTGTTAGTATTTCTTGCCACTCTGCTATGTTTGACATTCTTTGCGCAAACCTTCTTGGCAATGCAATAAAATATGGTCAAAAAACAATCACCGTATTGCTTACGGAAGAAGCACTAATTATTAGTAATTTCTCGGAAAGCCAGCCTAAAGATCAAGGGTTTGGATTAGTTATTTGCCTAAGAATTTGTGATTATTTAAATTGGAAAATTACTCATCAGTATGAGAAAAATAAGTTTATCGCTTGCATAGATTTTTCACCTCATCAGTTGAGTATTAATGTCGATGAATAAAGAAGCTATAATTTTTTATTTTACTATCTAATGAGTAAATGTAATTGTTTATGGTGCCGATCATTTTGCACTCTTGGCTTGGGTGTAGTTAGTCTAGCAGATAAATCTATATGCTTTTAAGGCTATAGTTCTAAGGAATTAAAATCATTACATGATTTTTCTATTTGATACTTAGTCTGTTAAAAATAATATTCGATAATACTTTAGGTATATTTTAATGAGAGAAGAGCATGGGTCCTTTGAATTTGAGCTAAAAGGACAGGTTTTGATTATGCGCCCAATAGGGGCTTGGAATGTTGAAACCGCAATAAGGTGTTGTCTCGAATACAAGGCTTTAGCCGAGACAATCAATCATTCTCCTTGGGCTTGCGTGGTTAATTTATTATCATGGGAATTAGGGACTCCAGACATCTGGCCTGAGATCGATGCAGTGAATGCATGGGCCGATAACCATAACGAAAAGTTTGAAGCAGTCATTTGTTTAACAGCAATACAAACTATGTTGCTGGAAAAAACCTATGACAAATTTATTAATGTTCAGACACGGTTTTTTGAAACAGAGACAGAGTCTCTGGAATGGATAAATTCAAATGGAATCAAGAGTTAGGACTAATAAAAATAAAATACCTGAGTCTACGCCGACACGCTATATTGAACGTTCGCGTATCCAGTTGAGTCATCCTTTAATTGGAAGCTCGATTTTAAGCGTTAGTACATATTTGGTTTTAAAAGCGTTTTACCTTGTTAATTGATTAGTCATTACTGCCTTACCCATAGTCAAAATTATCAAAGGTTGATTGTGGGAAGCTACTCGCATATGAAATTTGAGTAAGGGAGACTATCAGGAATAGGACTAATCTATTTTTCATTTCGTACTCTTATTTTTATTGGTTGATCACTAATCGACAGTTCCGTTGTTTTAAAGAAAATGTACTTTTAAAGATCTTTAGTTATTTACAAATCGTCTAATGTTAACGAATGTAATTAATGAGGTCTTAGCGCTTAATACTCGTCAGCGAGAACAAAATACTCCTGCAAACTTCGAACGGTCAAGGGATTAAAATATCTTGGCACGTAGAGATACAATATTAATTTTCAACGCAATGATTGCCACAAAGTTATCACGCTGCTTGTGATGTTTGGCAGATTTTAGGAGGTTCTGTATCACGGGTTTATCACGTACGTAACGTTACCCTAAGGTTCCATTAATTCTGAGGTAGCCCCATGAGAATCCTAGAGCGTTTTTACTTCCCCTTCTTTATGGCTTTGTTTATGTCAGGGCTTATGTCTTTGCAATTATTGATTCTTAATGACGGGGTTAGAGCAGACTTATTTTTAACGTGGATTAATATTTGGCCAAAGGCTTTTTTAGTCGCTTTTCCGAGCGCAGTATTCGTTGCCCCCTTAATTACTAAAATCTGCATTTTTTTAAAACGCAAGTCGACGCTACCTCCTTCGGAGCAATAATATAATGACACATGTTAAATGTTTTTTATTTTCTACATTCGTTAGTTTATCACTTTCTTCAGTTGCTTATGGTCAGCAGAGTATTGTAGGTCTTTTAGAAGCTAATAAAAGCAGTATTATTAGTTCTGAATTATCGGGTTTGGTAAAAAATGTCCATGTGAGCTTAGGCGATGTTGTGACGCAGGGAGATCTATTGGCCAGTCTTGATGATGTTAGCTTCGCATTACAGGTTAAACTCGCAGAGTCTGAAGTATCTTTAAGTCAGGCGGAATATAGTGCGAACCAGCGCCAGTTGAAACGCATTAGTGGTTTAGAAGAAAAGGGCAATGCATCGGTCAGTGAACTTGATGATAGTAATAAATTATTCGAAGTTGGCTCAGCGCAATTGAGCGTTGCTAGGGCTCAATTAGCTTTGAGTAAAAATACGCTTGAAAAAACCAAAATACTTGCGCCTTACTCTGGCTGGGTCAGTGCACGATTTGTAGAGCAGGGACAGTTACTAAGTCCTGCTTCTGAGATGTTTGAATTACTTGATATTCAAACACTGAAAGTTGTTTTTTACCTGCTAGAAAGTGACATTAGACATGTTGATAAAAATCAAAAAATTGATGTTGTTATTCCTGCTGTGAGTGCTCAAAAGCGTCAGGCCGTGATTGCACATATTGGTGCTAAGCAATATACCGGTCAAGCGGGTTATCGTGTTGAAGCGATTATTGATAACAGTGATTTTGTATTGCGCCCTGATTTTACCGCGCGTATTCAATTAGCAATGCCTTCAGAGAATAATCTAGGGGATTAATATGTTGAAATTGTATGAGTTTATATTGGGCCGTTCCATGGTCGCCAATGTATTGAGCGTCGCTGTATTTTTGTTAGGTTTGTATGCCATTAATTCGCTGCCTCTTGCAGAGTTACCTCGCGTTGATTTAGGTAAAGCAGATATCGTTACTCAATATCCAGGGGCTTCGGCTGAAGATGTTGAGGCTAATGTTACCAGCCGCATTGAGAAAGAGTTATTAACGCTATCGGATATTAAGAAGTTCACCTCGGTTTCAGAAGAGGGCAGTTCAGCGATTAGTATTGAGCTGAAGTCCGATGTGAGTAATGTTGAAAAGTCTTATCAGGATATTCGTGATGCGGTTTCTAGGGTGAGTGACTTGCCTGCTGGAGTAACGGACTTACCTTCTGTGCGAACTAAAAAATCTTCGAGTTTAGATTTTATGGTTGTCGGTATTAGTGGTGATATGCCTTATGGTGAATTACGTCAGCACGCCCGTGCTTTAGAAGTGAGTTTGCGTCGCTTACCGGGCATTGGTGAGGTGATTAGTAAAGACATGCGTGCCCGTGAATTTTGGATTCAGTTGGAGCCAGAGCAACTAGAACGTTATGGTTTTACCATCATGGAAGTTGCTGATCTGATTCAGCAGCGCAACGTATTGATGACGGGCGGTAGTTTAGAATCGTATAAATCAGCACAAAATATATTGACGATTTCTGAAGTTAAAGATACCGAGGGTTTGAAGAATATTATTCTAAGCACACAGCCTTTGTTGCACTTAGAAGATTTGGGTGATGAAATTATTGCGAGCTTTGAACGTCCGCAAAGCTATGCCACGATTAATGGCCGTAATGTGATTGGATTTGATTTGCGTACGTCTGATTCGGCGGATGTGATTAAAACAGCCGCCGCGGTACGAGAGGTTTTGACGCGTTATGAAAGCAATAAAAAAGGCGTTGAGCTGGTTGTAGGTTTTGATCTGTCAGATGAAATTCAATCTAAATTTGATGTTGTTAAAAGTAATGGTCTTGCTGGTTTAATCTTGGTGATATTAACCCTTACCTTGATGCTAAATCGTAATGTTTCATTATGGGTAGCGTTATCCATTCCATTTTCTATTTTAGGTGTCGTCGCACTATTGCCGTCATTAGGGCAGGTGCTTGATGGCTATACACTTGCAGCGATGATTTTAATTATTGGGATCATTGTTGATGATGCGGTGGTTGTGGCAGAGAAAATAGTCCAGCGCTATGAAGAAGGCGAAGAACTGGATAATGCTATTATCAATGGTGTGAAAGAAGTTTTACCGGCCGTTATTACCAGTATGCTAACCACCTTCTTAGCTTTTTTACCTTTGATGTTCCTACCTGGCAATAGTGGCAAAATGCTGTATGTGATGCCATTAACGATTGGCTTTGCATTATTGTTTTCTCTATTGGACGTGGTAATTGTTTTGCCATCGCATCTGCGCTCTGTATTGAAAGGCAAGCGTGAAAGTTTATTGACGGCAGAGAAAAATTCCAAATGTATGGCATTTATCAGTGTTAAATTTGAATGGCTAATGATTGTATTTGTGCGTAATCGTAAAAAGACAGTGCCAGCGTTAACGATCATTTTTTTAACGGCGGGCTGGTTTTCTTATACCCAGCTTCCTTATACCTTTTATCCTACGGGTGGGGCGTATTTGATAGAAATTCAAACCGAGGTTGATTCTAGCGCTAATATCGCTGATGCCAGAGCTCTGAATAAAAAAATTGAAGATATTATTGCTTCTGATCAAGAAAATATTGTGCGTTGGTATACCGATGTAGGAGCGCCTTATAGTTCGTTTTTAATCAGTTTAAAGCCATCGAAAGAGCGTGATATGAGCGCAGAGGCTGTGCTGGAAAGTTGGCAAGAAGCGGTTGAAAGTATCGAAGGTTTTGTCGATGTTGAGCTTGAGGTTGATGCTGGCGGGCCACCAAAAGGAAGGCCTGTTGATTTGAATGTTGTGGGGGGCGATGATGATATCAGAGATAAAATGGCGACAGATATTCAGGAGTGGCTGAGTACACAGGCTGGAGTGCAGCGTATTAACAGAGCCTCTACCGAGATGCGTCCTATTATTTCCGTAGAAATAGATTATGACTTGATCGCTCGTTATGGCATCTCTACTTTTGCTATTGCTCGTACGTTACGTTTAAGTGTTGACGGTGAAAGAATTAGTCGTGTTTTTTCCGGTGACGAGGAAGTGCATTATCGCTTATTACTAGAAAGTAATGATCGTGAATTGAAAGAGCTAGAGCAGCTAACTGTGCGAGCGGCCAATGGCACATTGGTGAAATTACGAGAGCTGGTTGAATGGAAAGAAAGTGCGGCACCAGCGGCAATTAAACATTTTAATGGTGAGCGTAGCATTAGAGTCTCCGCTTCTATCGACGCATCTGTGACAGACCCTATTGCTGTTGAAAATGCAATGTTGGAATACTTTGCTGATAAAGAGTACCCCGGTGTTCGTTTTGTAAGTAGTGGCCAAGCTAAAGAAACACGAGAAGCGTTAAATGGTTTGGTAATTGCTATGGCAATTGCTTTGATGGCTATTTTATTAACCATGATTTTGTTATTTGATGCTATCTGGAATAGCTTGCTTATTATGTTGATCATTCCTTTTGGTTTATCGGCTTGTGCATTTGTTCTGTACGTTCATGGTGAGCCATTAAGCTTTTTTGCGATAGTTGGATCGATTGGTTTGGTCGGAGTTATGGTGAATAACTGCTTGGTGTTGATGTGTCATTATCAAAAAAAGACATTTGATGAAGTGGAAAATATTGATGCATTCGTAGTAGAAGGCGGCATGGTTCGTTTTCGCGCAATTGTTTTGACTACGTTGACAACGGTAGCGGGGCTTGTGCCTTTGGCTTATGGCTGGGGAGGGTATGATAATTATATGGGGCCAATTGCATTGGTAATGGGCTGGGGGATTATTTTGTCTTCGTTCGCTTCTTTACTCATTCTTCCTTCTTTGTATGCTTTTGTAATGGACTGGGTGAAAAGGTAATTCCAAACACCTTTGTGACAAAAAAGTCACAAAGGTGTTGCTAGTATGCGTATAAATAGATACGCCGCTGGTTTATTCATGACAACAATATTCAACTTAAAACCTAAAACGATAAGAAAAATTCATAGCTACTTATCATTAATATTTTGCTTTCTTTTATGCTTTTATTTAGTGACAGGTTTCTTTTTAAATCACACTGCATGGTTCGAGCAACAGTCATCTGTCGCTATCTATGAACAAGAAACGTCGAGTATAGATGCACTGCCCACCATTCTAATACAGCAAAACATTCAACTTTCAGACGCTCGGCTAGAAGAATTAATTCAAACTGCTGAGCTTGAACTATCGGGTCCTGGCTGGCGAAAAGTCATCACTGTTGAAAGTGACATGATTGAGATCGAAACAATTCAGTATGGATTTATTGCCACTCTCAATGATTTACATAAAAACCGTCATGTTCATGTTGCTTGGACAATAGCGGCCGATATATTCATCTTTTTTACTTTGTTGATGTGCCTTACTGGAGTGTGGATTAGTGTGAAAAATCTTAAGAAGAAAAGTCAAAATATTACGATTTTAACATTTGGTGGCCTGTTGTTATTACTGTTGGTGGTCGTGGTTCCGACTGCTTATAGTGAAGAATCTGTCGCTACAAAGCAGGTTAGTCTCGAAGCCTCAGTCGATATTCGACAGTTCGAAATGAAGACTGAAAATCCTTATGTCGCCTTATTTAGCAAAAATAGCACCAGCGAATACAAAACCCACTTTGTGTTAATAGAAGGTTATAAGTGGGTAAAGGATTTAAAAACGTATTGGCGAAAAATAGCCCGAGAAGATAGGTCGCGTGTTGATGCTCATTCTGGTGCGACGAGAAAGGCTGGTTTATTCAGTCGCCGAATTGATGTTTCCCTCTCTGCTGATGAAGACTTATCAGATGTTGTTTTTTACTTGGAAGTTTCACGAGAAAAGGGTGGTAGAGAGATTCTCACACTGGACTCTTTGGCTGGAAATGGCAAGGCATGTGTTCGAGGGAAAAAGGAGATTTCTGAGTTTTGTTTGCAGAAAATAAAGTGAAGAAGATCTTATTGATTCGTTAGAAGAAAATTATTTTACTAAGTTAAACCATTGAAATGAAAAAAGGAAAAGAAAATGAATAACAAAAAAATATCAGCGCTAGGTTTGAAAGTAGGCCTTGTATCAGCATTAGGTCTTGGTCTAACGTTGCCAGTGGTGGCGCATGATGTTTGGATTGGTACTGGGTCTTTTGAGATTCATAGTGATGAGCAAAATACGTTCTCAATTGATTTGTCTCGTTCCGCGGAACCTTTTGTGGCTGAATCAAATCACGAAACCGGTAGCATGAATATCGTAGGACCAAAAGGCGAGAAGAAAGAATATACTCCGGCGTTCTCTGGTAAAAATAAAGAAGTCTATGAAGCTGAGTTCAAAGAATACGGTACTTACTATTTGAACGCCGCTGAAACTCAGGTTTTCTTAACCTTCTATAAAGATGAAGAAGGCAAGAAGCATAAAATTCGTATGCCGAAAAGCCAGTACTCGACTTTGCCTAAAGGTTCAACGCCGGTACGTACTGTTGAAAAGCGCTTAGCGTCTGAAAGCTATATAAGTTTCAATGGTATGAGCAAGATTTCAAAAGACATCCGTAAAGAAGGCGTTACTATTATTCCGAATACGCATCCTTCTAAAATTGAGACGAATGAGCCTTTCAGTTTCACTATCTACGTTGATGGTGTACCAATGGAAAAAGGCGAAGTTGCTCTTAAAAGCTTAAACCGTATTTATTATGATGATTATGAAAAAGTTGAAATTGAAGAAGGTAAGGATGGTATTTATGAGTTTGAAGTTAAATACCCTGGGCGTTATTTATTAGGCGTAGAAATGGGAAGTGAACTTTCAGGTGAAGGTAATGCCGATTCTTTGTCCCAAGAGCGTTTCTTAACGTTTGATATTAAGCAGAACTAATACCCATTGAAATGTGTGGCGTAGATTGTCACATTTTTATCACCCAATCTAAACGATAATGATAACTCGTATCATTTAGATTGGATTTTGTGGATTATGAAGCTTTTACCGTTAGCGCTAGCAGTTAGTTGTGCCAGTATACCGAATATTGTTTGCGCGACAGAAAATACCCGCCCTGAATTAGAAACAGTCACGATTGTTGGTTCTGTTGATAGTCATGAGTCACTGCAATCGATTACTTCATTAAATTCAAATGAGTTGAATCGCAATGAAGCTCTATGGTTGCCAGATGTGCTAAAGAAAATGCCAAATGTAGACATTACTGGCGATACTAATAGCCCCGCTTCTCGAAATATTACAATTCGTGGCCTAGATCGCCAATACATTGCGATTACCCTTGATGGCGCGCGTAACAATTTCAGCAGTTCAAAAACAGGTAGCTTTACTCAGCCAATGAATTTGCTGAAACAGGTCGATCTTATTCGTGGGCCTTCTAGTGGTGCAGGTGGCGGTTTGATTCGCATGGAAACAAAATCAGCTTCCGATCTATTATTGCCAGGAAAGAATTTTGGTGGCCAAGTTCAGCTAGGTAACCGCAGTAATAATGGTGCAGAAAATGCCGCACTCTCTTTATTTGCTGCTCAAGGTAAGTGGGATGCATTGGTAAGTGGTACTCGTGTTACTACTCAAAACTTGCATATCGGCGGTGGTGAAGAAAGCCCTATGTCTGAGCTGCATAATACCAGCACCTTGATCAAACTAGGTTATGACATTACCGAGCAGCAGCGTATTTTTGTTAGCCATACAGGATCATCGGGTACTGATAAGCGTACTCGTAACGATACTGAAAGTCGTGAGCGTACCAGTAATAACCTTGTGGTTGGATATGACTGGAATGCATCTTCTCCATTCCTGGATCTAGAAGCGCGCATCTATCAAAATGAAGCCAATCATAAAACTACTGACTCGGCTAGCAGCAGTATTGCTGAGGATGTACAAAAGACAACAGGCTTGAGCCTAACCAATCACGCGGTTATCTCTAAGGGTGTTGCGAGTATTGGTATTGAGCATTATGAAGACAGCATTGCGCCTAAAGGCGTTGATGATAATGGCGTATCCGGTACTGATCCAACGAAGAGTCCAACAGGAAAATTAAAAACATCGGCCATTTTTGCCTTGTATGATTTTGCAGTAACAGATTCGGTGTCGATTTTACCAAGCTTGCGTTTTGATCAGGTATCCATGCAGTCTGATGATGCGGTTGATGTTGATGGTAATCCAGTCGGGCGTAAGGCTAAATCGAAAACTCAGTTATCAAAAGGTTTGCGAGTTAGCTGGCAGGTAAGTGAAGGCTTAGTGACTCACGCTTCTTATAGTGAAGCGTTGGTAGCGCCACGATTGAGTGAGCTTTATGTGAGCGGTAGAGGCTTTGAGCCAAACCCTAATCTAAAACCTGTACAAGCACAGAATAAAGAAATTGGTTTGACTTGGAGTATGGGGCAGATATTTGGCGAAGGCCAAAACAGTTTGAAAGTGAATGTGTTTGATAATGAGCTGATAAACTATATTGGCAAGCAATATACTAATCCAGATTATAAAGATGGCTCTTATGCGAACTTAGATTCTGTGCGCCTTCACGGTTTTGAAGTGTCGGATCATTATGTACACGGAGCCCTCGCATTTAATGCCTCTTATGCTCAAACCGTTGGCGTTGATACTGAGCAAAAAGAGTTTTTATTTGATATGCCGTCTGATAAATTTAAGTTCAGTGTTGAGTGGATGATGCAAAATAACTTAACGTCGCAGCTAGTCGTTAATCATGCTTTGGCACTGACGCGTGTTCCTGATTCAGGTTGGTATGCTGAAGGACGAGGAGAGCCTGTTCAGTACGGTGTGCTACCAGAAAAGTATAACCAAAAAACGGCCGCTTGGACGACGCTAGACTTGCACTTCAACTACCAGCCAGAAAGCGCTGAAAATCTAGCGTTGAATGTCGGAATTACTAATTTGACAGATAGAGCATACGCCTCGCGTTATTATTCTGAAGAAGTCGATACTAAGTATTATGAAGAAGGGCGTAGCGTGAATATGAACGTTGCTTATACCTTTTAAATAGAGCGAATCTCTTTTTTTGAGTAGGGCTTAGAAGCACTAAGCTCTACTTCGATTTAGTCGAAGCTAATTAGTAGTGTAGTAGTTCGGTGAATTTGGCTATATCAGCAGTGGATTAACCGATGCCCCTTGTTCAAAGCTTATGAATACTGAGAAGGCTTCAACAATTACTTAAAACCCATAGTCATAGTAAGGATGCACCTGTTTTTATACTGGAGTAGAAATCCCTTAAGGTGGATGTCGATGTAGTTGGTGGCTATACAACAGGCAGTGAAAAGTCTTTGATAAGATATTTACAACACTAGCATCGCAATACCAACTTCCATTAATAGATATGGATTTCCTCGTATCCATTAATTGCCTCCGCTTTTCTCAGTGACTTCGGTGCCTCCGTGGTAAATAAATATCTTCTCTTGTTTTTTATCAATAACCAGCCTACCATTTCACTCATATCAGGCTCGAAGGATGAGTCTAAAAAAACAAAGGATTTGTGATGAAAAAATACCTTCTAATAATAATGGTTTTGGGGCTTGCCGCTTGTGGCGCTTCAGACGATAAAAAATCAAACAAAGCAAAACCTAGTATTCCTTTTCGTAGCATCCAAACTGCTGAAACTCTCGCGAGTAACGACACCATCTCCGAAGCCCAATCAATAGAACTATGGGCCGATGTATCCGGTACTATTGGCGAAGATGATCTTCAAGACTTTTATTCATTTACAGCAGAAGAGGGTGAGTCATTTTATATTAAGCTATCACCTTATAACCCTGATGGTATTCGTATTGCCGTTTATGACGCCAGTGGTCAGTTATTAGAAGGTTATAAAGAGTTTCTCGATAATAAGTTGTATCGATACCTACCTGCTTATTCAGGTACTTTCTATCTTGAAATTATCTATTTAAATGGCACTTATCCTGACTATAGCGTATCCGTAGAGGGTGGACATGCTATTGATTTTGATAGCTCTATTACGTGTTTTGAGGCATTTCAGGCAAACGACCCCTTTTACATCGTTGCCGTAGATAAAAACCGTTACTTTGGAGAAAAGCCTGGGTATTGCCCTGTCGATGTTTATGCTTCTAAGTGTGAAGTTGAATTGTTGTCATATCCCGATTTATTGATGACATTTTACTTCTCTCAAATTTATGTCGATTCATTGGGCGGCCATCGAGAAGCTAACCGTTCTGAATGTGCTTTTTTTGTTGATGGTGGGTATACGACTGATTATACCATTCTCTGAAACCCTCTTACTTGGATAGAAATGCCCTTGTTTGAGTAGTACTAGGGTTCTTGTGTTTGAAAGTAACAACAAGGACATCCATAGTAACAAAGTAATAATAACAACAAGGACATCCATTACAGTAACTGCCAAATGTGACCTCAGTGATGGAGATTCAAATCATGATATAAAGCTAAATTAAGTCTTTAATTCAGCTTGGTGGTCAACATGCCCAAACCTCGTAAATCACTCATCGCTGTCGAATCAACATCTTACTATCACTGCGTAGCTCGCTGTGTTCGAAGAGCATTTTTGTGTGGAATTGATTCAGTTAGTGGACATAACTATGAACATCGTCGTGCTTGGCTTGAAGATAGGCTACTAGAGCTTCCTAAGATCTTTGCGATAGACATTGCGGCTTATGCCGTTATGAGTAATCACTATCATGTCATTTTACATATTAATACTGCACGCGCTAAAAACTGGTCTGATTATGAGGTAGTAGAGCGTTGGCATCAGCTATTTAATGGATCAGCTGGTTTATACGTATATTAAATGAAGCTATAGCTCGCGAAGCGAATCTTGAAGACGAGTGTACGGGTAGGTGCTGGGAAGGGTGTTTTAGTTCATTTGTGGGAGGAGAGCGTAGTTTGAGGATGACATGTGAAAATCTTCAATATCAACGGCCACCTGGGCTGGCTACCTTAGGCTCTGGAGCTCGATGGTTTCACAGAGAGCATTTCTTGAATGGAAATAGTGATGCAAAAAGGGGCTAATATAGCCCCTTTAAAATTTACTTATGACCGACAAATGAATGCTGCAATTTAGGGTCTTGGTTTAAGTTACTGAATAGGTGACTTAACTTAGTTGGAAATCCCCCAGTGCCTATTACTTCGGCGGTTTTGTTTGGTATATATCCATGGCAGGCAAAGCAATTTAACATCTCTTTTCCTGCTGGAATATCGCCACCTTGGATAGCGGTTTCCATAAGTGTATTACTCATTTCTAGTGAGCCGCGTTGGTTGTCCAGTTCGCTTGATGGTTTATTGATATTGCTTAGCCAAAGGCCACCAACTAATTGATAGTTCTTAAGAACGGGGGCATTATCAAAGTAAGTACTGCTAATGAGTGCTTCATTTAGTTGATTAATAGCATTAATGTTTTGATCGTATTTATTTTTCTCGTATTGTTTACCGTTAGAATCTTCGTAGTAAAGTATGTTGTCTTGATTACTTCCATCGGCAAAAACTCTACAGATATTAGAAGATTCATTGGTTAGCTTTTTCGAGAAGCCAGCCTGATTAAATTTACAATCAGAATTGGTTATATCGCCTGTTTTTAAGACCTCTAAACAGGCTTTACTCATAAATGAATAATCTTCTTTTTTCCCGACAGGTTGGCATAAAGGATTGTTGTCTACATGTTCGTAACTACCCCACATCATTTCAGGATGGTTCTTAGTTGATTGAATAATATGGATTCCTGCTAAGCCCAAAGTGACATTTTTAAGGGTTTTAGAACTTGTTATTTTACCTTCCTCATTCATAGCCTTAGTAACCACAAGATCTTGTGTTATGTTCACATATCGATCTTTGTCACTTGGATCCGTTAATATTTTCCAAGCCATTTTAAGTTCAATGGTTCCATTAGGTAAGTTGCCGATCTGAGGTGCATCACACAGTTCGCGAGTGAAATGGACTGAGTAATAAACGACATTTTTATTACTGTCATAAATCACATCATTCCCAAAGGCTTGATTGATACTCGTCGATAGTGTTGAAAGGTCTTTCTGACAAGATGACCCTGGGCTGGCATAGTTGTATACAGGAAACTTTTTAGTGTCTTCAAAATTCCAATTGTTAGGGTCTTCATTTTTACTCATGAAGTAGACGAAAGACTGCAGAGAAAATTTGTAGAAGTCACAAAAAGACTCATCTTCTGCAATTTCAATCGGTAGTGATGGCGTAGTAAGCCAGTCTGGGTCAGGCATGCAAGATCCAGGTGGTACTATATAGTGTGCCGTTTTAACTTGGGGTTCTGGTTGTGAGTGACTACAGCCATATAGCGTAGATATTAAGAGCACGGCTGCTGTGAGGGGGATTCCAAGTGTTGATAGTTTCATAATCTCTCCATGACGTAATTAATGATACTTTATCGAGCCAGTTTGCTACGGTTCGATAAAGCATCGCATCGGCATATTTCATTTTGTTTACGGAAAAGTCGACTAAGTACTTATAATAGATTTATAGAATGTGTTTTTTAATAAATTCTTCTATCTTCTTTAATTCTATCTCTTCGATATTTTCAACTGGGTTGAAGGGCGTGCCATCAAAATATTTAGCGGTTGAGCCTTCACCATCTGGACTTTTATGTTCGACATCGATTGAGTCTCTCCAGACCTGTGCGTGTGTACGCCACTCTTCTTTATTTACAAGTTCAGGTGGAGTAAACCAAACGTCCCAAGTTAATACGTTACCCTTTTGCAGCATATTGCCTGAGCTCAGGTTAAAGACATCCAAGAGCAGTTGATTGAATTCATCGACAGGAGGATTGTTTACTTTGATGATAGGGCCGATCTCTACGCCTAAGTTGGCAACGTCCCACGCTTCATCTTTATGTTTGGCAAAGTCAGGAATCTCGAAATTTTTAGTTTCACCGGAAAGTAGTGGAAATATTGGTTCTTGAGGGTTACCTGGCTTATGAGTCGATACTCGAATGGCGCTTGATTTGTCGAAAGGAAAGGGCAGTTTGCTGTCTTTAAAGAAGTCCCAAATTAGTTTAACGTTTTCTTTTTGATGCGCATTTGGGCTAAACCATATTTTACCCACAACCGCCATATCGCCAGCCATTTCTTTAGTGGCTTCATTTACCCATCCTCTCTGTCCTGTCACTGTGACTTCAACATTTAAGGTTCCAAATGCGGGAGAGTAAGTACCTTGCTGTGGGCAGATAATTGAGAAAATTCTGCCTTCGTCGGTATAGCCCAGTCTAGAAATATCGGGAGCAAACATTTGAAAGCATCGTTTGGTATCAGTTTCTCCTTTTCGAGTCTCCCAACTAAATTCAGGCCATTTTACAGCTTGCTGGCGCTGAAGCTTATCAATGTTGGCCATATTGTCGAGTAAAGGCAGTGATAATAAATTAGGGGCTGGATATGGAAATAGAGAGATTGATTCTTCGAATCCGCCTATCCATCCTGGAACTGCTTTTGTTTCTGAACTCATCATTGATACCTCAATTGGAAAGTAATTCAATATTTATGTCGTCGGTAGTATTTGCATTAGATAATTAATTTCTAATACGTTACGAGATAAGTACAAATGATGCGCTTTTGCTATAAGGCAAAAGTTTGATAATTGGGTAATAAATAGGACATCCAACCAATAGCCCTGATTAACAGTAGAAGTGCTGCCAGATGTGACGCTGAGAATAGAAATCTCATATAGTGCTCTACAATTGAATTAACCTTTTAAATTAACAAGAAAAGTCACTTTTTCCTTTTGCCGTTAATCCAAAACAAAACCAATCTAAAGGCATTCCGATGAAATTGAGTGATTATTAGGAGTTGGTTGAATTTAACCCCACAGCCCCCGATTTCATCATAGATGTCTACTTATTGGGCAAGTCTTCTATTACCATTATCTTCACGCGTAGCCATATCCCCTTGCTCTAAGCTGCCTATACTGTAAACTGCAGCGCCTCAAATTAACTGTCCAATCCGTCAGGAAAGCAAAAGCCCGATAGGATTCTAACAAAGGTAATCAGATTCCCTATGAATAAGGTTTTTATCAGCGCACAAGAGCTTTTAGAGGATTCTTTTAAGTTGGCTTTGCAAGTCTATGAAAGTGGCTTCCGTCCTGACTACATTGTGGGTGTTTGGCGTGGTGGTGCCCCTGTTGGTATCGCGGTGCAAGAGCTGTTGCACGTATTGGGCACTGAAGCGGACCATATTGCGATTCGTACTTCTAGCTATTCTGGCATTGGCGAACGTGACAAGAATGTTCGAGTACACGGCTTAACCTATTTAATTAAGCGCTTAGAAAGTGAAGATAGCTTATTAATTGTGGATGACGTGTACGACAGTGGTTTAAGTATTGAGCAGACCATTAAAGATTTGAAAAAAGCGTGTAAAAAGAACACCCCTGAAATCCGAGTTGCGACGCCTTATTTTAAGCCGAACAATAATAAAACTGATCGAGTGCCCGATTATTTTATTCATGAAAATCATGATTGGCTGGTATTCCCACATGAAGTGGATGGTTTAAGTGAAGAAGAGATTCGCCTGCATCGCCCTGAATTAGCGGGTATTGTTGATAAAATTGCGCAATTGAAAAAATAGTGCATCTAAAATGATGTACTTAAGTCAGCTACTCACTTCCCTGTGAAGTAGCTGATTTCTTATTTAAAAGCAGACCCTACTGTAAATTTCACATCTTGATCGCGCAATAAATAAAGTGCGAAGCAGGCTGCCCACATTGGCCATGCTGCAAAGAATAATAAGTTATTAAATCCATCTAAATATTGGTTAAACGATGAAAGCGTTGAAAGGCCATGCATTAGAAAAACAATGCCATAGGTTAGACGTTTTTTAATACCGGCAAGAAAGGCGAGCATTAAAACAAGTTGTACCGAACCTATTACATAAGGAACGATATCGTTTAAGCTGCTAATGCCATAAAACTTATCGAAGATTTTTATGCTGTGCCCAGGATTCACGAACTTATCTAAAGTCCACATAATCATGACAATGAAAACGCCTAAACGTAAGCTTAGGAGAGACCACTGCAAGCGGTTTTGTACATCGGTATTTAATGGGGTTGTCATAAGGTTTCCTTTAAAGGGTTATGAGTAGTCGGACTTACATTGACTACAAACTTGACTGAATGTTCAAAACCATTTTCTCGCATCCAGATTAGGCAAAGTGTACAATTCGCGCCCTTATTTCCTGCGACTCAAGGACGACAAGATTGCTACCTCAAAAGGGTGGACTAATCTTTATCAGGACAACTAACCCAAATGCGCGGCAAAACCGCAATAATGGTGTGTTTCACGTCTATTATCACGAGTAATTATTATGACGACCAAATCCCCTTGGGCCTTATTGCCCATGCTCTTATTCATGGCCTTGTTTATAGGCAGTGGCTTGTACTATCAAGCGGCAGGCGCGGAGTTCGCGTTTTATAAAATATCGGCTCCTGTGGCCATATTGCCTGCGATTATTCTGGCTTTGCTATTAGCCAGAGGGAATATTAATCAGCGCGTCGATCAGTTTATTCAAGGTTGTGCCAATCCAACCATCGTCACTATGCTGCTTATCTTCTTATTGGCGGGTGGCTTTGCCAGCGTGGCAAAAGCCATTGGTGGCGTCGATGCTGTGGTTAACTTAAGCCTAAGTGCGATTCCCCCTTCTTTTGTTTTGCCCGGTTTGTTTATTATGACGGCCTTTATGGCGACTTCCATGGGCACCTCTATGGGCTCTATTGCCGCGGTTGTTCCTATTGCGGTGGGCGTGGCTGAAGCGTCTGATTTATCGATGGTGCTTACCGTGGGTGCGGTTATGGGCGGGGCAATGTTTGGTGACAATCTTTCTATTATTTCCGATACCACCATTGCGGCAACGCGTACGCAAGGTTGTAACATGCGGGATAAATTTCGGTTGAACGTTAAAATCGCTATTCCGGCGGCTGTGCTCACGGTTATCTGGCTGTTCTTTCAAGGTGATTCTGCACAAGTGATGGTCGACCCCCATGCATCAGCGACTAAAATATTGCCTTATTTATTAGTGCTTGGGTTGGCGGTGTCTGGTATGAATGTTTTAGCCGTACTGTTAACCGGTATTGTTGTCGCAGGGTTTATTGGTTTATGGCAGATACCTGATTATACGGTAGCGGTATTATCCAGTGATATCTATAAAGGCTATAGCAACATGCAGGAGATTTTGATTCTCTCGCTGTTCATTGGTGGTTTAGGCGCGATGATGAAAATAGGCGGCGGCTTAGATTGGTTAGCAGCACAGCTTGATCGTTTAACTCGTGAGAAAGCCGAACCTAAAGCACATCGTCGTATGGGGGAGTTAAGTATTGCCGCAGGTGTTGCTTTAGTAAATATGTGTACGGCAAATAATACGGTAGCCATTTTGATCTCGGGTGGCTTGGCTAAAGACATTGCCACGCGCTATGGCGTGGATGCAAAACGCAGCGCTAGCATTATGGATGTCACCGCGTGTGTGATTCAGGGAATTCTACCCTATGGTGCGCAGATGCTATTGGCGGCGTCGTTGTCTGGCTTATCTCCTTTAGAGTTGGTTACGGCAGTGGTGTATTGCTGGTGTTTAGGTTTGGTGATGATAGGGTCTATTATTATCGGTCGCCCGAGTGGGCAAGAAGAAATAGCTTAACGATTTCGATTAAAAGCCGCATGGCCTAAGTAAGGTTGTGCGGCTTTTTTCTGTTATTTGATTTGATATTTTTGTTTGATAGTTTTAATCCAATCCGCTTGTTCGATTAAGAATTGATTGAATTGTTCTATTATTTGCGGGTATTTATAACTCGATAGAGAATAGCTGCTTTTTGTGTGGGGCAGTTCAGGATCAAATACTAATGAGCCAGGTGCTTCTAATGTATTATTTAAATAATAGGTGGCGACATCGATATTAAAATAAGCACCGTCATTACGGTTATTACTTGCCAGCTTAATTAGGCTATCTAGGTTATTCGCCTCTGTTATTTCTACACTGCCGTCTTTGACAACATCAAAATAATCCCAAGCGGTAAATCCTCTTACGAGTCCTAATCTCTTGAGCTTGCTTATGCCTTTGCCTTTATTGGCTGGTGTAACCATAACGCCATCAATGAAGTCGATAACAGGGCTACTGTATTTAATGTCGTAGCCCTTTTTTTGCTCTTGAGCCCAGTAGCTATTATCAGGGAAGCGAAAATCTACTTTGCCATTCATGTAATATTTATTAAGGCGGGTTATTGGGTAGCTTCTATACGTTAGGGTGTGGTTATTTAATTGAGCGAATTTATTTAATATGTCACTGGCGGCACCAGCGTACTGGCCTTTTGAATATTGATAAATCGGGAAGTAATCGATGTTTTCGACGCCAATAATTAAATTATCAGCGTGAGCTATGTTGTTAGTACAGATCAGCGCTGCGAATAAGGCGCTGGTCTGTATTTTGGCTCGAATCATGGTAGATCCTTTGAGTAAGGTATATACCAAGATTAGTCGTTTCGCCTGAGTTTACCAGAAGGTTATTTATTCCCCCAGATACTTGAAACTGCACGCTCGTTGCCTAAGAATCCAACAATTAGGATGACGAAGCTCACGAGGCCGAATACCACCACCGGTATGTAATAGCCTGCTGAGCCTGTGTCTGCAGCCATTGCCGCTACGGCGGTTGATAAGATGGCGAAAATGGCCCCCATTACAATTAAGATAACGCGATGAGATTTTTTGTAGGAGTATTCTTCTGTGCCTGATTCAAAGTTTTCTAATATTGGGGAGAAGGCTTTGCGTAAAAATTCTTTCATGGGATTCTCTGTATTAAAGGCGGTAGTTGAAGATAATGTTATAAAGGGTCTGTTTTTAGGTGTTGTTGCAAAATAGCACGAGTTTCATCGGGTATGGGCTTTGAAGACTTTGCTTGGTGATCAAAGTGAACCATTACTGCACTGCCTTTTGCCACAAGCTTTCCTTCTTGCCAAGCTTCATGTCCAACGACCATGGATGAATTTCCAATCTTGATCATGAAGGTGCGCACTTCTACCGATTTTCCGTAATAAATTTCGGCTAAAAACTCGACGTCGATTTTTGCAATGATGAGATGCCAGTCATTGATATCCATGCCTGGACAGAACAGTTCAAAGATGGGCGTGCGACTATCTTCGAACCAAATAGGTAATACGGTATTGTTTATATGGCCTAAAGCATCGGTTTCAGCAAATCTTGGGTCTAGGGTATTGGTCCACATAGCGATTCTCTATTATCATGTCGATTTGAAAAACATGATACTGCATTGATGACTGAACAAGAACAGATTGACCAAAATTACATGGGCCTTGCTCTGGCACAGGGGCAGCTGGCTTTTGACTGCGGTGAAGTTCCGGTAGGCGCGGTAGTCGTATTGGCCGGGAAGGTGGTTGGCCGTGGTTATAACAAACCGATTACCAGTCTAGATCCGAGCGCTCACGCGGAAGTGGTTGCTTTAAGGGATGCGGCGAAGAATATAGGTAACTACCGGTTATCGGGGGCGACACTGTACGTTACGGTAGAGCCGTGCACTATGTGTGCGGGTTTATTGGTACATTCGCGTATTGAGCGTTTGGTGTATGGCACAACGGAACCTAAGTCAGGGGTTATTGAGTCTGCTATGTGCTTGTTGGATCGTCCTTTTTATAATCATAAAATTGATATTGTAGGTGGGGTGATGGCGATGGAGGCTTCCACCTTGATGTCGGATTTTTTTGCAATGCGCAGGGAAACTAAGAAACAGCTGAAGCTGGCGAATAAGAAAATTTGATTCTGTTGCTTAATATTGGACTAACCAAAGCGAGTTCGTGGCTGTATTGGTTTATATTATCGTGGTGCTGATGATTTTATAATCTGAATTCTTTGGCTTGCTTGGTCTAATAGTATTAATTATGGTTTTATAGTCAATGGTTATGGCTTGATGCTAAAGGCTTATGCCTCAGTCATGACTAATAATAATTATAAAAATAAAACCTAGGTGCTCACTGTGAAAATATTCATCATTTTATTAACCTTATCGTTAACAGCCTGTGCTGATTGGCAGGACGCTCTATTTGAACTGGGGGTTGATGCTGAGCGCTCAATGTCTAATTTATCGGAGCATAAAGTTTCAACGGCTGCTCATGAGTGGGTTTATTTATCGACCGATTTATCGATTAAGGCTTCATCTGCTGATAATAAAGGGGATGTTACTCCTGCCACTGAGGTTATTATTATGCTGCATGGCTTTGCCGTGGATAAAGATAACTGGATTCGTTTTGCCCGCAACTTTCCCAATCATCGTATCATTATTCCAGACCTGCCTGGTCATGGTGAAAGCTCTTATAACCCAGAGTTGGTTTATGATTTTCATAACCAAGTGAGTTGGCTTAATGATTTTACTGAGCAGCTTAAGCTGACTGAGTTTCATCTTATTGGTAATTCTATGGGCGGTGGTATTGCAGCCTATTATGCGCATACCTACAGCGATAAAGTGAGTTCTATCACCTTGATTGATGCGGCCGGAGTTCATCCTCCACAGCCATCACAGTTACAGAAAATTATTGAAAATAATGAACCCAATCCTTTAATTATTAGAACCGAAGAAGACTTCGATCGTTTACGCGAGTTTGCGATGGAAGATCAGCCATTTTTGCCTTGGCCTGCCTCTAGGGTATTGGCTAGAAAATCAATGGCGCGTCAGGCCATTAACGATAAGATCTTTGCCGATATTAATGACTATGCCGAACGAGTAAAAGTGAGCAAGGAGAACTTGAAAGTCTTAAGTGAAATTCAGCAGCCGGCTTTTATTTTATGGGGCAGAGAGGATCGTGCTTTAGATGTGTCGAGTGTTGAGGTATTTGAGCAATACTTGCCTAATTCCAGTAGTTTTATTATGGATGGTGTAGGTCATGGGCCGATGATTGAGCGCCCAGAAGAGAGTGCGAAATTGGTATTATCTTTTCTAAATAAAATAGGCGAAGTTTCACCAAGTAAGAGTGCATCGAAGACTTTGGCTGCTGAAGAGTAGGAATAATACGAGTGATAGTTATGCGAATATTCTTTGTTGTTTGGTTAGCGTTAATTCTATCGGCCTGCGGTGGTGGATCTAGTGATAGTGCTGGCACGATAGCTCAGCCCCCAAGCACTGAGCAGCCAGAACCTGAGCCAGAGCCAGAACCCAGTGCGCTGGATATGGAACTTAGCCAAATAATTTCACAGCTGGGTTTATTGGATTTTCAATTAACCAAAGAAGGTGCCCCAGAGGCATCAGGCCCGCTGTTTGAATTGGGTAAAGCGTTATTCTTTAGCCGTTCGTTAAGCGAGCAATTTGATGTGGCTTGTGCATCTTGTCATCACCCATTATTGGGCGGTGCTGATAATCTGTCTTTACCGGTTGGTGTGGATGCTATTAATCCATTATTACTGGGTCCTGGGCGAACTCATGATGGCGAGCGACTTACTGATATCAGAGCGAACGGCGGGCCAAATGTTGCTCGTAATTCGCCCACAACGTTTAATATCGAGTTCTATAATCGAACGATGTTTTGGGATGGTCGAGTTGAAGTCATTGAGCAGGAATATGCTGCGCATGGCTCTAATCAATCCATTCGAACTCCTGATAGTTTGTTTAAATTAGCCGATTTACATGCCGGTAATAACTTATCTGAAGCACAGGCAAAATTTCCTTTAACATCTGCGAATGAAATGTTTGGTCATGGGCCGGGGCAAGGGCTGACCAATGGGCTCAAACGATTAATTATTCTCCAGCGTCTTCAGGGAGTGGGATTGCAGGCTGGAGATTTGCCAAAAAACGAATGGCTGGCTCATTTTAAAGCAGCTTACACAGATGCCTCTAATGATCCTGTTCAAGTGATTACTATGGATAGAGTCGCGCAGGCACTTTCTGTGTATCAGCGCTCACAGATACTGATTAATAACCCTTGGTTTAATTATGTGGCCGGTGACATTGAGGCGATATCTGAACCTGTTAAACAAGGTGCGTTATTGTTTCTCCAAAGTAAAAGTGATGGAGGTTATGCGTGTAATAGCTGCCATAAAGGCAATAACTTCACCGATGAACATTATTATAATTTAGCCATACCCCAGTTTGGGCGTGGTAAAAATGTGTTGTCTTTTGATACCGGGCGTTTATTGGTAACGAATGAAGCCGCTGATAAATATCGTTTTCGCACACCAACGCTATTAAATACTTCGATCACTGGCCCTTGGGGTCATTCTGGCGCTTATGCGAGCCTTGAGGGGATTGTTAAGCATCATTTAGATATTGAGCAAGCTGTTGCTGATTATGATTATAGCCTGCTGCCAATCCGTCAGTTTGATTATGTACCTGAGCGCTCTGATTTTTATCAGGACTTAACTCATCGAGCCTTGAACGTTTTGAAAACAAGTAATGCTTGGCAGGAGCCTTCATCTGCAATGGTGAATACAGAGCATGTAGATTTATTAACGTCTTTTTTACAATCCCTCACCGATCCCTGTGCTCAAAGTTCAGAATGTTTGGCTCCTTGGTTGCCAGATGCGAGTAGCTTAGATCCTGATGGTTTGCGTTTGCTCGCCAGTTTTGGAAGTTTTGATGATCAAGTTAATACGCATCAACCCCTTTTGGGAGGAGGTGGGGTAGAGGTCATAGAAGACACTGACGCCCTTTTTACTGATATTACTCATCGTGCAGGATTAGATTACGAGCTGCCAGTATCTGATTTAACCGATGAAATGCATATCATGGCAGGCGGAGTAACGGTTGGTGATTATAACGGTGATGGCTGGTTAGACTTTTTTATCAGTCATGGATTACAGCCGGGTAAATTATTTAAAAATAAAGGGGATGGCACGTTTGTCGATAGAACCTTTATTAAGTTAGGGGTGCTGAGAAATCGGCAGTTGGGCGCTTTATTTTTTGATGCCGATGAAGATGGAGATGTTGATTTGTTGTTGAGTGAAGATAATGCCGATGATAATTACAGCCGACTGTTAATTAATAAAGGGATTCTGCCATTTTCAATTTCCCAAGATCAAAAGGGTATTGGCTTTAATCGTTTTACACATTCATTTTCAATGGCTGATTATGATAGCGATGGTGATCTTGATTTGTATTCTGCGCATTGGGGAGGGCCTAAGAATGTACAAAGCCCAGGTTACTTATGGCAAAAACAAAGTAATGGTCAATTTATCGATGCGAGTAATAGATTACCTGACGTACCGGTAAGTCCGATTGAAAGTATTGCAAATGCCGATGTCCAATTTAGTGCTAATTTTGCCGATATAGACGGCGATCATGATAGTGATATTTTATTATCCGGAGACTTTCATACCAGTCAGGTATTACATAATGATTCGGGTATTTTTCAAAATATAACCAGCTCTGCTATTTCAGACGAAAATGGTATGGGCGGTGCCGTGGGTGATTATGATAACGACGGTGATCTAGATTGGTTTGTAACGTCGATTTGGAATCCTCTTCAGGCTAATGACATCAAAGCCTATATCGGTGGTGAGTCGGGGAATCGTTTATATAATAATGATGGCGCTGGCAATTTTACCGATAAAACCACGGTGGCGGGAGTACGTGAAGGCTTTTGGGGTTGGGGGACGTGTTTCGCCGATTTTAATAATGATGGTTGGCTCGATATTTTTCATACCAATGGTATGACTGATGGGCGCAGTATTACAGAAACTATTTTCCCTCAATTCTTAGATGATCCCAGCCGACTTTTTATCAATAATCAAGATGGCAGCTTTACTGAGCGCTCGGCAGAGTATGGTATTACACATACTGGGCACGGACGTGGCATCAGCTGCTTGGATTTCGATAAAGATGGTGATGTCGATATTATAATTGCCAATAATGGCTTAGCGCCGACACTGTATCGTAATAATTCAAGAACGGTGGCAAGCAGTAATAGTTATCTGTCAGTTCGACTTATAGGAAATAATAAAAACAGCCAAGGAGTTGGTGCTAAGATTTGGTTGGAAAGTGATGGCCTGAATCAATATCGAGAGTTACGTTTAGGCAGCAACTATTTGAGCAATGATCCCGTATTGGCTCACTTTGGATTGGCGGATAAAATAAAGGGCGATAAGCTAACGATTCGCTGGCCCGACGGAACCGTCCAGGTTATGAAGGATGTTGCGCTGAATCAACACCTCGTTATCACTAAACCTTAACAGACATAAAAAAACGGGCATATGGCCCGTTTTTTTATGTCTGTTAATAATGCTTCAGTCCAATATCAAGTGCTTATAGCAACGGAGGAATCACTCGAATATTAGCTGATAACTGTAAATTCTCGCTTTCAAGTGCTAGGTCTAAGTCAGGGTTATCATTCCAAACTAGCACATCAAAGTAACGACGTATGTTTTGCACGTAAGTAACCGGTTCGCTACCGCGAGCATAGCCATGTCGAGTTTGTTTGTAATAACGTTTTTGACTTAATAGTGGTAAATAGTTCTTAACATCCATCCAGCGGCTATTGTCACCACCATCTTTCTTGGTCAGTTTACGGGCATCCGTAAGGTGGCCATAACCAACGTTGTAGGCGGCTAATGCCATCCAAGTACGATCAGGCTCTTGAATCTCTTTAGGCAGACGTTTACGCAGTTTCACTAGGTAATCAGCGCCGCCATCAATACTTTGCTTAGGGTCTAGGCGATTACGCACGCCCAGTTCTTTAGCAGTACGACGGGTTAACATCATCATGCCACGAACACCGGTAAAGCTTTTAGCTCTTGGATTCCAGTGAGATTCTTGGTAGCTCATTGCCGCTAATAAACGCCAGTCTAAGTTATGACGATCGGCTGCTTGCTGGAATAGGTCGTCGTATTTATCCAATTTTTTATCGGACTGTCTTTGAAAGCGTTTAGCACCTACGTAGTTAAGCTGATCTAGGTGGCCATAAAAGCGTTCGCGCACTTCTAATAATAAACCATTGGTTTGCGCGTTACGGAAGAAGCTTTGTGCCATCTTAAATAAGCTATCGTCTCTCGATTGAGGAAAAGCCCACGCTAAAGGCTGTGCCCCTGTTAAATCGAACGCGATTGCTAGGTTAGGGTAATAAGCTTGTAGCATTTCGAATTCGTTAGAATCAACAACAGTAAAGTCGACTTCACCGGTGGCCACCATTTGTAATAATTCAACGGTTTCAAAGTCAGGGCTTTCGCTCCAGGTTAGCTCTGGAATTTGCTGACCTTGTAATTCTCTTAATTGGTGTGCATGGCTGCTATCGGAGGTAACAACAAGTTGTCCCTTCGCTAGGTCAAAAATTTCTTTAGGTTTCATACCGCCACGGCGATAGATAACTTGCTGACTGACTTGCATGTAAGGGGTTGAGAAGCGAACCCATTTGTCTTTTTGTTGGCTAACGGTTAAGCCTGCCGCCGCAAAGGAGGCGTCATTACGTTCAATGGTGTTGTAAAGATCAGTTAAGCTATCGGCTTGTTTTATAACGAGATTAACGCCGAGGTAATTAGCAAAAGCTTTGGCCAGTTCAAATTCATAGCCAGTCGCACCGATGTTATCTTCGAAGTACGTGGTAGGGCTATTGCGTGTAATAACGACAATCTCGCCTTGGCTACGAATTTTCTCAACGGTATTGGGGCGCACGCTGCCTGTAATAGTTAGTAGGCACAATAAAGAAATAAGTAAACGAGTGGTGATACGAGCGATTCTAGTATTCATATACCTCCTTTAATATTTTAATATTAATGCACTATTTTGGTGCACTAGGTCGTGTGTTCGGTCAGTTTAACGGTTTGTATGACTAAAAAACACCCATTATGAGAACTAAGTCACATTGCAGGCCTGTTTGAGGGTGTATATCACCTCTAAGTTATTGAAATTAAAGGGGTTAATGGCAAACGTAAAATAGTGAAACACTTTGTTCCAATATGCTAATAACGGAATATAGTTGCTGTAATACTAAGTTTTGTGGCTAATGCGCTATTCGGCAAGGGAAGGAATACTTCAGTCTTATTACCTAGTTAAGTAGACCTTAAAGTTATAATGATAAGAGATGTGTTACTTATCTGTAATATTGGCCTAGCCTAGCGTTACTGATAATTGTTAATAAGGGATGAGTTATATTTGATACAAAAGCTGTCCGTTTAGTCATTAAAATTTCTTGTAATATCGCATCTCTATATTTGCTATTCATTTACATGTATTTAGATGAAAATTTGTTGCACATAAAAGCTGACTATTTGGTTTTGTTTTTGTGGTGCTTTTTTGGTATGAGCACTGTGTATGCCATAAAGTGCAGGTTGTGCCTAAATCATTGCAGTTTAAGTAATCCACTCGGTGGATTATTCCCTTATAGACGCGTATTATGGCGGCCGATTTTGACCGTGTTTTACTTCCAACTTCTTGGAGCTCGACCCAATGCTTGAACTACGTGGCGCCCCTGCGTTTTCTGATTTTCGTTTAACTAAAATGCTCGCCAAATTGCAGGCTGCTGTTCCTAACGTAGCGGCTGTTTACGCTGAATTTGTGCATTTTGCAGATACGACGACTGAACTGACTGATCCGCAGCTAGAAATTTTAGGTAAGATTCTAAAATATGGCCCTAAAGCGGATATTCAAGATATTAACGGCACTGCTTTGTCGTCGAGCCATTTTTTCCTTGTGACTCCTCGTATTGGTACTATTTCTCCTTGGTCGTCGAAAGCAACTGATATCGTTAATAACTGTGGTATCAAAGAAGTTGACCGTATTGAGCGCGGTACTGCTTTTTATATCAGTGCTAAAGAAGGTGAGTTAAGCGCTACTGAGCTTGAAACTGTACGTGGGTTGATTCATGACCGTATGGTTGAGGTTGTATTAAAAGATACGGCCGCTGCTGAACAATTATTCTTGCATGCACAGCCTCAGCCAATGACGTCGATTGATATCTTGGCTGGTGGCCGAGCTGCACTTGAACAAGCTGACAAAGAATTGGGTATGGCGCTGGCAAGCGACGAGATCGATTATTTACTTGAAGCTTATAAAAAGCTGGATCGCAACCCAACCGATATCGAATTGATGATGTTTGCTCAGGCAAATTCAGAGCACTGCCGTCATAAGATCTTCAACGCAAGTTGGGTGATAGATGGTGAAGTGCAAGAAGAATCATTATTCCAAATGATTAAAAATACCTACAAAAATCACAGTGTGGGTGTTTTGTCGGCTTATTCGGATAACGCCTCTGTTATCGCCGGTGCTACCGCAGGTCGTTTCTTCCCTAATAGTGAAACACGTGGTTATTCGTATAATGAAGAGCCAATGCACATATTAATGAAGGTAGAAACGCACAATCACCCAACGGCGATTGCGCCTCATGCCGGTGCGGCGACGGGCAGTGGTGGTGAAATTCGTGATGAAGGCGCAACGGGTCGTGGTTCTAAGCCGAAAGCGGGTTTAACCGGTTTTACGGTTTCAGATTTGAAAATTCCGGGTTTCGAGCAAGACTGGGAATCGAACTATGGTAAGCCTGGGCGTATTGTTTCTGCCTTGGATATCATGCTAGAAGGTCCTTTAGGTGGCGCGGCGTTTAACAACGAATTTGGCCGTCCTAACCTATGCGGTTACTTCCGTACCTTCGAAGAAGAATATAACGGTGAAGTCCGTGGTTACCATAAGCCTATTATGATCGCTGGCGGTTATGGCAACATTCGTGACGAGCACGTATTAAAAGGTGACATTCCAGTTGGCGCTCGCTTAATTGCTTTGGGTGGCCCAGCCATGCAAATTGGTTTGGGTGGTGGCGCGGCCTCTTCGATGGCTTCTGGTCAGTCGAATGAAGATTTAGATTTTGCTTCTGTTCAGCGTGAAAACCCTGAAATGGAACGCCGTTGTCAGGAAGTGATCGATCGCTGCTGGCAGATGGGTGATACCAATCCAATCGCCTTTATTCATGATGTGGGCGCGGGTGGTTTATCCAACGCCTTCCCTGAGCTTGTCAGTGATGGCGGCCGTGGTGGTAAGTTTGAACTGCGTAACATTCATAACGATGAGCCGGGCATGAGCCCATTGGCGTTGTGGTGTAACGAGTCGCAAGAGCGTTATGTGATGGCGGTTGCTGAAAGTGACATGGATATCTTTGATGCGATCTGTGCTCGTGAGCGCTGCCCGTATGCAGTAGTAGGTATCGCCACAGAAGAAGATCACTTAACCGTGACCGATAGCCATTTTGACAATACCCCAATCGATCTTCCTTTGGATGTTCTATTGGGCAAGACGCCGCGTATTCATAAAGATGTTGTGACTAAGCAGGGTGAGCAAGAAGAATTCACCGGCGCTGATTTAGATTTAGCCGACGCCGCGGAACGTATTCTTAAGCTGCCAACCGTTGCCAGTAAGAGTTTCTTGATCACCATTGGCGATCGCTCGATTACCGGTACCGTTGCGCGTGATCAGTTTGTTGGCCCGTATCAAGTGCCTGTTGCCGATTGCGCAGTAACGACGTCATCTTACGATTCTCTTGTCGGTGAAGCGATGGCGATGGGTGAACGTACCCCAATGGCCTTAATCAACGCACCGGCTTCTGGCCGTATGTCTGTCGGCGAAGCGATTACTAACATCGCCGCGGCTAAGATTGAAAAATTATCCGATATTAAAATGTCGGCCAACTGGATGTGCGCTGCTGGCCACCCAGGGGAAGATGAAAAGCTCTACCAAACCGTAAAAGCGATTGGTATGGAGCTTTGCCCTGACTTGGATATTACGATTCCAGTAGGCAAAGATTCTATGTCGATGAAGACGGCTTGGAATGATAACGGTGTTGATAAGGCCGTAACTGCGCCTTTATCTGTAGTACTGACCGCGTTTGCGCCGATCACGGATGCGTCTAAAACGTTGACGCCAGAGCTTAAGACTATCGAAGAAGCCACTGACTTGATCTTAATCGATCTTGGTAATGGCCAAAACCGCTTAGGCGCTTCGTGTATTGCTCAGGTCTACGGCAAGCTTGGCAAGACCTCTGCCGACTTGGATGACGCTGAAGATTTAGCGGCGTTCTTCGCTGTGATTCAAGGCTTGAACCAAGACGACATAATCCTGGCGTATCACGATCGCTCTGACGGTGGTTTATTCGCAACCGTTACTGAGATGGCGTTTGCTGGCCGTACGGGTGTCACGATTAAACTGGATACTTTGGCGGATAGCGAAGCCGAATTGGCTGGCGCATTATTCAACGAAGAATTGGGTGCGGTACTGCAAGTTCGTCGCAGCGATGTTGAGTTTGTATTGGCTCAGCTACAAGGTGCTGGTTTGGGTGAGATGTCTCACATTATCGGCGTATTGAACGAAGACGATCAAATTGAATTTAACTTCAACGAAGAAGAAGTATTGGCTAATAGCCGTATGACGTACCAGCGTTTTTGGGCGCAAACGTCTTATGAGATTCAGGCTATTCGTGATAATTCAGAGTGCGCTAAGCAAGAATTTGACCGGTTGTTAGACGCTGAAGATCCTGGTTTGAACGCCGAGCTAACGTTCGATATTAACGAAGATATTACAGCGAACTTCAGCCGTGAAGAAAATCAAAAGCCTCGTGTGGCTATCTTGCGTGAGCAAGGCGTAAACGGCCAGATCGAAATGGCAGCAGCCTTTGATCGTGCTGGTTTTACCACGGTCGATGTGCACATGAGTGACATGCTTTCGGGCGCAGTATCTCTGAAAGACTTCCGCGGTTTAATTGCTTGTGGTGGTTTCTCTTACGGTGACGTTTTAGGCGCGGGTGAAGGTTGGGCTAAGTCGATCTTATTTAATTCCACTGCGCGCGCTGAATTTGAAGGCTTCTTTAAGCGTGAAGATACTTTCGCGTTAGGAGTGTGTAATGGTTGTCAGATGCTTTCTAACTTACACGAGTTGATTCCTGGTGCTGAGCACTGGCCTCACTTTGTACGCAACAAGTCTGAGCAGTTCGAAGCGCGTGTTGCTTTGGTTGAAGTGCAAAAGTCTGACTCTATCTTGTTACAAGGTATGGAAGGTTCGCGTATGCCAATCGCCATTGCCCATGGTGAAGGTCATGCTGAATTTGCTGATGCAGCGGATAAAGCAGCGGTTAATGCCAACGCTCAAATCGCTCTTCGTTATGTGGATAACTACGGTCAAGTGACTGAAGCGTATCCTGCTAATCCAAACGGTTCAGTTGACGGCATTACCGGCTTAACGGCGGCGGGTGGTCGAGTGACTATTATGATGCCTCACCCAGAGCGTGTATTCCGCGCCGTTCAGAACTCTTGGGTTCCGAGTGAGTGGACTGAAGAAGATGGCGCTTGGATGCGTATGTTCCGCAATGCGCGTGCTTGGTGTAAGTAGCTTAGGCAGAGGTAAGTTTTAGCTTCAAAAAGAAACCCGTTTTTCAGAAATGAAACGCGGGTTTTTTTGTGGGCGGCATAAATTGGAAAAATCAGGTTTTCTCATCAATACTTTAAAGCAAGTTCAGCTATTTAAAGAAGCTAGTAGACGCGCTATGAAAATTTTTTTTGTATCAGATGGTAGTGAGGGAGCTGATGAGCGTTTATTTCGTAAACTCTTGCTTCAGGTTGTAATTGTCGCTGCTATTGTTCATGTTGCATTTGCCAGCGTATTTTATATGAATCATGTTTCCTTATTAGCGGGAGTTAATGTTGTCAGCGTGATTTTTTACAGTCTGGTTTTTATGCTGATGAAGGCTGGTGTCCATCAAGTTGTGATTTGGACTTTGGTGGCAATAGAGCTTATGGGGCATGCGGTTTTAGCGGTTTATCTGATTGGCTGGGACAGCGGTTTTCATTTTTACGTTATGTTAATTCCTCCCGTTATGATGCTTAGTCCGGTAAGGACTGTATCTATTAAAGCGCTGCTTGTCCTTATAATGATAACTTTTTATATACTGATGGATTATAGTTTACGCAACGCGGTGCCTGCTTTTGAAGTGCCTTCTGTTGTGCTTAATGGATTACATTATTTTAATTTGTTATCTGTTTTATTACTGATGGTTTTTCTAACGGGCCTGTATTACCGTTTGGTGGCTTCCAGTCAGAAGAAATTAGAAAAGATGGCTACCACCGATTCTTTAACGGGGTTACATAATCGACGCAGTTTAGAGCAAGCGGCTGCTAGTGCGATCGAAAATCATAAGCGCAATGGTGTGGCACTGTCTGTTTTATTGTGTGATTTGGACAAATTTAAACAGGTAAATGATGAATATGGGCATCAAGTGGGCGACCAAGTATTAAAGGCGTTTTCTGCGCTAATAACGAATGTAATCAGAAACGGTGATTTTGCGGCTCGCTGGGGGGGAGAGGAGTTTTTATTACTGTTACCGACTACTAAGGCTGAAGTGGCCATTATTGTCGCTGAGCGAATTCGACAGCAATTTGAGCAATTGGTTGTGGTGGGTGCATTAGATGATTTACGGGTAACGGTTACTATCGGTATTAGTGAATTTTATGCGGGCGATACGTTTGACAATCTTGTGGCGCGGGCAGATGAGGCGCTATATCGCGGAAAAAATTCAGGCCGAAATCAAGTAATCCTTTCTTTTCCTCCTTCAGTTCCTTCACCTCCAGTGCCTTCTGCTTAGTCGCTAGTGTAGTTAATGTGCGTCGGCTTATCTTTGCTGGCTGGCGTAAACTTACTAAGCAATTCTTGAATTGAAAAAATTAGTCATTTTATCGTACTAAATCGTTATGAATTGAATTGCGGCGCTTAGTATTGCTACTTATGGTAAATCTCAGCATACGGTGGGTATGCAAAAAATATAACTATAAATATTCCCACAGGAGATCACCATGTTAAGGATGCAGTACAGTGCTTTGGCGTTGGCTATTGCGGCGTTGGCCGGATACAGTTCATCAGTCTTGGCCCTATCAAAACTCCCCGGGGAATTTCCCCATCAAGAAACACTATGTGCTACCGATTTAGTACGTGAGGCTTTGCGTGCAGAGTCTGCTAATCAGGCGCTTGTGCAGCCTAGTATTGATAGCATCGAGGTTAACGGTTTAGTTAGCTGGACTCGCTTAGGCACGGAAACTCCGCTTTTTCAGCCAGGGGATACCGTGACCTTAAGGGGCACGCACTTTGGCGCTGGGGTTGATATCGATTTCAGTAAAATTATGATCGGCAATACCCGTATTCTTGAAACTGACTTACGTATGTTCGACCAGAAGTTGGCGACAGAAGATCAGGTGAATTATGAAACGGATGAGCAGGTTGATGAATGGCCAAAAAATATAATTTCCTGGTCGGATAATGAAATCCAATTCCGTGTGCCTGATCATGTCAGTACGGGGCCATTAATTGTTCAAGTGCAAAAACGCATCGGCGCCAATGAATCCCTATTAAACCCAGGGGAAGCGCATAACGTCATTGATGCACAAACTTCACGCATTATGGATGATACCTTTATTCATACCTGTGATGTGGTGTCTAAATTAAGTGACGCTACTGCCAGTGCTCCAATTGCGGTAGACATTGATAATCCTGGTTTTTCTGAACTGGTGCGTAAAGGCCGCGAAATTTATTGGGCCTATGATTACAATATTGGTGTTGCTCACTGGGTGCGTAATCTTGATTGGAATGCGATTTTCGATTATCGCTCCAAGGATCCTATTGCGGGTGGTTATGCTGATCCTGCCAAATTATTTGGTGCAGTGAAAAGCGTACGTGGGCAAGTGCCTGACGAAGCAATGGATGATGTGTATTTTGATCAATACCCAATGCCAACGCCAATTCCAGGATTTTTGACGTTAGCGCCGGCTAAGTTTGCAGGTAATACTAAAGATTCAGGCTGGGTTGGCTATCGCTCTGCAGAAGGTAATGCACCCTATTCAGGGGCGGGTGAGTTTATTGGTTTTAATTGTGCTTCTTGTCACGGCTATCAAATTAGTTATCAGGGCGCTGATGGTCAGGATATTACTAAGGTATTCCCAGGTTTACCCAATCCGGGCTGGTCGATGAAGTGGACAGTGCTGCAAACTATCACTAAAAAATTCAAAGGGATTTACGAGAAAGAGGAAGGTCCTGCTTGGGCGCCGGGTAAGAGTAATGTTGCCAAAGATATGCTGATTTACCACATGCCTGCCGGTGCGGGTGAGCATAATATGGTGCGTATTAATGGTGAAGGCAGCCATACCGATAACGATTACCAGTTCTCGCCGATCGCGATTCCTAATGTCACTAACTACATGGCGATTCGTCGTTCACTGTCTCATACGGAATCCTATGTCGGTTTTGAAGGTTCTTATATTCACTCGGAAGAACCTGATGGCGCCCAAGGTGCGATGCGCAAAGCACCACTGGAAGCGTTAACCGCGTATATGACGACGCTGGATGAAAGTGATGATGATTTGCGCCAGGTGGGATTGTACCGTTGGTTGCGTGATAACGATCGCTTAACGGCTCAAACGGAAACGCCACTGGTGACTGAAAGCTATGTGGAGATGATTCCTCAGCCTGCTAAGCGCCAATGGTGGGGAGGTTATAAGAAACAGCCTGATTTAGCGGTGACCAAGACTCGTCAAGTGCCTGCGTTGCAAGAGGGTCAATTCTTAGCGCAAGGTTGGCAGGGATATCCTAAAGTTGCGGCTGCGGTTGAACGTGGTAAAGAAGTCTTTGAGCGCGACTGTAGTGCTTGCCACAGTGATGGCTTAGGGGCGAATAGTAATGAGAAAATGGTGCGCTTAGATGAAGTCGGTCGTTTCTTTACGCCGACGATTTATCAAAAGGAAGTGGAGTCGGTACGAGCTACTTTCTTGCGTGATATGTACTGGACTCAAAGTCGCGGTTTATTGTCCGATGGTCATGTGCGTAATATGACCGACTTAGTCGATCCTGCTCGTTGCGAGGAAGGTTCGCCGCTTTATAATCAGTACTATACCCTGCATACGCCGGTGCGCCCTGAGCCAGGCAGTGCAGATCAGCCGATTACGGCCCCTGACTTGAATCGTAAAGGTGATGTGTTTCGCGTACCGAAATCTAAGTATCTTACAAAGCTGGATAAAGGTTATAAACGTAACTTGTTTATTGAGCGCCATAAGTACTTCTCGGAAGTAGAATGGGATGATAATAACTACTACTGGGATTATCAGAAGATGCGTCAGCAGTACGGCCCGGATGAAATGGGAACTGCGGGTCCTATTGGCATGCCAGCGACACCACATCCATGGTGTGCAGGTTCTAGCGCTGAAACCGCTGACCTAGTGCAGTTTGTTATGACGCTGTAATTTACTCACGGGTTTATGCGTGAGTTAAGTGTGGAAACAAAAAGCGGCCATTTACCGATGGCCGCTTTTTTTATGCCTGCTTTTTATCAGCAGCTATAGAATGACAGGCGGCTTTAATTTAAAATGCGGCTCCATTTTAAATTGTCTATCAATTATGTGCTTTCAATGAGCATGTGATTCATAACTGAAAACAGGCCGCACCTTGGAAATCAATCCGATCGTCGAAACCATCAAAGACCTAAGCGCACGTACCGATATGCTTAGGGGGTATCTTTGACTACGCCCATAAGAAAGAGCGTTTAGAAGAGGTAGAACTAATACTTGGGGAGTCCGCTATTTGGGATGATCCTGATAAAGCTCAAGATTTAGGGCGTGAGCGCTCTGCTTTGGAGTTAGTTGTTCAGACCATTGATAGTCTGGATATGGGCTGTAATGATGCTCAAGATCTATTGGACATGGCGGTTGAAGAAGACGACGAAGGTGCGGTTGAAGATATTGTTGCTGAGCTTGATGCTTTAGAAGCTAAGCTAGCAATTCTTGAGTTCCGCCGTATGTTCTCTAACGAGATGGACCCGAATAACGCGTATCTTGATATTCAGTCAGGTTCTGGCGGCACAGAAGCTCAAGATTGGGCGGAAATGATTTTGCGTATGTATTTACGCTGGGGTGAAGCGAAGGGCTTTAAGGTTGAATTACTTGAAGTTACGGCAGGTGATGTAGCGGGCATTAAAGGTGCAACGATTCACTTTCAAGGTGAATATGCTTTTGGTTGGTTGCGTACAGAAACTGGCGTGCATCGTTTAGTGCGTAAATCACCGTTCGATTCAAGCGGTCGTCGCCATACCTCTTTTGCCTCTGTTTTTGTATCGCCAGAAATCGATGATAACGTTGAAATCGATATTGATCCGTCGGACTTACGTATTGATGTATACCGTTCTTCGGGCGCGGGTGGTCAGCACGTAAATACTACCGAATCAGCGGTACGTATTACGCACATTCCCACCAATGTGGTCACTCAGTGTCAGAATCAGCGATCGCAGCATAAGAACAAAGATCAAGCGATGAAACAGTTGAAAGCGAAACTGTATGAGCATGAAATGAAAATTCGTAATGCTGAATCGCAAGCATTAGAAGACTCGAAAGCCGACATTGGCTGGGGCAGTCAGATTCGTTCCTATGTATTGGACGACTCGCGCATTAAAGATTTGCGTACAGGTGTAGAAAACCGAAATACAGGGGCCGTATTAGACGGCGCCCTAGATCCATTTATTGAAGCTAGTTTGAAGAAAGGTCTGTAATCATGAGTAATGAAATTGAAAACAACAATGCTGACGCGGCATTAGAAGAAAATAAACTGATTGCAGAGCGCCGTAGTAAATTAGACAAACTACGTGAAGGTTCTTCTTCAAATGGTCACCCAAATGATTTTAATCGTGAGCACTTGGCTGGCGATTTGCAAAAAGAATTTGGCGAGTTAGATAAAGAAGCCTTGGTTGAGCTGGATAAGCCAATCTCGGTTGCTGGTCGTGTTATGCGTCGCGGTGGTCCGTTTGTGGGTATTAAAGACGGCAGCGATTTTATCCAGGTGTACGTGGGTAAGAAGTTACAGAAAGAATCGAAAGCTTGGGAAAATCTAGACATCGGCGATATCGTTGCGGCTGAAGGTCAGTTACGTAAGTCGGGTAAAGGCGAGTTGTACTGCGAAGTAATGGCCGTTGAAAACTTCCAGATTCTTACTAAGTCTTTGCGTCCATTACCGGATAAATTCCACGGTTTGGCTGATCAAGAAGTGAAGTATCGTCAACGTTATATTGACTTGATCATGAGTGAAGAAACTCGTAATACGTTTAAAGTACGTTCGGGTATTGTTAATAGTATTCGTCGTTATTTAGCCGATCGTGATTTCATGGAAGTTGAAACGCCTATGTTGCAGGTAATACCTGGCGGCGCAACGGCTAAGCCTTTCGAAACGCATCACAATGCATTAGATATCGATATGTATTTGCGTATCGCGCCAGAGCTTTATTTGAAGCGTTTGGTTGTCGGTGGTTTCGAGCGTGTGTTCGAAATTAACCGTAACTTCCGTAACGAAGGCCTTTCGACTCGCCATAACCCAGAATTCACCATGATCGAGTTCTATCAGGCATACGCCGATTACAATGATCTAATGAACATTACCGAAGACATGTTGCGTACAGCGGCGCTAGAAGTATTGGGTACTACTGATATTAAGAGCACCACGAAAGATGCTGAAGGCAATGTGGTTAGTGAAACCATTTATGACTTTAACCAACCGTTTACGCGTTTAACCATGGCGGATGCCGTGCTTAAGTATAATCCTGAGTTTGATGCCGCTGTAATCAACGATCCGGAAAACAACCTTGAGCAGATGATTGCTTATGGTCGTCAGGTTGGCATTCGTGAAGACGAAAAGCAGTCTGTTTGGGGTGCGGGTAAGTGGTTGTGTGAAATCTTTGAGGAGACGGCGGAAGAAAAGTTGGATCAACCGACATTCATCACGGCTTACCCTTGGGAGGTTTCGCCATTAGCGCGTCGCAACGATGAAAACTCGTTTGTTACTGACCGTTTTGAGTTCTTTGTGGGCGGACGTGAGCTGGCGAACGGTTTCTCTGAGCTTAACGATGCCGAAGACCAGAAGGCTCGCTTCTTGAAGCAAGTTGACGAGAAAGACGCTGGTGATGATGAAGCCATGCATTACGATGCTGATTACATACAAGCATTAGAATATGGCATGCCTCCTACGGCAGGTGAAGGTATCGGTATTGACCGATTGGTGATGTTGTTCACTGATAGTCCAACCATTAAAGACGTGATTTTGTTCCCACACATGCGTCCTATTGTTAAACAAGGCTAAGAGTTAAGTAGGGCTAAGTTTAATAAAAAACCGATATAGGTAGTGTGATGAAAGAACAATTCAATATGTTTGGTAATGAGCAGGCGACTGATGACTCAGCTCAAGCTCGTATTGAATTGTCTGCTTCACATTTACCTAAAGACTGGCAGAAATTGCTAAAGGCTGAGTTCGATCAGCCTTACATGCAATCACTGCAAACTTTTCTTGAGTCCGAACAAGAACAGGGTAAAACAATTTATCCATCTGCTGATCAAATCTTTACTGCATTTAAACTAACTTCTCTGACGTCTGTGAAAGTTGTGATTCTAGGGCAAGACCCTTATCACGGCCCGGATCAAGCTCACGGTTTAAGTTTTTCAGTGCCAAGTCATATTACCAAGTTGCCGCCTTCGTTAAAAAATATCTATAAAGAGCTTAATACTGATTTAGGTATTCCTATTGCTACAACCGGTGATTTAACACATTGGGCTGAGCAAGGGGTATTGCTATTGAATGCCATGCTGACGGTTGAAAGAAAAAATGCGGGCTCGCATCAGAAACAGGGTTGGGAGAATTTCACAGATCAGGTGATTCAGCGACTATCTGACCAGAGCGAAGGCATCGTTTTTGTTCTCTGGGGTGCTTATGCGCAGAAGAAATCCTCATTGATTGATGAAAGTAAACATTTGGTCTTAAAAGGCATTCATCCATCCCCTTTATCTGCTCATCGTGGTTTTTTTGGTTCCAAACCTTTTTCCCTTATAAATCAGTATCTTAGCAGTAATAATAAAGCCGAAATTGATTGGGCTTTATAATCTAATACGCGCTATTAACAAGTGTTTACTCAATGTTCTTTTATTTACAATAACTTTAAATCTCTCTAAGTAATTGAATTTAAAGGGTTTTGTCCTTCCTTTTGACGCTAAGTCGTTGTTTCGTAACAAAATGTAAGAGCGGCCAATGGTACATTGCTATTGCTTCTGGTATCTTTTCGTACAAGTGTGCCACTCCCTCTTTAAGTGGTTATACCAATAAGATAAAAATAATAAATATAATTAAGGAGTTCTCATGGCGGCCCGAGCCCTGACTACATTGTTAATGATGCCAATCATGGTAAGTGCGTTAGAGCGTCTGGATGATTCCAGTATGTCTGATGTGGTTGCGCAGGAAGGCGTGCGTCTGATCTCCGAATACGAAGTTTATATCCAGCGTATGTCCGTTATAGACACCGATGGTAACAAGTTAATTGCTGATGATAGTGGTCGTACAAGCCTATCCGATATTACTCTCGCGACTCGTGTTAATCGTCAGCAAGAAATTGATTTCAAAATTGCCAGTAAAAATGAATTGTACGAGGAGGTGCATGGTATCGCGTGTACTGCTCCTTCTGACTGTGGCACTGAGCTGGGCTTAGCATTCTTTAATCGTGATCTGCCTTATGATTTGGAAGTGGGGGCTTTTGAAATTAATGGGAAGTCAGTTGCCGGTATTGGGATTACGGATTTTGAAGTAAATGCTTTCGCTAACAATCCTGCCTTTTTGGGACAATTACATGCTAATGAAAAGTCTTTAAATGTGACGGCTTTTGCCGGTGGCTTTGAAGGGCGAGGTATCGATTTATCGGTATTTGTACCAAAAACTGCTCAATTTAAACAGTATGTTGAAGTTAACGGCGTTAAGTTCGCTTCAACCGTTCGCTTTATCGATGCTGACCCTGAAAATCAAAATTTAACAACCACCGATCAATATGGCAATCCAAACCCTAATGGGGTCACTACAACAATCGCCGACTACCAGGGTGGCTTGGATATGACCAATATTACGGTTGATATCGTACCCGATGGGGTTCGTTTGGGCCTGCCTGAGATGGAAGATGGTGTGATTGCTATTACTGATTTTAGAATTGGTAATGATGAAATAGGGTATGACTATATTAATGACATCGTATTTAAAGATATTGATTTGAAAGGCGGCTATATGTTGCTGAAACCTGGTTTAGAAGTGGGAGAAGATGAGGTCAATATTGACATGCTTGTTAAGCAAGGTACGGGCTTCACTTATGTTTATCGAGACCCTAATGATCAGATTAATGCGCGTGTAGAGTTGTCGAAGGACTTAACTGTTACGGGGGCAAGCCTTAATACCAGTTCTGTTAACGGATTAGAATTAGGATTGGGTCAGGTTAAGGGGCAAATATTTATTGATGATATTACTCTGGCTCCTAACTTCTATACCGATGTGCAGCGATCGCAGCAAGCTCCGCTAGGAGAACTGACAGTGAATCTCAATATTGCTAATACCAGCTACTTACATATTCAAGGGAATTAGAGGGTGATTATGATGAAGAAAATTTTGCTCTCTAGTGTCATTACTATGTTGTCATGTTCTGCATTTTCGATGCAGGCCATTGATGATCAAAGCTTAGGTCAGGTAGCAGGTCAGGATGGCATCACGGCGAAGGTTGCTCTGAATGCCAATATTGACGAGGTGTATTTTCAAACAAACGGGAATCGAGTGACCTTTGGAAATATAGCAATTGATACAGATAGTAATTCTCTGACTAACAGACCTATTACTCTGGTTATGGATCCTATTAATAGTGGCTTTCGCAAAGGGTTAGAAATCGCAATTACCGATGTAAATTCAGTCAGTGCTACGATTCGAGATATGTCATTAAGTCGTGCTGATGGTAGTAACTCTTCTATTTTTGGCTCCATTGGTATCGAGCATATAAATTTTAATGGTGGCGAAGGCCAAGCCTATGTTTTAGGTCGTGGAGCGGTGGGTCAAGAAGGTCTTGAACTGGGTTTGAGTCTGCCTGATGGAACGACCTTGGACTTTACGATTAACGATTATGAATATGCAAGTTCAGATAAGAATGCCGCAAGAATCAGTGGTGTAGGTGGAGAGTTGCGAGCTTCAATTGAAATTAATGATTTCTTTATTGGGCAAACTGTTGATGTGGTTGATTTGGGTGATGGTGAGGGGCGCGCATTGAGAATGACCTTTAAAGATATGCATGGCGCATTTGATATTCGGAATTTAACGGCAGGCGATGGTAGTACTTATCAGGGCAGTTACGGCAGGGTTCAGATTGATGGTATGCAAATGAATCGTGGTTATCTAATTGTTGATGCATTACCAAACTAAGGAATAAGACATGAAAAAAATAATATTAAGTTTACTTATTTCTAACTCAGCTTTTGCTCTTCAACCTATGGTCGACGAAGAGTTGGGTGCTGTTGATGGTCAAAGTGGCATTACGATAGAGACTGAGTTGATGGGGGATACGACGATTGGTTCGCTTCAGTATATTGATTCAGATGGTAATGGCACAACACATACTAACTCGGCAGGTATATTTCTATCGGATATTTCTATCGGTGCGGGCTCTATGAAAATGGAAGCCGATGTAACTGCAGAAGGCACTTTTGAAATAAAAATTTCAGATATTATTCAAGGTGATCTTTGGATTCGAAAAATCGCAATAGGTGATGTTGATACAAGCTTCGGAGCCATTGGTATTACAAATTTTAATTATGATCCTATGGGGTCGTACAAGGTTAAGTTTGCCAGTATCGATCCAGATCTTGACGGTATTATGGAAGCGGGAATTATTTTAAATCTAGATATGGCTAATTCTTCTTTTGATTTTACTTTTATAGAAGAAGCAGAGTTTGACTTGTCCGGCACTGCGATCGCAGGTAATACCATTTCTTATACGACTCAGTTTGACAACTTCACCGCGACCGACACAACAATTTATGCGGATGATAGCATCACTAGTGATGGTCGCGAATGGATTCGTATGGACTTGGGAAGTATTACAGGATCTGCTGAGTTGCAAAATATTTCGTTCGGTTCAATTGGTGCTGGTGGTGCCATTGTGGGTGCTGAATCAATTGGCACAGCTGGTTTTAGTGGTATCGATATTCAAGATACAAGTTTTATCGCCATTTCTGCGCATTAAAGGATTGTTGGCATGAGTCATATTATAAAAATAATAGTGTTAAGTTGTTTGTTTGTTGCGAGTTCTCAAGCGGCAGTGTTTGAAAATTGGGCAGGCGGTGAGCCCAATAATTCCGGTAACTGTGGTTGGATATATTCTAATGGTACGTGGGATGATTCTGGCTGTGATCGAGATGAACCAACTCTTTGCTACAGTGGTAAAGCTTGGATACTCGGGTATCCAACACGAGGTTTTTTTGGTGGTGTAACAAATACAGATCCAGAAGATCAGTGCGCAAATGCAGGGGCGGGTTATAAATTTGCGGCTCCTTATAACGCTTTTGAGAATGAAGTTGTTCGTGAAATTGTTGCGAATGCGGGTGTATCACGGGTACGTATAAATTTAGCTAAATCCGGTGGAAACTGGGCGAGTAACGCAGGGGTTCCATATATTACCCGTTGGTTTGGTCCTGATCCATTAAACTTTGATGAGCCTGATGATGGTGGTTCAGATGGTAATCAAGATTGTGTTGCCATGGATCGTCAAGGTTATTGGCATGATGTTGAGTGTACCCAATCACTGCGTTTTGTTTGTGCTCAGGTAGGATCTCAATGGTATATCTCTGCTTCTGCGAATACACAGGAAGACTTATATGCCGGTGAGCGAGCTTGTCGATCTACAAGTAAAATGTATACCTTTGAAGGTCCGGCTTCTGATAATTCCAATGTTAATATTGTTAATCGTTTAAGTTCGGCGTATGCAAATTCAGCTACGTACGGCGATATGTTTTGGGTCAACGTTAATGATCGCCTTACGGAAGGATTATTTCAAACGAGCGAAAACCGATATTTTTGGCGTTTAGGTGCTGATAGTGCCAGTTCAGAGCCCAATAATTCTAATAACGAAGATTGTGTTGAAAAAAACTCAGGCTCTGAATGGAATGATGTCAGTTGTACTTCAGCTGCTCAGAAATTTGCTTGCTTCCACTTAGGGACGAAGACTTGGAAAGAAACAGCAGTAACCTCTTCACAAGGTGATGATTTTATTGCTGGTGCAGAGGCATGCCAAGCTGAGGGGCCACAATGGTCTTTTTGGGCACCTCATACTCCTTCTCAAAATAGCAATGCACCACAAAATGCTTGGTTTAACATTACTGATAAAGCCGTAGAGGGTTCTTGGCAAGCAAATAACAGAGCTTATTTCTGGGGTAAAACTGATTTATACAACAAAAATGATGATGGCTTTTATATTTATCAAACCAATATCGTACAGCCTAATAATGGGGGTGGTAATCCAAAGGGTTATGATCGCCGAATTCCTGAGCTAAATGTTGGTGATAATGAAGATTGTGCGGTTCAGCTGGGTGATGGCACGTGGCATGACTTGCCGTGTTCAAATGCTAATGGATTTGCTTGTTACGATAAAGATGGCGATGAATGGCGTATTGCTGGCGCTTCACCAAACTTAGGAGTTTTCTTTGGTGAGTCAAAATGTCAGGCACTTGAGAGTACTCGACGCTTCCATTTTACAGCACCTGAGAATCGTCAGCAGCAGAACGACTTGTCTTCAAAATCTGGAACTTCTGTCTGGATTAATGCTACTGACAGAGCGATTGAAAATACTTGGGCTTATAACGAATATTTAACCTTTTGGAATACTAATGAGCCCGTTATTGACGATGCTGTTGATTGTGCCGTTTCAACCAGTGCATTAAATGGCAAGTGGGAAGCGAGAGCGTGTAATGAAATTCATGAATACCTTTGTAAAAGTGGCAATAACTGGGTTATAGCTCCAGCAGATAGCTTAGAAAATAAAACAGGCATTGTTGCTTGTGGAAATAATATTTTTGCTGCGCCTAGCACCTTTGATGAACTAGAAAGCTTAAAAGCTTTTTATGCGACGAATCCAGGCGCTGAAGTATTATGGATCAATGCGACGGATTCAGAGCAAGAAAATAACTGGCAATACAACCAACAGCGGTTCTGGGCTGTTGGCGAGCCCGATTTACCATCAGGTAATGCCACACAAGACTGCGCAGTATTGCATAAAGATAGTGGTTTATGGACGAGTGAGGCGTGTACTGGAACCACGAGACAATATTTATGTTTCGACGCGAGTAATGAAATATGGGCGTTGGCAAATACGAGTGGCGTAATGGCTAATTTCTCTGATGGCCAGAATGCTTGTGAAGCTCTGAATGCAACAAAACTGGATAATTATTTATTTTCTGCCCCTAAATACACTTGGGAAAATGCAGAAGCGTTGGCTCTACTCGCGGTGGGTGAAAGTGTTTGGATAAATGGTAATGATCGCATTGTTGAAAATCGCTGGGTTTTTAATGAGTTTTTATATTGGAGTGCTACTGCATTAGATGCTCAGGCTGCTACAAATGATTGCTTAACCATGAACGCTCAAGGTTATTGGCAGGATACTGCTTGCGATGCTGGACCGTATAAAGTGGCGTGTTTCAGTGGTGATGGTTGGTACTTGTCACCCGAAACACGTACGCTCTCGAACTTTAGCGATGCTCAAAGAGCCTGTAACGAAATTGGAAATGGTTATCGCTTTTTTGCCCCTATCTCAGTTGAACATAATCGTGAATTACGACAGTTGGTTGCGAGTAGTGAAAACATTTGGATTAATGGTATTGATATCGCAGAAGAAGGGCGCTGGGTTTTTAATAGCATAGGCTTGCCTACTCCCAACTGGGCTTCGAGTCAGCCAAATGGTGAGCTAGCTGAAAACTGCGCTTATATTGATGCCGATGGATTATGGCATGACTCTCCTTGCACAGAAGCTAAAAACCTTACGTGTTTAAACTCCGGAGGCGACCAATTTATCTCCACTGCGACTCTTGCGCTGACATCAAATTTCGATGCAGCTCATCAGGCCTGTATTAATGAAGGGGGGATTTCTTTCTTTGCCCCTACGACGTTTAATCAAAACGAAAATTTACGACAGCTAATGAATATGGGCGATCAGGTTTGGTTGAATGTGGCTGATGGTCTATTGGAATCTCGTTGGGCTCTAAATATAGCTGCTACTGCAGATTATAATACGATAATACCAGATACCTCGGGTATTGATGGTTGTGCTTCTTTAGGTAATGACGGTTTGGTAACGGCGGGTGCTTGTAATCCTGCCCAAGCGAAAGTAGTGACTTGTTATGATGGCAATGAATGGCGAATTTCTAATACCAAGGTTGTATTAGGGAGTACTGCAACAGACGGTAAGCTAATTCGTAATGCGTTTGCGGCTTGCCAAGCAGAATTTTCGGGTGATTTTACATTTGCCGTGCCTCGTAATACAGATGCTTTAGCAAAATGGGAATTGGCCCAAGCATTAGCATTGAGTGGCGCTGACTCAACTTGGTTGAATCTTGCTGATTGGTATGTTGAAACGGCTTTCTCAGCCAATATGCCTTATCAAAATTTAGCGTTATCTGCGATACAAATTGCATCAGGCTGTGGTTATGTCGATGGACAAACTGATGGCTGGTTAGTGGCTCAGCAGTGTGATGAAACTGCGGCTCATTTTGCATGTTATAACGGCAGCACTTGGCAAATTGCTCCGGCTGATGGAACGATTGAACAGCCATCAACTCCTCAGCTGGGTGTTGATGGATGGGATCAATCTTATGGTGATTTGCGTTGTAAAGAATTCTTTGGTCCAGGGTACAACTTCAGTGCTCCTATCACGCCTAGAGAGGATACTAAATTACAGCAGTTAGTTAGCCGATTAGACAATTCTGTTAAAACAACATGGATTAATTATTACGCCAACCGTTTTATGTCTGGCAATGGTCAGCAGTGGTTTGCCGATCGTATTAATATGGCTATCTTTGATGGTATTAATTTAGATCAAGGATCAACGACCGAAGACTGCGGAGCATTAACGAATACCGCTGGACAGTTGTTAATGTCAGACGAAACATGCTCTGAGACTCACAAAGCGCTTTGTTATAATGGCGCTTCTTGGTTTGTTACGAGTGCGCCTGTGCAGTGGAATCAAGCTTCGGCGGAATGTGGTCAAGAGTTCGATGAAGAACATATTTTTGCCTTGCCTCGAGATGAGCAAGAGCGAACAGCTGCACTTTCAATTATATCAAATGGCTCTACTGTTTGGACCAATTACAGTGACCTTTCTGTTGAATCTAAGTGGCGTGCTAATGCGCCATTGCGGCAGTGGTGGGCTGACTCTGAACCTACTAATCTGGGCAATCGCGACTGTGTAGTTTTAGACAGTGCAGGTCCAAATGCGGGACTGTGGCGTTCAGATTATTGTGATCAGGTATTTCATAATTTTGCCTGTAAAAATGGAAAGCAATGGCAAGTTACTAGTGAGCAAGGCATATGGGCTCAAGGTTTTACCGAGTGCCGTAAATTGGGCGATGGTTGGTTCTTTGATTACCCAGAAGATTATTTTGCTAATTTAAATGCCGCGACTACTTTAAGCTCAGAAACTAATGATAAAAATGATTTTGATAATGGTGATATTCAATCGGCAACAAACTTTGCGGGTAAGTCAGCTTGGATTAATCTAACGGATCAGTATCGCGAAAAAGACTGGCAGCGTGGTCGTCAGTTCAGCGATTGGGCCATTAATTTTGCCTTCGATGATAATCGTGATTGTGCCTATATGGATACTTCTAAAACAGAAGTAGAAGGGCAGTCAGTTCGTGGTTCTTGGGCTCCGGGCTTATGTTATGGTTCTGATTCGGTCAGAAAATTTGCTTGTACTAATGGTGCTAGCTGGGTATTAGCAGATGCAACGGGAAGTGATCTTGGCAGTAATTGGAATGCCGGGTTTGCGGCTTGTACTGCTTTAGGTGCTGGTTGGGAATTTTCTGCCCCTGTTACGAGTTTTGATAACGAACGTTTGAAAGCTGCACTTGGGCAGAATTCAGCTTGGATTAACCTGCAAGACGTAGGTAAAGACGGTGATTGGGCGGCTAATTTATCACAGCCTAATTTACCGCCAGTGATTAAGTTTTCTACGGCAACGGCAAGCGTTAATACTTCACCTGTTGATGAAAAAATTAGCGGCTTGCAATTACAGTCGTTAATCCTAGATCCAGAAGGTATGGCAATTCAATCGGTTGTTGTTACTGAAGAAAATGGATTGGCAAGCTCAATTAATATTGCACCTTGCACTGGACCGGGTGTTGCTAACGGTATTTGCGAATCCAACGTAACGTATACTGCTCCAGCGTTAACCAATATTGCAAAAGAGCTGAAGTTTAAGTTTGTTGCAACGGATGCAGCAGGCAATTCTACTTTTACGTATCTGACGGTTGAAGTATTACCACCGATTATTGCGTGGTATGACTTTGATGATGAAAATAAACCTAATTACGACAAAACGGGTAATGGTAATGATGCCATTGATAACCCAGAGCAGCCGTACGATTTTCCTCCAGTTAACAACGGCGCTTTAGATATCACTCAGGGCTCTGAGAAGATGACTGTCGATGGCTCTAAGCTTGCTATGCCTAAAAATTATGCCGTCGCACTTCGTGTATGGGCAGATGCTGAAGATGAGGCAGAATATCAACAGTTCCAAATAGAGTTTCTATTAGCCAATGGTGATCAAACCGGAAAATGTTTTGACCTGCCTGGTTCGGGTGTTGGCGCCGCTGTTAATAACGCGAATGTTAGTATTTATGCCTGTGATGGTGGTATTGATCAACTTTGGTTTCAAGATGCCGATGGCCTTATTCATAGTGGCGCTAACCCTGAGTTGTGTTTAGCTCACCCTAGTGATGGTAATGATTTGAGCACCAACTTACGTAATGTTCAAATTTCTTACTGCTCTAATGTTCAGCACCCTTGGTTGATACATCTTAGTGGCCCAGAGAAGGGCGCGATCGAATCAACACTGCATAGCGGCTACTTTTTATATGCTGCCTCTTCTAATAACGATACGAATGTTGTACTTGCGAACACTGCACCGACAAGGAAGTGGTTGGTAGAAAAAACATTTGGCCGCGGTATTCTTCAAAAAGGCCCTGTGGCTAATCAACCTTTATTAACCTTTGGTGATAAAACGTCTTATTTGACGTATACCGTTGGAGAAGATTCTGGCACTTCAGCTAATCCTTTAGCGCAAGAGCAGTGGGTGAACGTTGTCGTTAATGTTGAGGGGACTTCCTTAACCGTTTATATCGATGGTATTGCTGAAGCTCCAGTAACATTGGCTTCTGCGGCTGTAGCAAATAATGATGACCTTATTATTGGTAATATTCCTTCTGCTTTACGTTCGTTTATCGGTCGTGTTGATGAAGTTCAAGTATTCTCACGTCCTTTAACTATTGGCGAAATTGTTGGGGTATTGCCTGAGCCTCCGGTTGGATTGGTTCAGTTTGAAGCGTCGATTATTTCACGCCAGGAACCTCAGATTGAAGGCGGTGCATTAGTAAATCCTATTCTAGTTCGCCGCACTGATGGCTCTAATGGTCAGCTTAAAGCGACTGTTCGCAGCTTGGCAAAGTCAGCTAATGAAGGAGCTTCTCAGTTACTGGGTGTTGATTACCTTAAAATAACAGCAGGAGAGCAGGAGTTGATCTGGAAAGATTCGGATGCTCCTCTGTATTTAACACCTGAATATGATTTATTACCGCTACTATCGGCTGCGGAAAATGAGGCAATTGATTCTGTCGAACTAGATCGTACTCAGCCTGTATTTGTTGCTATTGACCTTTCAATTCCCGTTGATCCTGTTGGTATTGTGTGGGAGCAGGGAGGCAGTGGTCGTGGTTCTTTAATTGGCTTTAATGCCGCTAGTGAATTAATCATTCGTGCTGGAGATGGTCAGCCTGCTAACGCTGCGACGGCTAGAATAATTAAAACTAAGGCTTATGTGGATGCGAATTTAGTCGGTAAGACAGGGACTTTAATTGTTGAAATAGATCCTACTGCGAGTGTCCATTCAGTGAAGGCCTGGTTCAAAGAAGGCGGCTTATTTGGAACTCAGCCTATCGTTGCTATCGGTGAGAATATCTCAGCCAACCCATTCACTAATAATGAATGGCAAGGAGGAGATGGAGGAATGCTAGGTAACATTAATAGTGGCTTGGTCGCCGGTGAATTCAGCCCTTACGAAACTTTTGATGCGCGTTATATTCGTAATACTATTTCAGGTAGTGATCAAAATGGCGGCGTTCATTGGGTAGAAATTCAAGCCTTTGATGCTTTAGGATCAACGAATGTTGCAGCAGGTATCACTGCTATCACAACCAATACCGCCTTTGTGCGTTCCAAAGACTTTATCACCAATGGTAATTTAGATTCTACGGAATATGCAGAAGTTAATGGTACGGAAAATACTCCTCGCTGGGTTCAAATTGACCTAGGATCTTCGCAAGAACTTAGCTCAATAAATGTTCGTCATTATAGTGTTGATGCACGTAAGTATTTTGATAATAAAACTGAATATTCTGTTGATGGAACTACATGGTTTACGATTGCTGATTTTACAGCGACGCCTTATGTTGAAACGTCATCAGGTAAAACAATGGACGTTGGCTTAAAGGCAGATCCTGGATATGACTTTAACGGCGTGATTACAATGGGCAGATTTTATGATCAAAAGGTTCCACAACCGATTGAGCGTATCGTTGATAAGGCTAAATTAATTGGCGTTACTCTGTATAACGAAAATCCATTTGATCGTGAGCCTACTGAAAGATTGCAAGTAGAATTACTGAATACTGAGCGTAGAGCAACCGATGCTGATAATTGGCAGAATTTTGCTGAGGGCGCTACAGGAATCTTGAATAAAACTGAGGTAGCTCTGTTGGATTACACTAAAAATCCAGCCGGTATTTTACAGTTCGCTAAAGATTCGCTGAATTGTACTGAACCTCATGTTGGTGATAACGATGGCATCATAAGCGTGAATGGTAGTGATCGTTATTATAGAACTTGTTCTATAGAGGTGCAGCGTCGAACTGGCGGCGTTGGTGAAGTTGAAATTGAATACGGTATTAATACTCAAGGTTTGACGTATTCTTATGTAGACGAAGCGGCCTCGGCTTTAGATACTACCGATGTTTTATTTTCGACTCATACTTCTGTGCTAAATTTCCCTGATGGCATTCGCTCTCAAACGATAGCGTTTAACGCATTATCTGATTTGGTGGATACTTTTGAAAATAATGAAAGCTTTATACTTTCATTATTTAACCCTCGTAATATCACGACTCCAGATGCACGCCCTTGGATGGGTGACCCTATCGGTGCGAAAGTAACGATTGAAGATTATGCCTTGGGTACGATTGAAATGGCTGTTGCTAATGCCAATGCGCCAGAGCCTAGATTGGGTGAAGCTGCATTTAATATTCATACTATTAAGGTCTTGCGTAGGAACGGTTCAAACGGTCCAGCTGAAGTGACGGTTACAGCTACCGATGGTTCAGGTGCTGCGGTTAAAGGCACTGATTATCACATTGTTGATGTTGATGGGGTGGAAATCGCTGGCGCTCAAACGTTAACGTGGGCTGATGGAGAATCTGCTTCACTTCCTGTTTATGTAAAGGTGTATTCTGATCAATTACAAGAGTATGTGAATGCGGCCCAAGGTACGAATGCTACTGGCACTTGTTATGATTCAGATGGTAATGGCGTGGCTGATGTTTATGATCGTGACTGCTTTGCGTCGGAGTCTTTCACGTTAACTCTCGCCCATGTATCTGGAGCGCCTTTAGGCTCTGCGGGTAGCTCGACAGAAAGAAATACCCGTCAGACTAATGTGTTCTTATTGGATAATACCGAGCCAGCTGACTTAGAATTTACGAGTGATACTATTGATATGGACGGTATCAATGGCGATCTTGATATTATTAATGAACGTTTAAATTCCAATGCGATTAATGATGTCGGTAATGATGGTATTTACACGGAAGCTAACGAAGGGGTCTTGGTTCCTGATGTTACTCAAGCAATCAAGGTAACGCGCAGTAATCGTTATTCTGAGCACGCTGTGTTTATAGAAGTTACGGGCGCAGACGGTGCGGCAACCTTAGCGGCTTCAGTGGGTGCGGATGTGACTTTGCGAGCGGTAAATGATGTTGCTGTCGTAGCGAGTACTAACTTTTTTGAAGACCCAAGTTCTACAGGGTCAGATCAGGTTCGCAAGTTTTTATTAATTATGCCTCTTGATGCGGCTAATGGCTCAACACCTCAAACGGTTACGGTTAATATTGAAATTTTAGATAATAATCGAACGGAAGCTGAAAATCGTGAAGCACAAATTCGGATGTATGCGGCGGGTGATCGAGATAAAAAAGTGATTACTTTCCCTGTTTTTGCAGGTGCGACTGAAGAGGTGACTAACTTCCAGATTGCGGATGTGAATTTGGGCCCTGTGTTCGTTGCGAATCAGGCCAACTTAACTCTAAGTTATCCTAAGGATAATGGAAATATGGCTGTAAGTTACTCAGATACTTTGTCTGGAATACAAGCCTTAGATCAAGATTGGATTAATGTGGGCTATAAAGTTGATGATGGTGTTCAACCTATCCAAGTGTTTGCTGGGAAGCATCCAGGTTGGAGCTTTAGTGATGTTGCTTCAGTTTGGAATTATGAATTAGCATTTAATGTTTCAACAGGCTTTCCGTACCTTCCTGTAAATCGCACTTTTGTTGTCACAGCTGAAGATGATGAAGGCATACCGGTGGTAAGTAATACTAATGTCACAATTAATCCTCGTTGGAGAAGGATCGATTCCCCTAACTCGGACTGCCTAAGGGAGGCCGATGGGAAAATTATTGCTCAAAACTGTACGGGAAATAGTGCATCGCAATGGTTAGCTATACCTGACAAAACTGTCCCTAATACTTACCGTCTGATCAATGGCTGGAATGGTCATTGTATGAGGGCACCTTCAAAAAGTAACAACGTAGAAATAATTCTAGAGGCCTGCCGTTCTTCTGCTGATAGTTCTGCATACCTACAGCGGTGGGAATTGGATAAATCGGGAAGTAATATTCGGTTGTACAATCCAGATAATGGAACAGAGTACAAATTATGTAAGTACTTGATTACTGATACTCGACCTGTTCGGTTGTTGACAGGCGGCTGTACTACAGGCTTTAACTGGTATAACAATAACCCTGATGGTGTTTATGATAACTATGTTCCTAGATAGCTAGAGGCAGACTCACTATTACCATCCCTTTACAAACATTCTCTTGAACGGTACTAAGGTTTCGAATACCTTAGTACCATAAAATAATAATAAGGAGAACGGCATGAAAGCCGCACTAGTTGCAGCGTTGCCTTTGGCTCTGTTGTCTTACAATTTACATGCGCTTCAATCCCTCGATGAATCTCAGCTGTCTAATGTGACGGGTGAAGGTATTGGCGTGGTATTTGAAGACTTCTCCTTGTTTACCAAGCTTCCTAATCGCCCTGAAAGTGGTGAACTTACTCTTATTTTAGACGATAAGCAGACTGACTCTATAGAAGATGATGATTCGTTTATTTTTAGTGATATACGTGTCCATCGTTCCGATTTTGAATATACGAGCACCGCTGACTTTAGTACGGCGGGTGGTAATTTCGGTTCAGAAAAATATCCATTTAAAGCGGGTGACTTGGTTCAGGTTAATTCAATTCTTGATGATAATGGCGATGGCAATCCTAACTTTACTTATACCGCGCTTAGAACAGAATTTCCTGGCGGCTCTTTAACTCCAGATGAAATTACTCCAGAAATATTAGAACAACTTTCGGATAAATTTGATTTAAGTCTTCGAGTAGATTCTGTAATTGGAGACCGTCCAATAGGTGAGCGACGCCGTTTTGATTTTTCTTTGGCGATCGAAGGGTTTCGTTTTTATGGTTTTCAACAGGATATTTGGTCTATTCCTTATTACGGTATTGCTATGAGTAATACGATTGGTCTTGTTGCGGATTCAATTGTATTAGGTGGTGATCCAAATGGCGCACTCTCCGGTAATTTATCTTTAAATGGTATTGATTTATTTTTACCCATGGGAAGTGCCGACCAGCCGGTAGTTATTAGTACGGCTGATGTAAATGGCAAAGAACAAGTTCAGTTTGAAATGTTGCCATTAACCAAAGCTATCTCTGCAGCACGAGGCCCTAACTTTCAGAAAGGGCATCTCTATATTAAATCGATCGATTTTGGGGATCCTAGAGATCCAGATTTACGTACTGGATTAAAGGCTGGAGGAGATCCGACTGATCCCGAAGACTATTATTATGCATTTCAGCCTGAGTTCGGTAATACGATCGAAATAGAAGGTATTAATATCCAGCACTTAAGAATAACAACACAGGATATTTAATGATGAAGTTAAAAATATTTTTAATTCCTGTATTACTTAGCTCTGTGATTTCACAGGCCGAGCTTGCCGCTATGGCTGATATCGAAATGGAAAGCATTTCTGGTAAAGGCATTCGCATTGATGCAAATGTCGATTTTGCTCGAGATACTTCAGTAAGTTATGACTCAGCAACGCCTTGGGGAAATAATGCAAGCGATGATAACTATTTTGCTTATCGCCGAATATTAGTTGATAACTCAGGTACGTTATTAAGTGACTCTAATAACGATGGCTTTATTGATAACGGAACCAGTAATATTCGTAAAGAAAATATATTCAACGGTTACAACGTTAAATATAAATCTGCTGCCCCTAATGATGCGGACTACCTCATTCGTAATCCGTATTATGTGATCGTAGGTGAGATTAGTGGTGGGATTAGTTTTTCTGGGCTTGAACTTGAATTTGTAAGTGACTTTGGAAGTGATAGTAATAAAGCTGCTCTTAAGTGGACTTTACCGGAAGAAATTGTATTCGATAATTTTGAAATCAGTGGGATCTATGTCAGTGACGATTTAACCATTGATCGTAATGATAATAAAATTATCGGCGCCCGTATTGATGGACCTGTTTATATGCCATCTGCGACTAATGCTTATGTATTTGTAACGAGTGATTAAAAAATGAAAATAAAAATCACAGCTTTAATCTTTTTAATAATATCAACCTTAACGAGTGTTGCAGAATTAACGCCTATTGCGGATGAAGAACTGAATCAGCATCATGGACAAGCGCTATTTAGATTGGAAGATACTAATGGTGTTGCGCAGCCCGATGGTACTTCACTTGATTTTACTAAGTTGACCCTAGGTCTAAAAATTGAACAAAACGTTACGATTGATTCAATTAAAGCCGGTCGATTTTATCGTCCAAATGGTGGTAGTGATGCTTTTGCTACGGGTAATGCTCAAACTTGTTTTAGTGATAAAATTTGTTATTACGATCAGTTAAATCCATGGAATTGTTCTAATTCACAGTGCGGTGGATTGGATGGTACTTACAGTGTTTCAGGTTTATTGTACGGTAAAGTTTTCGACGATTTATCCGGTTTTGATCATAAGGAATTTTCTACTTTTCAAAGTGGATTTGATCCAACTAATGAAAGAACTGATATTGATATTATTTTAAGAGACGTAACCCTAGGTTATGTAAATGATAGCACTGGCGAGTTATTTGATGCCGTTGTTGAAAATCCATATATCGAATTAGCTTATTCAAATGAAAATGATATACGCAGTGTTGAGGGTTTTCGATTTGGCTTTGAAATGCAAAATGGTGTAATGGGGAATGCCATTGAGGCCTTTACAGGCTTCCTTGTTCCGCACGCAGTAATGCAAATTGATATCGTCTTAGGGGGAATCCAATTGCCCGCTGCTGACTTGAATATTGACCCTTGGGTTGGTGGTGTTCGGACAGCCGGTTATATCGACCCTAACAAATCTATTGTAAATAGCTGTGTTGGTTTAGCGTGTGGTTTTATTGGTGATTTAGCCGCTGGTGGTGACCCAAGTACGCCTGACGGTTTAGCTGGCGCGGCCCCTGATGCGCAAATCTTTCCTCTGCAAAATGTGGGATTAGTTAATGCAAAGGGATTTTTCATTGCTCTGCAAAAACGTCCTGTGCAATACCCAGATTTACCGACAGGTACACCTGAGGTTGCTCTGCCTGGTGCCTGGATTAATATGGGAGGAGGTAATAATGGTTTGCAAGTGAGTAATACCACTTCTTGGCATCCTGATAATTACTTCCCTGGTCATCCGATGGATTCTGTTTATCTGCCGAGTAATAATATTAAGAACGGATATTATTGAGAGCGTAAAGAAACAGTATTTATGATTATAGGATGTGGTTTTAGAGTATAATTTCAAGAGTTGAGTATCAAATGTTTGGCAGACATAAAAATAATAATGTGGAGAAGCCAATGTTTAAAATTATTCTAGTGGCTATGGTATTTACCTTAGCGGCTTGTGGTGAGAATTCAAAGAAATCAGGGGCTAAAAGGTCAACAGATGTTGATGAGAATGCTTCAACTGTTTCTGAATTCCATAAGTCTTCTGATTTTAGTTTTATAGCGGATGCTAATCTACGCACTTGTCTTGATGAGTCGGGTATGACAGTCGGATCTGTGCATACCTTAGTGTGTGCTGGTAAGGGGATTCAAACATTAGATGGTATGGAACAGTTGCCTGCATTAAAGAATCTTAATGTAAGTCACAATCAAGTTGAGGATTTAACACCTTTAGCAGAAATAAAAGGCTTGCAGGTTTTATATGCCACTAATAATAACATTGAGTCAGTTGAAGCATTAACTAACTTGCCTGAACTGAGTGCTATTTCATTACGTTCGAATCACCTGTCTGATGATGATGTCTTCTATACATTGCCGCAATTAAAAAAGTTGTACGTGCAAGGCAATGTTGAGTTAGAACTTGATGTTAGCAAGCTGAATAACGTTATTGTTGCTATCTAATTCCTGTTTTTCCCAGTTTTATCCTTTATATTTAAACTAAGCCCCAATAAGGGGCTTTTTTGTATGCCAAATCTAAGTTAATCTGCTTGATTCTATTAATGTTCTATATATAGGACAATCTGCGGTATAGGCCTTTAGCGTGTTAGATCTTAATCAATTAGCAATTTTTATTCGTGTCGTAGATGAAGGCAGCTTTACTGCCGCTGGTAACGCGCTTAACGTACCCAAGTCTCGTATTAGCCGTATGGTTGCAGATCTTGAAAGCACGCTTGGTGTGCGCTTATTACAGCGTTCAACGCGCCAAATTAGCCTAACTCAGGTAGGGGCTGATTATTATAATAATTGTAAGCACCTTGTTGCTGAGATAATGGAAGTTCATACGGTCATTACTGATCGTCAAGATCATCCCCATGGCATTCTAAGAATCGCGGTTCCTATGGTAGTAGGTAGTGGTATTTTTGGACGCTTTGTCGCGAACTTTCAAAAACTATACCCTGAAGTTCGAGTTGAAATAGCGCATACCGATCGTCAGGTGAATTTAATAGAAGAGAAATTTGATCTTGGGTTATTTGTTGGCGAATTACCCGAATCTTCTTTGGTCGCACGAACCATCACTGATACCGATACTATTATTTGTGCCTCCCCTGAATACCTTGCGAAAGTTGGGCAGCCGAAGAGTCCTCATGATTTGGTGGCGATGGATATGGTTAGAATCGGTGAGGGAATGCAGAGTGAAAGCTATCACTTTATCCATGCTGCTGGTGAAGTCGCTGAAGTTAAGCTTGAACCTAAAATTGTCACTAATCACATTGCTGCTGCGCTTAATAGCGTCGCTCAAGGAGCGGGTATTGGTGTCGTTCCGCTTTTTATGGCCGGTGAGTACATTTTGTCAGGTCGCATGATTCCTTTGTTACCTGATTGGAAGTTAAAGCCTGAGCCTATTTCTGTGGTCTATCCTAGTCGTCAGTATTTATCGTTAAAAGTACGACGGTTTATCGATTTTTTGGTGCAAGAGGTTGAAACGCTGAAATCTGAAATTGAAGCACTGCCAACAGCAGAGGAACAACTCGAAGCTTATAAACAGTTGATTGACGATAATTAAAGCGTTTCAAGTCGCGAAACGAGCAAAATATTCTAGGCTGTAAGATATAGATGTAAAATCTAAATTTATTCAGCCAAACCGCCGTTTCAAATCAGGAGCCTTAGGATGAGTCTACCTTACAGTGCAGATTTGCCCTATGTTATTGGTTGCTGTCACAAGCCTTCATATGACCTGTTAAGCCAAGGTTCGTTATTGGGTATTAACACCCTCTGGATAAGCCAGCCTAGGGATATTGTGGCTGAACCTTCTATTCTCATTTTAGATCAGACTACCCTTGGGAAATTTCCCCTAACCGCTTGGAAAACGGTGTGTCCTAATGCCCTGATTATCGTCGAACATCCTGTGAATGACGATCGTTGTATATTAGTCCCCACGGGGCTACCTGAGCTGTTCTTACGTAACGCCATTATTAGAGCGATTGAAGGGCTCAGTATTCAAGATCAGCTGACAATAAGTCATGAAAATTTACAGCGTGAACACGGACAAATGAGCAGGCTTTTGGATGTTGGCCAGGCCTTATCTGCGGAGCGTGATCATCATGCTTTATTGGCTAGGATTCTAACGGAAGCAAGGCAGTTGGCTTGTTGTGATGCAGCCTCCATCTTTCTAATCGATCGACATTCAGGCAGCGACAATCAGGCTCCAGACTTAGTGTTTAAGTTAACTCAAAACGATTCCATTAAATTTGAATTTGAAGAACAGAGATTCGGGCTCGATAACTGTTCTGTTGCGGGCTACTCGGCGCTAACCGGAGACATAGTCAATTTGCATGATGTTTATGATCTGCCAAGCACCAGTATCTATACCTTCAATTCATCTTTCGATGAGAATATGAATTACCGCACCTGTTCCATGTTGGTGATTCCAATGCGTAATCATCAAGGGAAAGTAATTGGTGTTATTCAATTCATTAACCGTAAACAGGATATTAATATACCCCTTACGAGCCCTGAAATTGCTTTAGCTGAAACCATTAACTTTGATGAAAAGGTCATACTGATACTGCAAGCTTTGGCTAGTCAAGCTGCGGTTGCTATTGAAAATAATGTATTGATCGATCGTGTGAATTTGTTATTTGATGGTTTCGTTAAAGCTTCAGTTCGAGCCATTGAGCAGCGAGACCCAACCACCAGTGGGCATTCATTTAGAGTAGCCGAATTAACCTGCGCTTTAGCGGATACCGCAAGCGAATGTGACGTGGGGCAATTTAAAAATATTCATTTCAATCCTGACGAAATGAAGGAATTACGTTTTGCCGCGCTCCTGCATGATTTTGGAAAGGTAGGTGTGCGTGAGCACATACTAACAAAAGCGAAAAAGCTTTCACCTGAGGCTTATGGTCAATTCATTTATCGTATTGCTTGGGAAAAAGAACGCATCAGTAACTTTTACTTAAAACAAAAATTGTCATTATTAAAACATCATAAACTATCTTCAGCAGTGGAGGAAACATTAACGTTAGAAGAAGCGGTTAAGCTACAACGTTTAAATGATTATATGCAGGCAGTTGCCGATGCTAACGAGCCTAGCGTATTAAGTGAAGGGACCTTTGAGCACTTAAAGCAAATACGCGAATATATGGTTGAGGATGCACACGGTCATACTAGAGGGTTAATTGATGAATTAGAATTCAGCGCATTATCGATTAAACGCGGCAGTTTAACCGCCGACGAACGTATTGAAATAGAAAGTCACGTCAGTCATACGATTGAGTTTTTAAAAACCATTCCTTGGACCCCAGAATTGAGTAATATACCCAAAATTGCCGGTGCTCATCATGAAAAATTAAATGGCTGCGGCTACCCTAATGGACTACAAAGTTCTGAAATACCTTTTGGTGCAAAAATTATGGCCGTATGCGATATTTTTGATGCATTAACGGCAACAGATCGCCCTTATAAGGCCGCTGTTCCCTTACAGAGAGCGCTGACAATATTACAAAGCGAAGTCGAGTGTGGTCATATAGAACCTGAACTGGTGAAACTATTTTCGAATGCCAAAGTCTATCAAATATTGGATATTTCTTAAGGTATTAACAGCCTACCTTTATTCTGCTTTATCATAGTAGCGTCCATCTAGCTGTAACAATCCTGTCATAAATCTGTAGTAACTTGCCCTCAAATCATTTTGAAGTTGAATTTTTGGGGTAAGTTATGAAATCCAAATTCGCACCATCTTTATTCGGTGCTATCTCGTTCGTTTCCGCACTCACGGCAGGATTATCTGT
>JBLGBO010000003.1:0-218187 GCA_047616865.1 Oleispira sp.
CCAAATTTCAGTAATTAAATTATCAAGCTGCTGGTTATAGGTATCACGTTTAGGGTGATCGTCGCGAATATCATCAAGAACTTGTAATACCTCAACAATTTCATCGTACTTTTTAATCAAAGTACGACGAATGATTTCAGTCGGGTGAGCGGTTAACACGAGCTCGATATCCAACTTACATAATTCTTTATTGAGATTGGCACCTTTAACTTTCTGAGTTATCGCGGTAAACACATCTTCAAGTATCACCTCCATACTGTCGTCAGCGGCGTCTTCACGACGCCAACTTAGAGTATGTTGCTGCTCAGCAATGTTGGAGAGATTCAAGAACTGACTAAAGCCCCGCGCAACGGGCACTAATTCATTGTCTTTTAGGCCTTTTAATAAAGCGATTAATTCAGCTTTATCTTCAGGGCTGCCGTGATGGGCACGTTTCGATAAGTTGCGGATCGTCTCGATTAACTCAAAGATATCCTCACCACAATCATCGGCAATCGTTTGCCCTAATAGGTTTCCTAAATTACGTACCTTATCTCGTAGTAATGGATCTAGATCTGACATTCAAGTGCCCTCTTATATTAAGCTGGTAACTAAACTATGGGTTAAGCATAAAACAAATTCGATCAATCCTCTGCTTTAACCTGTGATTGACCACTTTACAAAACAACAAACGGCTGGTTAAACAAGCGATAGCAGGCTTTAACTTATACTCTTCATCGGCAGATACAATAGTTTAGTAACACTTTGTTATTACTAAACACAAGTTCAAATTTAGCGTCTAAACTTAAGGAATCACGGTGTAAGGAATAACAAGGGTTTATCATGAAATTGAATACGCTAATGGCATATTGGGAAAAAGAGTTTTCAGGTCAGCTAAGTGAAGAAGGTTATCAAATAAAACTATCAGAAGAAGATGCCGCTCGCTTAGAAGCGTTGTGCGAAATGTTCCCTAAATACCCGCGCGAGAACTTATTACGAGATTTAATCAGCAGCGCACTGACTGAAGTCACTAGCAGCTTCCCTTATATTGCCGGTAAAGAGATTGCAGCCTGTGACGAAGAAGGGGACCCAATGTATGCCGACATTGGTCCGACCCCCAAGTTTTTGAATTTAACACGTAAGCATTTAAAGCAGATTCATAAAACAAAAGAAGCTTCCGCTCACTAAATATGCATACTAACCATCATTCGCCGCAAGCTTAGCCAGCAATTGAGGATGAAGCTTTTTAGCTTCATTCCAAGCTTGCTCCATTTCGGCACTGCTGATGTTATTGCTATTGCCTACTTCTAAGCTACGATTTTTAGCCGCTAAGTCATCTGCGACCAAACTGTAGCGCTCACTGAATCGGCGATTCGCTTGCCCTAGGGCTTGCTCAGGATTAATGCCCAAATGACGCGCGACATTCACCGAGGCAAATAATAAATCTCCTACCTCATGATATAAGCGTTGCTCATCGGCCTGAGCTATTTCCTCTTCAACTTCTTGTAATTCTTCACGAACCTTATCTAATACCCCTTGTATTTCACTCCAATCAAAGCCGCGTATCGATACCGCCTTTTGAATTTTATCAGCGCGAGTAAGCTCTGGTAATGAAGTGGGGATATCATTTAGATAGTCTATTAACTGAAGGCTTTCAGCTTTTTCTCCAGTAGAGGCATGGCCTGAAGACTTCGCTAAATCAGCCTTTAATACTTTCTCTTGCTGCTTAATAATCTGCCACTGAGCATTAATTTCTGCATCCGTCGGGCAACTATCTGGATCACGCTTAGCGTGCAAATCCGCAGACGGAAAAACATGAGGATGACGACGAATCAGCTTCTTCACTAGCACATCGATTACCGAAGAAAAATCAAACAGCGCCTGCTCATCACCGAGCTGACTGTAAAAGATAACTTGGAATAATAAATCACCCAGCTCTTCTTCCACATGGGGCCAGTCCTTAGATGCTATCGCTTCTGCGACTTCATGAGCCTCCTCAATGGTATGAGGAACAATAGAGCTAAACGTTTGCTTAATATCCCAAGGACAACCACTTTCAGGATCGCGCAAACGCTGCATTAAATAAACCAGATCGCTAAGGCCGTAAGTTCTATCATTAACATCATTCATGACGGCTTACCCATGATTACGAGAACGACGAACGGTAACAACATTAGGTAGCTGATTCAGTTTATTTAATACACGCCCTAACTTCGACAAACTATCAATTTCTACCGTAATTTGCATATGGGCAAAATGATCTTTTTGCTCGGATTTAGTATTAACCGCCACCACGTTCACGCCACTATCCGCCAGTACCACACTGACATCACGGAGCAAGCCCGTTCTATCGTAGGCACTGATATCAATATCAACTGGATACATCTGACTGACTTTACCACCCCAGCTCACGGCAATAATACGCTCGGGCTCTGTCATTTCAAGATGCATCAAGTTTTCACAATCTTGGCGATGCACACTCACACCGCGCCCTAAAGTGACATACCCAGAAATATCATCACCAGGCACAGGCTGACAACACTGTGCAATTTGAGTTAATAAATGACCGACTCCCTGAATGGTGATGTCATCATTCTTATTGCTTTTCTTAGACGGTTTTAATAACGGCAACTCTTGCTGAGGTTGTTTGAACTCTGCTTGGCGCACAACGTGTCTAACAACCTGACCTAAGCGCACATCCCCAGCACCAATACCGGCAAACAAATCGTCCGCACTTTTCATATTCATCGCTTTAGCAACCTCAGCCAGAGGCTGACGCACAAGGTCTAAGCGATCAAGTTCGCGCATTAATAACTGACGGCCTTCTTCTTGATTGGTATCTTTTGCCTGTAATTTAAACCAGTGCGCGACTTTAGCGCGACCGCGAGCAGTATTGATATAACCCGATTCTTGATTCAACCAATCACGACTTGGACGCTCTTCTTTCGCGGTCAAAATCTCGACTTGCTCGCCGGTTTTCAGTTGATAGGTTAAAGGCACAATGCGGCCATTAACCTTGGCACCTCGAGTACGGTGACCAATTTCGGTATGCACTCGGTAGGCAAAATCTATCGAAGTAGCACCTGGAGGGAGATCGACAACATGGCCATCCGGAGTAAAGACATAAATACGATCTGGATTAATATCCGAGCGTAAATCCGTCATGAGCTCGGGAAGATCGCCAATTTCTTCATGCCACTCTACGACTTGACGTAGCCAAGCAATTTTTTGTTCATACGCTTGATCTTTGGCAACGGTATCTGTGCCTTTGTATTTCCAATGCGCGCAAACGCCCAATTCAGCATCATCATGCATTTCTTGGGTACGTATCTGCACCTCCATTCCTTTACCACCAGGGCCGATCACCGCGGTATGTAGAGACTGATAACCATTTTCTTTTGGATTGGCGATGTAGTCATCAAACTCATTGGGAATGTGTCGCCATAATGAATGAATAATACCCAAGGCTGCATAGCAATCACGAAGACTCGGTACTAAAATACGCACAGCGCGTACGTCATATACTTGTGAAAACTCAATATTTTTGCGCTTCATTTTGCGCCAGATACTGTAAATATGCTTAGCGCGGCCATTTACTTCACAGTCTATTCCCGCCCCCTCTAACTCGCTTGTAATCGTTTCGACCACACCGGCAATATAGTCTTGTCGCGCTAAACGTTTTTCATCCAATAACGTGGCAATTTTTTGATAAGCGAGTGGCTCTAAATAACGAAAGGCAACGTCTTCAAGCTCCCACTTCAAGTGACCAATACCTAGACGATGCGCTAATGGACCGTAAATATTAAAGACTTCACGAGCGACTTTCGTTCGCTTACTTTCGGGGGCATCTTTTACTGCACGAATGGCGGCCGTTCTTTCCGCAAGCTTAATTAAGGCGACGCGCACATCATCGATGACAGATACCAGCATTTTGCGCAGATTATCTACTTGAGCTTCACGCTGTCCTAAAACCGGTTCTTCTGAGGTATTTTGAATGGCATTGATCGCCGCCATACGCAACACCCCTTCAATAAGGGTGGCGACTTCATCATCAAAATCTTTACGCACCTGGGCCAACGACAAGCGCCCTTCGCGCACAGCACGATATAAAATAGCCGCTAAGATCGAAGCTTCATCAAGCTGAAGTTCAGCTAATATTTGGGCCATCTCTAAGCCCATCTGTGCGCTATCGATAGTCCAGTAGGTGCTATTTTCGACGGCATCTTCAGCGATAATTTTAGCCACCACGAGGGCATGACGCAGTTTTTCAGGCTCTAAAATATCGGCTTCTGTACAAATTTTATCTAACCAAGCATCAACGTTAATTTTACCGTCATGCTTTAAAGGCTGATCATCTCTTACTTTTACCACGAGATGCTCCTTTCTCTTTGGCTTTGTTCTGAGTTTTAGCTCGGGTATTCATTTTGTCATCCATCAACTTCTTACGACCTTGACTGCTTTTATTGGCAGGCACCAATAACACCATAGTTTCGATATGATGAGTATAAGGGAACATGTCTAGAACAGTAATGCGTTCGACCTCATAATCATCACTCAGGGTGTTCAAGTCTCGTGCCAATGTCGCGGGGTCACAGGAGACATAGACCATACGTTTAGCTTTACGTTTAATCAACTCAGCCATACAAGCATTTGCACCGGCGCGCGGTGGATCCAGCAACACATAGTCAGGATCAGGCAAACTACTTAAACTGTCGCTATTTGACAAGTCGGCTTTGTGCGCAATGAGACCACGCTCACTTTTATTAACACTTCCAATCGTATCCGTGCACAACTGCTGAGCATGCAATTCAATGGCGCGCACCATTTCATCACTCACCTCTACCGCATCGACGATGGCATCTTGGGCTAAAGGTACTGAAAAATTGCCATGACCAGCAAACAGATCCCATACATGAGAACCTGCTTCTGGTGCTAACCAAGCTCTGGCTTCGGCAACCATTAATTGATTTACAGCAGCATTCACTTGGACGAAATAATCAGGATGAATGCTTAAATCATGCCCTAAGACATTGTGCGTTAATGGACTTATAACCTCATTAACAATCTCGATTGCTTGCTCGTCATCTGGTCGAATATAAATGTCGATGTCTAACTCTGTCGCCCAACCCAGCAAACGTTTACGATCATTGTCCGTGAGCTTTTTAAGTACTCGAAATACCAGCACCAAACGTTCACTGGCTTGCAATACTTCAATATGGGTAAAACGAGATATACCTTCCAGCTGGGCCAAGCGACCCCGCCAAGCTAACCAATCTAAGGCAGCATGCTCAACCAACACTGGGCAAGTATCAATATTGGTCAAATGCTTGCTTTGGCTCTCACGAAAGCCAATAAATACTTCTTGATTTGATTTGTTATAGCGGATGCCTAGACGCGCACGTCGGCGGTAATGCCATTGCTGATCATGAGCAATAAGAGGAGCATCCCAATGTGCTACGGTAATGCCTTGGCGACTTAACTCCCTAGCGACTCTTTGCTGTTTGAGCACTACTTGCTGATCATACGCGAGATGCTGCAAGTCGCAGCCACCACAGCGCTTATAATGAGGACAGAAGGGCTCTACCCGATGTTCACTGACTTGCTCTATCGATACCAGACGGCAATACCAGATTTTTCGCTTACGCTCCAACATCTCAGCAACCACGGTTTCCCCGGGTAAAGCCCCAGGTATGAAATATACATCACGCCCAGAGCGTGCGATGCCGTGTCCGTCCGATGCAAGGTCATGCACGGTTAATGTCAGTGTTTTATTCACAATGGCCTACAAAATCAAGCGTTTGCGGTTAGATGGGGGCAATTATAACGATTTCAATTGCCCTTACATTTCTTAACATACTTATCAAGGCACTCACTAAGGCTTTAAGCAAACACTCCGGTGGATAAATATCGATCGCCACGGTCGCAAATGATCGCCACAATCGTCGCATTCTCTACCTGCGCACTTAGCTGTAATGCTCCTGCGATCGAACCACCGGACGATACCCCACAAAAAATACCTTCTTTAGTTGCCAGTGCTTTCATCGTTTGCTCTGCATCTTGCTGACTGATATCGATAACCTGATCAACACGACTGGCTTCAAAGATACTCGGCATATATTCTTTAGGCCAGCGACGAATCCCCGGGATACTAGCGCCTTCCTGCGGCTGTAAACCAACAATTTGAATCTCTTTATTTTGCTCTTTTAGAAACCTCGACGTACCCATAATGGTCCCCGTTGTCCCCATAGCACTGACAAAATGGGTCACTTGACCCTGTGTTTGCTGCCAGATTTCGGGCCCTGTCGTTTCATAATGGGCTAATGGGTTATCATCGTTAGCGAACTGGTTGAGCACCTTGCCCTTACCTTCAGCCTGCATTGATAACGCTAAATCACGCGCGCCTTCCATTCCCTGCGCTTTGGTCACTAAAATCAACTCGGCACCATACGCTTGCATAGCCCAACGTCGTTCCATACTGAGATTGTCTGGCATAATTAAAACCATGCGATAACCTTTTATCGCCGCAACCATCGCCAACGCAATTCCGGTATTGCCGCTCGTCGCTTCAATAAGCGTATCACCCGCTTGAATATGACCTCTTTGCTCTGCTTTCACAATCATGCTCAACGCAGCGCGATCTTTCACCGATCCCGCAGGGTTGTTACCTTCGAGCTTTAACAAAATGGTATTGCTACTACCTTCATTTAAGCGCTGTAAGCGAACTAAAGGCGTCTGGCCGATGCATGCATCAATAGTTGGGTATACAATGTGGGTCACAAGGGTGTCCTATTGTTAACGAAGAATGACAATATTAAAATTACATATAACTAAAGCTAAGGATTCTAATCCTGATTCTATCTCAATTGTAATATCGATTCGAAATTTACTTATACTCAATCGTTTCACTCAGCAGTATCACTCAAGATTATGCTTAATAGCTTTGCTAATATCTTGAGCGGTCACATTAATCAAAATAAGAAGAATTGCTTCAAATGGACAAAGTATGAAGAACTGGAAACTACAAAATCGCATCCTTGCCTTGGTATTACTACCAGGGCTTATTGTATCGTTGTTTTTAGGCGGTTTTTTCATCATTCAGCGTATGAGCGACCTTGACTTACTATTGCAAGAGCGCGGCTTAGCCATTGCCAAACAAGCAGCCCCAACCAGTGAATATGGGGTTGTTTCTGGCAACAATCAGTTATTGCAAAATTTAACCAACAATTTATTAGAAGAGCGTGATTTACGCGCCGCCAGTATTCTAAATAAAGACGGTGAAGTTCTCGCGTATGCGGGTCCTAAAATGATCACCAAGTTCATTGGCAATACCCAATTCAAAAGCGGTCAACTGCAACTTTCAACAACCGATGGCAGCATTCGTATTAAAGCCCCCATATTCACGCAAAATATTGATTTAATCGAAGGAATTACTGAACCGCTTTACCAACAACAGAACATTGATACCAACTTATTGGGCTGGATTGAAATTGAACTCTCATTATCCAATACTCAAATTGCTAAATATCAACATCTAGCCACCAGTATAACAACGGTATTGGCAACTCTTTTTTTATGCTTGATGCTAGCGATTAGAATGAGTCGAAATATATCACTTCCTATTCAAGATATGGTCGATTGCGTTGGCGCAATCGGTGATGGAAAAATTGATGCTCGAGTTCACGTTAATAGTGGTGATGAATTTCAAACATTGGCCGCGGGCATTAATGCCATGGCGATTGCAATTCAACGTACAAAAACCGAACATCAACAAAATATTGAACAGGCAACCCACGATATTCGCGAAACATTGGATAACATTGAAATCCAGAACATAGAATTAAACATCGCACGCAAAGAAGCGTTAGAAGTTAGTCGAATAAAATCGGAATTCTTAACCAATATCAGCCACGAAATCCGCACTCCATTAAATGGTATTCTGGGATTTACGCGTATTTTATTAAAAGATCAAAGCGATCAAAGAAAAACCGACCATTTAAATACCATTGAAAAATCCGCTAATGGCTTGTTAACGATTATTAACGATATTCTCGACTTATCTAAAATTGATGCCGGTAAACTGGTACTAGAGAATATTGATTTTAATGTGCGTGAAATACTTGAAGATGTATTAACCATTAATGCACCCGAAGCACATAAAAAATCTCTTGAGCTGGTCAGTCTTATCTACTCTGATGTTCCGCAGTTTTTAACCGGTGACCCGTTACGCATAAAACAAGTACTAACCAACCTAATCTCCAATGCCATCAAATTTACGCCACAGGGTAACATTACGGTACGGGTTCTAATTGAAGATGAAGACATCAACCAAGCCAGCGTTAAATTTGAAATTACCGACACCGGTATTGGCTTAAACGACGAACAACAAAACAAACTTTTTCGCGCCTTTAGTCAAGCTGACTCTAGCACCACTCGTCAGTTTGGCGGCACAGGTTTAGGCTTAGTTATTAGTCAGCATCTGGTAAAAGCGATGAAGGGTGACATTGGCGTACAGAGTGCTGAAGGCGAAGGCGCAACATTCTCTTTTTCGGTTACGCTAAAGAAGTCTCGCCAACAAGCATTATCGATGCAAGAATTAAAAGGACAGCAAGTTCTGATTATGGAATCGTCCTCGAGCACTCGCCTAAGTATCACCCATTTATTAGAACAATGGCATATTCGTTATAGCGATACCGATAATAGTGATATTTTATTGCAATCGCTATTACGTAAACACCGCAATGGAGACCCTGCCCATGCGGTTATTATTGGCTTAAGTCGCAAAGAACTTTACCACGCTAATACCGCCAAGTTATTTAAGCAAATAAACAGTTACAACATTCCCATCATTGCCTTGGTCAACAGTGCTATTTCAGAAGAACTAGAATATGCACAAACACTCGGGGCTTACCAATCCCTAGCAAAACCGCTGCAGAGTAAAAAACTATTTACCACTCTCTGCCTAGGGTTAGATATTGAACTAAGCCCAACCAACAGCAATAACCAGGGTCGCATGCAAATGCCGGCTCCCACTATTTTAGCCGTTGATGATAACGAAGCAAATTTGAAGCTGGTGACCGTATTATTAGAAGACATGGGCATTAAAGTCATTGCCGCTGACTCTGGCCCCCAAGCACTATTAGAACTTGAACAGCATGATATCGATATGATTTTCATGGATATTCAAATGCCGGGTATGAATGGTTTAGAAGCAACACAATTAATTCGCTTAAAGAAGACCAGCAAGGAACTGCCTATTATCGCTCTGACAGCGCACGCTATTGCTGATGAAAAAGATAAAATCTTGCAAGTTGGCATGAACGACTATCAAACTAAACCCATCAACAACGATCAATTAATGCAATGCATTGAACGCTGGACAGGTTTTCATTGCGACAGTAATACCAACATTATCTTGCCAGAGAAAATTCAACCTTATGCCCAACGCATTGCAAACGATTCAATTGGAAATACGGATTTAAGTAAGGGGGATGCAGAAGAGGAATGCCTGATATTTGATCCACAATTTGCTATGCGCTTAGCCAACAACAAACTCGACCTTGCCATTGATATGTTTAACATGCTGCTCAAAGGCTTAACCGATGATTTACCAGAGATACAAGGATTATGGCAAGGCCAGCAACAAGAGCCGTTATTGCAACACATTCACAAGATCCACGGTGCCACTCGCTACTGCGGCACCCCCTGCCTAACTCATCGATTAGAACAACTAGAGACAGGACTTAAAAATCAACAGCTTGTGGATTGTGAAAACCTCTATCAGCAGGCCATTGAATCAGTTATTGGTTTACAGCAGTGGGCGCAAGAGAATCAATGGCGTAATACATTAGAACTCACCACACTCGAGCTAGCTTAAACTCTGGCTTAACTTTTAGTTAACCACTTAAGCAAGTATAGCGAAGGCGAGAATCATCTCGCCTTCGTCGCTTAAGCTAAGTAAAACCTGCTTACCACCTAATGCCTTCGCTCGAGTCAATGCTGCCCCTAAAAGCTCAACCGTGGGTTTACCCAAATCATCAGCATAAATATTCATTTGCTGAAAACCAATACCTTGAGCTATGCCAGTACCCAGTGCTTTTGAAATGGCCTCTTTAGCGGCAAAACGCTTAGCCAAAAAGTTTACGCTATTCGCTTTCTCGGCCCACAATAATAACTCTTGCGGCGTTAAAATTCTGCGCGCAAAGCGCTCACCTTGCTTTGCGACAATATTCGCGATGCGACGCTGATCCAATAAATCAGTGCCTATGCCTTTAGCGATTACGTCAAACACTAAGCTTGGGCTAACCGAATTAACTCACGCATTTCTTTCACTGCATCTTTAAGGCCAACAAAAACAGCGCGGGCAATTATGCTATGCCCAATATTTAATTCGTTAATGCCTGGGATCGCAGCAATCGCCTCCACATTATGATAATGCAAACCGTGGCCCGCATTAACAATTAAGCCTTGCTCAAGCGCATAAGCAATACCTTCTTTCAATATCACTAATTCTGCCGCTTGCTGCTGCGGTGTTTCTGCATCAGCATAAGCCCCCGTATGAATTTCAATCGCGGGTGCACCGCAACGCACCGCCGCATCAATTTGGGCTTTATCAGCATCGATAAATAACGAGGCTTCACTATTAATCGCCGCTAAACGATCACAGGCGGCTTTGATGGCGGCTTCATTCCCAAGAACATCAAGACCACCTTCCGTAGTGAGCTCTTCACGCTTCTCAGGCACCAAGCAGCAATGCTCAGGTTCAATTTCTTCTGCCAATTCGAGCATGGCTTCGGTTACTGCCATCTCAAGATTCATGCGGGTATTTAAAACTTCTTTTAATACATACACATCACGGGTCTGTATATGGCGGCGATCTTCACGTGGATGAATGGTAATACCATCCGCCCCTGCTTCTTCTGCAACTAAGGCTGCCTGAACAGGATCGGGATAACGAGTTCCACGCGCTTGGCGCAACGTTGCCACATGATCAATATTTACCCCTAATAAAACTCGTGCTTTTGCCACAATCATCACCCTATGTATTTTGAAGTGTTTGTTTATACAACATTATTTGATTTAAAGTTTTTGAAATAACTCTCGACTGGCAAGAGGCTTATCTCCCAGCAAAGGATTTAACGCAAGCCTAGCAATATGCTTTGCAACTTGCCAACTTAACTCATGCTGCCAATTTTCTGCGGCGATGGCTAAAATCGCATCCCCAGGGAAACCTTGAGATTTTAGTGCACCATAAGTTTGAGCGGTCATTAAATTGAAACCTGAAGCGGGGTCAAAACTGTACATTTGATCAGCCTGTATATCTCGGCATTCACTGTCTTGTAGCCAATTGTACTGATAACCCAGCACCGCCAATAAATGAAACTCAAAGCGACGTAATAGCGGCTCTGATTGCATGTCATTATCGAGCTGCAATAAGCCCTGTAACGTTTGCTGGTAAACTTTATAGAGCTCAGCTTGCGGCTCACCCTTCCAAGTTAATCGTATGATTAACTCATTCAAATAAAAGCCACAATATAAATTTCTCCCTTTTAAAGACTGGCCCTTGATCGACGGCTTTATTATTGACGACTCACAAATTGACGAAGTTCCACCGACCAGTGCAGCAGTATTTGAATAGACAGAAGGGTAAACAATTTCGACATGCTGGCAATATTTTAAATCACCACGACCGGAGAATTGCATTTGATAAGGAATAAAAGGCTGTAACGCTGGATTTTTTTTATTAACGCGGTGCAGTGCTGAAAAACGTCCTTGTTTTTCACAGAATAAATCAACTATCTGACTGCTTTCTCGATACGGGCGTCGATGCAAAACATAATAAGTGAGATTCAAACTATTTTGCACGACTACAACCCGTGTACGTCATATTAAATGACTGTGGATTAACGAAAGCTATTAATCTAAACCGTCGTAGCCTAAGCTCTTCAGTGCTCGTTCGCTATCAGCCCAACCGGATTTCACTTTAACCCAAGTATTAAGCATCACCTTGCATTCGAACATCTCTTCCATATCCAAACGGGCATCACGACCAATTTGCTTAAGACGACTGCCTTTTTCACCAATGATAATATGTTTTTGGCTTTGGCGATCAATCAAAATGGCCGCGCTGATAACCAATAGGCTATCTTCATAACGAAACTCTTCAATTTCTACTGTCATAGAATACGGTAATTCATCACCCAGCTGGCGCATAATTTTTTCACGCACAAGCTCAGCGGCTAAAAATCGAGAGCTGCGATCGGTAATCTGATCTTCAGGAAAAAGATGCACACCTTGCGAGATAAAGCTGGTAATAATGCTTTCTAAACGATCAACATTATGACCTGTTTTAGCACTCATCGGAACGATATGAGCAAAGTTACCTTTAGCATCCAACTTCTGTAACGTAGGTAATAAAGCTTCTTTATCAGCTAAGAAATCAACTTTATTAACCGCCAAAATAACCGGACATTTAACGTACTGTAAAGATTTTAAAACCATCTCATCTTCACTGGTCCACTTTGTACGGTCGATCATAAACACAATAACATCGACATCTTTAACCGCACTTTGTGCCGCCTTATTCATGTAGCGGTTCAGTGCTTTATCATGATTTTCATGCATACCTGGAGTATCAACGTATACCACCTGCACATCATTTTCGGTTTTAATACCCATGATTTTATGGCGAGTCGTTTGCGGCTTACGCGAGGTAATACTCAGCTTTTGACCCAAAATAAAATTCAATAAGGTCGATTTACCAACGTTTGGGCGACCAATAATGGCGACATAACCTGAACGTTCTGCTGTTTCGTTTTCCATAAATCTATTCCTCACCGGGCTTAAGGCTAATGCCTAAAAATTTCAAAGCTTGTGCCGCTGCTTCTTGCTCGGCGATACGTCGACTGCCACCTTGCCCGACAATGGTTTTTTCTAAATCTTGAACTTTACAGCTCACTTTAAACAACTGCTCATGCGCACTGCCTTCAATGTTTAATACATCGTATTTAGGCAAAGGCGCTTGCTTGCCTTGTAAAAATTCTTGCAGCTGGGTTTTAGGATCTTTTAATGGATCATCAAGACTTAACGCCGTTAAACGCGAGTCGTACCACTGTAAAATTTTGCCTTTTACTGTGTCCATATCAGAATCAAGATAAATGGCGCCAATAATCGCTTCAACTGTATCGGCTAAAATCGATTCACGGCGATGGCCACCACTTTTCATTTCACCAGAACCCAGATGCAAAAAATCTCCCAAGGCAAAATCACGCGCTAGCTCAGCAAGAGTAACCCCTTTTACCATGCGAGCACGTAAGCGGCTTAACTTGCCTTCTTTCGCTTCTGGAAATTTAACAAACAGGGCCTCGGCAATGACTAGATTAACAATCGAGTCACCTAAAAATTCCAGACGTTCGTTATTTTTACCACCACAGCTGCGGTGTGTTAATGCCAGCTCAATTAATGAGTGGTCATTGAAGGTGTAGTCAATTCGCTGACTAAGCTTTAATAAAGGATTGTTCACGGCTTAGTAACTGTACTCGTGATTAAAAGTTAAGACGATATCAACATTAGACATCACGTGTTCACGACGCTCATAAGGCCAGACCAGCTTGATCTCACCTTTATGCTTAGTAATTTCCAATTGTTCGACGGAGATACGTAATCGATTTATATCTAAGCGATTACCCAGCAATTTACGCACGTCTTTGACACTGCTATCACGGTTAAGCACTTCAGGTAAGTCATCTAAAATACTGACAAGAAGTCGATCATCCCAATGCATGCCAACAATTCGTACAACAAAGTTGAGTGAAAATATCAATAATACTAAAAAAGCCATTATTGATATGAATGAAACACCTGTCTGCTTAGCTCTATAATTGTGTTGCAACATAATTAATCATCCACCTTGAGAACAGCTAAGAAAGCGGACTGTGGAATTTCCACATTACCAATCTGCTTCATACGCTTCTTACCGTCTTTTTGTTTCTGTAATAGCTTCTTCTTACGACTGATATCACCGCCATAACATTTAGCGGTTACATTTTTACGCATCGCTTTAATGTTAGTACGAGCAACAACCTGTGCGCCCATAGTGGCTTGAATTGCCACATCAAACATCTGACGTGGAATAAGCTCTTTCATTTTATCGGTTAATGCACGACCACGACTACGAACATTGTCGGTATGCAAAATAACTGCTAATGCATCAACACGCTCGCCATTAATCAGAATATCCAAACGTGTTAATGACGCAGGAGAAAAGTGACTAAAGCTATAATCAAGTGACGCAAAACCTCGACTTACTGATTTTAAGCGATCGAAGAAATCCATCACAACTTCTGCCATTGGAATTTGGTAAGTTAAGGAAACTTGATTACCGACGTACTGCATATCTTTTTGCATGCCACGTCGTCCTACACACAAGGAGATAACATTTCCTAAATACTCTTGTGGAACCAAGATACTTACATCCGCAATCGGCTCATGCATTTCATCAATTGTGCCAGGATCAGGAAGCTTAGATGGGTTATCAATCTCAAAGGTCTCCCCTTTGCGATTGACTACCTGATAAATCACGGTTGGCGCGGTGGTGATCAAATCAAGATTGTATTCGCGCTCTAAGCGTTCTTGAATAATCTCCATGTGCAGCATGCCTAAGAAGCCACAACGGAATCCAAATCCTAACGCATCAGAACTTTCCGGCTCGAAAAATAGTGACGCATCATTTAAAGATAATTTTTCAAGGGCATCACGAAAGCTTTCAAAGTCATCGGAGCTAATAGGAAATAGACCCGCGTAAACTTGCGGTTTAACTTTTTGAAAGCCTGGTAATCTCTCAACCGTTGGCGTTTTAGTATGGGTAATAGTATCCCCCACTGGCGCGCCATGAATGTCTTTAATACCAGCGACCATATAGCCTACTTCACCCGCGCGTAAAACACCGGTTGGAGTCCGCTTAGGTGTGAAGATACCAACGCCATCTGCGCCGTGATCACGAGAGGTGGATAGCATGCGAATCTTATCGCCTTTGCGCAACGTACCGTTCTTGATTCTCACTAATGATACAACGCCTAAATACGAGTCAAACCAAGAGTCAATAATTAAGGCTTGTAGTGGACCATCTGGATCACCTTCTGGGGCAGGAATTAATTTAATAATTTCTTCCAATACGCCTTCGACATTCAAGCCACTTTTGGCCGAACAACGCACCGCTTCGGATGCATCAATGCCGATGATTTCTTCAATTTCTGCAGCAACGCGATCTGGGTCTGCTTGTGGCAAGTCCATTTTATTCAGAACAGGAACAACTTCGAGGCCCTGTTCAATGGCGGTATAACAATTGGCTACCGACTGTGCTTCAACACCTTGAGCCGCATCGACCACCAATAACGCACCTTCACAGGCCGCTAGAGAGCGAGATACTTCATAGCTGAAATCGACGTGACCTGGAGTATCAATAAAGTTGAGCTGGTAAGTTTCACCGTCTAAGGCTTTATAATCCAAAGTAACGCTTTGCGCTTTAATAGTAATGCCGCGCTCACGCTCGATATCCATGGAATCGAGTACCTGAGCCTGCATTTCACGCGCAGACAAGCCTTCACAATGCTGAATAAAACGATCAGCTAGGGTGGATTTACCATGATCAATATGGGCAATAATAGAAAAGTTACGAATATGGTTAAGCTTACTCACCAAAGAACACCTGTCACAGACAACGTTTAAATAGCGCAGGAGTCTACTAGAAGTAGGCATATAAGGCTATGAAGATCGTTCCATAGCCTTATATTTTCTATCATTCAGGCCGTATTACCTGACTTATTTGACGATTTTATTAATCCGCTAAACGTAACGGAATAAACATGGCCGCGCCGCGCCGTACGATTTGCATGGGAACAGAACGCCCACTCGGCAAAGATTTCACAATACGATCAAAATCAGCAAGCGAATGAATGCGCTCGCCATAAATCATAGAAATAACGTCCCCAGTGACAATTCCAGACATGACACCGGAGCCACCATTCATAACCTGCTGCACCACAACACCATTGCCATAAGCACGCTGCTGCTTAGCACTTAGCTCACCTACAACGATGCCTAAACGGTTCTGCTGATAATCAGGAGTAGAATTCATTTGCCCCAATTGCTGCGAGTCAGCATCGGGTAATGCACCAATTTCTAAATTAATTACCTTAGCTTTGCCATTGCGAACAATATTCAACTTCGCTGTTGTGCCAGGCTTTACTCGCCCGACTCGATGCGGAAGATCAGTGGACAAATTAATTTCTTGGCCATTAAACGCAGTAATAATATCACCGCTAAGCAAGCCACCCGCTTCTGCCGGGCTGCCAGGGACGAGCTGAGCCACTAAAGCGCCTTTTGCTTGCTTCAAACCAAACGATTCTGCTAAATCTTTATTTACTTCCTGAATAACCACCCCTAGCCAACCACGACTGACTTTACCCTTGTCCTTTAACTGTTCGACAACATTAATTGCAACACTAATGGGGATCGCAAACGAGACGCCCATAAAACCACCTGAGCGAGTATAAATCTGTGAGTTAATGCCAATGACTTCACCATCAAGGTTGAATAAAGGCCCACCCGAATTACCTGGATTAATAGCAACATCAGTTTGAATAAAAGGCACATAACTTTCATTAGGAAGGCTGCGCCCTAGCGCACTGACGATACCCGCCGTTACAGAATAATCAAAACCAAAAGGCGAACCTATCGCAAGTACCCACTCACCCACTTTTAAAGTATCGGAGTTGCCCAATTCAACGGCAGGTAAACCACTTGCTTTAACTTTCAATAACGCCAAATCAGCGCGTTCATCAGCGCCGATAAGCTGCGCGTCCAGCTCACGCCTATCACTGAGGCGAACAATAATTTCATCCGCCCCCTGCACCACATGATTATTGGTTAAAATGTAACCATCAGACGAAATAATAAACCCTGAACCTAAAGAGGATTTTTCTGATGGCTGATCCGGTGATTGCCCAAATCCTTGCCCACGCTCTTGATTAGGGCCTTGCGGGCCAAAGAAGTGGCGAAAAATATCAGGCATATCTTTCGGTAAATTATATTGCTCCGCCAAACCATCGTAAGCCTTGCCGTATTTATTTCCGTGTTTAATAGTGGCGATATTCACCACAGAGGCTGAAGTCTCTTGCACCAGCTCAGTAAAATCAGGCAGTGAAGATGCTTGGCTAACGGTAGTAAAAAAGCTCAAGCAGAATAATAAAATGAGGGGAATCGATATCATAGATTTATAACAGTGGGTCAATTTCATCATGTTCAAAGGTGCTCCTTTCTAAGCTAGTTAGCCATTACGTTTATTTTAAACTCTGTATGATGTTATCAGTATTGTGGGTATGAACAGGGGGAAAACAATGGCGAATAAAATGAGGTTGCCAATGTTTTTTATTTTGTATTGACCAGTACTGAGCTATTTTAAAACCCATCAACATAAACAAGACCGACAGCAAAATCGAGCCAAGCTCACCTGCCGCTGCATGACCCATAATGGCACCGAGCACTAAGGCGATTAAAGGCACACCATAAAGCACAACGGTACTGCGCAAAATAGCCCCTTCCGGTAACCCAACAACGACCTGCTGACCAATACTAAAAGGTAAAGTACTCGCATGTTCGGGTAAATCCGCTAACGGTAACCACAAAGACACTTTACGTCCTAGCTGGCTCATTGCATGCTGACCGCAACCCGCTTTAGCACTGCAACTACCACAAGCACTTTGCTGCATACCTTCGACCCAAGCACCGCCTTGGTCTATTGAGGTAATTACCACCTGTTCTTCAATCATCTACTTGCTCTTTAATCATATTGTTACGCTCTTTACATCACTACCCGCAGGTAGAAAAGAGTATAGCCGATTTAAGCTTAGATTATTTACCCTGACTCTGAAATTCAACCACACGGGCAAAGGGTAAAATACCTTTTTTATCTTCATTCGCATCAGTAGAATTTTGCAAAATATAGTCTTGTAATTGCTGCTGGGCATTTTCTAATTGCTGCTGCTCTTCAATCGATAACGTAGAAGCGGTCAATTCACCCTGCTGCATGGGCGATGAAATAGCCCCTCTATCTGCCAAACCAACGCCATCATTAGGCTCAATTGATTGAACCCCTAACAATACCGCTAGAGTAACCGAAGCCGCGACCGCCACTGAGGTTAAAGGTTTATACCAAGCACTGCGTGTATTCTTAGCCTGAGACTCTTCAGACAATCTAGGCATATTAGTATCTGCATGGTTATGAGAGGCAAGCTCTCCATCCAATACCTGATTAATGCCACGCGTCAAATCAAGGCTATCGAAACTTTCATCACGCATGAGCGAACCCATTAAATGATAATTTTTCCAGTTCTCTCGCAACTCATCATCTTTATCTAGCTGGTTTAAAACACGTCGAATTTCTAGCTCGTCGGCTTCACCATCCATCAATGCCGATAATGACTCTTTATTTCTATCATTCATTCACATTCTCCAAACTCTTCAATAATCGCTCAAAGCAATTAATCACCGTTTTAACGCGTAAAATTAACGCATTATTAACGTATATTTCTGCGCTATTACACCACTATACAGTTAGGCACTGGCTTCTAAATAAGGTTGCATTTTCTTTTCAATGGCTTCACGAGCACGAAAAATACGAGAGCGAACCGTGCCGATTGGACAGTCCATCACTTCCGCAATTTCGTCATAACTCATACCATCAAGCTCTCTTAAAGAAACCGCTATACGCAGCTCTTCTGGTAATTCAGCAATAGCGGAGAAAACAACATCTTTCAAACGGTCACGTTGCAAAATTCGCTCAGGGGTCGCACTGTCACGAAAAGCCATTTCTTCAGAAAAATTTTCAGCATCTTCTGGGTCTATGTCATGAGTTGGGGTTTTGCGCCCACGACTGACTAAATAATTCTTGGCCGTATTAACTGCAATTCGATAGAGCCAAGTATAAAATTGGCTATCACCCCGAAAATTTGGCAATGCTCGATAGGCTTTAATAAACGCTTCTTGCGCCACGTCTTGGCACTCAGAAGTATCAAATACAAAACGCCCAATCAAGGATAGGATTTTAGGTTGATATTTAATCACCAATAAATCAAATGCTCGACGATCTCCTTTCTGCACTCGGCTAACCAATTGCTGATCTGTTTGCGGGTTGTCACTCATGCGGTGATCCATTATTGTTGGTTGCTGCAGCGCGTATGCCACGTTGCTCATACTCATTCCCCCTAGCATTCAACTCAACGATCCGCTTAATCCTGATGACAGGCTTAGCGCGTTTAAAGATGGTGCAAAATATTACCGACATGATCTGCTTAGCTGACCTTGTCCAATAATAAATAGAGTACTGAGGCGAATTAAAGTTCCATAAATTTTATCAATGTTAGATGATAAGTCGACTGACCTTGTCTTAGCTCAAAGCTAGAACAGATTATCGCTGCCATTTAACGGTACATTACATTATAGTGCGAATAATAGTGTAACTAACAATCACATAAGCAATCCTAGTTGAATAATCATAATGAGCCGTAAGCATACATTTGATGTCTTAATCATCGGCAGCGGTGCTGCTGGATTAACCTTAGGTTTATCTCTACCTGACCATTTAAGCGCAGCAATTGTCAGCAAAGACAGTTTAGATGCTGGCTCAACCCGCTGGGCTCAAGGGGGTGTTGCCGCCGTACTGGATCAAGAAGATACCGTTGAAGCCCATGTCAATGATACGCTCATTGCCGGCGCTGGCCTTTGCCATGAACCCAGCGTACGCCATACGATTAAACACAGCACTGCCGCAATTCAATGGCTAATCGACCTAGGCGTACCGTTTGATCAAGGTGAAAATGGCGAAAACTTTCACCTCACCCGCGAAGGCGGCCACAGCGTGCGCCGTATTATTCATGCAGCCGATGCAACCGGTGTCGCCATCTCCAACACCTTGCAAAAAGCCGCCAAAGCAAAGAAAAACCTGCATTTATTAACCGATTACATTGCCGTTGATTTGATTACTGGTGAAAAATTGGGCCAGAAAAAACAAGGTTGCTTTGGTGCTTATTTTTTAAACAAAGCAACCGGTGAAGTGGAAGTTATTACCGCCAGTTCAGTCGTGCTGGCTACCGGTGGTGCCAGTAAAGCGTACTTATATACCAGCAATCCTGACGGGGCTTCTGGTGACGGCATCGCGATGGCATGGCGTGCAGGTTGTCGCGTGGCAAATATGGAATTCAATCAATTTCATCCCACCTGTCTATACCACCCTCAAGCCAAGTCTTTTTTAATTACTGAAGCGGTGCGTGGTGAAGGCGGTCATTTATTATTGCCGAACGGCAAACGCTTTATGCACAAATTTGATAAGCGCGGCGAACTCGCCCCGCGTGACATTGTGGCACGGGCGATTGACCATGAGATGAAACGCTTGGGGGCTGATTGTCTATATCTTGATATCAGCCATAAAGATAAAGACTTCATTATTACCCACTTCCCCACAATTTATGAGCGCTGCTTAGAGCTTGGTATCGATATTACTAAAAATCCAATTCCTGTAGTACCAGCCGCTCATTATACCTGCGGTGGTGTAGTCACTGACATCAACGGCCGTACCGATATTCCAGGTTTATATGCCATTGGCGAAACCGCTCATACTGGCTTACACGGTGCCAACCGCTTAGCCAGCAACTCACTTTTAGAGTGCTTAGTATTTGCCCGTGAAGCGGCGGCGGAAATAGCTAAACATGCTTCATCTGGGGCGCAGCTACCTGAAATTCCAGCATGGGATGATACTCAAGTAACAGATTCCGACGAAGCCGTCGTCATCGCCCACAACTGGGATGAGTTGCGCCGCTTTATGTGGGATTACGTGGGTATTGTTCGAACTACGAAACGCTTAGTGAGAGCGAAGCACAGAGTAAAGTTATTGCGCGCAGAGATTCAAGAATTTTACGGTAATTATCGCGTGAGTAATGACTTGCTGGAACTGCGTAATTTAGTCGACGTAGCCGATGTAATTATACGCTCAGCATTATTGCGCAAAGAAAGTCGCGGCCTGCACTATTCGCTGGATTATCCAGAAGCCCTGCCCCGCGCATTCGATACCGTACTAACACCTAAGTACCTGAAAGAATTGGGTGAGCTTTAAGCTCATCTTGTTTTAGACTCAGAATCAGCGGCTGCGCAACAAACGCTTTAAGCGTTGAAAATCTTCTGATTCTTCAACGCTATCGCGAGCAATCAAGACCGTCTGGCCAAACTGCCAAGGCCAACGACTAAAATCCAAAGCGACCCAGTCAGCCCATACTCGGCTATTAGGTGACAGCTCAACATAGATTTTATCTCCCCCAATTCGACGTTGATACCACCAGTAGATATTACTGACATTGCCGTTACTGTCCGTAATACCACCATCACAGCCCAAACGAATAATACTACTAGGGCTGGTAAGTAATACCTTCAGTCGCAACTCCATCAAAATGCCACTCGACATCAAAACCAGCAATAATAATTTATGCAGATATATAAGAGGAATGTTGTACAAGAGTAAAAAACAACTTAATGCAAATAGGAGACTAAGGATTATGAGTCGCTTAGACGGTTGAAGAAAGATATCAAGGGGGCGATTCTCATCCATGAGAGTCCTGCTTTAACGTATTAAATTAAAATAAATTGACGCTAGATTGAGGTATTACCAAGCTTTAAAATCATATCGACCATATACGCATGATCTGGATTTTCTGCCACGCTATGCTGCATAAACCAGCCAAACAAATCGGGGTCTTCGCAGGCGATTAAATTAACAAATTTGGCCTTATCTTCTGCACTTAAGGTTAAAAACATGTCACGGCAAAAAGGCAACAACAATACGTCAAGTTCTAACATACCACGACGACAATGCCACATTACACGCTTATGCTCGAGGTTTTCACTCACATCGACTCTCCCAATATTGAATCACCGCATTATACATAAGCCCAAGCACAAGACACAGGAGTGATTTATCGAGTAAGATGCAAAGGATTGCGCCAAAGCAATAATTTAGACGTATTATCGTAATATTAGGACAAAAACCCATGGTTTCACGCTCCGTACTTGAACACACAGGCCAACTTGATCACTGGGGAGATTATATTCCTCAAGCAGAAACTCACACGATTAATAATACCGCGACAACCAGCTTACAAACCTGCTGGCTCAACCAATTTTCAGCCCTCAAAATCAGCGGCCCAGATGCCGAACGTTTTCTGCAAGGACAACTCACTTGCAACTTGAGCGACATCACCACCAGCACGGCTTTCCATGGCGCTTGCTGCACCGCTAAAGGACGCATTGTCGCTAATTTCAACATCAGCTACGATGGTGAAAACTATTGGCTCGTTTTACCCAGTAATAGCGCTGATGTGCTAGAAAAATATCTGCAAAAATATAAAGTATTTTTCAAAGCTAGCATAGAAAACTGCCAGCAAAGCCATTTGATTTTGGGCCAGTGGAATACCTCAATAGCCGGTACTGCAGTTCATAGTGAGGACCTGCACCAACTCACTCTCACCGCAAACCGCAGCTTCCTTATCATCAAGGATAATAGCGAGCCAGAAGTCCTTCTAAGTCCAACCCTTAATTGGCGCTTGGCTGATATACAAGAAGGTATTTATTATGTTGAGGGCGATCATCTAGAACAATGGATTCCACAACACATCAACTGGCACCACGTAGGTGGCATAAGCTTCAGTAAAGGCTGTTATACCGGTCAAGAAATTATTGCGCGCTTACAGTATTTGGGCAAAGCAAAAAAAGCGTTATATCACTACCAAGGAACAGGTGAGATTACGGCGCAAGCGGCTAAACAACTGTTTGACGCTACAGGGAAAGGCAAAGCGGATGTGTTAATTTTACGAAGCAGCGATACGCCTCAAAACGTGATTGATTTATTGGTCGTGAGCAGTGGTGAAAACCCGCTAGAAACACTCTATTTAACCGAATCGTTTGATTTTCCTCTCACCTTGCAAAACCTGCCCTATACTATTGAAAAGGATGTATAAAAGGCTCAAACATTACGATGGCTATCCCACTCGTTCAGCAAGTAAAACAAGACATCATTCAAGCATTAGAAAATGATGAACTAGTACTACCAACCTTGCCAGAAATTGCACTGCAAGTTCGAGAGGTCGCAGAAAATGTGACCTCCGACATTTCAGATCTCACTGCCATATTGAGTCGCGATGCCGCTCTCAGCGCACGTATGATTAAGGTCGCAAATAGCCCCCTCATTCGCGCGAGTGTTCCCGTATCCGATATTGATACGGCGGTAGCAAGGCTTGGAATAGATCTTACCAGCAACCTAGCCATGGGCTTAGCGATGGAACAAATGTTTCAAGCAACCAGCGATGTCGTCGATAAACGCATGCGCGCTTGCTGGTCTAAAAGCGTTGAAATTGCCGCCAGTAGTCAAGTATTGGCGCGCCACTTCACCAACCTAGAGCCTGGCCAAGCATTGTTAGCAGGCTTAACACATCAAATTGGTAAATTACCGATATTAGCATTTGCCGAAAATAATGAGTCCCTATTAAATGACTCGTTTGCCCTCGGTAAGGTGCTGAACGTATTACACCCTTCTCTAGGCAGCTACATATTAAAAATGTGGGATTTTCCAGAAGAGCTGGTGGCCGTATCAAAGAGTTATTTAATCTTTGATCGTAAAGTCGATAAAGTCGATTACGCCGACATCGTGCAAGTCGCAACCCTGCAAAGCTATGCCGGCACCGATCATCCCTATACCAAGCTAGACTGGACAACCATTTCCTCTTTTGATCGCCTAGGACTCGACCCTACAACCCTAATTGCAGAAATGGAAGATATCAGTGAAGAAGTCTCCGAAACTCAAAGCGCCTTAGGAGGTTAATTAATAATGAAATCTCTTGCGGCTGATATCATGAAGGCCATTGAACTCGACAGTTTAATATTACCGACCCTGCCAGAAATTGCATTGCGCATCCGAAAGTGCGAAAACGACCCGAACTTAGATATCATAGCCCTTGCGCATATTATAGAGCAGGACCCGGCAACCACAGCACAGCTATTACGCATCGCCAACAGCCCACTAGTGCGACGAGAAGTAAAGGTAGCCGACTTAAGTAAAGCCATTAGTTTACTCGGGATGAATTACTGCGCTCGAGTTGCCATCAGCTTATCAACTCGACAACTCTTCAATAGTAAAAACCCGTCATCTGAAACAAGGATGCGTGAAATCTGGCAACACAGTTTAGATGTCGCCTGCCATTGTTATGTATTGGCGGAGAAGGCAAAGCTCGTTCCTGAAGAAGCCTTCTTGGCAGGGCTACTACACAAGATAGGCGCTCTGCCGATTATTGCCATGGCCGATAAAGAAGACTGTTATACCTTAGAAGAATTGAACCATACCATTGATAAAATACATCCTATGTTAGGGGAAAGTATTTTAAGCCGTTGGCAGTTTCCACGTTCAATCGCCGATATTCCACAAAACTACTGTGACCAATACCGATACATTAGCCGCATTGACTTATGTGATTTGGTGACCATTGCCAATAATAAAATTTGCCCTGAAGATCAGCGTTTACCTTGGCGTGATCTCACCGCGATAGAACGCATGGGCTGGCACAGCACAACAGTCAATGACGAGTTCAACCAACTGGCGGCTAAGATTGAACTCGCTCATGACATATTTGAATGTTAAGCAACCCTTTATAACTGCTCGAAGGGGTGCTCGGCCTCAGGCCAAAGTGGGGTTAATAAAGCCTCAACCCACTCCTCTGGCACCGCTTCTACAGAACAATGCTGCCAATTAGGCTGGAAGTCTTTATCGACCACCATCGCCCGAATACCTTCAGCAAAATCTGGATGTCGAACCGACTGCAAGGCTAAAATAAGCTCCCACTTCACCACTTCTTTTAACGTCATATTTTTCCCTAACTGCAGCTGACGCATAATAAGATGAGCCGTTGCCGGACAACCCGCATTAAAATTATCACGGCCTTGATTAAACCAAGCGTTATCACTCTCGATGGAATTAATGGTTGCAGCAATAGCTTTCAATGCAAATGTATTATCAGCCAAAGAAATAAAGTGTTGTTGAGTGAGAACTGAGAATAAGCGCTCGATGTCTGCTTCATTATCTTGTAGCTTAGATGCTGGAAATAGGGATTTTTCAGTCGTATCTACTGGTGACTGAACGTCACTTTGAAGCTCAACCGCAGTTAATAACTGTCGGACATATTGGTTATTCATCGCCTTATTTTCTTGCCAAGGCTGATGACGCAGCTGTTCGATTAATCCACTCAGTTCACTATTCGGCACACAATAGTCAACTAATCCAGCCTGCTTGCAATCAACCGCATTCATTTGACTTCCGGTAAGTGCCATCCAGTGACCGAGTGGAAAAGGCAGACGACTTAAATAATAACTGCCCGCAACATCAGGAAATAAACCGATTCTAATTTCAGGCCAAGCCAACTTTAAGGTTTCGGTTCCCACCTTATGACTAGCGCCAATGAACAAGCCTAATCCTCCCCCCATCACAAAACCATGACCCCAAGCGATGAGCGGCTTGCCAAAACGATGTACTCGATAGTTTTTACTGTATTCGCCATGGAAAAAAGCATCCGCATATTTTAAATGCTCACCACCTTCAGCCTGCATACTGTTGTAGAGCTGTCGAATGTCGCCTCCCGCGCAAAAAGCCTTATCCCCAGCGCCACACATCACCATCGCCACAATGCCATCATCTGCTTGCCAGCGGGCGAGAATGTCATCGATAAGATTGACCATTTCAAGATCAACAGCGTTCATGGTTTTGGCTGAGTTCAACGTCATGATACCAATACGGTGCAGGCCATCATGACTTAACACTTCCTCTGCAAGCACAGCGGCTTCTTTTAATACAACCGTTTCTTTTGTTCTTGCACGAGCAGTAGATTCAGTTTTTTTACTAACCGGCTTTTTAGTCATGATAGACTCTTCGCTATACAAAGTTATTACTTTTCATAATACAGGCTAGGAGCCCAAAATTGCAGCTGATATTCACCTTTATTATTCTAAGTATTATTACACTCATCGCTGTACTCTTAATTGTACTGAACAAAAATACTCGAAGCGCCAAAATTCGCCAAATCGCCCAACAAAATGATTGGCAATACCAAGAATTTATCGACTTTAGCGATGACATCAAGCAAGCAAACTTTGGTTTACTTAACTACAGCCAGAATGTGATATTCAGACACTTCGTTCAAGCAAGTGACAAGTCTTATGGCCTAGAATTTAAGACCTTCGATTGTCGAGCGATAGAACCCATAGGCATTCACAACAGCAGTATTATTTTATTTACCCTTGTACTAGAGAACGAATTTAATAACTTACACCTCAGACTAAATCGTTTTAACCAAGATAACGATGCCTTCAGTGATGCGAGTCACCAGCAAGCCATAAAAAATCAATACCGCCAGCAAAAACTCACTATTTTGGCGAATCATCAAATTCCCAAAGCATTCAATAACGCTTCTCCACAGACTTCAAATATTGATATTTATGCCAACCAACCTAACCAGGCTTATCGCTTTTTAAAGTACGTTTGTTCCACCCCTGAGAAGGAAAAGTCTTTAATTCACTGGCTTTTGGCGCATCCGCACCTTCACATAGAAATTAGTAGTGGCATGCTACTGGCCTATAAAAAGAACCAATTAATAGAAGAAAATTCTCTTATCGCCGCGATTAGCGCGGTAGCAGAATTAGCGCTTATATTAAGCACCGATAAACACTGATTATATTAACAATAAATTTATTAATATTAGCTCCCTTACATTGAGAACAATAATGAAAAGCACACTCAAGTTCACACCGAGCTTTAGCCTAAAACAACTCGGCAGCAGCGCTCTAATCATCTCCAGCCTATTTTTTGGCGGCTGCACTCACAGCCAACAAGATAGCTTATTTACAGGAGTCATCTCCCTAGCGCGAGATAGTGCTGGCCTAGAGGTTAAAACAGCTCCTGCTGGTGACGTCAACCTTACCTATATGGAACGCTTAGGCGCAGATAGTAAAAATGCTGAAAGCATTATTTTAGTCCATGGTTTCTCGGCAAATAAAGATAACTGGATACTGTTCACCAAAGCACTGGATAAAAAATACCATGTCATCGCAGTAGATTTAGCAGGTCATGGTGATTCAGAAAAATTATTAACCACTGATTATGGTCTGATAAAGCAAGCTGAGCGTCTAGATGCATTTTTATCCGGCTTAGGCATTGAATCCTTTCACATCGCAGGCAATTCCATGGGGGGTGCAATCAGCGCCATCTATAGTTTAGAACACCCGAACAAAGTAAAAAGTCTCACTTTAATTGATGCTGCGGGCATCGACGGTGATACCAAAAGTGAATATTACAAAGTCCTAGCTGAAGGTAAAAATCCGTTAATTGCCACAGATGAAAGCAGCTTTGAGTACCGCATGAATTTCACTATGAGCAAGCCTCCATTCTTGCCTTGGCCACTAAGACCTGCATTTCTTCGCCAAACTCTAGCCCGTGAAGACATTAACAAAAAAGTATTTAGTGATATGGTTGCGACTAAAGAACGATTAAAAATAGTAGATTTTGGCCAGAAAATAAAAAGCGTAATGGCAGAGCATCAAGTACCAACAATGATTATGTGGGGTAAAGAAGACCGTGTTCTCGACGTTTCTGCAGCAGCAGCGTTCAAACAATTAATCCCACAAGCCAGTGTGCATATTTTCCCGGAAATCGGACATTTACCCATGGTAGAAATTCCAGATGAAAGTGCTGAGGTTTATCAGAAATTCTTATCCACCATCGAATAAGGCGCTTCAGCCGTGCACTTAAGCGGCATTGAGTTACTCTCAAGCTGCCAGTCGAAAAAGAACAGTCGATAACATCACTGTTCTTTTTCGATACTCCATCTAATGCATCTTTTCTTCTCCCACCTCCCCCTTTCTTATCCCTACACCAGCTATACCGCCAATCACAACATTAAAATATTTCATGTTTAATTGAATTATAACCAATATATTTCATACTGATTTCACTCTACCATTATCTCATTACTTATTAGGAGATAATCATGATTACGACACACAACTTAGGCTTCCCGCGTATCGGCGCAAAACGCGAACTCAAATTTTCACTTGAGTCATTCTGGCAAGGAAAAATCTCTGCGACTCATTTAGAAGCGGACGCACAACAAATTCGAACATTAAACTGGCAAGCACAAGCGCAATTAGACCTCATTCCTGTGGGCGATTTTTCGCTATACGATCACGTACTGGATACCAGTTTCTTATTTGGAAATATTCCACAACGGGCACTGGTAAAAAATAACGAAAAACATTTAGAACAATACTTTCGTATTGCTCGGGGCCGCAGCCAAGAAAATAACTGCTGCAATAGCTCAAATAAAACCCATACGTCAGATAAAAATCAAGGCGTCAGCGCGGGAGAAATGACTAAGTGGTTCGATACCAATTACCATTACATTGTTCCAGAAATCGATAACGACACACACTTCACATTAAACTCAAGCCGCCTACTTGCTCAGATTGAAGAGGCCCAGGTCCTACAAGAAAAAACAGACACAAACAAACAAAACATCAAACCGGTATTGCTCGGGCCGATAACCTATTTATCTTTATGTAAAAGCCAAGATGGCAGTAACCCATTGGACTTAGCAGACAACCTAATTAGCTGCTACAGCGAGCTACTCTCACAACTAAAAAATTTAGGTATAGACTGGGTGCAAATTGACGAACCGATTTTAGTTAGCGAGCTTTCTCAAGAATGGCGCTACGCAATCGAAAATTGCTATCACATACTCAAATGCAACCCGATTAATATTTTACTCACCACCTACTTTGGTGAATTAAAAGACAACTTACAACTTGCATGTAATCTACCCGTTGCGGGTTTACACATAGACACGATTAATGGCCGCGAAGAAGTTAATCAAGTATGTGACTGGTTACCTGCTCATAAAATATTGTCTCTTGGTATTATCGATGGCCGCAATATTTGGAAAACCGATTTAAGTGCGACGCTCGATTGGCTAGAACCGATTGCACAGCAATTAGGCAACAGATTATGGCTTGCACCTTCTTGCTCTTTGCTACACGTTCCTGTCGATCTTAATAGTGAAGTAAATAGCGAAGGAAAAGGTAAATTAAACAGCCAAAAAATTGATAGCGAAATTATAAACTGGCTCGCCTTTGCCAAGCAAAAACTGGCGGAACTAAACTTATTAGCCCAAGCCCTGATGCATGGAAGAAATAGCATAAAAGACTTGCTGGCTGAAAACAAAGCCGCCGTTGATAGTCGAAAAACATCAACACGAGTTCATATTGAAGCGGTTCGCCAGCAACAAAAAAAACTTGCAACTAAAGCCGAGCGTATCGCACTAGCCGATCGTACAAGTCCCTTTTCGATACGTGCAGGCAAGCAACAAGCAATATTGAACCTGCCCAAATTCCCAACCACTACGATAGGTTCTTTTCCACAAACCCAAGAGATTCGCAAAGTTCGTTTACAATTTAAACGGGGAGAAATAAACCAGGCCGACTATCAAACCCGCATCCAATCACACATTAAAGAAGCCATTCACCAGCAAGAAACGATTGGTTTAGATGTACTCGTGCATGGCGAAGCAGAACGTAACGACATGGTGGAATACTTTGCTGAACAATTAAACGGTTATGCATTTAGCCAATTTGGCTGGGTGCAATCTTATGGCTCTCGCTGTGTTAAACCACCCATTATTTTTGGTGATATACAGCGCCCCAAAGCCATGACGGTAGCATGGACGTCATATGCACAGTCATTAACCAACAAACCTGTAAAAGGTATGCTAACGGGACCGGTTACACTTTTAAATTGGTCCTTTGTACGTGATGACCAAAGCCTACAAGAAACGTGTTTACAACTTGCGCTGGCCATTCGTGAAGAAGTGTTAGACCTAGAGAAAGCCGGCGTAAACATAATTCAAATTGATGAAGCGGCATTGCGCGAAGGACTACCGCTAAGAAAAAGTCAGTGGCAGCAGTATCTTGGATGGGCTATTGAAGCGTTTAAAATTTGCGCTAACGGCGTGAAAGATGAAACACAGATTCATACCCACATGTGTTATTCCGAGTTTAACGACATCATTAAATCAATAGCCGATATGGACGCTGATGTAATTACCATCGAAACATCGCGTTCGAATATGGAGTTATTGAATGCGTTTGAAAACTTCGAATACCCCAACGATGTCGGCCCAGGAGTTTATGATATTCACTCACCCAATATTCCTAGCCAAGCGTACATAATAAACTTAATGAAACAAGCGGCAATTCGTATTCCTGCACAGCGCTTATGGGTTAATCCAGATTGCGGTTTAAAGACCCGTCATTGGCAAGAAGTCCTACCTGCACTTATCCATATGCAAGCGGCGGCGGCAGAGCTGAGACTGATCTATAAAGAAGATAGCGTGCTAAAAATGGAGCCATCTAAATCTACTCAAACTATAAAATAAAACAAGATGAATAGCATTTTACATTAACAAGAGTTGAGGGATTAAAACTCCCTTCAATTTAACTTGTAACGATTAAGAGTTAAATTGTTATGAGTTATTGAGGCTTTTAATTTTAAAACAGGTATATTGATACAAGCTCTAGTGGCAAGTAAACAATGCTTTTAGCAGAAAAATTTAATAGAGGTATACCATGTCGAATATCTGGTTTGAAACACCGAAAATTGAAGTATTAAACCGTCAAATGGAGAATACAGCCTGTAGTAACCTAGGCATTCAAATTACAGAAATTGGCGATGATTATGTCGTTGGCACTATGCCCGCCGATGCACGCACTTTCCAGCCGATGGGTCTAATTCATGGTGGTTCCAACGTATTATTAGCAGAAACGCTGGGCAGTATGGCAGCTAACTGCTGCATTGATTTATCTCAGCACTATTGCGTTGGTCAAGAAATTAACGCCAACCACATCCGCGGCGTGCGTTCAGGCATAGTGACGGGGACCGCAAAGCTGGTACACAAAGGAAGAACATCGCAGATTTGGGAAATTCGCATCGTTAATGATCAAAATAAGCTCAGCTGCATTTCACGCTTAACCATGGCGGTTATTGAACACCCTAAACGTAAATAATCATGTCACTCAGTTAGTGACATGATGCCATGTGATCTGGCTCTAAGCCCAGATCACACTTCTTGCACTCCAGCTCAAAGCCCAACATAGAATCTCGCCCAGCTGGAGTAATAACCCACAGACGATTCATCCACGGCGGATCGTGGCGTACATGTTGAAAATGCCCACACGCTAACTGTGCGACCCAATGATCTTCTTGATCTTTATGATAGCCGGCTATTTTTTGTTTCATCTCACCCACTTACTTTAGCACAATGCTGGCCGCCATTATTTCTCGGCTAATACCATCTGTTTAATTTTTACCGCTTTTTCAAAATGATCCAGCTCATGGGTTTTAATCCACCATGTTGCGGCGGCCATCAATAACTCTGGATCGTCATTTTTATTAGCAAAAAAAGCATAAAATGAAAGGCCTACTCCCTCACCTTTTTGTTCTATTTTTTTATCACATACTGCGATTATTTTGTTTTTTAATTTTGAATCCATTTCGATCTCTATAACCCTAGCTATTTAACATTAAAAAAATGCTCAAAGCCCCAACATTCATGAATACCAGTAAATAAAACTTAACGAGAAAGTTAGACTTAGATACTTTATGCCAAAAAACCTGTTGCCCTATATAAGCACCCGGCCAACCACCAAACAAAGCAAAAAGATGCAGTTTCTTTTCACTGATTCTTTGCCTATTTTTTAAGGCAAATACTTTATCTAAGCCATAAAGACAAAAAGTACAGCCGCTGACTATAAAATAAAACAGCGTCAGCACAAAAGGAAGCCAACCAACAGCTGTCATGGAAAAGAGTAGCAGTAAGAAAAATAAGGCTATCATTAATCGCTAGATTTTAAGCCAGAGCCTAAAAGGCTGGCCTGCATAATGTTTTGACACAATAACTGAAGCGTGACAAAGCTTGGACGCATACTTGAATCATTAGCCATGCACTGATTTTTCAACTGCGTTAACGTGAGTAAAACAGGATCATCTTCAGCTGAATCATGTCGGCTAATAAGGTCCTCTAGTAGGCAACCAAATGCGCGTACTTCAATACGTTCCATCATTTCTCTTTGTGATTTAGGCAGAGAAAGCAAATTGGTCGCCGCACCAAAATCACCAAACAACATATCAGCCTGATCATTGATCATTGTATTGTGCGCATAAAGATCACCATGGCTGATGCCATTTTTATGCAAATGAGACATTGCACTGGCCATCTGAGTCACTATCTTAGCGATAGCAGAGGTATCAAAAGTAGTCCCCAGCTCAAAGGTATCTCGCGTACAGGTAACTAATGAGGGGGGCAGCCCTAAATTATAAAAACTGCTCGGTATCAGCTCCATCACCAAACCCAATTTTTTTTCTGCATCCGTTTGATCTAATTGCGCAACAACCTTAATCAGGTTTTCTTGCTCACCGGCCCTGAGACAGCAATCTAACTCATCTTGCGGATAACCATCACTGGTGACATCTCCTTTGAATATCTTCACCGCAATGTGGTTATCGCTACCAATCAAACTTTGCGGCTGTTTTAACCAATCACCTCGGTAGATCAATCCAGAAGCGCCTTCTCCTAACAACTCTCCCAACTTAATATCCGCGAGCGACACATCAATCACAGCAGGCTGTTGATGCATATTAGAGACACAAGAAGCGCGATTAAACTCATTACCAGAAAACGCGAGCCAAGTTAATTTGGGCAGCTGAAATAACCAGTCTGGCATGACCGTTAAGTTATTCGCAGAAAGCCTCGCCAATTCAAGGTTTTTACAATCGGCCATACTTTCAGGCAAATGACTTAAACGATTCCCCGCCAACGCCAGTTTCTGTAATCGATGTAATTGCCCCATAGAGCTGGGTAAGCGCTCAATACGGTTATCGGTTAAAATTAACCAGCGCGTAGCAATCGGTAATACATTGTCAGCAACCGCCGTTAAAGCGTTGGATTTAAAGCTGATCATTTCAAGCTTGGCACAACGGGCAAGCACCGCCGGTATTTTTTCAAAATCATTATTGGATAAAAAAAGAATACGAAGATTCACTAAGCGATCAAGATCATCAGGTAATGCAGTTAAGTGATTATTAGAAAGATCGAGGACTTCTAAGCAATCCGCTAAATCGAATATTTCACGTGGGAATTCAGTTAAATTCGCAGAAATTTGTAAACGAACGATAGCGGGTTGTTGCTGAGATAGGCGATAAGCTGAGGTTAATTCCCCTGCCCTGAGCTGCTGTAAATTGGTTAACGACACAAAAAAGACCACTTTTTAAAAATCAATACTCTCCATTTTAAAGCTTTACCCTATTTATACTAGAGAATTCATAACCCCCCCTCATTCTCTGGGATATAAAACACCGCTAAGTTATGCTCCTCTTGAAACGTGCTTTCATTGCGGCTAAGCGCGAAAAGCATTAGAATTCGCCCATTAGATCCACCCTAATTTTCGATGAATCAAGAGCCTCAATTATGCGCGCAACTCAATTCTTAATCGCCACCGTAAAAGAAACCCCTACGGATGCCGTTGTTATCAGCCACCAGCTGATGCTACGTGCAGGCATGATTCGTAAACTAGCTTCCGGTTTATATACCTGGTTGCCCCTAGGTTTACGCACCTTACGCAAGGTTGAAGGCATTGTTCGCGAAGAAATGAATAAAGCCGATGGCCTTGAAGTACTTATGCCAGCGGTTCAGCCTGCTGAGTTATGGCAAGAAACAGGTCGCTGGTTCCAGTATGGCGGTGAGCTATTGCGTGTTAAAGACCGTCACGGTCGTGATTTTTGCGTAGGCCCAACTCACGAAGAGGTGATCACTGACTTAGCCCGTAACGAGCTTTCAAGCTACAAGCAATTGCCAATTACTTTCTACCAGATGCAAACCAAATTCCGTGACGAAACCCGTCCACGCTTTGGTGTGATGCGCTCACGTGAATTCATCATGAAAGACGCTTACTCTTTCCACGCCGACCAAGAAAGCCTGGATGTAACTTACGATAAAATGCATGGCGCTTATACCAACATTTTTAATCGCTTTGGTTTGAACTTCCGCCCTGTCGATGCTGATACGGGCTCTATCGGTGGCGCTAAATCACACGAATTTCATGTATTAGCCGAGTCGGGCGAAGACGATATCGCTTTCTCAGATAGTTCTGACTTTGCTGCCAACGTAGAACTTGCAGAAGCATTGGCTCCTGCCGGCGAGCGTCCAGTCCCAAGCGCAGAATTAACCATCATCGATACCCCAGATACGCACAGCATCGAAGATGTCTGTAAGCTATTAAGTGTTGAGGCAACGAACGTCATTAAAACGTTAATCGTTTTAGGCGCTCAAACAGAAGCACAAATCAAAGCCGAAGAAGCCGCCCCGCTTGTTGCTTTAGTCGTTCGTGGCGATCACGACCTAAACGAAATTAAAGCTGAAAAATTGGCGCAAGTTGCCGAGCCGTTAGTATTTGCAAGTGATGCTCAAATTCGTGATGTGGTTGGTGCAGGCACTGGTTCTTTAGGACCAATCGGTTTAATCGATAAAGGCGTCAACGTGATCGTTGATCGCGCTGCTGCGCATTGTGCGGATTTCGTCTGTGGTGCTAACACAGACGACAAACACATGACCGGCGCAAATTGGGAGCGTGATGCGGCTATCACTGAAATTGCTGATCTACGTAATGTCGTAGCCGGTGACCCAAGCCCATGTGGCCAAGGTAACATCGAAATTAAGCGTGGCATCGAAGTCGGTCATATCTTCCAGCTAGGCACCAAATACTCAGAAGCGTTAAAAGCCTCTGTTCTTGACCAAAATGGTAAAGATAGAACCATGACCATGGGTTGTTATGGTATTGGCATCAGCCGCGTTGTGGCCGCTGCTATTGAACAGAACAACGATGAGAATGGCATTATCTGGCCAGATGCAATTGCTCCATTTACCTTAGGCATCGTGCCAATGGGCGCACACAAGTCAGAAGCGGTTCGTGAAAAGTCAGAAGCACTTTATAACGAGCTAAAAGGCTTAGGCATTGACGTTTTCTTTGACGATCGTGATAAGAAAACCAGCCCAGGGGTTAAGTTTGCCGATATGGAATTGATGGGGATTCCTCATCGTATTGTTATCAGTGACCGTGGTTTAGACGCAGGCACCATTGAATATAAGAATCGCCGTGAAGCCGATAAGCAAGAGATTGCCGTGGCTGATATCGTTGATTTCTTAAAAAATTCGATTAAAGCTTAAATCATGATACAGCGACTAAAAACAACCTCACCATTATTGCTATTAATACGGGTATTCTTTTTAGTCGCTGTCCTTCCTAATAACGCCATGGCGGCAAAACACGTCGACCATGCACTTAAGCATGCACTGGCTGAAGCTGTCGCCGATGCCATCAGTTTTGACGATCAGTTTGACGCTCAAGTATGGCTGGTTGATATGTCAGCTAGATTGAAACGTTTTATTAAAGACCCTCAAGAGCGCTTAACCTTATTACGAATGGTTCACCAAGAAGCTACTCGGGCTGATTTATCACCAGAGTTAGTGATGTCAGTCATCCACGTAGAAAGTGCTTTTAATCCTTATGCGGTTTCTTATGTTGGTGCACAAGGTTTAATGCAGGTAATGCCCTTTTGGAAAAAAGAGCTGGGACGTAAAGACGATAATTTAATCAATGCAGCGATCAATTTACGCTATGGCTGTACGATTTTAAAACATTATTTAAAACGTGAAAAAGGCGATTGGATTCGGGCACTCGCACGTTACAACGGCAGCTTAGGCCGAACTAAGTACCCTGAAAAAGTGATGAATTTTTGGCAAAAATATTGGTTTGTTGACCACCAATAAGCCTCTAAAAAGCCAAAGATAGCTCTCTAGGCGACTCGACTTTCCATCATCATCTGTACATCCGCAACAGCTTCAGCATTTTCGTGATCTTCGTACATAGATATTAAACACGCATCCAGCTCAAGTTGACTGGAATTTAACGCATGGCGGGCAAAACTTGTGGCCTCTACCGCTTCCATACCAAACACTGCGAAGCCTTCTGAAGATTCAACCACATAAGGCCAGTTATATTCATTAGCATAATGCTCTAAGGCACGGCGCATGATTTCTTTTTCAGGGTCTGCATCGAGTAAGTTCTTAAGGCAGCCTGCAATATTTCGCCGTTCCGCCTCAGATATATCAGGGTGAATAGCTACAAACTCTGCGAATGCATCGAATAAATTAATCATGAGATCACCTTACTAATAAGAGAAGCTCGCCAAAAGAAAGAGTACTTATGCAAAAGTTATTTTAAAAGGGTTATAAGTGTTTCAAGCCTTCTTACAAGACTGGAGTTACTAGTTTAAGCCTTATTCGCAATAACTTGAGCATTATTTGATCCATTTTAAGGTTAATTATTCATATTATTAAATGGCTTAAACCATTAAGTTTTAAGCCAATACTCACCCTAGCATGCAGAGCTAGTTGGCACATTTTATTCCCTTGGTGGTTTATAAAATGCCATTAATAAGTTTGCATTAACTTTCCTTCACCCTGTCTTTAATGACTTCTCTCGCCTCTTCAAGCCCTTTATTGAGACTTGAAAGGCTTTGCGGCCCCCATAAAACATCAACGACCAACCCGTCTGGAGATAAAATAACAGTCGCGGGTAAACCTCTAATATCAGGCTTAGTCCACACATCCGGCCATAGACTTAGAACTGGAAATTGAATCGACATTTTTTCTTTGAGTATCGCCAGTTCTGCTTGCTCTAGCTCATCAAAATTGAAACCCAGTAGCTTAACCCCCCCCTCGTCTTGCGCGGCATAAAACTGATTGAGCTCAGGAATTTCTTGCCAGCAAGGTTTGCACCACTCAGCCCAAATATTAATAATACGCCACTGTCCTGCCCAAAGATTCTGCGGCGCATAACCGCCAGCAACAAGCTCAACTTTTGGCTGTAGTCGCTCGCTTTCTTTCGTATCAATATTTTTTTTCAGACTGTCACTTTCGGACAGTGGATTACAGGCAGCTATAAAAATACAGATAATTAAAAGTACTGATTTAATACCACTAATCATTGCCCACTCCTCTTTTTGTGGTGTCATCTGAGAATGATAGATAATCGTTCAATCCTGTCGACATACTTTTCTTTAGCTTGCTTTGCTGGCGCACCAAGGCTTGCTCTAATTCAAACAAATCCACCGTTCCTAAGCTTTCATTACTAAAAGTAAGATCTGATTTAATCAACTCAAACCATTTCTTAGGCGCAATGTGCTGTAAATAATCGTATAAAGTATATTGATTCAAGTCTCGAATTAAAAAATATTTGTCATCTTCTTTTTTGATGATCAGCTTTAATTTTTCTAAATATATAAGTGTTTTTCTTAAACTGCCGTACCCTATTTTTCTGGTATTGTTGCGTTTAATTGATTGTTTAAAATCGTTTAAAGATAGCCCCTCTCCTTGAAGTTGCTGAGTATGCAGCATCGACAATAAGCGTAAACCTAACGGGTGATCAATACTGGCCAACTCATCTTGTTCATTCAAACGCCCCGCTCCTAGCAGGTAGACAATCTCAGCACCGAACAAAATCAACAACCAAGAAAGATACAGCCACATCAAGAACAATGGCACCGCAGCAAACGCGCCATAAATAAGCTGATAAGAAGGGAATAACGTCGTCACTTCGGCAAAAATTTCTTGCCCTAGTTCAAAAAACAACGCGACCAAGCTGCCACCCATTGCGGCATGCTTTAATGGCACATTACAATTAGGCACCGCCCAATAAATTAAGGTAAAAGCAAAAAAGCTAGTGAGGTAAGGAATCAATAATCCTAGCGCCAAAGTGCCGTAAGTTGGCACCCAATCCTCTTGCCATAAACTCAGCGAAGAGAAGTAAGAGCTCGCGGCAATTCCACCACTGAGCATTAAAGGTCCTAAGCTTAAAATGCCCCAGTACAGTAAAAAGCTGGAAATCCCTTTTCTAGTACGCTTCAATAACCAAATCTGATTGAAGGTATCTTCAATACTGCGCAGCATCATAAAAGCCGTTACCGCCAATAAAACAATCCCTACCACCGTTAACTTCTGCGCTTGCTGCGAGAATTGATGCAAATACCCCATCAACACATCCCCTGATGAAGGCACAAGGCTGCCTAACATCAACTGCTCTATATCACTGCGATTCTCCTGCAATGAGGGAATCATCGATAATACGGTATACGTCACCGTCAATAACGGCACAAGCGCAAATAAGGTGGTATAGGTTAACGCCGCCGCATGGGCCTGATGCTCCGAAGAGGAGAATCGTTTAATCGCATTCATCAAAAAAGCCATAACGGCTTGCTGCTGTATTGTGAGCACAACGTGCTGAAATGTGGCTTTCACTCGTGAGTCCTTCGGTTAATTCTCAATCAGCTTAACTGTTTGCGGTGAATGATAACGATCTTTTCGCTACAATGCTGCTATTAGACCTTTTTTAACATTAGCATGAGCGAATCAATTATGGATGTCACTATCTACCACAACCCTCGTTGTTCTAAATCTCGTCAAACGTTACAGCTGCTAGAAGCGCAAGGAATAGAGCCTACAATTCGCCTCTATCTTGAAGACAGCCCGAGCGTAAAAGAGTTAAAGGAAGTGATTAGCAAGCTAGGCATTACTCCACGCGAGTTATTACGTAAAGGCGAAGACGCTTATAAAGAAAACCAGCTGAGTAATAAAGATCTCAGCGATGCAGCTTTGATTAAAGCGATGGTAGAGTTTCCGAAACTGATTGAGCGCCCTATCGTAATTAAAGGCGATCAGGCTAAGCTCGGCCGACCTCCTGAGCAGGTATTGGAAATTCTATAATGGCTGATTCAACTCCCTATGTACTAGTCCTCTATTATAGCCGCGGCGGCACGACTGCAAAAATGGCCCAAGCCATTGCGCAAGGAGTCGAGTCCGTAGCAGGTATCGAAGCTCGTATTCGTACGGTGCCTGCGATTTCAGCTAACTGCGAGGCGACAGAGGCAAGCATTCCTAGTGAAGGCGCTGTTTATTGTACTGAAGATGACCTTAAGCATTGCTCAGGGCTGGTAATGGGCAGCCCTACACGTTTTGGCAATATGGCCGCACCACTAAAATACTTCATCGACAGTACCAGCAACCTCTGGATGACAGGAAAGTTAGTCAACAAGCCGGCCGGAGTATTTACGGCCACATCAAGCTTGCATGGCGGCCAAGAAACCACTTTGATGTCGATGGCGTTACCGCTTATTCATCATGGGATGGTCTTTTGTGGCATTCCTTATACGGAATCTTCCTTACTGCATACCGAGACGGGAGGCACGCCTTATGGCGCATCTCATTGGTCAGGTGGTGAGGGCGAACGAGTAATTTCTGAACACGAATTAAAGCTGTGCCAAGCTCAAGGCAAGCGCATTGCAAACCTTGGCTTAGCCTTGCTGACAGGATTAAGCCAATGAACAAACTTTTGCTAAGCCGCATCATTCTATTAACCAGCTATATCGGTTTAATTGTGGTATTGCTGGCCAGTACACTTGCCAGTGGCGGCGAACATACTGTTGGCACCAGCATTGCCGCCCCCATCGTATTGTGGTTATTCAAGTGCCTGCCATTATTAATTTTTATTCCTGGTTTAATAAATGGCAGCCATAAAACCGCGTCTTGGTTATCATATGTCACCATGATCTACTTTGTTTTGGGCATACTATTAATGTTCACGGCCGGTGCGAATATCTGGGGCACCTTGATGCCATTAACGACCTTAATATTATTTACTGCAGCGATGATGTATATCCGCTGGAAAAAAGAAGAAGAGAAAGCATGATGAAATTAAAAGTTTATTTGTCTGGCGAGATTCATTCTGACTGGCGCGATACCATTGCGGAAGGCATTAAAGCGGCCGCTTTAGATATCGAATTATCAGGCCCAAATACCAATCACGCAGCCAGTGATGATTGTGGTGAAATGATTCTTGGCGCCGAAGAGAATTCTTTTTGGAAAGATCATAAAGCCTCAAAGATCAATGCATTGCGCACACGTAAATTAATCAATGATGCCGATATTGTTGTGGTTCGCTTTGGTGATCAATACAAACAATGGAATGCGGCGTTTGATGCGGGCTATGCTTCGGCTTTGAATAAGTCATTGATCGTGATGCACGACCCAAAGATCACTCACCCTCTTAAAGAGGTTGATGCAGCGGCTCAAGCGGTATGTGAAACCCCTGAACAGGTGGTGGAAATTTTCAAATACATCGTTAGGGGTGGCTAGGCTTTTCCCAATACATAAAAAAAGCGCAATTGCTTGGTTTAATAAACTCAGCAGATGCGCTTTTTTTGAAAAGCTAATTCTAGATAGGCTAAGCCAGCTCTAGCGTTCGTCTTCCCACTCGCCATCAGTGCTTTCATCAGCCACTTCAGTCAAGCTAACTTCGCCACACTTCTTGCATTTCCCTTCAACGATAATTACGCCGTTCAGTTCGTATTCTTTTGGCTCAACCATACCTAGGTCAGCAGCCTGACAGGCATTACACCAAGTCTGAGTTAGAAAGGCTTCTTTGTCTTCGTCTGTGCGATCGTCAAAGTTGCGTTCGATAATTTCATCATTCATTTCTTCGTTAATTACATCAGTCATGATTTATTCACTTTTACATTGTTTGGATTATCAGGACATTCTAACAGATCACTTACTTGATCGCATTACTATACCTGACAGCAGCTCTCTAACCCAAGACATCCTTTAAGTACTCTATTGTAACTTGAGAAATTAATTACGCACAATAATTCAAACACTAGCCCCCTCGAACGCGCCATAGCAAATATCTCAAGAAAAAAGTGTAATTCGGGATCAATGAATTGACGGCAGAGTGTAAATTGAGCAGCATATATGCTTTAAAAGCATATGCTATTCATAGGGAAACATAATATGAGAAAATTTATCGTAACTCTTTTAAGTACATGCTTTCTGTTAGCTTGCTCTTCAAACAAAGTAATAAATATCCATGAACCTGAACTGGAATTCACCAATATAAAGTCAGATTTCATACTTAAAGACGTTAACAATTATGATTGTGACGATATAGATGTTTCCACTCTAAAGTATATATTGACAACTTCAAAGCCTGCATCTCAAATAGAATTACATGACGAATTCTCTACTGTGGGCTGTTCAATAAAAGGATGGGTTACGATTAAGAATAAAAGCATAGGATTTAAATTTGATTATGGTGGAATCCTCTATTTAGACAATGGAGAGATAATGGCTTGTAGTGAAGATTGCTGCCAAAATAGTTTTAAATACTGCACTTGGGAGAAGTCAGAAAATACCAATTAAAGCCTGCCACACGATACATTGCATCCCAACAAACGTAATTTACTGTGACCATTCCAGATACAGCTCTTTATCTAATATGGAAAGACAGTTAATGCAAACAGAAAAACTACTTTCGGCTATACACAAAAAAACCGTTGCTCCCTTTAATTGCTTAAAGAGAACAACGGCTTTTCGTTACAACTTATTCAAAAACTTTGAATAATTTCAAATTAGAAATTACTTCAAACGTTCCCAAACTGTTGCAATACCCTGACCCATGCCGATACACATAGTAGAAACACCGAATTGAGCATCTTTCTGCTCAAGAACGTTGATCAAAGTAGTAGAGATACGAGCACCAGAACAACCTAGTGGGTGACCAAGAGCGATGGCACCACCGTGGATGTTAACGATTTCGTCAGCTTTGTCTTTAAGACCAAGGTCTTTAACACAAGGAAGAGACTGAGCAGCGAATGCTTCGTTCAATTCCCAGAAATCGATATCAGCTGCTGTAAGGCCAGCACGCTTAAGTGCTTTCTTAGTAGCAGGAACTGGACCGTAACCCATGATCGCAGCATCACAACCGGCAACAGCCATTGCTTTGATACGTGCACGAGGCTTAAGGCCTAGTTCTTTAGCTTTCTTGCCGCTCATAAGCAACATAGCCGCCGCGCCATCAGTGATCTGAGAAGAAGTAGCTGCCGTAACAGTACCGCCTGCAGGATCGAAAGCTGGGCGTAGCTTGCCTAGAGTTTCAAGAGTCGTCTCTGGACGAATAGTTTCGTCCTGAGTGACTAAAATCTGCTTACCCGCTGCATCGTGACCGAACATAGGAACGATTTCATTTTTGAAATCACCTTCGTCAGTCGCTTTTTGTGCAAGACGGTGAGAACGTTCAGCAAAAGCATCTTGCTGTGCACGAGTAATACCGTGCATTTTACCTAACATTTCAGCCGTAAGACCCATCATGTTAGATGCTTTAGCAGAGTACTTAGAAGATGCAGGGTTATGGTCGAAACCATGTTGCATGTTCACGTGACCCATGTGCTCAACACCACCAACAACGAATACATCGCCGTTACCAGTCTGAATAGCTTGTGCCGCTGTGTGGATTGCTGTCATAGCAGAACCACATAGACGGTTAACAGTTTGTGCAGCCGCTTCTTTTGGAATCGCTGTCATCAAAGAAATTTGACGTGCAACGTTAAAACCTTGTTCCAAAGTTTGGTTTACACAACCCCAGATCACATCTTCAACTTCAGATGCTTTAGCGCCAGGGTTACGCTCAAAAAGAGCGTTAATTAGATTTGCAGAAATGTCTTCAGCACGTACGTTGCGAAATACACCGTTACGAGAACGGCCCATTGGTGAACGTACTGCATCAATTACAACTACATCATTATCTTCGTAGTTCATTTGTATTCTCCTAGTCTCGTTCGTCAATTAACCGAAGTAGCTTTCGCCATTAGCAGCCATTTCACGCATCTTGTCAGTCACGTGGTATAGAGGACTAATGTCTTTGTACTTATCAGCAAGTTCAACGAAGTTAGCAAGACCAACTGTGTCGATGTAACGTAAAGCACCACCACGGAATGGAGGGAAGCCTACGCCAAATACCAAAGCCATATCCGCTTCAGCAGCCGTATCTACAATGCCTTCTTCAAGACAACGAACAACTTCGTTACACATTGGAATCATGCAGCGAGCAATGATTTCTTCAGCGCTGAATTCACGCGCTTCACCCAATACAGGTGCAAGCAACTCAAGAATAGACTCATCGAAAACTTTCTTCGGCTTGCCTTTCTTATCTTCAACGTAGGTATAGAAACCCTTGTTATTTTTCTGACCGTAGAAACCGTTCTCAAAAAGCACATCCATCGCAGACGTAAAGTCAGCTTTCATACGCTCAGGGAAACCTTCAGCCATAACATCGTTGGCGTGCTTGCCGGTATCAATACCAACAACATCCATCAAGTAAGCAGGACCCATTGGGAAACCGAACTTTTCCATAACCTTATCGATTTGACGGAAATCAGCACCGTCTTTCATAAGGCCAGCGAAACCGCCGAAGTATGGGAACAATACACGGTTAACCAAGAAACCTGGGCAATCGTTAACAACTACTGGGGTCTTACCCATTTTCTTAGCATAAGCTACAGTCGTTGCAACAGCTTCTTCAGACGTCTTCTCACCACGGATGATTTCTACAAGAGGCATCATGTGTACTGGGTTAAAGAAGTGCATACCCAAGAAGTTTTCAGGACGCTTAACACTCTTAGCCAAGAAATCGATAGAGATAGTAGACGTGTTCGACGCAACGATAGTATTTTCGTTAACGTGACCTTCAACTTCCGCTAAAACGATACCTTTAACTTTAGGGTTTTCAACAACCGCTTCAACCACGATATCAACGTCACCAAACTCTGCATAAGACAAAGTAGGACGGATACGGTTAAGGGCTTCACCCATCGCAAGAGGCTTCATTTTCTTACGCTCAACGCGCTTAGAAAGAAGTTTGTTTGCTTCGTTCAAACCTAACTCGATACCCGCTTCTGCGATATCTTTCATTAGGATTGGTGTGCCTTTAAGTGCAGAAATATAAGCGATACCACCGCCCATAATACCAGCACCCAATACTGCAGCCTTGTTTGTAGGCTTAGCAATGGCATCGTATTCTTTGGCTTTTTTCTTCAACAACTGATCGTTATTGAACAAACCGATAAGTGCTTGAGACTCAGTGGTCTTAGCTAGCTTAGCGAAACCTTTTGCTTCAACAGCAAGCGCTTTGTCACGAGTCAGGTTGTGATGCTTTTGCATAACCTTGATCGCTTCGATTGGCGCAGGGTAATGACCCTTAGTCTGACCTTTAACGAAACCTTTAGCAGTTTCGAAAACCATCATACATTCCATCGAGTTCAAAAGACCTTTACCAGTCTTAACAGCGCGACGTGCTTCATAGTTAAGTTCACCAGCAATGGCAGACTTAAGCATAGCAATCGACTGTTCGCGAACCGCTTCAGGAGCAACAACAGCGTCAACAGCACCCATTTTCAGAGCTTTATCAGCACGGTTCTCAGCGCCCATGCAGATCCATTCGATCGCATTATCAGCACCAATTACACGAGACAGACGAACTGTACCGCCAAAACCAGGCATAAGACCTAGTTTCACTTCAGGCAAACCTACTTTGGCTTTTTCAGACATAACTCGGAAGTCAGTCGCTAAGCACATTTCAAAACCGCCACCCAACGCAATACCGTTGATCGCTGTAAGAGTAGGAACAGGCAAATCTTCAATTGCATTGAAAATCTGGTTGCCTTCAAGGATCCAATCAACGATTTCTTCTTCAGGAAGCTTGAACGCATCGCCGAATTCAGTGATATCAGCACCTACGATAAAGCAATCTTTACCTGAGGTTACTAAAACACCTTTAACATCGCTGTTGCCTTTAATAGCATCAGTAGCCGCTTTTAAATTTTCAAGAGTCACTCGGTTAAACTTGTTAACAGACTCTCCATCTAGATTGAAGTTAAGTTCGGCGATGCCGTCTTCAATCATTTTCACCGTGATGGCTGTACCGTCGTAAATCATCAAATGATCTCCACGTAGGGTTAGCTAAATAACTGCAGAAGCGAAATACAAAAGTAGCTTCTTGCACTGAGATAACGATCGCTTGCTCAAAAAACAGGCAATTCATACGACCGTTTGAATCTGACTGACACAATCCGCCAAAGGCCTCAAAAAGTCAAGAGTCAGAGACCTTTGCCAAGGGAAGAATAGTCGTTTTTCTGCTTTTTTAAGATAATGGAGCTTACAATCTAGAGAAATACAGGATAGTTCGGATAAAGTTCACCAACTCCCTGACTCATGCAAAACACGTTTGAAATTAGGCTTGCTTATGCATTTTAGGTACTAAAAAAAAAGTTTTTTGTAATCGTTTGTAACATCCCCTTTGGATTACCCAGTCTTTTCCTTAGTATGGATGCTGGTAACAATCCGTAAATAACAATAAAACAAACGATGTGAGTACCATGAAGACTTTATTAGAATTTAGAAGTTTACTTCTTATCGCCCTGTCTCTGTTTTCACTTCAGGCCTTTGCGACACCTCAAGAACTATTAAGTAACGTTCACAAATTACGTCTACTTTCTACAGAATCCATTACTAATTTCTACATGTATTCAGGGCTAGATGCCGACTCTAAATACGGTAAAAAAATTACAAATAATTTGGCAGCTTTTGAAAAGAGTCTAGCGACAGCCCGTTCATTACCAGCAGCCGATGGTATAGCAGACTCAATCAATCAAATTGATCGCTCTTGGAATGAGTTCAATAAACTGATTCGCATTAATTACAACGACATGGAAAAACAAGGTTTTCCTAATGTACGCTTAGTTGATGAAATGGGAAAAGCTCACGCTACGCTGTTAAAGGATTTATCAAAAGCTTATCAAGATGCTCAAATCAGTACCGGAACAAAGCCAGCTGCCGTCGTTGAAACAGCACGTACCCTTGCGGTAACCATGGAAGAAATAACGTCACAATACGCAGCGCGCGGCACGTCAAACTTAGGCCAAGTATTTATGGGATCTTACGAGCGCTCACTCGACCAAATGGCCGTTGCCTTTCGTACCGACCTCGCCAAATTAAAGCAGCAGATAGACCCTAACGATAGTCAGAATATATTACGCGCGATCGACAGTAAGTGGAACTTCATGGAACGTTCAATTAAGAACTATAACGAAAATACAGTGCCTTTTTTAGTCACCAGTTATAGCGAACGCATCATTATGAATTTAGAAGAAATAGTCGCTCTGCACGATTTCTAATCGTACAGAGCGCATAATAGAGTTGCAGCAAGAAGGTTACAATTGCTGAGCTGAATCAATCCAGGTATTGATCAGTTCAGCAGTACTGCTTTTACTCTCAATCGTCATCAGGCTTGCACGATTATCATAAACTTCAATCACCTGCACATCATCCCCAACTTCAGATAATAATACAGACAACTTTTCAAGATCAGGGCGCTGAACTATATTATTCCAGCTCCAGCCGTCCGCCAATCCTTCTTGCTCCCAGCCAGCTTGGCGCACGATACACCAACGCAGCGCCTGACTTTTAATCGATGGATTGAAGCGTTCAAAACGAGTAGCCGTGACATCATCACGCACCCCCATTTTCTTACTGTCTGTTTTAAACGTTTCGAGCTTAACTTGCAGCCCTAGTTTAATGGCGTCTAACCGCAGCTCTGCTAAACGCTGCTGGCGCGGACTTGGTTTCAACATATACACAGAACCAAAAACGGCTAAGACAATGAAAACGACAATAACGAGTGGGCTCATCCTGCCATTTCCTCAAGCTCCAACCAACGTTCTTCTAAAGCTTCTAATTGCTTTTCAATCGCTTGCAGTTCGTCCAACTTAGCGGCGACGTAATCATTATCTTTTTGATAAAAATCAGCACTACCCGTCTCGACGCCTAGCGCTGTTTGCTTAGCTTCTAAGGCTTCTATTTTTTTCGGTAATTCATCAAGCTCAAACTGCAATTTATAACTGAGTTTTTTCGCTGGCGCTTTCGCCTCTACGATCGCAGGTTTCGCTTTTTCACTTTTGGATTGTGACGGAGCCTTAGCTTTTTTAGCGCCAGACTTAACTGAGGCATCTAATTTTGCCTTGGTTTCTTTATTACGAGTTTCCCACTCAGAATAACCACCCACTTGCTCGTCGATATTACCCTTGCCATCAAAGACCCAAAGCTGAGTAACAACATTATCTAAGAAAGCACGATCGTGGCTTACCAATAACAAGGTCGCATCGTATTCCACCAGCTTTTCTTCCAACAACTCTAACGTTTCTACATCCAAGTCATTGGTCGGCTCATCCATAATCAACAGATTACAAGGTTTCAAGAATAACTTAGCCAATAGTACGCGGTTACGCTCACCACCGGATAAAGACTTAACCGGAGTACGAGCACGGGCTGGCTCAAATAAGAAATCTTGTAAATAACCCAAAATGTGGCGAGAGCGGCCATCAACTTCAACTTCATCTTTACCATCACCCACGTTCTCAGCGACTGACTTCTCTAGGTCAAGCAAGCTGCGCGACTGATCAAAATAAGCAACATCTAACTTAGTACCGACTTTAATCGTGCCGGCTTCTGGCTTAATCTTTTCTAATAACAGCTTCATCACCGTACTTTTGCCAGCACCGTTCGGGCCGACCAAACCAATGCGATCACCACGCATAACGACACTGGTAAAATCACGCACAATTTCTTTACGTAAACCATTGGCGATATCGAAGCCAAACGATACGTTCTCAAGTTCGAATACATTCTTACCCGAACTCTCAGTCGAGTTCATAGAAAGCGAAACACTGCCTTGGCGCTCACGACGATCACTGCGCTGATTACGCATTTCTTTTAAGCGTTCAACCCGGCCTTCGTTACGAGTACGACGTGCCTTAACACCCTGACGAATCCAGACTTCTTCTTCCGCTAAACGCTTATCAAATAACGCGTTTTGCACTTCTTCTGCAGCAAGACGCTGTTCTTGATGTTCAAGGAAGCCCTGATACGTGCCTTTCCAAGAATAAATACTGCCACGATCAAGTTCGATAATACGAGTTGATAGCGCTTGTACGAATGCACGGTCGTGACTGATAAATAGCAAGGTGCCTTTAAATTGCACTAACTGCTCTTCTAACCAACGAATCGTCGCAATGTCCATGTGGTTGGTTGGCTCATCAAGAATCAACAGATCAGGCTCAGATACCAAGGCTTGGGCTAGCATCACACGACGCTGCCAACCGCCTGACATAGAATCGAACGCCGCGTCGCCCGGTAAGTCTAAACGGTCCAAAATCGAGTCTACTTTTTGCTGCCATAACCAACCGTCATTGGCTTCAATCACATGCTGCAGACGCTCAAGTTTAACCAGATCAACATCAGCCCCTCTTAGGATCTCTTCATGATAAGCAGAAATCGTCTTACCTAAATCACCCAGACCAGAAGCCACAACTTCATAGACTGTTTGTGGATCGGTTACTGGCAACTCTTGCTGTAACGCCGCAATTTTAATCGTATCGCTGTGCTGCACCATGCCTTCGTCAGGGGTCACTTCCTTATTAAGAATCTTTAATAAGGTCGACTTACCTTCACCATTTCGCCCAAGCACACATACGCGCTCACCCGCATTAACATCAAGATCTACCTTGTTCAGTAAAACTTGATTACCAAATGCCAAAGAAACGCCTTTTAATCGAACCAAAACCATAATTTTTTCTGCTCACATATATAGAGAGGTATAAACTGGCGCCAGTATACGCACTTTGACCTGCAATCCGAAGCTAAGCCCAAAAATCCTTTTTTTGTCCTATTTTTGATAACAGTCCGTTTGGGCTGAATCACGCAATAATTCTTGTGACGCTGACCAATAGCTGTAATTATTGCTGAACTCAGCAAAGCTGAATCATAGAGCCTGATACAAAGCGGAAATAACGATAATGACTATCCACTTAAATCGAGGGCATATATTAGCCCTTATATTAATTTTCATACTAACCGGCTGGATAATCATCGGCCTCAGCAGCGAAGCAAAAGAATATATTAATCCTCGTCCTCTTGTTATGGACCATGGTTTACGTAAGGTTCAAGTCGAGCGCATGCAAGGTACCTTGGTTGAGCGTTCGATCACTGTGTCAGGTAAGACAGCAGCGAACCGCAGCGTCGAATTAAAATCTGAAATTCGCAGTAAGGTAAAAGCCATACACAAGCAAAAAGGTGAACGGGTCAAAAAAGGCGAGCTGATCGTTGAACTTGATGCTCGTGACTGGCCTGCTCGCGTCGAGCAAACCCAAGCCAGCTTACGCCAATATACACTGGAGCTGGATAGCGCTAAAAAACTGATCAAAAAAGGCCTATATAATGAGTCTCAGCTAGCCCAAGCAGAAACCGCCCTAGCCAATGCAAAAGCTGATCTAACGAATGCCCAAATTAATCTTCAAGCCAGCCGTATTACAGCCCCCTTCAACGGTATTGTTGATCAACGCTACGTTGAACTTGGCGACTACGTAAAAGAAAATACCGACATTGTTAAAATTTTAGACTTCTCTCCGTATTTAGTGACGGGGAATGTTGCTGAAAAAGACGCTTCTTTTATCAATATGGGAGATAGTGCTGAAGCTATATTAGTCACCGGCGATACGATTAAAGGCCAAATTCGCTTTATTGCTGCCGAAGCGGATAGCAGAACGCGCACCTTCCCAATCGAAATGGAAGTGATTAACCCTTCAGGCTCTATGACCAGTGGCTTAACAGCTAAATTACTGATTCCTCAACCAAAACAATTTGCCCATAAAATTTCGCCAGCACTCTTAATTCTTAATGATCAAGGTCACCTCGGTATTAAAGGCATTACGCCAAACAATAAAGTTATTTTCCACAGCATCAATATTTTGAAAGCTGAGAATACCGGCATCTGGATCACGGGCTTAGAAGAAGAGACACAAGTCATTACCGTTGGCCAAGGCTTTGTGGATTATGGTGAAGAAGTCACGCCTGTTTACAAAAAGGCAGCCCTGACTGAGACGGTGCAATAGCCATGAATAATCTCATTGATGCGGCACTGAACCGCTCACGCACGGTATTAATGCTATTTTCGTTAATCATGATCATTGGCATAATTACCATGATTACGATTCCAAAAGAAAGTAATCCAGATATCCAGGTCCCGATTGTTTATGTTTCGGTTGGACACGAAGGTATTTCTCCTGAAGATGCCGACCGCCTCATTTATAAGCCGCTCGAAACTGAACTAAAATCTTTAGATGGCTTAAAAGAAATGATCAGTACGGCTTCTCAAGGCCATCTGTCAGTTATGCTCGAGTTCTACGGTGATATCGATATTGACCAAGCCTTAATCGACGTACGAGAACGCGTTGATACTGCGAAAAAAGAATTACCCCGCGATAGTGATGAGCCGCTAGTAAAAGAAGTGAACGTTGCCCTTTTCCCCGTAATGATCGTGACGCTTTCCGGTGATATTGACGAAAGTATCCTGTATGCCAGTGCCAATCGCTTACAAGAAGCTATTGAAACCTTACCCGGAGTCTTAGGGGCCGAGATTATCGGTAAGCGCGAAGAACTGGCTGAGATCATTGTCGATCCAGCTCGCATGGATAACTACAACCTTTCTTTTGCTGAACTAGCCACTTTGGTAGGCAATAATAATCAATTGGTTGCCGCAGGGGATCTGGATACTGGCTCTGGTCGCTTCTCGGTTAAAGTTCCAGGCTTAATTGAAGACGTTAACGATATTTTAAATATGCCGGTTAAAGTCGTCGGTGACGACGTGGTGAAATTCCGCGACATCGCCGTTGGTCGCCTAGCGTATAAAGACCGCAAAGACATTGCCCGCATTAATGGTAAAAGCGCCGTCGTTTTAGAAGTTAAAAAACGCATTGGCTCCAACATTATTGAAACCCTAGACCAAGTAAAATACATACTGGATCAAGCCAAAGATCAATTACCTGCCGGTATTGAAATTAGCTACAGCCAAGATGAATCTAAAAATATTAGAGACATGCTCAATGATCTTTTTAATAATGTGTTAGTAGCCACCATATTAGTGATGATCATTGTCTTAGGCAGCTTAGGCCTGCGCTCAGCAACCATGGTGGGTTTAGCCATACCCGGTTCGTTCTTGATCGGCATTCTATTATTAGACGCTATGGGTTATACCCTTAACATGGTGGTCTTATTTTCTCTTATTTTAAGTGTCGGCATGCTGGTTGACGGTGCCATCGTAGTGACAGAATATGCCGATAGGAGAATGGCTGAAGGTGCCTCTAAATTCTACGCCTATAGTGAAGCCGCAAAACGCATGGCTTGGCCAATCATTGCCTCTACAGCAACGACTCTGGCAGTATTTTTTCCGTTACTTTTTTGGCCAGGAACAACTGGGGATTTTATGATGTTCCTGCCGCTCACCTTGCTATTCACATTATCCGCGTCTCTTCTGATGGCACTTATTGTTGTACCGACTATAGGAACGGTTATTGGTAAGAGTGGTGATCACAATGCGGCGAGTCTAGCGACGATGAAGGCCGCTGAAGAAGGACACTTTGATGAGATCCCCGGCTTTACTGGCCGTTATATTCATTATTTAAAGCTAGCCCTAAACCGACCTCGCCAAATATTCATGGGCGCAGTTGCCGCACTCTTTTTAACCTTTATCGTTTACGGCCAACTAGGTCATGGGGTTGAATTCTTCCCTGACGTCGATTCTGATATTGGCTTGGTTGATATTCGCGCTCGCGGTAATTTATCGCTGGAAGAGAGGGATCAGTTGGTCGCCCAAGTTGAGCGTAAGATTTTTGATATGGCGGAAGTTGAATCTATTTATACGTCAACCTTTATCAAAGCACCCAATGACTCAGCCCCAGATTTAATTGGCCGTATTCAAATTGAGCTGTCTAATTGGGAACACCGACGCCTTGCGGATGAAATTCTAAAGGATATCGAAGTCCGTACTGCAGATTTGGCAGGCATCATTGTTGAAACTCAAAAGAAAGCCGGTGGCCCAGCCGCTGGGGCTGATATTCAACTGCAAATCACATCAGACAGTGCACCAGACTTGATTAAAGCCATCGGCATGGCCAATAAAATCTTCCAACAAGACCTTGAGCTAAAAGATATTCGCGATGATTTACCCCTAGATGGCATTTCATGGGAATTGGATATTGATCGTGAAAGTGCTAGCCGCTACGGCGCCGATATTGCCACAGCGGGCTCTATGATTCGCATGGTCACAGGCGGTTTAAAAGTGGGCAGCTTTCGCCCGGATTATACCGATGAAGAAGTGGATATCAGCTTACGTTACCCAGCAGAAAATCGGACCATTGATCAATTTGATAGTATCAACATCAGCACAGCGGCCGGCTTAACCCCTATTTCGAATTTTATGCAGCGTAACGCCGTGCAACAGGTTAGTAATTTGATCCGCATCGATGGTAAACGTCGCTATCGTTTATTAGCCAACGTAACGGAAGGTGTAAATAGCACAGCCAAAATCAAGCAATTGGGCGATCTGTTAAAAGAAGAGCAATGGGCGGATGGCATCGAAATGAAGTTCCGCGGCGATTTTGAAAAAATGGGAGAAACAGGTGCCTTCTTAGCAAAAGCTTTTTTTATCGCAATTTTCTTAATGCTAACCATTCTAGTCACCCAATTTAATAGCTTCTATCACGCAGGATTAATCCTAAGTGCAATCGTACTGTCGATTGTTGGGGTACTTATTGGTTTACTCTTATTAGGCGAACCGTTTGGCGTTGTAATGAGTGGCATGGGTGTTATCGCACTGGCAGGCATTGTGGTGAACAATAACATTGTCCTCATCGATACCTTCAACCAACTGATAAAAGAGGGTGTCCCTGCCATCGACGCAGCCCTCAGAACTGGGGCGCAACGTTTAAGACCGGTATTACTAACAGCAGTCACTACCGTACTAGGATTAATCCCTATGGTCTTTCAGTGGAATATCGACTTAATTCACAATCACGTAACGGCAGGCGCCCCCTCATCACAATGGTGGACTCAACTTTCAACTGCGATTGCCGGTGGTCTTACCTTTGCAACGATTCTGACTTTGATCTTAACACCCTGCTTATTAGTCATTGGTGAACAGAAGAAAGAGAAGAAGCTCGCAAAGCAGCAAGCTAAACAACAACGCATACAACAAGAGATTGCAGATAAAGCAGGTGTTTAGACCTGCTTTTCACGCAAGCTACTGAAAAAGATAAACTTTTTTCAAATAAATGTTTGACATGCCCTAGGGAAAATGTAGAATGCAACTCGCTGAAACAAGAGCGGGTGATTAGCTCAGCTGGGAGAGCGCCACCCTTACAAGGTGGATGTCGGCGGTTCGATCCCGTCATCACCCACCAAATTCTTTTCTACTAATAAGTAGTTGTGACGAAGAGTTTGGAACGACTTGTTGAAGCAAAGGTAGAATTAAAGTGGACTGGTAGTTCAGTTGGTTAGAATACTGGCCTGTCACGCCAGGGGTCGCGAGTTCAAGTCTCGTCCAGTCCGCCATTTAATTTTACAAGCTGCATTTATGTAGCAACGATTTATACGTTGGGTGATTAGCTCAGCTGGGAGAGCGCCACCCTTACAAGGTGGATGTCGGCGGTTCGATCCCGTCATCACCCACCAATTCTTTATGTGACATTAAGAATTGGGCTGACTTATAAATCAAAGGTTTAAGTGGACTGGTAGTTCAGTTGGTTAGAATACTGGCCTGTCACGCCAGGGGTCGCGAGTTCAAGTCTCGTCCAGTCCGCCATTTTAAAATCTTCAGTAATGAAGATTAGAAGTAGAAAAGATAGTAGAGACATGTAGTTGCTCCTAGAGCCCTACTCCTCGCTACAAGCGGGTGATTAGCTCAGCTGGGAGAGCGCCACCCTTACAAGGTGGATGTCGGCGGTTCGATCCCGTCATCACCCACCAATTATAACGACTTGTTATATTTGGTAGAAAGAAAGTGGTAGAAAAACGTTAGAAAGTTGTATTATGCGGACTGGTAGTTCAGTTGGTTAGAATACTGGCCTGTCACGCCAGGGGTCGCGAGTTCAAGTCTCGTCCAGTCCGCCATTTAATACAAAATCTTCAGATACATATCAGCTTTTCCCCTTCTATTTAAATTACTCTTAAAAACTAAAACAGACATATCAACATACCTTTCTTTTTATTATCTCATTTCATAAATCTGTCATATTAATCGATTATTCTAATTGCATACGAAACATGAAAATTATTCGTATGAGTTTCTGACGATTAAAATAAAATCTTTGAAATAAAAAACTAAAATAAAGAAAGCAAAAAGAGGATTTCCACCATGATGGAATACGAAGAAGATCTAAACACCACACACTTAGACGATTATGAAGATGACGCGGACGACGCAACAGAAATGTAAAGCTAAGTAACCTGATCACTGGCATCATGCCGGTAACTACCTGGGGCGACTCCCATCCAGCGTTTGAAAGCTCGCTGAAAGGCTGTCGGAGAACCAAAGCCCAACAGGTAGGCAATCTCCCCCAACGTAAACGCAGTATCCTTCACGTAGCTCACCGCCAAATCTCGACGGGTATCATTTAATACCTGCTGAAAAGTAACCCCCTCATCGACTAATTTACGACGCACCGTCCAAGGCGCCATATTCAGCTGTTCGGCAACCTGATCCAATGTTGGCGTGGAACCATTGAGTAATGGCGTGATTACACGAGCCACCTTCTCGCTAAAGTTTAACCCCATACGTACTTTTTCAAGATCAGCATCAGCTTGACGCTTCAGCAGTTCATAGGTCGAGGCGCAACCATGCAGTACCTTATAATTCAAAGCATCAGGTTTTATGATAACGGCATTGTAAGGCTGCGAAAAACGCAGCTCACAATCAAAGTACGTAGCATAAATATGACTGTATTCTGGCTCATCGAATTCAAAACACATGGCCTCAATACAATCATCTCGCCCAGTCAGCCATTTTGCCAAGCTATACCAGCCAGACAAAACAGAGTCTACAACAAATAAGTTAAAACTATTGTAAGGACTGATCGAATAAAACTGCGCAATGCCAAAACCTTCTGACATATAAAATGCTGATTGACCGCGAGTATTGTAGCTACTTAAGAGCTCATAATGACAAATGCTCTTACAAGCATCTTTAAGATTTTCAGCTGATAGGGCCATCAAGCCCGCAACGCCTAAATTAGCTGCACTGGTTTGTGCACCCATTTCTAAGCCGAGCCAAGGTTTCTGCGAATATTGAATACTGGCATAGCCTAAGCGCATAAAGCGCGGAATACTGATACGCGCATCCGGGGATGCCATAGTGATCTCATTAAGACCAAATTGCTGCAAGATTAGCTGAGGATTACTTTCAAGGGCTAACATAGCCTTACGTAAAATCTCGACATACGATACCGAAATATCACCCAGCTTCATGCTTACACCCCATCATTTAAAATAATTATATTTAACAGATGCATGCAAAAAATAAACACTCATCTGTTAGCTTTAGTAATTATCAAATTTTACCTTGCCACTTCGCCATTAGCGAATCAAATGAGCAAGATTTTCTAGCGGCGACCTCTTTTACGCATAGATTTAGGGGGCTGATATTCTTCCAGGCCCAATACCTGGCGCTTAAACGTACCTCCCACTGGGTTATCACCGATCCAAATTTTCAGAATCGCATCATAGAAGTCCTTACCAGGAATAATCCCCTTTACCGTACCATTTAATACAATTCGTGACCCCTCTGAAGGCACCCACTCCAAATAACTTTCCTCCCCCTTCTTCAAACTGCTGTCAAACATAGTAACTAGTTGATCCAAACGTTCCTCGAGTTGTATTGCCTCATCTTGAGTTACATTAAGCTGTAGCGCATCATACATAGCCTTGGCTATACGACGACCACTCACCCGTTTCAATACAACTTTATAGACCATACGTTTATATTCATCAGCGGCGATTAATGCATCAGGGTCTGTTGTAGGGTTCTCTACATAAAGTTTACCAATATAGGTATCGACTACCCCGTAAAGAATACGCATAGAAGCGCCATTGAGTCTTAACTCTGCATGGTCACTGGTCGCAGGAATAATTTGTGGGATTTCATAGCCATCAATCGTCAACGCCGATGAGGACAGAGGCAGTATTAAAAGCAGCATCGAAATGCAGCACTGACTAACCATAGTTCGCGTCATATTTTCGCCCTGGTGATGTGTTGTTATTATTATTTTGTGAACAGGCACACACTATAGAGGTAACGAATGGTAACTGACAACCATCTAAAGTTCATTTTAGAGTAAAGACACTAAAAATCGAGACGAATTGCGCCAATTATCAATAATCGACGCGCTATTAACTATTTTTAATCATTAAGGCCTTCAGCTCATGCGATTCATCACGAAGCTGAGCTGCCTTTTCAAACTTCAATTCTTTCGCCGCTAGATACATTTCATCTTCAATTTCAGACATTCGCTTGGCAATTTGTGGTGGGGTTAATCTTGCCGCTTGCGCCAAATACTCAGCACTGTCTTCCGCTACTTGCTGCTGTAGCGAGCGCTTATCATTACGGCCCCTCTTATCTCGATTTGCTCTACCTCCTGGAGCAACGGCGGCCTGTAGAATATCCTCTACCGACTTAGTCACACCAAAAGGAACAATTCCTTGCGCTTCATTATGAGCTTGCTGCTTAATTCGACGGCGAGCCGTTTCATCCATCGCCTTTTTCATTGAATCGGTTATTTTGTCAGCGTAAAGAATGGCAATACCATTTAAGTTACGCGCCGCCCGACCAATGGTTTGGATCAAAGAGCGCTCACTGCGCAAGAAGCCTTCTTTATCGGCATCAAATATCGCCACCAAAGAGACCTCAGGAATATCCAAACCTTCTCGCAGTAAGTTAATGCCCACTAACACATCAAACTCACCCAAGCGTAAATCACGAATAATCTCAACGCGCTCTACGGTATCAATATCCGAGTGTAAATAACGCACCCGTACATCATGTTCCAACAGATAGTCAGTAAGGTCTTCTGCCATGCGTTTGGTTAGCACAGTAATTAAAATGCGTTCGCCTATCTCCGCACGCTTATGAATTTCGCCCAATACATCATCAACCTGACTCACAGTCCCTTTTTCTGGATCTCCCGAGGCTGGACGAACTTCTATAATCGGATCAAGCAAACCCGTTGGCCTAACAACCTGCTCGACGACCTTATCGGCATGTTCATTTTCATAAGGCCCTGGTGTCGCAGAGACAAAAATCGTCTGTGGGACAATGGCTTCCCACTCCTCAAACTTCATCGGACGATTATCAAGGGCTGAAGGCAGGCGAAAGCCAAATTGCACAAGATTTTCTTTACGTGAGCGATCGCCACGATACATAGCACCAATTTGCGGAATCGATACATGAGATTCATCGACAAAAACTAAGGCATCTTTGGGTAAATAATCAAATAGGGTCGGTGGCGCATTGCCAGAATCACGACCAGAAAGGTAGCGTGAATAGTTTTCAATACCCGAGCAATAACCCAACTCGCGCATCATCTCTAAATCATAACGAGTACGTTGCTCGATACGCTGCGCTTCCACCAGTAAATTATTATCTTTAAACTGTTTTATGCGCTCTTCTAATTCAACCTCAACATGCTCAACCGCATCCAAAATAGTTTGACGTGGCGTTACATAGTGGGTTTTAGGGTAAATAGTTGCTCGAGCCAAGCGCTGTACAATATGGCCGGTTAACGGATCGAATTGACTAATTTGTTCAACTTCATCATCAAACAGCTCAATTCGGATTCCCTCATCATCAGATTCCGCCGGAAAAATATCAATCACATCGCCGCGAACTCGGTAGTTGCCACGATGAAAATCCATATCATTGCGTACATATTGCAACTCGGCCAGACGATGTAAAATAGTGCGCTGATCAATTTGATCACCCACCTCAATGTGCAACATCATTTTCAAATACGACTCAGGGTCTCCCAAACCGTAAATAGAAGACACACTGGCAATGATCACCACATCGCGACGCTCTAATAACGACTTGGTCGCCGACAGACGCATTTGCTCAATATGCTCGTTAACCGACGCATCTTTATCAATAAAGGTATCAGAAGCCGCAACATAGGCTTCAGGCTGGTAATAATCGTAATAAGAGACAAAATACCCGACGGCATTATTCGGGAAGAATTCTTTAAACTCCCCGTACAACTGCGCCGCCAAGGTTTTATTATGAGCCATAATCAAGGCTGGGCGTTGCTGATTAGCAATAATATTCGCCATGGTAAAGGTCTTACCCGACCCCGTTACGCCTAATAATGTTTGACGTAAAAGCCCATCTTCCAAACCTTCAATCAGTCCTTCGATCGCCTTAGGCTGATCACCGGCGGGCTGATATTTCGACTTAAGCTCAAATTTTTTATCTTTCATATACGACTATTTGCGCTCAATCTGTTTTGAATCTTTATTTACTTTTAAGCAACGCTGAACGAATAAGGGCAACAAAAATACCCAAAAACAATCCTAAAATCCCACCTAATACTACAAACAATGCAAAACGTGGCGCTAACTGCATATAACCACCACGAACCTGAGGAGCAGAGTTAGCAATATACACTTGGGTATGGCTCTCTAATGTCAGTTCACGAATCGCATCAACAAATTGACCGATATTTTTCTGAATTTCATTCAGGTCTTTTTCAATGGTAATTAAAGCCCCCTTCAAAATAACATCTGGATTAATCTTCATTACCTTATCGGAAGAAGTGCCTAATAAAATTGAGATTTCTTTTTCTAACGATAAAAGCTCTTCAACGGCTTTAATACGGCGCTCAAATAATTGTTTACGAGTATCAACGGCGCCCAACTTAGTGCCGAGTTGCAATAAAGAATCTAAAAATGACTGGTCAAACTGACCTGAATTCCCCTGCCTACTATCACCTGAACGACCTGAATATTGCTGTTGTTTATTATCTGACCCAAGCTGCTCAAGGGCGAGATCATAAGAGCTAATTAACTTGGTTAAACGGGCATGTTCTAGGTCCAATAAACGCTGACGCGCAAATAAACGTACTTGAATCGCCGAATCTGCTTCAGCCAACGAGGCAGAGTTTGAATACGCAAATTCACGCAGTGGTCCAATATCACGATCCCCTAAAGCATTCAAACGACGCTGAACATCTTCAATACTCATATGGCTAACTACCAAGCTGCTAGTGCCACCCAATTCCGACAATTGACTCACTGCCAAGTTCAAAGAATTCAAATAATTAGAGGCTTGATCATAATTATCAATCAAATTACTGTTTTCATCGATAGTAAAAGGCACAAAAGGACGCGCGATATCAACATTCATCAAGCCACGCTCAAGGGATAGTTTTGCCCATTCATCAACCAATACCTGAAGTAAAGAAGCACCTTGCTGGCTATTAATACTTAAGCCTTGAAGATCAAGGCTGACAGTAATATAACCGCGCCCTGTTTGCTTTAAATACTGCAGACTGGCTTCAGCGGCCAAACGAATTTCTTCCGGTGTCTTGGCATTAGCCAATAAGCCCGATAACTTTTCTTCGCTTCTCGTCAGAATACTATTAGAAGATTCAACCGAAACTGACTGCTGCAAAGAGTCCAACGTGATCTCATGGCCGGAGATCTTAAGCGCATTTTTCAAGACATTACCAGTAATTAAATCTCGCGGAGAAAATGCAATACCATTAGGATAGCTAAGCTCATTATCAGTTATGAATGAAACTGAAATGGGGTAATCAATACGGCTGGGAGTCGCGAAAGAAGCTTTGGCTAAGTGAAAAGACAATACGGCCAATACCGCCATCAACATAAAACCTAAAACTAAGCCACGCTGCGACCAAATATTTTTAATTAAATCAACAAGATCAATCTCATCTCTATTCATATCATTCATATCATTCATATCATTCATATCATTCATTCTCACATCCTGACTCATTTATTACTCCAATCAATTGTCGAAAAATCAGCAGGTTATCGATGCCAAACTGTCACGCATTCAACCTATGTAAAAAGGCCTGCTATTTATAGCGAAAGAATACCCGATTTTAAGGGGGTGAAGATATGATTTTATCGAAATAGTTAAAATTATAGGTTTTTTTAAGTATAATGCTGCGGTTTACATCTAAAACCACCTAAATCGTTTAATATTTAGTCAAACAGGGCTGTATTTTACGCAAGGTAACCACTTTATTGCTGTTTTTAGAGGATAAGATCTTGGATCTTCAATTGTCTGATCGCGTACAAAATATTAAACCATCCCCAACACTGGCAGTCACCAATCGTGCTGCAGAATTACGTGCGGCGGGTAAAGATATTATTGGCTTAGGCGCCGGTGAACCTGATTTTGACACCCCTAAGCACATTAAAGATGCAGCGATTGAAGCTTTAAATAAGGGCTTCACTAAATATACCGCCGTAGACGGTACGCCTTCTTTAAAGAAAGCCATCATCGACAAGTTTCAACGCGATAACGGCCTAAGTTACCAGCCTGAGCAGATTCTGGTTTCTTGTGGTGGTAAGCAAAGCTTTTTTAATATGGCATTGGCCTTATTAAATGCTGGCGACGAAGTCGTTATACCGGCGCCCTATTGGGTTTCTTACCCAGATATGGTTCGCATCGCCGAAGGTGTCCCGGTTATTGTTGAAACAGAGCAATCAAATCGATTCAAAATAACAGCGGCTCAATTGGAAGCGGCAATTACGCCAAAAACGAAATTGGTTGTGCTTAACAGCCCAAGTAATCCTTCAGGCGTGGCTTACACAGAAGCAGAATTAAAAGAATTAGCAGTTGTACTATTAAAGTTCCCCGATGTACTAATCGCTACTGATGATATGTACGAACATATTCTTTGGGCTAAAGGTGGATTTCACAACATTGTAACCGTATGCCCTGAGCTTTATGACCGCACCGTAGTCATGAACGGCGTATCAAAAGCGTACAGCATGACAGGCTGGCGCATTGGTTACATTGGCGGACCGGTTAAATTAATAAGCGCGATGAAGAAAATCCAATCGCAAAGCACCTCTAACCCAACTTCTATTTCACAATACGCCGCTGAGGCTGCCTTGAATGGTAGTCAAGAATGTATTCAAGAAATGCTAAGTGCATTTAAAGTACGCCATGACTATCTTGTTAAAGCATTAAACGAGCTGCCCGGTGTTGAATGCATAGAAAGTGACGGTACTTTTTACGCATTCCCTAGCTTCAAAGGTGCAATGAAAGCAGCAGGCTGTGACACAGACGTTGAGTTTGCAGAGAAAATGCTAATTGAAGCAGAAGTCGCTTTAGTACCAGGCTCCGCCTTCGGAACCCCTGGCCACATGCGTCTTTCTTATGCGACAAGTATGCAGAATCTAGAGACTGCCATTAATCGATTAGCCAAAGCCTTAAGCTAAGTTATTATTTATTAAAAAGTTTTGAATAAATTAAGCCTCAGAATCTGTAGAAGATCCTGAGGCTTTTTTATAGCTAAAAACACACATTTCCAATGAAGATGTAAAATACCGATATAAATCAAAGACTTTGTTAAATTAATTTAACAAATACTGTTGACACAAAAGCAGTCCATCAGCATAATGCACGCACTCAACGAAGTTCCTCGATAGCTCAGTTGGTAGAGCAGTAGACTGTTAATCTATTGGTCGCTGGTTCAAGTCCAGCTCGAGGAGCCATTTTTATTCTTCCCTTTTTGTTAATCCTCTCCTAAAATATCTATAAGTAAATTTCTGTTACATCTTTTTAGCACCTGCTAAAGCAGTAAGTCAAAGGACAGACAATGGTTTCCTATATTTTAAATGCCACAAGAAGAAGCAAACGCCTCATTTCTGTTGGCTACGATCTTCTTGCAATTCCGTTATCTATTTATCTTGCCCTAGCACTGCGTCACGGCACACTTTACCCTGCAATACCTAATTCAATTATCAGTTGCATAATGATTACCACGATTGCCTCGATCGTAATATTTATAAGACTTGGTTTATACCGCGCTGTTGTTCGCTTTATGGCAGAAAAAGCCTTTGGAGCCTTAATGATTGGCAGTTGCTTATCGGCACTGACATTAGCAACCAGCTCCTTTTTATTACAAGCTCCGCTGCCTAGATCAGCGGTTATAATTTACTTATTTAGTGTATTAATATTAGTCGGCGCACCCCGTTTATTTATTCGCGCAATTGTTAATCAAATGGGCAAAACAGGTACCGAACCCGTGCTCATTTACGGCGCAGGTAATCAAGGCATAGCTTTAGCCAACTCATTAATGAATAGTGAAAATTATCGTCCATGCGCATTTATTGATGATGATGCAAAGAAACAAAAAACCGTTATTCATGGCCTGAAGGTATACCCAGCATCAATGCTCGATGAACTACTCGAAAATGTCAGCCGGAAAAAAGTACTACTGGCATTAGGAAGCGCCTCTAATTCTGCCCGCAAACGCTTATTAGAACAACTTGCCAGCAAAAAAATCGAAGTATTAACAACACCTTCAGTCAACGATATCGTCAGTGGCAAAGCCAAAATCGAAGAAGTCCAAAAAGTAGATATCGAAGATCTATTAGGTAGAGATTCAGTACCACCACGCAGTGAACTAATACAGCAATGCATCACGGATAAAATCGTTGCCGTAACCGGCGCAGGTGGCTCAATTGGCTCTGAAATTTGCCGCCAAGTATTACAGCAAAAACCGAGCAAACTCATATTAATTGAACTTAATGAATTCAGCCTCTACACCATAGAACAAGAGCTAAACATACTAAAAGAGTCACAAGGACTAGAACTGGATATCATCTCCATTCTCGGCTCAGTACAAAAAGAAAATCGATTAAAAACAGTCTTCGAAACGTTCAAAGTCGACACCGTTTATCACGCCGCAGCCTATAAGCATGTCCCAATGGTTGAACACAACGTGGTTGAAGGGGTGCGCAATAACGTCTTTGGCACTTGGTATTGTGCAGAAGCGGCGATCAAAGCCCAAGTTAAAAACTTCGTATTAATCAGCACCGATAAAGCCGTACGCCCAACTAATGTTATGGGCACCTCTAAGCGCCTAGCTGAACTTGTACTACAGGCTCTAGCACAACGTCAACAAGATACCCGCTTTACCATGGTTCGCTTTGGTAACGTATTAGGCAGCTCTGGCTCAGTGGTCCCACTATTTCATCGCCAAATTCAACAAGGCGGCCCAATCACAGTTACTCACCCTGACATCATTAGATACTTCATGACCATTCCAGAAGCGGCTCAGCTTGTGATTCAAGCAGGCTCCATGGGAAAAGGGGGGGATGTATTCGTACTCGACATGGGCGAACCGGTAAAAATCACAGATCTTGCCCGTAAAATGATTCACTTGTCAGGGCTAAGTGAAAAAAATGGACAAAGTCCAAGTGGCGATATTGAAATAGAGTATTCTGGATTGCGCCCCGGTGAAAAACTCTACGAAGAACTATTAGTCGGCGACGACGTAGAGGGCACCGAGCATCCACGAATAATGACCGCAAACGAAGTTCACTTGAGCTGGCCAGAAACTCACAACCTACTTAATCGTTTAGATAAAGCCTGCCATGAGTTTAATGTAGATGACGTGATCGATTTATTATTAGAAGCCCCAGCCGCGTTTAATAAACAAGGGGATTGCCCAGACTGGGTAAGAAACGCCTAATGGCCATTTATTAAGGTTAGTGACTAATGACAAACACAATATTGCATTCAGGTAACGTCTGCTAATACAACACACCTGCTGAGCGACCTTGGCATCATCACCACCGTGCACAATACGAATATGCTTATCAGGCAAATAACGCTTTTAAATAATTCTGCATACGACCACCCACACACATAGCACTGACCGCAATCACAATTGCAGGGTGACCCGTTTTACGCAAATACTCAACCGTACCCATATGCTAGTCATGACTATCAATGGTTAATAAAGGTTCAAAACCTAATGGATAACGTCTCGCTACCACTTTACTCCTCGCCAAATACCCGCCAATTGAAACCCGGCCTTTACTCCACTTAAACCCCCAATAGCAAACCACTACTTATAAGGCACAGGAACCAGAAAATTTTGCAAGCGCTTTAAATAAAGTTGAATTAAACTAACATCGCGGGTTGTATAACATCTTCGATCACCAAAGGCAATAAATGCGCAGTCGCCTCAGTGACATAAATAGTGCCATGCTAATAAATAATGGATATGACAGTGAATAACTAAAAGTGCTGTCCCCCCCCGCAAAGAAAAATTGATTTTCTTTGACGCTAAACCATCATCCGAAGAACCACACTCATCACCTTGAAATAGATCACTATCGATAAGAGCGAATCACCAGAAGACAGCCGTAGCTAATGACAAGAACCCGTCACGCCATCCACAGCGCCGCGGTGTAAGATTTTAAACATAACAATTCCATTTGTAGTTACAATTTCAAATAGGTTTAATCCGCAACACGATCGCCAGCACCTTTACCTGTAACTGTTTGCAAAATAAACTTAAAATAATTCGTTAAAGACATTTCACGAATCATCTTAGCATCCGTCTTAGATAATAACTCAGGCGTCGACATATCAATATCATTGACCTGAGCTAAACCTGTAATTCCCGGACGGACCAAAAATACGTCTTCATCCTCACGGGCTTTAGTAAGCTCTTCTTGATTGAATAAACCAGGTCTTGGACCAACCAAGCTCATCTCACCTTTTAATACATTCCACAGCTGTGGTAGCTCGTCTAGCTTGGTTCTACGCAAAAACCCACCCATCTTGGTAATAGATGCCGTACTGGCTAAATGACTGGCAACCGAAGCGGTATCTACCGACATTGTTCTGAATTTAATCAAAATAAACGGTATTTTATTTCGCCCTACTCGCTCTTGCTTAAACACAGGAGAGCCCGTATCGAATAAACCAATAAGGTAAATTACTAATAACACAGGTGAACCCAAAACAAGACCCAAAAGAGAAAAAGAAAAATCGAGAATACGAATCAAAATATATACCTATAATAAAAAATAATTACTAACCTAATCAATAAGCTTATTCAAAAAGTCATCCACCGTAGCTTTAATACCCTGCTCAACAGTATAAGGCGCAGACCAATCTAAATATTTTTTTGCATCACTACTATCAACCTGAAGATTACCGACTAAACGATCAACAACTGCAGCCTTGCCAGTCAACCTCCCCATTAAATTAAACAAAAAAACGGGAATAGGTAATAACAAAGATGACTTATTCATAGCCTGCCTTATTAGGGTCAACAATCTAACTAAAGACAAATCATCACAATCAGAAACCAAAAAAATTCTATTGGCAGCATTTTGGTGATCAATACACGTAACGATCAGATCAACTAAGTTATCGAGATAAACCATACTACGTTTATTATTAACTAAACCAAAAGGTAAAGGGATCGGTAGCTTAGACAATTTTAATAAATTCAAGAAGTTACCCTTAACTCCAGGGCCATAAACCAACGTAGGGCGAATAATTACAATTTCCATTCCTGCTTCTTTCGCTATATCAAGCAGCCCCTCTTCTGCCTCTGCTTTAGATATACCATAAGGGTCTTCAGGTTTATACTTATCTCTGGAGCTGAATCGAGTACCATTTTCTGTAGATTCACCATTAACTTTGATTGAACTAATGAAAATGAATCGCTTAACTCCCAATGAAGCAGCCTGCTTTGCCAAATTGAGTGCTCCATAGGTGTTAACTTCTCTAAATTCAGCTAAAGGATCTTGAGAATCATTATTCATTATATGTGCTCTAGCCGCACAATGAATTACAGTTTTTATATTAGCTAACGCTACTCCAAAATCAGATTTGATATTTAACTCACCTCGATAAAAATCATAATCTAGATTTTCAGGCTGTTTTCTACCTAAAAGTGAAACCTTATAACCTACATCCAACTTGTTTAATAAATGGGAGCCTACAAAGCCTGTGTAACCTGTTAATAAAACGTTATGCATTGTTATTACTTCTAATATTTACGATAGATTCAGCCATAACTTTCATTATATTGATACGCGTATAACGCTCAATAAATTCACTTCTATCCGTATTTTGGAACTGTAGTTTACTTAATCCTGTAATAGCACCTTGCGAATCACCTGGATGGAACACTTCAGCATTAGTCAATTCTTCAGTTATGAACTTTGCAGCATAGCCACTTACTCCAGCTAAAATGGGCTTCCCTGTAGCTGCATATTCAAATATTTTTGAAGGTAATACTTTTTCAAATGCGGGATAATCATTTAAATGCAAAAATAGTATATCAGCATTCATATATAAATTAGATAACTCCCTCCTTGCTACGGGAGGTAATAAATTAACATTATCAAAGCCAAGTAATAATTTTTTTAAAATTGGCTTTCGACCTCCATCCCCAATCACATCGATGTGATAATTACTATTTAATTTGTTAGCTAAACTCGGTAATATTGTATGTAAACCCTGCCCATCACCAATATTACCAGCATAAAGAATAGATTTTTGGTTTGAACTTATTAGTGTGCCTGGCCCTAAGCCCAAAAACTCATCATCAATACCATTAGTAAAACAGGTATATTTGGCCTGTTTGAATCTTGCAAAATAATTCTCAAAACCTCGCGAAACCAAGTTAATATGATCAGCTGCTGTAAATGTATAATGTTCAATCAACGACAGAATAGGCTTAGCAAAAAAAACAACTTTGGGGTTAAGTACATCCTTTATAGTATCAACAAATATATCTCGAATATCTAAATACAAAGGCAAATTTTTCTTCTTTGCTATACGAGCACCTAAAAAAGCAGTAAACAATCTAGAGCTCGTAGCAAATACAACATCATATTCTTTGTTTTTAGTTAATTTTACTGCCTCAACATAGAACCGAACAAATGATTTTATTTGATCCAACATACCGCTTTTATGTGAGGGTAAAACAACCCTATTAATTGTTAAATTATCAACCTGCTCGAAACAGTCTGCGGAAGCAGAAAAGGAAGCATAACGATTTGGCATTGTTGTTACTATTTCAATGTCAACATCATCATACTGCTTTAACTGTTCAATTAAGGACGTTGCCCTAAAAGATCCTGCACATAAATCAGGCTGATAATAAAAAGATAAAACTAAAATTCGCACGACAACAACCTTTATTAAAACTAACTAGCACATTCAAAACTACAAGCCTAAAGTATAAAACAAACCTTTTTGTACATTTATTTCTTTTGCCATGTAATAGCAATACTCATGGAGGTCTTCACAAATAAGAAGTTAAGTTTCTTATTATCAATAGAGAGCCCAAACCCAGGATGCCAAGTAGTATTCTCTATTGAAACAATGGCACCACTAACTTTCATACAAATATCATAATCACGTGAAGTTAATAGTACTTGTTCATCAGCAACATTCAAAACCTCTATTTCAGGATGTAAGTGCAGATAGCCCACAGCATTTATATAATTACCAATTAGTTTATCGGTAACGATTACCGAGCTATTCTCGGCAAACCAATCACGGTGATGTATGCAATTAACACCTTGCTTTTTAAAACCATTGTGAGCAGCACTAAAGTGAACACGGTTATCCACTACAGGGTTAACAAGTCTATTTAAAACACTTGCTCTTTTAGCTACGCGGAAACCGCTCCACACTTGTGATGAATCTAAATTATTTACCACTACAGTATTATGTGCTGCGGTTTTTCGCTGCCTTAACCTCTCTTCATTTAAACCGTATTCTGAAATACCTGAATTAACAAGAACTCTTTGTTTACCCAACGAAAACTCATATGAAAGTGTATCAGCATGGGCGTGACCGGGCTGATAACTAGGCCCTACATGGGCAAGATCAGCAATTAATGAATATCCATCAGATTTAACACTTACATAACCACTATTTTGTAAATCAAATAGTGTTAAATTTTCCGAGTAAACAGAATTAGTCAAAGGATTATGGATCCCTAATTTAGCCGCATATGCAAATACAAGGGGATTTGTTGGGGCAATACCAAAGGCGGAGTCATTAAAAAAACTTATACTACCGTCATTGTGACTCATCATGTTTAGCCAACCAAGCATCTTAATGGCTACTTGCTTAGTCTTTTCAACAACAACCGCATTAACTTTTTTTGGATATGCAGTCCACAGATTAATTAAATCAAGTAAATCAACTAACATGATTACATGATACATAGGCGTTAACTCAAAATTACCACCGTCCGGTAATACCTGCTCATCCAATTCCTTTACATAAATATCCAACCCAGTTTTAAGCCAACTATCAGCATCTTTACCCTGCAAGTAAGTACCAGAAAAAATAAGCGCTTTAGCATTTACGAATAAATGATTACCTAATATATGGCGCTCTAGATCTTGCGACAAAAAACCGGCCTGTTTAGCTAGACTACTTAATATAGCCTGATCTGTACTTATGCCCGATAAGAACGCTTTCACCCAGTTCACTATCCGTAGCGAAGTTGGATAAGGCTCCCAGCCATTACCTAATGCAGCTGGGTTTTCGTCAATCCATCTTTTTAATAAATCAAGCTGTAGTGGTGCCCTTTCAGATGAACCATCTGCATTAAGGTCGTCAAAATAATGAAGGTTATACAACCACAGTTTGGTATGGGTTTCGCTGTTCCAGTCATATGCTTTATTCACGTCACCGTCTTGATTTAAAAACCTAACACGATTACCAGCGTACAGCTTTTGCTCATACAAAGAATGACACACCCAGCTCCCCGAACACTCTGCTAATTCCCCAATTATTTCATTAGGGCTAGGATGAGTGAATCGTTTAACAATACGATAATAAATCTGTGAAAATTTAACGTATTTAAGTGTGTGGAAATAAGTTAATAACTTCATAATAGAAGACAGGGACTATTAGTCCCTGTTTGTATACTCCAATTTACACTATGTTCTTAGTGATTCTGCAATATCGACAGAAACACGGGCTACTTCCATAATTTCATCAAAATCAATCGGTGATTCAACACCAGAATTTATAGCAGAAATAAATGCTTTTGAGCAATCATCTTGCCCTTTATCTTGTGTCATCAATTTATTTTTATTGAAACCAGGCCAGTCGTAACCAGTAAGCTTTCTAAAATTATCCAGCTGTAATACACCATTGTTAGCAAAAACCTCTATTCTCTCTTTGGCGAATGCTTTACCACCATTAGCTAAATAATGTATAGTTCCAAAAGAACCATCTTTAAAAGTCAGTGTGATAGCGGCCTTATCTTCCGTAACTTCAACTCCAGGCGCTGCACCCATGCAAGTTGCGCTGAAACCAACTATTTCACTACCCGTCAAAAATCGCATTAAGTCTATATAATGACATGCTTCGCCAATTATACGACCACCACCAACACTAGAATCTTGAGTCCAATGATCCGCAGATATCACTCCAGCATTCATCGTCATGATAAACGCTTTAGGCTCTGCAACATTAGCCAGTAAAGACTTCATTTTCACAATATGAGGTGAAAAACGACGATTATATCCCACCATGACACGACATCTACCTCCCTGGGCATTATATGCCTGCTCAATACTGTCCAGTTCAAGATGAGTTAATGCTAGTGGTTTTTCAACAAATACATTCTTACCTGCCTTTAAAGAAGAGATAACTTGTTCTGCATGAAGATTATGCTGTGTCGCAATAACCACTGTGTTAATAGCATCATTATCTAATAATTGTGATATGTCGGTAGATGCATTAGCAAAATCATTTTTCTTTCCGTGGTGTATTGCACTAACTCCACCACTTGTTAATAGCGTGTCTAATTTAGCTCCAGCATTTTTAAAAGCAGGAATTAGCACACGGGAAGCATAATTACCGCCACCGATAAAGCCACAAACGGCATCGTGTGCAGTGTAAACATCAGAAGTGCGAATACTTACCAATTTATTCGCCAATAATTTTTCTGGATTAGCGGCGTAGTTAAGCAAAATACCTAATGATGCACGATCATCTAAGCACTTGTAGGCATTTATTGCATCGTCAATTTCGAAACGATGACTGATAAGCGGCTGCATATTAATCGCACCGGAAGACATCAGATCCAATACAGCTTCAAAATTTCGCTGCTCTGTCCAGCGCACAAAACCAACAGGATAGTCATTTCCTTTTTCTTCATATTCACTTTCGTAACGACCTGGACCATACGAACATGAAACCTGAAAAGATATCTCTTTTTCATAAAAATCGGAGCGAGATAACTCAAGACCAACAACACCGACTAAGACCACTCGCCCGCGCTTTCGGCACATAGTAGCAGCCTGACTTACAGGTTCATTGCTCTTAGTAGAAGCGGTAATAATTACAGCATCAACACCACGCCCTCTGGAAAACACATTCGCTTTCACTAAGACCTCTTCACCTAGTGACAGATCAACCGTTTCGGCGCCAAACTCACGAGCAAGTTCACACTTAGATGAATCAAAATCAATACCAAGTACACGACAGCCATTCGCTCTCAATATCTGAACAGTGATTAAACCAATCAATCCTAATCCTGTGACGACGACCGCCTCCCCAATTGTAGGGTTAGCAATACGAACTCCTTGCATCGCAATAGCCGCTAATACTGTAAAGACTGCAGTTTCATCGTCAACATTATCAGGAATTTCAGCACAAAGATTTTTAGGCACACGAACCACTTCAGCATGGTTCCCGTTCGACACAACTCGGGTGCCAACATCATAACCTGTACTACCACTGTCTTGAACTAGTCCTACATTGCAATACCCTAAAGGAAGAGGCTGATCGAGCTTTGAGCGAACCGTGTCGATTGTATTCATCAAGCCGTCTGTTTTAACTTTATCTAAAACCATTTTGACTTTATCGGGTTGTGAACGCGCTTTAGCAATCCATCCTGACTTACCAAAATCAATTAACATTCGTTCAGTTCCGACAGAAACTAAAGATTTAGTTGTAGAAATTAATAGCTGACCATTTTTTGCCTGAGGACAGGGAACTTCAACTAACTGGGTTTCACCATTAGCTATGTTTTGGAGAATTTGTTTCATATAGTAACTTCAATGTTAATGTTATTTATCAGTGGCTAGGTTTTACTAATTTGGTGAATTTTTTGTAACGCTTGCTCAGGTAGATAACTAATTAAGACAGCTTTATACACACCCTTAAATACAAACAAACTACCTGCTGAAGCACCAATAACTTTATATTCATCAATTATATTTACAATGTCATCGGCACTTCCTGCTCCGCCCAATACTGTTAAGGGAATACTTACATGCTCCCTCACTTTTTTAATTAATGCCAAATCATAACCTTTCATTACACCGTCATTATCAATAGAATTTATAATTAACTCACCGATGCCAATAGTTTCTAATTCAGCAATAAATTCAAACAAGTCTTTCTTAACTTTCTTTTTCCCGTTATTAGTATATATTTCATAAGAGCCGAATAATGTTTTTTTAATGTCCAGAACAACAACAACACTTTGGCAACCAATAATTTTTGCTATATCAACTAAAAGCTTAGGATTAAAAACAGCTTCACTTGAGAGTGCTACTTTTTCAACACCCAACTTAATGATCTTTTGTGCTTGTTCAGGTGTCTTTATACCACCGCCATAGCATAAAGGCATTCGACTCTCATTTGCCAAATTCTCAATCATCTTATAATTAGGTTCAGCCCCACTAACTGTTGCATCAATATCTAAAACAATAAGCTCATCGACTTCTTTTTCATTAAATATTTTTACTGCGTTAATAGGATCACCAACATATTTAGGGGATTTGAATTTTATAGTTTTAACTAACCCCTTATTATGTACAAGTAAACACGGAATAACTCGCGAACGTAACATAGCTATAACTCCGCAAAATTCTTAAATAAATTAATTCCGTTAGAATGACTTTTTTCAGGGTGAAATTGAAAACCATAAATATTATTTTTATTAATAGCACAATGAAAAACATCACCATATTCTGTTATCGCTAAGACATCTTTTTCATCATGGCATTCAAAATAATATGAATGTAAAAAATAGTATCCTTTTTCGAAATCAATAGAGGTCAAAATACGACTTTCTCTTTTAGGCTGGATTTCATTCCACCCCATATGCGGTAACTTAGGCTTATGGTTAAAAATACTTTCATCGAATAACTTAACCTTAGCATCAAACCAACCGAGCCCATCAAGTTTACCTTCATCACTACTTTCTGCCATTATTTGCATACCAACACAAACACCAAGCACAGGAACTTCCTGCTCTAAAACCATTGAATCTAGAACTTCACGCAACCCCGATTTATTAAGCTGTGTCATAGCTTCATCAAAAGCACCTACACCCGGTAATATTATTTTATCCACACCAATAAGTTGATTAGGCTCAGAGACAAACTTGCACTCTATTTTCAGTGTTTTATAAATATTCTTTATTGCTTTAATGTTACCTGAGCCATAGTCAATAATGGCTATCATCGCTTCCCGCCTTTTTCCAGACCCAAAGTCCGCATAATTTTGGCTCCGAAATCATAAAGCGATTGTTGATTTTTGTAATCTTCATAAGTTTTATTAGGTGCATTAAAATACCCCCTAAGTTCTTCAACTGATATACCTAATTTGTTCGCAATATACTCGAAGTCTTCATCTATAGTGTCCGGATCATACGCGGGTGACTTAAGTTTTTCTAAGGCATCTTCTCTCGTCATTTGTCCCGTTACAATTAAGCTTGAATATTGTACTTTACGAGTGTCAAATCCAAACTTTTCCGGCAACCAATAACCTTCATAAAAGCGAGTAAACCTTGATTCAAAATGCTTCTGCGCATAGCGCTGGTAACCTAAGTTATCAACTAAAAACTGAGTTGCTTCTTCCTTATCATAAGGCATAAAGTCTAATGGCCTATAAACCTTAATACCTTTAATGTATGGCAAATAAACTTTATGCCACAAGACATTTGTTAAAGGAAAATTATTAAGTTTCTTAGTACCAAATTTCTTCTGAATATCTTTAATTTGACGCGCATCAGACTGAAAGTACATCCACTCTAATGGATTACGAATACATTCAGTTGAATAATTACCACCAGTTAGGATATGTTTAATTTTATATTTATTAGCAAACTTGTACATTGTGGCAAAAAAAGCATGATCTTGGGGTGTATCGGTATGAGAAACACCCGATTTAAAGAAAGATAATTGTAAATCTTTCATCTCCTCCCAGTCTATTACATCGGTATATAAATCCAAACCCAAACGGTCGACTATTTGTTCAATATTATGCACTGCTTGTTGTGAATTCCAACCTGCATCAACATGGAAAACCAAAGGCCTTAATCCCAGTTTTTCTTTTGCTAAATACACTAAGTAAGAGCTATCAATTCCACCGCTCATACCAATAATACAGTCAAAATCCTTCCCTTCACCTTCTTTCTTAATTTGATCGGCTATTTGGGTTATTGCAGCCCAACCTTTATCGCCAGTATGCCAATGAGGTTCAATATCTCTCTGAAAAGTATTGCAATGATCGCATACTCCATTTTTATCAAATATAATTTTGCTGTCTGTAGTGTCCATTACACAGTTCGCGCATACTTCAAGTTGAATTTTATTCATTTACTTAATTCCAATTTAGCTATTGTCTCATTTTTATCAGTTTGGCGGGCACTCCACCAACAATAGAGTTACTCATGACATCCTTAGTAACTACACTACCTGCTGCAACAACAGCACCTTCTCCAATTGTAACACCTGGGGTAATAATACAGTTTGCACCAATCCACACGTCATTCATTATTCTTACAGGTAGATGGACATCACCAGAGATAGGGAAAGGCTCACCTAAAGGAGGAATCGTATGATTAGAAGAAAGTATTTGTGTTCTATAGCCAATTAATGTACGTGCTCCAATAAAGACGCCGCCAGAGGTTGTGATTAAGACATCTTTAGCCAAGTCGACTTCATCGCTCACTTCAAGATTTCTTCCTGGGCTAATCCAAACACCAGGGTAAATAACAACCCCACTTCCAAACTTGGCCCCCATCAACCTCAACAATAATTGTTTAAGAAATATACAGAAACGATAGCGAGGCAGTGAAAAGATGATTACCATCAAAAACTCATAACTTACCACTAAAAAACTTTTCATTTTACAAACCCATCTAAAAACTCTAATTCTTGCCTAAGGCGCTCTTGAATGTCAGGGTATAGAGACAGCTCACTCTTCCCTTCGCTAATCAAGTCTAAAACCATCTTCGAGTCGCTGACTAATAGAGCTATTGTATCTGATATAGCATTAACATCATTTCGAGGCACATAACTTGCTGCCTTATTACATATAGCTCGAGACCATAACTCATCAGCAACAATTAATGGTCGATTGAAATGCCAAGCTTCAATAATATTATTACTAAAACTTTCTAATAGACTGAGTAACAATACCTGATCTACCTTTGTATATAGATCCGGTAATTGAGACTTATTAACTTGCCCAATGCAATTAATGGCCTTTTCAACATTCCATTTTTTTACAAGCTGAAAAAAAGTTTGTGAACAATTTGAATCATCTTTCTTCGCAGAAATGATAAATTGAACATTTAACCCCTTTAATTTAAGATTATGAGCAAGTTCAGGTATTAACAAAATATTCTTGTTTCTCTGCCATCCACACAGAAGTAAAACCTTCACACAATCTTGGTTGAAATTAAAATCAACTGGTAGCGTATCTACAGGCTCTACAATAGAAGGCAGTATTAACCGCTTTTCTTTAATCCCAAACAGCGCTTCAGCTCTTTCATACATAGCAACGTTTTCGAAAACAACTCCAGCAGCCATTTTCAAACCGAAAATACGATATTTATCAACAACAAACCTTTTTAGTTTCTCAATTGACGTCTCATGTTTCCAAAAATCGATCTCAGGAAAGTATAAATTTGAGTCAGCTGAACCAATAACTTGCTTGATTTTACGTCCAAACATGCCAAAACCAAAATAGGTATAAACCAACCCGATTTTGTTTTGCCTAATATAGTTCGTTACTTGGAACAGTTCTTGGAATATCCGTTTTACTGGATTTGCACTAACTACGATTAAGTTATCTTTCCACTGAGTTTTTGAAAGTTTACTGTATATTAAAGATGATTCACAAACAGCAAAATATGGGATAAAATTTAAATCCCTACTCCTTTCAATTGCTTGTAAAAAGTTTAATGCAACATTTTGACCTCCACCTTTTTTTAAAGGACCAAGGTTAAAAAGTATCTTATATTTATTACCTTGCATTTATATTCCATTTTCGATGTTGCAGACGTGAATTAGTAAGAAAAATACCACCAAGCAGATGCCCCCAAACAAGAAAAAATGCAGGGCTATCGAAAGCATGAACTACGACCATTCCAAGAACAGTTAAAGCAATAATTAGAGAGTCTCTAGTATCATGATATTTAGCTTTTCTGTAACTGAGGAAGCAAATGTAAAGAAACATAAGCATCATAAAAGCCCCTGCTTCATAATATATTTTCAAAAAATAACTCTCTGCAGCCTGTAGCCCATCAGTAGATTGATTCGTAATAACACCTAATCCTTCACCAAAGAATAGGTTAGCATTTTTCACTATATAAATATAACGATCTAAACGACCTACAGATTGTTCTTGCTTTAATATTGCGCTTACGGAAAATACACGTTCTATCATTGGTAGTTTCTCGACAATATCTTGATACGCAATTAGGAATATAAAAATAAAGCCTACAAAAGATAAAAAAAACTTATAATGAGTAAACAGTAATTTATAATATATTATACTGACATATAAAATCACAATAAGAAAAAACGTTTTATTACCAGATAGTGCTCCACCAATACCTAAGCCAACCACCCCAAAATAAAACAACATTTTACTAACATATGTTTTATATCTCAATGTCAATATTAAATTAATTGCACAAAATAGCCCAAATACTTGAGGGCTCCCTAAAACAGATGTTGCTCTAAAAAAACTAGAGTATTCATCAAAAGACTTATCAGCCGCCCATATGAAAGCATTTGATTTTAATGGTATAAGTCCGAACAACGTTGGTTCTACTAAAAATTGAAATACACCAATATATCCAACTAAACTTGAATAAAATATACTGGAGACGAAAATCTCACTATAAGAAATACCATTTACGTTTGAATAAAAAAGACACCATACTACGAATGGGAAAGCATAAAGCCCAAAAGATATAAATGAATTAACATCACCATCAAGAAAAATAATAGTTATACTCAGCGCCGTCAGCATCATTAACAAATAAATAAAGTACGGAATAAGTAGCTGTATATTTTTAGTATTAAAACGGTCAGAAAACAAATATATAATTAAAGTAAAAGTAGGTATCAAATAAAAATACTTAATACCCACTGTAATTAAGGTTGCGTTCATCAATATAGACAAATATACAGTAGTAATAAGTAATAATAACAGGCTATCTCTCTTAAATATCATGTGCGATCCATCGAACTATCTACTCGCATCCACAACATACTTAATAGCTTGCTCTAGCTGGCTCTTTAACCTAACATTCTCAACTAACAATTTATTTTTAAGTGATTTTCTATTATCAAGTAGTGATTTCGTTTTACCAATTAGTATCTCTGGTGTAATACTATCGATTTCAATCACATTCATCTCAAACCCATCTATGGCACTAAGAATACCTTGAGATTTTGTGCCGTGATATGCAATATTAATTGATGGGACATTAACACTAAGTGAAAATATCACCGAATGTAGCCTTGTACCAATAAATATTTTCATTAATTTATACATTTCCTTTAACTGCATAGGATTATAATCACCAGCATGATATTTCACTCGATCACCATAGCCCAAGTTTTTACATATCTCTTCAATTTCTAACGATATCCTAACATCACTATGACCAAGGTGAGAGTTATCTGAGATTACCTGCGGGAAAATATGAATATACGCATCATGATTTTCAATTAAGTACTCAATGTTTTTTACAATAGATAGTTTATAATTTTCTATTTTCTCACATTTCTCTTTTTGAGTTGATATATATTTAAATGCATGATCGACTAAAGTTAAACCAACATTAAACTTATCCTCTTTAATTTTAACATCATGTTTGGATTGTTCGACTTCACTTGTCAAATAGAAAGCCGTATCGGGTATGATTTCCATTTCCACATAATCTGAAAGCGCTTTAACTTCACTATAATTTTTTAAACATGCATCCTCCCTCAAAAATATTTTCTCTATGCCAGAAAGTGCCTTCTTTGTTAGCCATTGATTTAGAGATCCAACAACAGGACCAAGTGACTGACTAAAAATAAACATTTTCTTATTATATCTTTTTGCTAAAAAGAACGGATAAAGCATAGTAAATAAAGATATACACTGTCTTACCGAAGTATTTTGTGACGTAATATAACTACCTCCCTTACTAATTATCACATCACTATCCAAAAAGACTTCTATACCCTGCCTCTCCAATTTATTAAATAATATTTTTTGAACAATATTATTAGATGTAACAAGTAACAGCATAAATTTAATAAAAATCCAAAGCAAATGTATAACTCGCGACTTATCACTACCGGCAAATAAAGGCCTTGGTTGATAAAACATGCCTGGGTACATATTATCTGCATACTTACTGATAAACTCATGTTCATTTTTAAATTGACTATCATTAGGGCCAAAAGTAGAGAACATATTTATTTCAGCTGAGCTATCACTGTTTCTTATTAATTGAGTTGTAGAAACTATAATAGCAGCATCACCTTTATTGTGATCCGTATAGCAATGAGTCAACGCATACTTCATTTATTACTTCCTATATTAAAAATATTAATAAAGTCTAGACATACCAGACTATTCTACAATATACCTAGAGTGATTCAATTACATACGAATATCACATTATCATCTCGTCGTAAAACTATTCAGCACCCTACTTACAACATTATTAGAAAATGACCATCAAAAAATCATATATACTTATCTCTATCCTAGAAACCAACGAATTTTCCGTAAATAGGTACTGACTATTACACCTTTTCAAATCATAATTTTATTTGCTTAGAACTGCATACTGAATAAACTAAAATCCCTATCGCAAAGCTTAAATTATCGTTAAAAAACACCTCATTCTTGATTCAAAAATTTATCACTACGAAGCTATGAAATTCAATGAGAATATCAGTGCACTTAAAGTGCGGAGACCTTAGACTTACTTATCTCTTTAAAATATTTTTTCTCAGGCATAAATGAGAACAAAAATGAGACTAAGTAATAGAATAAATAACTAAATAAAGTGCTATAACAGGCTACGATCGATCCAAACTCTTCCATGTACAGAAAATTGAAAACCACATTTATCACTGCTGTTGCAGTTAAAATAATAATAGAATAATGCTGCTGTAATTTAAAACTTCTATATGTCATATTTATCGAAGCAATTATTCTAAAAAACTCACCTAGAATCAACCAATAGAAATATTCAATTTCTTGAATATATTCCGATGCACCAAATATGACATATAAACTATCTCCCAACACTATCATTGATAGCGATACAAAAATGAAACCAATCACAAACACTTTTCTTATCAATAGAACATTAGATGTAATCCCTAGTTCAACATCCCTATAATACATAGTTGGATAATATGATAAAAAAATCCCTGAAAAAAGCCCTAACAGCGATACTATTCTAAATGTAACTGCATAAGGTGCCAGCTGCTCCTTTCCATAATAATACTCAATCATAAATTGATCTGATATGCCTAATATCCAGTTAATAATACTTACCATTGATATCATTAAACAAAATTTATAAACAACATTGAACTGCACATTGTTCGAAGATAAAAATTCACCATCACTATATTTATTTAGAAAGAATGATAATAAGTACGATAAAAAGTATGACAATCCTAATAATGAAAAAACAATCTCCGCATTCAATTTATAATTAAAATAAAAAACAACCAACACTGACAAATAGATAACTTTCTGACTTATGTTTAGCACATTATAATTTCTAATATGTAGTGTTGAACGAAAAAAATAGAGACGTTCCTGGACAAGTAGAATAAATGCAAAAGATACAATTAAAACACTACCGGTATAAAAATATATCAATAGTGAAAATACAAGAAAAGAAGCCTTTAGTCGAGTTTTTACAAAAACCTCTAAATCAAATTTATTACATATTGGCATAAATCTTAAATATGCTGAATATAAGCTTAAAGAAACAAGAGGTACTGATATGTTTAATATATTAAATAGATGAGCATATTCACCCATCTGAGCTCTTGATAATGTGCTATTAATAATATACATAGATAAATATGAAACTACTACAGCAACAATTGAACCAAAACCAAAGTGAAATATTTTTTTCACATGAAAATTAGAAAAAAATCTCATAATAAACTACTTAATATTCATTGATTGCAAAGCCAAAGTAACGATTGAATCGAAATCAGAAAATTTACCCTCCAGCTCTTCATTAAGAAGGTCATCAATAACACTAGGGTTATCAGAAGCCCTAAAATAACCTAACAGATCATTATCTCCACTAACACGCCCTTCAAAGGCATGAAAATAATGCATATAAACAAACTCCTCGATGTCTGACTTATTCACATTCACTTGTAAATTAGGTAAATTATCCAATATACACATATACTCCTCTCGACTTTTCGCCTCTAGCGTAAAATCATAAGCAGAAGTAGGATTATCACCAACGGTAATGACGGTGACGCCTTGATATGCAAACTCATATGAAACTGTTCCATATACTGTGATTAAACAGTCGATGCCATCATCAAGTATTTGTTTATTAGATATTTTCTTATCTAAAAAATTAGCTATAGGATATAATTTCTTTAGCTCTTCAATAATCTCATCGTTTCCATTAATACCATTCGGATGAGGCTTAATGTAAACATCATTAACATCATAATCAATATTATTTAAAGTACACAATATCCACTCGTAAAAATCCTCGAAAACCATGTTGTTATATATGTGTGGACTATCAAAAAAACAGTGCAACATAATTAAAACTTTGTTTTTATTTGATGATTTTATTGATTTCTTATTATTATCGATATCATTAGAGTAAGCCGATTTTTTCATGTACGAAATACCAGCATCGATTTCACCCGACAAACGAGAAACCAACATATCTCTAGCTTTTTCCAAGCGAGATTCTTTACTATCTAGTGTTATAAAAACCTCTCTATATAACGAGTGATCAGACGTTTGAAAGTAATGTGACTTAGTTATAGGACAAAATACCTTAGACGGCTTACTAACAACAAATGTATTAATATTGTCTCTAGCCCCGCAACGCGCCAATATCCCATATTGGATATACACGGCGTGACTAATAACAATAAACTGCACGTTATTAGCTAGAAGATAACTATTAACTTTATTATATATAAGCAAAGATAATTCTATTAAATGCTTTAAATATTCATCATTAATATCTACCGTTGCGACACTCAGCTTTCGCAGGTAAGTGTCATAAATAAGATCACCAACTAATACATCGTTGAACTTTATATTCAATACATCGCTTTTATTATTTAAACCTTTAAATATCTCATCAGCCAATCTATTTAATTCAGACCGATCGCCGTAGGAAATAAATGTTATAACCTCTGTAAAACCAATTGCTTTATATAATTTTCCAACAGAAGAAATCGGAAAAATAAAACTTTTTACTTTAGAAACAACACCGACATCAATAGGTAAAATGCAAACTGGCTTCAACCCTCTATTCAATAAAAAATACCTATAATACTTGTATGTTTGAAAAATAAAGGAATGATGTGGCAATACATCCATCAAAACAACACCACTAGTCGCAGCTTTTGCTTCAAAATCCCCTCCCTTACTCTTAAGATATCTAATAAACTTTCGCTCATTAAAATCTGGAATAAAAAAACTCAATATCTTTTTTAGTACTTTCATTTTTATAAACTTATTCTTCATGTAAAAATATTATTCATTGAGCTTCAAACGAATGTAGGATTTAGTTTATCCTAAAGACACTCACGACTATTACTTACTAGCACTCATCTATCACATCTTTATTAATATGTGATCTCATATACCTAGCGACTCTAATTAATAATATAACTTATCAAACCTTACTTAGACCAAACCATTGGAATTATAATATGAATAAATATAATTCAATGCCTAATTAAGTATTAACATGTGTCACAAATATTAAATATTTAGAAAATACCAATTAACACCGATGACCAGAGATTTTAAATAATTTGTAAATAATATTTAAATTAATCTAGCTCACTTGATTTCAAATGACTTCCACGTCCTGCTCTAATAATATTCAGTGTTTTATCAAAGCCCTCATTAAATATCAAATCAATTATACTCATATATGCCAAAAACCCTCCATGAATTTGATTATACTTAGGATGGTTAAAATTTTGATAGAATAATTCAATATTATAATCAGGGAATATCCCACTAGGCCTATTAGCTTCGATATATAAAGATGACCCTTTTGCAGAAAGGTAATTAGTACATTCCAATGATTTGCATATATTGATTAATCTTAATTCTCGATCATTACCTAGACTACTCATACCTGAACTTCGATATAAACGTGTATCAATCCCAAGCCTTACTACTAGAGCCTCTAAGATAGAAATAGATAAATCGGAGAGCATCACGTATTCTTTAGCATTAAAGAGATCATCAAAAAAAGCATAAACCTCCTTAAAGTGCATAGTCTTTTGATAAGTAAAAAATAATGTTTTTAAAAGCTTAGGAATCCATGGCTTACTATTATTTATTTCAATTTGATTAATTTTAGAACTTAAGTCATGCTTTTTTAAAGGCACTGTTAACCAAATCACACCATTAGCCGTTTTGATTTGATTTCTAGACTGCCAACTTTGTTTTGTAAATTGAACATCATCATAAAAAACAAAGTCGTCAGAGTTATCAATCAAATCAAAGTAGCCTAACCAAGGTAAAAAGGTAGGCTGCATAACTGAACAAAGTTTATTGCTCATCGCTCCCTTTCACCTACTCTTTTCGCAGGGCTACCAATGTATATTCCCCATGGTTCACAATCCTTACCAACGAAACTACCAGCGCCGATGACGCAACCTTCGCCAATTTTAACTGGCATAATAGTACTATTAGCGCCAATATAAACATCATTCCCTATTTCTAAGACTCCACCAAGAATTTCACTCTGCTCGTCACCCATGCCATCAACCATTTTACGACCAGGTGTTTTGTGACTATAAGTTTGTGATAAAAAAACAGTCCCTGGACCAGTAGACACCCGATCTCCAATAATTGTTTTTCCGCCACCCCAAATAACCGTGTGGGGCTGGATATCAGAATACTCACCAATTGTCACCCCCTCTCCTGCAAAAATAAATGCAAAATCTCTGACTTTAGCATTTGCAGCGATTTCTACAGTATGTGGAAAAGCAATCTTGGCCATTGGATAAATAGTGACATTCTCACCACAAGATTTTAATTTGGACTTTACATTTTCGCCCATCAACTCTAAACCATCAATTTCTAACATTTATCAATCCTCTTGCTTATAATTATTTAATTTTTCTTGCCTATTATCCAGTAAGTGACTGAATTTTTTTGAACTTGATTCCTTAATAAAATCCTTCAACATATCCTTAAAGGTGTATTGAGGCTCCCAGCCGAGTACATCTTTTGCCTTGGATATATCATAATAAAAAGAATCAATACTATTATCAATTTCAGGTTTTTCAATAATTTTAGAGCGTAAATTTTCTGGTCCGAAAACGTCAAGGATAGAAGATACCTCCTCCATCAAAGTAAGCTTCTTCCCAGATGTAATATTAAACAAACCACTCGCAGTATCGTGCTCGATTGCTAAAATAAAAGCATTGATAACATCTTTTATATAAACAATATCTCGACCAATACTGCTGTCCCCCCACACCTCAATAGGTTCAGAAGTCATCGCTTTATCAATAAATATTTGGAATCCTGTTTTAATTGGCTTTCCATCTTTAAATATTTCAGTATGAGGACCGTACCCATAAACAGGGGGTAGTCTAAAAGTAATCCCTCTTAAGCCGTGCTGGGCGGTGTAGTATTTGACTAAGTCCTGAGCTGCAGTCTCGGATATGCTGAATAATGTGTATTCAGTATCAAACTTTACCTCACGACCATCGCTTTCTAATAATGCCCTATCGATATCAGCCCATAAACCCTGAGTATTTCTATGGGAGCTACCATAAATAATAGAACCAACAGAACTACGTTCACAATATTTTAAAATATTTAGTGTGCCCAAGATATTAACTTTGACATATGATGCAGGATCATTTCCTTTTTCGCTAACATTAGCAGGTTGATGAGCCGCTAGATGAACAACCACATCAAATGATTGGTCATTCAGTTTATCAAAATCACTTTCTTTTGTTATGTCAATATTAAAGAATGAAATATTTTTTTCTTTAAAATATTCAGTACTTGATGAATCAATATCTGAAGCTACAACCCTATATTTTTTTTTAACTAGTTCATCTATAAGATATGTTCCCATAAATCCGCACGCGCCAAAAACTAATACCTTTTTTTCATTAGAATCATAATTCATTATCACTTACACCTTAATTAAAATTCAGCTAATCTAGCAATAAAAGACCACTTAAAGTCCAAGCCTAAATATAATAAATCGTCTAAAAATGATACACAATGTTATGTCACATCAAAATCACTTTTATCATCTTTTATACTTTGAAATACAAATCGGGATGGGAGTAAAATTTGATCAATAATTTCTTTTACTCCCTGACCAATATCCATATTCTTGATAAATAAATCACTGGGGAAAACAAAACCCTTATTTTCAACAATATCAAGTAATTTACTCAAGTCACCCAAGCCCAAAGTCGGTAAATGCTTATCAAACACATCTTCTTGCATTTTATTTTGGTGGAAGCCAAGAACAGGAGTCCCTACAGCTAGCGATTCGAAATAAGTTAATCCTGGAGATGCAAATACAACATCACTCTGCATCATCATTTCTGCAATATTATCCACACTTCGAAACACATCAACTTTTGACAATGAAGTGTTCGTTTGAATAACTTCTTTTAGCTTTTCATTGTGATTGAAACCACCACCTAATACTAAAGATATATTAAATTCAGTCTGCATTTCAAATAGGCTTTCTAACACTTTTGTTGAAAAGTTTGATGGATCTGACCCACCGAATATTAATAGTATTCTCTTTGTTGGACCTATGTTCCTATTTACTTCTCTTAACTCTAAAAATTCTGGTCTTAATATCCAATACTTTGGCCCAAAAAATTCTATCTTCCCAGAACTCTCGTCAACTTTACACAAGTTTTTGAAATCATCGCTAATTCCAGCCATAAGAGTTACATCAGCATAATCATTCGCATTTGTTAAATTTGTAAATATAAACAATTTTGAATTGATATTTTCTTTGATTTTCTTTGCCAACAAGGGTGACACATCTAGTTTGTCAAAAATAATGCTGTTCGATTTTCTTTCCTCAAGACAACCAAAGAGATCACTATCACTCACACAATTTACAACCTTACAGTCAGTTGTCTTTAATAGTTTTACGACTGCCCGATCACTTTTTGTATAAAGGTTTATATCAAGTTTTGGGTTAGATTTTAATAAGTATCGAACCAGAGTAACAACTTGGTATACATGCCCCATACCTAGCTTATTGTTACCATCAGTAATGATATCAATTTTCATTAATCATACCTTCACTTCTCATCAAGTGATATTTCATCTCAGCGAGCTTCCAATCGGTTTCATTATCAATATCTTGCGTATTAACTTCGGATATAGGAAACCCCCCACAATTATCATTAATCATATCTCCTGTCTCCAGAAATGCATCAACTCCAAACCAATAAAACTGTCCAGAATCAAAATAAGATTTTTCTAAATCTTGTGTTCTTGTATTTTTATATTCTGGCCAATTAATTTCAACCTTGCCACTAGCAAGTTTATAACTTCTATATATAGGCGTCGAATATTCAACAATAGGAAATAGTGAATCAAATTTATTTGAATTTAAAATTTCATAAGATTCGATAAGATTTTCACATGATACCAATGGTGCAGCAGGATACAGACAACAGGCATGCCTAAATTCCTTATCTTTTTCAGCGTAGTATGAAAGCACCTCTATTAGAACATCAGCCGTAGTCGCGAAATCATCTGAGTTTCTCTCGCTTCTCATAAAGGGGGTAGACGCACCATATTGCCTAGATATATTAGCGATAACCTCGCAATCAGTTGAGACCATAACTTCACTAAACAGCCCTGATTCTTTAGCTGCTATAATAGAATAGGCAATAATTGGCTTCCCAAAAAATTCTTTAATATTTTTACCCGGAATACGTTTACTTCCGCCTCTAGCGGGGATTATGCAAATATTATTCATTTTTTAGCCAATTTAATTTAGTTATTTATATTCTGTAATAATTTAAATATTCAGAAATGATCTTTAGATAGAGGTGTTCCTCTACGTATATCTATTTTGCAAATCTTCCCTAATACTTCATTATAATACTTTGGCAGTAAACCATATCCTGGCCTGATACTTCTTACATTATCTGGTGTAAATTCCTCCCCAACAGATATATCTTCAACCACATATAAAGATCTACGAGCCTTAATATGGCTAAACTCACCATCCTCTTTTTCAAAGATTTCATTTCCAAGTGCTTCCCAAGCAACTTTTACACCCGTACATAGCTGAGACAATTCGGCAGGCTCTAATGAAAAACTATCATCAGCTCCGCCACCATTTCTATCTAGTGTCACATGCTTTTCAATAACAGCAGCTCCCATAGCAACACTTGTAATTGCTGTCGTATTATCTATTGTATGATCAGATAACCCTCCTACCACATCAAATTTTTTAGAAATATAAGGAATTAGCTTTAATTTATAATCAGCTGGAGACGCTGGGTATTCACTGACACATCTTAAAACTACCAAGTCATCACAACCATTATTCCTCGCTGTACTAATTGCTTCTGAAATTTCCTCTTCAGTTGCCATTCCTGTTGAAATAATCATAGGTTTTCTAGTTTTTGCAACATAGGCAATTAAAGGTAGATCTATCACTTCAAATGATGCAATTTTATAAGCTGGAGCGCCTAGCTCTTCCAATAAATCTACAGCAGAGAAATCGAAGGGAGAACTAAATATTGTAATACCTAATTCTTTAGCTTTCTCAAAAAGAGGTTTATGCCACTCCCAAGGCATATGAGCCTCTTTATATAATTGATAAAGGGTTTGTCCACCCCATAACTCACCTTTTATTTGAAATTCTTCTGAGTCACAGTCAATTGTAATAGTGTCATGAGTATAGGTTTGAAGCTTAATAGCATCAGCACCAGATTTTTTCGCTTCCTCCATGATGCTAAAAGCACGATTAATATCACCATTGTGATTCGCAGATAACTCTGCAATTACATAAGGAGGATGATCAACACCAATCTTTCGACCATCGATTATTACAGTTTTGTTCACAATAAATCACCTAACAGAAGCATCTGTTTTATTTAATAATATTTCTTAATACCGATACGACTTCATTTTGTTGTTCATCTGTCATTAAAGGAAACAGAGGGAGACTAATGGCGTTGGTATAATATTTTTCTGCTTCAATAAATTCGAACTCATTAAAGCCAAGCTTCTGGTAATACGGTTGAGTATGGACAGGGATATAATGAATATTAACTCCAATTCCTTTTTCTCTTAATTGCTCAAAAACTTGTTTATGTGTAAATGGTATTTCATCAAGATTCAATCGGATAACATATAAATGTCTGGCGGAATAAGCATCAGGACTTTGCTTAGGTGTAATCAGAGGGAAATCTTTTAGCATGTAGTCATACCGATCAGCTAACTCGTTACGTCTAGAAACGAATTCATCCAGCCTGGACATTTGACTCACCCCAAGAGCTGCTTGGAGTTCAGTCATCCTGTAATTATAACCTAGTTCAACTTGTTCGTAATACCAACCCCCATCGCTATTTCCTGTCATAAGGTCTGGATTTCGAGTAACACCATGGCTACGAAATAATTCCATTTTTTGAGCCAATTCTGTAGAGTTTGTCGTCGCAACACCTCCTTCTGCAGTCGTAACTATTTTTACAGGATGAAAGCTAAAAACTGTAATATCGCTATATTCACAATTCCCGACAGGATTGCCTTTATATCTCCCGCCGATAGCATGCGAAGCATCTTCGATAATATAAAATCCGTATTCTTCACTCAAGGCTTTGATCCGATCCATTTCGCAGGGCTGACCACACAAATGAACTGGGATCACTACCTTAGGCAAATTCAAACCTTCCCTTTTTGAATTTATTAATTTTTCCTCAAGACAATTGGCACTTAAATTGTACGAGACAGGATCTATATCTACAAAATCTACTTCAGCGCCACAATATAATGCACAATTAGCAGATGCCACAAAAGTAATTGGAGTGGTCCACACTACATCTCCCTTGCCAACGCCTAAAGCTAAGCAAGCAATATGCAGCGCTGAAGTTGCTGAATTCACGGCCACGGAATATTCTGCACCCGCTGCATTAGCAACTGAATCTTCAAACAATGGAACTTGAGGACCCTGTGTTAAAAAATCAGATTTAAGAACCGCGACTACCGAATCGATGTCATCCTGGGTTATATCTTGCTTGCCATAAGGAATCATAGTTAAGCCTTAAAATTAGAATCTACGTGTTCAACTATCAAATCTCTTAAAGATTCTACTGATTCCCACTCCTCGTTTTCACCTGAGTTGTATTTGAAACCGAATGGAACAGGCTTAGCTTTATGATGCTCTAAAAAATCAGATTTTTCATATGCGTATGACACTGAAGGTAATATTGCATAATAGGGCCCTAGATCTATTGTGTTGAGAGAATCAGATTCAGTAATCATCTCTTCATGTAATTTTTCTCCAGGACGAATACCCACTATACGAGTCTTGCACTTGGGGGCTATAGCTTCAGCAATATCCATTATTTTGTATGATGGTATCTTAGGGACAAAGATTTCTCCTCCCAAGTGATTACCAATAGCAAACATAACCAAATTAACACCATCCTGAAGAGAGATATTAAAACGAGTCATTTCTTCATGTGTAATTGGAAGAAGACCTTCTTTACGCTTATCCAAAAAGAATGGAATCACTGAACCACGAGATCCCATAACGTTTCCATAGCGTACAGCACTGAACTTGATGTCTTTTGACCCGCGTATATTATTTGCCGCTGCAAACAGCTTATCAGAAGCTAATTTTGTAGCTCCATATAAATTAATTGGTGCGCAAGCCTTATCAGTTGATAACGCAACAACATCTTTAACACCACAAGCAAGCGCTGCATGAATTACATTTTCAGCACCATCTACATTGGTACGAATGCATTCAGTTGGATTATATTCTGCTGTATCGACCTGCTTTATCGCAGCCGCATGAATAATAACATCTACACCTTCGCATGCCTGTGTCATACGTTCACGATCACGAACATCCCCAATAAAGAAACGTAATTGGGGATAATCATATTCTGGATACTTCTGCTTAATCACAGATTGTTTTAATTCATCGCGAGAATAAATTATTATTTTTTTTACATCTGGATAGCTATTAAGAATAGTTTCAATAAATTTCTTACCAAATGAACCTGTTCCACCCGTAATTAGAACTGTTTTATTGTTTAGCATACTTATTTCCAAATACCCTTTGTATCAATGATTACACCCTTTTTCGGATATAAATTCGTAAATTCTTTATGATCAACTAACAATAACTGAATGTCCGCAATTTCCAAAGCATCTTTAAAGCCAACTAAGTTAACTCGACCAAATGACTCTGGGAGATTATCTATATTCGGCTCAACAGCTAAGACCTTACCCACATGCATTGCTTCTATTTTCTTTGTAATTTCTGCTGAAGGGCTTTCACGTAGATCATCAATATTGGGCTTAAATGCTAAACCGTAACAAGCGATAGTAATATCTTTAGCAGTTTTATCTGGATTTTCCAGCATAAACTCAGCTATTGCAATTTTGACTTTATTTATAACCCACTCAGGCTTGGTATCATTTACTTTACGAGCTGCATGAATTAGTTGGGCTTCATTTGGTGACTTTGAAACAATGAACCAAGGATCAACTGCAATACAGTGCCCACCGACTCCCGGACCTGGTTGTAAGATATTAACTCGAGGGTGTCTATTAGCTAAACTTATCAACTCCCACACGTCAATATCTAATTTGTCACAAATCATTGACAATTCATTTGCAAAAGCAATTTGAACATCACGACAACTATTCTCTGTTAACTTTGCCATCTCAGCTGTGCGGGCATTAGTAATGACACAATCCGCATCTACAAAAATTTTATAAAGCTCTACGGCTAACTTTGAGCATTTAGGTGTTAAGCCACCAATTACTCTATCATTCTCAACCAACTCCCGAACGACATGCCCTGGCAAAACCCTCTCAGGGCAGTGTGCCACTCTAATATCTGAATCCTCGCCTTTATCTTGAGGAAAGCTCAAATCCTTTCTAGCTTCAGCTAGCCATTCCGCCACCTGTTGAGTTGCGCCCACAGGTGAGGTGGATTCTAAAATCACTAAGTCCCCTGATTTTAATACTGGTGCAATAGCTCTAGCTGCCGATTCTATATATCTTAGGTCTGGCTCTGGAATCCCACGTTCATTACATGACTTAAAAGGAGTTGGAACGGCAATTAAGAAGGCATCTGCAGGTTCTGGTGTTAACACAGCCTTCAAATAACCTTCGCTTACTGCCGCACGAACGAGTATATCCAACTCAGGTTCTACAATGTGTATTTCACCACGATTTATTGTGTTTACTGTAGCCTCATTAACGTCAACACCAATTACTTTCTTTTTACGTGATGCAAACATGGCAGCTGTTGGTAAACCGATATAACCAAGGCCAATTACAGAGATAGTTTCAAATGACATAATTTATCTTTTATTTTCCAGTGCGTTTAATATTATCAAACAAGCCTTACCATCACCATAAGGGTTATGAGCTTTACTCATAGTTTGAAATTTTTCTTCTTTTTTAAGCAGTTCAGTAATCGCATCTACAATTTTTTCTTTACTTGTTCCCACTAGCTCAACAGTTCCTGCACTAACAGCTTCAGGTCGCTCTGTAGTATCTCTCATTACCAATACAGGCTTACCTAAGCTTGGAGCTTCTTCCTGAATACCACCCGAATCGGTTAGGATCAGTGTAGATAATCTCATTAGATTCACGAAAGGCAAATAATCCAACGGTTCAATTAAAAATACATTTTTTAACCCATTAAGCAACCTATTTACAGGCTCTTGAACATTTGGATTAAGATGAACAGGATATACAAACTGAGCTTCGGGATTTAATCGTGCCGACTCCGCTATTGCAGCACAAATATTTTCGAAACCTTGACCAAAGTTTTCTCGACGATGACCCGTTATTACAACTAACTCTTTAGATTCATCTAAGAACTCATAATGCTTTTTAAGTTCTTTCTGTAGTTCAATGCTACCGTTAATTTTATCAACTACTTGTAACAATGCATCAATAACGGTGTTGCCGGTTACAATAATATTATCTTTGCGGACGTTTTCATTCAGTAGGTTATTTTTAGAAAATTCCGTAGGTGCAAAATGAAGCTTGGCTAGTACTCCTGTGAGCTTTCTATTTCCCTCTTCAGGCCAAGGAGAGTATATATCCCCAGTTCTTAATCCTGCTTCAACATGCCCTACATCTATTTTTTCATAATAACAGGCCAGAGTTGCCGCAAAGGTAGTTGCTGTATCACCGTGAACCAATACAATATCGGGTCTGCACTCTTGAAGAACAGACTTTAATTCTAATAAAATCCGCGAAGTCACCTCATTGAGTGACTGGCCGGCCTTCATTAGATTCAAATCATATTCAGGTGTTATTTCAAATAAACCTAATACCTGATCTAACATTTCTCTGTGCTGAGCCGTTACACACACCCTCGAATCAAAGCGAGAGTCTTCAGATAGAGCATGCACTAAAGGCGCCATTTTTATCGCTTCTGGACGCGTACCAAAAACTGTTAATACTTTCATTTAATCATTACCAAACAAATCACGAGTATAAAGTTCACCTTGTACATTTTTAATACCTTCCGCAAGCCTATTAGCCACAATCACAAAGTCGGCATTTTTACATGCCTGTTTTTTATCTGAGGTTGCGCTAAGATTTAACGTTTTATTTTGTAGGGAATCTGAGATTCCCACACATTCAATTGGAGGTTGTTTAGTAGGCCTATTTTTTCTTTAATAATATCATCAGCAACTACTTCGTTATACTGTGCAAGCAGCATGGTATTTGATAAACCTAAATAACCTATCCCGGCAATTGCTATTCGCACGCGGAAGCACCCTCTTTAAAATTTAAACATCATAAAAACAAGATACAAGTATTCAAATCTTTGTACACATTGCAGGATATCGACTCTGGATTTTAAGCCATTTATATTTGATCAGGCACGCTACCGCCCAAGGGTTCTCGCGAACTTTCCCTGCTGTCGCATATCCAACCATATTCTGCTCACTTAAGATCATCGTTACTTAAAGTGCTTGCAGTTGTTTTAACTCAACCAACAATTCTTGCTGCTGGCTTAATAAATTCAATAAGATAATAGCTCTTTGCTCACCATCAAATTGTTTAAAAATTGCTTGGTAAGCTTTAAACGGGCCCGAGGTTATGTCCACAACCTGCCCCTCTTTAAATACTCGCTGGCGACTATCTTCAAAGCCTTCGCCATGTTGATTTAAATCACCACAACGATGACGCAAGTCATCGATTAAATCTTGTCTTAGTTCTATTGGCTCTACACCAAAGCGCAATAATTGTCTTACGCCACGGGTCGATCGAATACTGCCAATCAAGTGCTCGCAGCCTTCTACATTAACAAATAGGTAGCCAGGAAATAGCGACTCAATCACATTGACTCGTTTGCCTTTGCGCATTTTTTCAAGCGTTATTTGCGGGAGAAAAACTTCTCCACCCTGAGCACGCAAGTGCTCTTCAGCTCGAGTTTCTTGCTTAGGCTTTGTGAGTACCACATACCACTTAGACATTATAGAAAATCTACAAGCTAGGTTTGTAAACTATTTATAATATCGAGGCATGCTTCTTTAGGGTTTGTTGATTGCGTAATAGGCCTACCGATAACAAGATAATCACCACCTACATTGACTGCTTCTTCTGGAGTCATTATACGACGCTGATCACCTGATGCACTGCCTGCTGGGCGTATGCCGGGTGTGATGGTTAAGAAGTCTTTTCCGCAGATATCTTTGATCAGCTCAATCTCTTGCGCTGAACTTACTACCCCGTCCATACCAGACTGTTTAGAGAGTTTAGCTAAACGCTCTACCTGCTGCTGAGGGCTAATATCTAAACCAATACCGGCAAGATCCGACTGTTCCATCGACGTTAAGACGGTTACTGCAATTAATATAGGTTTATTATTTTTATTGGCGATAGCTTCCGCCGCCGCATTCATCATGCGCTCACCACCTGAGGCATGAACATTAACCATCCAAACACCCAGCTCTGCGGCTGCAGCAACTGCCCCTGCACAGGTATTTGGAATATCGTGGAATTTTAAATCTAAGAAGACATCAAAATTAAGCTTGTGCAATTGCTCAAGAATTGCAGGGCCAGAGGCGGTAAATAGCTCTTTACCGACTTTCACTCGACACCTGGTCGGATCCAGTTGCTTAGCCATTTCAAGCGCTTGCTTTGGTGTTGGATAATCCAGCGCGACAACGATGGGGGAAATATCATGTGGCATTGTGTTTTGATCAGCGCTGGGTATTTTCATTACTTTTGTCGTTTAATCATACTTGTTTGTGTCTTTCAGGCAGCTAACATCCTTGTATTTAGCCTGTTAAATTGTCGCAGTGAGATTGGCCCAATCTTTACATGATGGACAGCGCCAATGATGCTCTCTAGCCTTAAAACCACAGCTACGACAAACGTACTTATATTCTGTTTCAACTATACGGCGAAGAATATCATAAACAGACATAAGCTGCGAAGAATTTAGTATGGCCTTTTCATTAACAACCAACTCAACAAGGGCAAAAAATCCTTGGTTCGATGGATGCTGAAATAACTCAGTGAGCAGTATCTCAATACCACGCTGCTGCTCATCTTGCTTGGCAAGCAATTTAACCCGTGTCACCAACACTTCAACCGCATGATTAGATTGCCAGTGGTTTTCTAACTGCTTATCCAGCCCCTTGTAATCCTCTAGCTGAATGAAGCACTTCACCATATCAGGCAAGACGGCAAGCATGGCATTATTATCTTGCTTTAATGCTTTTAAATAACAGCGAATAGCCTCACTGGCTTCGCTCTGACTTGCCGCTATTTGTGCAAAAATGATATTGGCTCGCGCGCATAATGGATCTATCTTTAAAGCTAACTTAAGGTATTGGTGGCTTTCCAAATAATCACCCTTAGAGAATAATTCATTCCCATACTCACAAGCCGCTTGCGCAACTCGACTGGTAATTTCCGGCAGATCCTGGAGCTTTGATTTTTTATACAGATCTAGAATCGATTGCCACTCTTGCTCTTCTTCATACAACTGAACCAATAAGCGTGAGGCCTGACTACGGGCGTGACCTTCCTCCTGAACGAGATCAACCAAAAGGCGCTCCGCTCTATCGAACAAGCCGGCTTTTAAGAAGTCGGTTGCTAATTCAAGCTCTACATCAAGCTGGGCTTTATCAGAGAGATCGGTGCGGGCAAAGAGGTTTTGGTGCAGCTGGATGGATTTTTCAGTTTGTCCTTTTTCACGAAAGACTCGACCGAGATTCAAATAGAGCTCAACAGCTTCGTCGCTTATTTCTGCCACATCCAACAGCCGATCAAGCGCTCCGTCATTATTTTCCGCAAGCAGGAAGTCTATACTGGGTAGAGTATCTCGACCTAACCGCAAGGTTGCAGATCGCGTACCTTGAAAGCGACCCAGTAACCAGCCGCAAGCAATCGCAATCACTAGCAATATAAACATCACTAGATCGGCATTCGAGAGGATTTGCATTAGTGATTAAGCTTTTCAAGCTTAGCTTTCATTTGTTTCAATTCTTTTTTCAGGCGTTTATTTTCAATGCTTTGCAACATCTTTGATACGGACGCCGTTAATAGCCCCATAACAATACCGAGCACAACCAGGCCTCCAGACCATAAAGATAAAGGAACTGAAAGTGTATCAAGAAATAAGAAATCTAAGCCGATATTCTGCTCATTGTAGAGTGCAAACAGGATCCCATAGCAAAATACAGCTAATACTATTAATAGAATCAGGAGGTTTTTTAATAATTTCATTAGGCGCCTAGACTTTCATTCACTTGATCACGCAGCTCTTTACCAGGCTTGAAGTGTGGCACAAATTTGCCTGACAACTCGACAGAATCACCGGTCTTTGGGTTACGCCCCATACGCGGGGAACGGTAATGCAGCGAGAAGCTACCAAAGCCGCGAATTTCGATACGCTCACCCGTCGATAGGGACTGCGACATGTGATCTAAAATTGTTTTCACCGCCAGTTCGACATCTTTTGCCGATAGCTGGGGCTGCTTGGTTAACATACGCTCGATCAGTTCTGATTTTGTCATGACGACATCCTTGGCGGAAGCAGATAAAGGTCTTTAGATCAATAACTTACAATCTGTGGTAGTTATTTGCAAGCATAAAAAAACCCCACCTCCTTGCGGAGATAGGGTTTTCTTTACCGTTCAGACTATAAGTTTAAAACTTATTCGCCTTTCTGGCTCAACTGCTCTTTGATAAGGTCGCCAATGGTAGTTGGTCCCTTAGCTTCAGACTCAGACTTAGCACGCTGATCAGCAATTGCTTGCTTATCGGCTACTGCATCTTTCGACTTAATAGATAGGTTGATTACACGATTCTTACGATCAACGTTAGAAATGATAGCGTCTACAGAGTCGCCTTCTTTCAATACGTTGCGAGCATCTTCAACTTTTTCACGGCTAATTTCAGAAGCCTTCAAAGTTGCTTCAACGCCTTCAGCGATCTCTACGATTGCTGCTTTAGCGTCTACAGAGATTACCTTACCAGTAACCAAAGTGCCTTTGTCGTTTTCAGAAGCGTATTCAGCGAAAGGATCGCTGTCTAGCTGCTTAACGCCCAAAGAGATGCGCTCACGTTCAGGATCGATAGACAAGATAACTGTTTCTAGCTCATCGCCTTTTTTGTATGCACGAACGGCTTCTTCGCCAGTATCGTTCCAAGAAATGTCAGACAAGTGAACCAAACCGTCGATGCCGCCATCTAGACCGATGAAGATACCGAAGTCAGTGATTGACTTGATTTTGCCAGAGATCTTAGCGCCTTTCTCGAACTTAGTTCCAAACTCTTCCCATGGGTTCATGGTGCACTGCTTGATACCTAGAGAGATACGACGACGTTCTTCGTCGATGTCAAGAACCATAACTTGAACATCATCACCAACCTGAACAACTTTAGATGGGTGTACGTTCTTGTTAGTCCAATCCATTTCAGAAACGTGTACTAAACCTTCAACGCCTTCTTCCAACTCAGCGAAACAACCGTAGTCAGTCAAGTTCGTTACTTTAGCAGTAACGATTGCGTTTTCTGGGTAACGTGCTTTGATCTCAACCCATGGATCTTCACCCAATTGCTTAAGACCTAGAGATACACGGTTACGCTCGCGATCGAATTTTAATACTTTAACGTCGATTTCGTCGCCAACAGCAACGATTTCACTTGGGTGCTTAATACGCTTCCAAGCCATGTCAGTGATGTGCAATAGACCATCAACGCCACCTAGATCAACGAAAGCACCGTAGTCCGTTAGGTTCTTAACGATACCCTTAACAGACTGACCTTCTTGCAAGTTAGCTAGCAACTCTTCGCGCTCTTGGCTGTTAGCAGCTTCAAGAACAGCACGACGAGAAACAACAACGTTGTTACGCTTAGCATCTAACTTGATAAGTTTGAAATCTAATTCTTTACCTTCCAAGTGCAAAGTATCGCGCACTGGACGGATGTCAACCAACGAGCCAGGTAGGAATGCACGAATGTTGAACAATTCAACCGTGAAACCGCCTTTAACTTTACCGTTGATAACGCCTTTAACAACAGCGTTTTCTTCGAATGCTTTCTCAAGCTCTTTCCAAGCTTCAGCACGTTTTGCTTTTTCACGAGATAGCTTAGTTTCACCAAAACCATCTTCTACTGCGTCAAGAGCAACTAGAGTCTCATCGCCAACTGCTACTTCCAACTCGCCTTTGTCGTTTAAGAACTGGCTGCGTGGAATGATGGCTTCAGATTTAAGACCTGCGTTTACCGTTACCCAATCGCTATCGATATCTACAACTGTACCGGTAACAATAGACCCTGGCTTCATGTCCAGTGTCAGTAACGACTCTTCAAATAACTCAGCAAAATTTTCCATTAATACATCCTATAAAGCTTGGTGTAGGCTACCCCGAGGTTTGCACCGCTCAAAACATTATTTAAAACAACGTCAAAACAATACGGATTTGGGTCAGACTAATCACCCCCTAAACAGTCAGATATTTAGGGTCATAATAAAAAACTCCGCACATCTCGTATGGGAATACGCCTGACAATGTGCAGAGTTTTTAAGGTTCAGTTCTATTGGCGTTATTTAAATCGCCTACAATTCGTTCAAGATTAGCATTTTTACCCGTGCCAAGCAACCGCTTAGAGCTACTGCGGTGGCGCACTACCTCACTCTCAGTCAGCTTCTTGTGCTCGATAGCTTTAGTCGCTACCAAACAAATCACGGGTATATACTTTAGCCTGCACGTCTTTTATCTCATCAGCCAGCCTATTGGCGACAATCACATCTGAGACTTGTTTAAATTCGTTTAAATCGGTTATTACTCTTGAATTGAAGAAGTCTTCGTCTTCAAACGCTGGCTCAAAAATAACAACTTCAATACCTTTTGCTTTTATACGCTTCATAATGCCTTGAATAGCAGAGGCTCTGAAATTATCGGATCCGCTTTTCATGACTAAACGATAAATGCCCACTATTTTAGGGTTTCTTTTCAATATTGAATCCGCAATAAAGTCTTTCCGCGTGGAGTTGGCATCTACAATCGCAGAGATCAAACTATTAGGCACCTGGTCGTAGTTGGCTCTGAGCTGTTTTGTATCTTTTGGTAAACAATAGCCACCATAACCAAAACTTGGATTATTGTAGTGACTGCCAATACGCGGATCTAAGCCAACACCTTCTATAACCTGCCTACTATCGAGCCCATGACTTTCTGCATAGGTATCCAGCTCATTAAAGTAAGCTACGCGCATGGCTAAGTAGGTATTTGAGAACAGCTTTACCGCTTCGGCTTCCGTTGAATCAACCAATAGCGTTGGTACATCTTGCTTAATTGCCCCCTGCTGTAGAAGCTTGGCAAAGGTTGCTGCACGCTCGCTTTGCTCGCCTACGATAATACGAGACGGGTATAAGTTATCATAGAGCGCCTTACCTTCACGCAAGAATTCTGGCGAGAAAATGATATTTTCACTACCCACCCTTTCCTTTAAGCTTTTTGTATACCCCACAGGCACAGTCGATTTAATAACCATGATCGCGCTTGGACAAATTTCCATTACATCAGCGACAACACTTTCTACTGTTTTGGTATTAAAGTAGTTAGTGTCAGGGTCGTAATCGGTTGGAGTAGCGATAATCACAAAGTCGGCATTTTGGTATGCCTGATTTTTGTCTAATGTCGCACTAAAGTTTAGCGTTTTATTTTGTAGAAAATCCGAGATTTCCGTATCTTCAATCGGCGATTGCTTATTATTTAACAGGTCTATCTTTTCTTTAATAATATCAACAGCCACGACTTCGTTATGCTGCGCAAGTAACATGGCATTGGATAAACCTACATAACCTGTTCCGGCAATCGCTATTTTTACACTGGGCTTTATATTAGGTTTCATACCAGATCGCGCGTGAGCGCCCTCTTTTAAATTTTAAACGTTATAAAAATCACGATACCAGTCGACAAAATTTTGTATACCTCGCTGAATATCAGTTGTAGGCTTGAACCCATTTACTTTGCTTAACTTATCTATATTGGCAGCGGTACCCACTACGTCACCCGGCTGCATGGGTTTGAAGTTTTTATCGGCTATTTTACCTGTCGACTTTTCTATTGCAGCAATAAAATCAAGTAATTTTGTTGGCTGATCATTACCAATATTCAATACTCGGTAAGCGCAATAGCTCGATGATGATACTGGCTGTTCGGCATTCCAATGGGGGTTCTCTTCTGCAGGATTGTCGATAACATCCATTGTGCCCTGCACGATATCGTCTATATAGGTAAAGTCACGGAACATTTCGCCGTTATTAAACACATCTATCGAGCGATCTTCCAAGACGGCACTGGTAAATAAGAAAGGAGCCATATCCGGTCGACCCCAAGGGCCATAAACTGTAAAGAATCTTAACCCTGTTACCGACATGCCGTATAAGCTGGCATAGGAGTGCGCCATTAACTCATTGGACTTTTTAGTGGCTGCGTATAACGAAACAGGGTGATTGACTGGATGGTCTTCATTAAATGGGTATTCTTTATTGGCACCATAAACAGAGCTGGAAGAAGCATAGACTAGGTTTGCTACTTTATTATGACGACACATTTCTAGAATATTGGCAAACCCCACCAAGTTGGATTGAATATACGCTTGTGGGTTTTCGATTGAATATCGAACTCCAGCTTGCGCTGCTAGATTAACGACTACATCAAAGCGGTGATCTTTAAAGATAGCGCCTAATGCTTGTTCGTCTGCGATATCAGCCTTAATGAAGGTAAATTTATCAAAGCTTTCTATCGTAGCTAGGCGAGCATGCTTTAAATTGACATCGTAATAATCATTGATATTATCCATACCAACAACTTCGTCGCCACGCTGTAATAATTTTTTACTGAGTGCCGCACCAATAAAACCTGCCACACCTGTTACGAGTATCTTCATTGTTCATTTTCCCATTCTAGCGCACTTTACTATTACACGCCTGACGATATGTAGAGCTATATTATTTTAGTAGGCCAGCTTTTCCAGCGGCTTGTTGAACCTGCTCAAATACGGCCTCTATGCTCATACTGGTACTATCAATTACGATGGCATCCTCGGCTGGCTTTAATGGCGCAATGGCTCGATTCATGTCGCGATCATCTCGCACTTTAATATCATCTATAATTTTCGTAAGGTTAGCATTTTTACCTGCGCCAATCAGTTGCTTGTAGCGACGCTGGCCACGCTCTTCGGCGCTGGCAGTTAAGTACACTTTTAATTCTGCATTCGGGAAAACAACCGTTCCCATATCACGACCATCAGCAATAAGACCTGACTCTTGCTGAAATGCACGCTGACGCTCAAGCAATGCACCACGAACAACATTGACCGCGGCGACTTGAGAGGCAATCGCCCCCGTTTCTTCGGTGCGTAGATCAGAGGTGACATTTTCACCTTCTAAAATAACCTGAACACCTGCCTGTTCGGCAGAAACTTTGAACTGCACATCTAAATGCGCAGCAATCGTCTGCAAAGCGGCTTCGTTATCAAGCGCAACCCCATGCTGCTTCGCGGCTAATGCAGTCACGCGATATAAGGCACCACTGTCTAACAGCGCCCAGTTCAATTTAGCGGCCAACATTTGACAAAGCGTACCCTTACCAGCACCCGATGGGCCATCAACAGTAATAACAGGACCCGCTATATTCGTTTCTGGTAACTCTTTAACTTCAATATCACTCATCACAATTCCTTTTATTAAGCGCTTTCAACCGACACTTGAATCCCAGCACCGCTGGCTAATTCAACAAAGCCAGGGAATGAGGTCGCTACGTTTGCGCAATCTTTTACAACAATTGGCGCATTGGCACGCAAGGATGCGATGGTAAAGCTCATGGCAATACGGTGATCATCAACACTATCGACTTCGCCACCATTAAAAGAACCTTCATTACCAAAACCTTTAATGATTGCACCATCTTCAGTACCAACAGCATCAACACCTAGAATCTGTAAACCATCAACCATGGCTTGAATGCGATCACTTTCTTTAACGCGCAACTCTTCAGCACCAGTCAAAACCGTTGTACCCTCAGCACACGCTGCGGCGATGAAAATTGCAGGAAACTCATCAATGGCTAACGGCACCTGATCTTCAGGAATTTGAATGCCTTTTAACTGTGCGCTGCGAATGCGTAGATCAGCAACCGGTTCGCCACCGACTTCGCGCTCGTTTAGCATTTCAATATTTGCGCCCATCTGGCGAAGAATATTAATCACACCTACGCGCGTTGGGTTGATACCGACGTGCTGCAGGGTAATGTCTGAATCTTTAGCAATACTTGCCGCTACCATAAAGAAAGCCGCAGAAGAAATGTCTGACGGTACATCAATCGCCGTTGCTATTAGCTTGCCACCTGGGCGAACCGTTACTTTTGGGCCATCAACGTCAACTGAATAACCAAAACCTTTCAACATGCGCTCGGTATGATCACGCGTCGGCGCTGGCTCAATAACCGTCGTTTCACCTTCCGCGTACAAGCCCGCTAACAGCAAGCAACTTTTAACCTGCGCACTTGCCATGGGTAACACATAGTGAATACCTTTTAATGGCTGCCCGCCTTTTATCTTTAATGGCGGACGACCCTTATCAGCAGACTCAATCACCGCACCCATTTCACGCAATGGGTTAGCGACTCGATCCATTGGTCGCTTGGATAAAGACACATCACCGGTCATTTCAACATCAAAACTTTGCGCCGCCATTAAGCCTGATAATAAACGCATCGACGTGCCTGAGTTACCCAGATACAAAGCATTCGGCGGTGTTTTTAAACCGTGTAAACCGACGCCATGAACCGTTACGCGACCACGATGCGGCCCTTCGATAACCACACCCATATCACGAAAAGATTGCAGTGTAGCCAAGCTATCTTCACCTTCCAAAAAGCCGGTGACTTCCGTTGTACCTTCAGCCAAAGAACCTAGCATAATAGAGCGATGAGAAATCGACTTATCACCAGGAACACGGAATTCACCGGAAAGTTTTCCACCCGGTTTTGCTACATAATTTACAATCTGACTTGTCATGGAATCCACATACGCTCTGCGAGCAAGTATTTTAGTAAAATGGTCTCGTGCGGCTTTCGCACGGGTAAACGTACCCATCATTTGAGTTTTATCTTCGTTAGCAACCACTTCGCGCAGCTGCTGCAAATCGGCGGTAAATAAATCCAGCGCCTTTAATACTTCGTCTTTATTACCGACAAAAATGTCGCGCCACATAATTGGGCTGCTTGACGCAATACGGGTAAAGTCTCGAAAGCCACCCGCCGCGTAATTAAAAATATCGTTATTTTCATGGTCATTAGCCAAGGTATCTACTAATGAATAAGCCAATAGATGCGGTAAATGGCTGGTCGCCGCCAACACTTCATCATGACGTTGAACCGACATCAGCTCAACCATACCACCGGTTATTTTCCAAGCCTCGGTGACTAGATCCAACGCTCGCTCACAGGTGCGCTTCTCTGGGGTTAAAATAATTTTATGACGCTTAAATAAATCTTCATCCGCCGCCGAGACACCACTTCGCTCAGAGCCCGCGATTGGGTGCCCTAAAACAAAGCGATCAAAATTTTCACCTAAAACACTCGATACATCTTTAGAGATGTTGCCTTTTACACTACCCACATCGGTAAGAATTGTTTTTTCACCAATACTGGATTTAATCTGATCCAATACTTCTGCAACCGCTAAAATCGGCACAGATACTATAATCAAATCTGCATCCGCTACGACATCGGTAATCTGCAACGAATAATCATCGATCAAACCCGCTTGCATCGCTTCCTGCATAGAATCGATATTACGATCGAAGCCTGATACCGTACCGACACTTTTAGCTTTCTTAAGCGCCTTCACCCAAGAGCAACCGATTAGCCCTAGGCCAATGATCGCAACCTTGGGTATATACAGTTTCGACACGGAGCGCGAATGACTCAAGAGTTTGCAGCCGTTAATATTTTAGTCAAGGCCGCAACAAAAATCTCATTCTCAGTTTGCGTACCAATAGAAACACGTAAGTGATTAGGCATTTCATAGTTAGCAATCGGGCGAACAATAACCCCCGCTTCTAATAATTTTTCATTCACGATGCTCGCATTAATAGCCGAACCATCAGCAACAGGTATTTCAAAGCTGATAAAATTTCCAACTGAAGGAATATAAGGCAAAGCCAAGACATCAAATGACTGAGTTAAATACACCATACCGCTATCATTCACAGCCTTACTTTCTGCCACATAATCAACATCATTTAACGTTGCAATCGCTGCGGCTAAAGCAAAAGAGTTGACGTTAAAAGGCGGGCGAACACGATTCATTAAATCAGCAATTTCAGGGGCAGAAATACCATAACCCACACGCAGTGCAGCCAAGCCGTAAGCCTTCGAGAAGGTTCGCGTAATCACAAGATTGGGGTGAGCCGCCAATAATGTTAAACCATTACAATAATCAGCTTCACTAACGTATTCAAAATACGCTTCATCCAATACCACCACCACATTGCTTGGCACTTGGGCCATAAAGTTTGCGATGTCTGTTTGAGTTAGCCAAGTACCGGTTGGATTATTTGGATTAGTCACAAACACTAAACGGGTTTTATTGGTAATCGCTGCAGCCATAGCATCCAGGTCATGGCCATAATTTTTTGCAGGCACGACAATACACTCGCCGCCTTGGATTTTTGTAACTAAGCCATAAATCGCAAACGCATGCTGAGAGAAAACAACCTCATCGCCTTTTGTCACAAAGCACTTAACGATGAAATCTAAAATATCACTAGAGCCATTACCCAAAGTAATATTTTCTGGTTTGATGACCACAGTATCTGTAGTTAGTTTTTGACACAGCGCTTGTTTAAGATCAAAACCATTACCATCAGGGTAACGGGGTAATTCTCGCGCTTCTTTTTCCATTGCCGCAATGGCCTTTGTGCTTGGCCCAATCGGATTTTCGTTACTGGCAAGCTTAACGATATCATTGGCGTTTAAACCAAACTCACGAGCAAGCTCATCAATCGGTTTTCCCGGCTGATAGGGACGCAAACCTTGAATTTCTGCTCGCGCTTTAGCGCACAAGGCTTGTGTTTTTAAATCATCTACTTTTTGATCAGTCACAATATTCAACCTACAAAACGGCTTTAGGGTATGAACCCAAGCATTTAAAATCAGTGCATTGCTGCTGAACTAGCGCCATGGCTTTAGCGACCTTCTCTTCATTTTGATGACCTTCTAGGTCGATAAAGAAAATATAATTCCATGTGCCTGATTTAGAAGGACGGGTTTCAATACGAGTTAAACTCACACCCTCTTCATGAAACGGGGCTAACACATGATACAGCGCACCCGGTTTATTTTTACTGGCCACTAATAACGATGTTTTATCATCACCACTAATTTCAGTGGTCTGCTTACCAATAATAAGAAAGCGCGTTGTATTATCAGGCATATCTTCAATGTTAGCGGTGGCAATATCAAGATCATAAAGTTCGGCCGCCGCTTCACTGGCAATCGCAGCAGCACCCTCTTCTTCTTGTGCACGACGAGCCGCTTCGGCATTTGAACTTACCGCGATACGCTCAATGCCCGACCAATTTGCATCCAACCACTGGCGACATTGCGCCAATGATTGCGCATGGGAATAAACTTTAGTGGGTTTAGCAGCCGCTTCTTTTTTTAATAAGAAGTGATGATGAATACGCAGTGCGACCTCACCACAAATATTTAAGTTAGAACCTACAAAACTATCTAAGGTATGAGTAATCACTCCCTCAGTAGAATTCTCAACCGGCACAACACCAAAATTAGCGCCACCTGCTTCGACTTCACGAAACACATCAGCAATGGAACCCTGACTTTGACACTCAACTGCATGGCCAAAATGCTTTAGCGCCGCCTGCTGGGTAAAGGTACCCTCTGGCCCTAAGTACGCAATTTTCATCGGTTCTTCAAGCGCCAAGCACTGCGACATAATTTCACGAAATAAACGCGCCACACCTTCTGCAGGAAGCGGCCCTTGATTTCGCTCCATCACTCGACGCAAAACCTGCGCTTCACGTTCTGGACGATAAAAAACAACAGATTCACCCGACTTAGAAAAATGCTCTTTTACATCAGCAACTTTCTGAGCGCACTGAGCACGCTGATTTACAAGTTGCTGAATCTGTTGATCAACACTATCAATCTCATCGCGCAACTTGCCTAGCTCTTCAGCTTCTGTAGTAAAACTATTATTCGTCATTTTCAACTCAATCTATAAGCACTTGTCTGAACACCTGCTAGCTCAGCAAGTTAAATATTATTCCCTGTGCAGCATCAATTCACTGCTGCACCTTAGCTTTCAACTATTTTCTTTAGCAAAATCTTCCATAAATGCGATCAAAGCATCAACGGCTTTTTCTTCTACTGCGTTATAAATACTGGCGCGCATACCACCGACACTGCGATGTCCGGCTAAATTTAATAAACCTGCTTTTTCACTCGCTGCCAAAAATGCCTTGTCTAAATCGGCATTGGCCAAAGTAAATGGCACATTCATAATAGAACGATTATTAATCGCGACAGGGTTGGCGTAAAAAGGATTAGTATCGATAAGGCTATACAGCTTTTTCGCTTTGCGCTGGTTAACTTCCGCAATAGCCTTCACACCACCTTGTTCCTTTAACCAAGTAAAAACCAACCCAGCCAAATACCAACCATAGCTTGGTGGGGTATTGTACATAGAGTCGTTATCAGCCATGACCTTATAATCGAACATGGTTGGCGTGCCTTCAACAACATCACCTAACAGGTCGTCGCGAATAATGACAATACACAAACCCGCTGGACCGATATTTTTTTGTGCACCCGCATAAATCATGGCGAATTTAGAAACGTCGATTTCTTCCGACAAAATTGCAGAAGAGTAATCAGCCACTAGCGGCACGCCGTTAGTTTCTGGAATGTAGTCAAACTGCACGCCACCAATGGTTTCGTTAGGCGTATAGTGAACATAAGCCGCTTCTGGATTTAAGCTTAATTCTGCTTGGCTAGGGGCCGAGGTGAATTGATTTCCCTCGGTCGTCGCTGCGACATTAACATCACAAAAACGCTTAGCTTCAGCGATGGCTTTCTTAGACCACTGACCGGTATTAATGTAATCCGCTGTTTTTTTGCCACGCAACAAGTTCATCGGAATCATGGTGAATTGGCTGCTTGCGCCGCCTTGCATGAAAAGTACTTTGTAGTTATCTGGAATAACCATTAAGTCGCGTAAATCTTGCTCTGCTTTTTGTGCAATACCGACAAATTCAGGAGAGCGGTGACTCATCTCCATAACCGACAAGCCTTTATCCTGCCAATTTAATAGATCAGCTTGAGCTTGAGCTAATACAGGAACAGGTAATGCCGCTGGACCTGCGCAAAAATTATATAAACGAGTCATGATCTTTAATTCCAAACCTAATATTTTTAACGATATTTTGTTCAACTCTGTCTTAAAAGTCGGTAATTATTTTGCCCGCTTTTAAAGCAGAAAAAAGCGCTGACTAAAATGGAATAAGTTTCCACATTAATCAGCACTTTTATTTTTTAACTAATCTGTACAACCACAGAGACTGCTAACGAATTATTCTTCGTCAGCATCTTCCGCATTCTGATCTTCAGCATCGTCTGTTTCAATCGCATCATCCACTACCAAAGCATCAACGCCAGTTTCAACTTCGTCAGTTTGTGTGCCATCGGCCGCTAGGTATTCAATACCATCATCAACTTCTTCTGGCTCACAGACACGCTCAACACCAATTAAGCGCTCTTTTTCAGCGACTTTAATCAAGCGAACGCCTTGTGTATTACGACCCAAGCAAGAAACAGAATCAGCTGAGGTACGTACAAGCGTTCCTTTATCACTGATCAGCATCACTTCATCATTTTCGAAGACTTGAACTGCACCAATAATAATACCGTTACGCTCATTCACAACCATCGCCTTAACACCTTGAGTGCCACGGCCTTTGGTTGGGAATTCAGTAATTTCAGTACGCTTACCGTAACCACGATCACTCGCCGTTAATAATGTGCCACCCTCTTCTGGAATGACCAAAGAAATAACCTTTTGGCCTTCTTGAATCTTAATACCACGAACACCACGAGCCGTTCGACCCATAGCACGCACATCTGATTCTTTAAAGCGGTTGGCTTTACCAGCATCCGTAAGCAATAAAATATCTTTCGTGCCGTCGGTAATAGCAACACCAATCAAGTGATCACCCTCATCCAGTTCACAAGCGATTAAACCGGAAGAACGTGGACGCTGGAAATGCTCTAAGCTGGTTTTCTTCACAGTACCCATAGAGGTTGCCATAAAGATAAATTCTTCACCGGTAAATTCTGGCAATGGCAAGATTGCGGTAATGCGCTCTTCTTCACCCAGATTTACCACGTTAACCATTGGACGGCCTTTGGCGTTACGACTCGCCTGAGGAATGTCATAAACCTTCAGCCAAAATACCTTACCGGCATCCGTAAAACATAAAACCGTATCATGGCTATTGGCAATCATTAGGTGTTCAACATAATCGTCATCTTTAACCGATGCCGCTGACTTACCTTTACCACCACGACGCTGAGCTTGATAAACATCCATCTGCTGCGTCTTGGCATAACCACCATGAGAAATGGTTAATACTAAATCTTCTTCTGGGATCAAATCTGCCATGGTCAAATCACGCTTATTAGCAATGATTTCAGTACGACGTTCGTCACCGTATTCTGCTTTAATCGCCGCTAATTCATCACGAATAATCTGCAGCAACATCTCAGGAGAACCTAAAATGTCTAAATATTCTTTAATCTCTTCCAGCTTCTGTGAATACTCTTCAATCAGCTTTTCGTGCTCAAGACCGGTAAGCTTTTGCAAACGTAAATCAAGAATCGCTTGTGCTTGCTGAGGAGAAAGATGATACATGCCATCATGCATACCAAACTCTTCACCCAAGTCATCAGGACGACAGGCATTTTCACCAGCACGCTCTAAGAAACCGGTGACCGAACCTGGAGGCCAAGGCGTTTCAATTAAGCTTACTTTCGCTTCTGCCCCTGTTGGAGACTTTTTAATCAAGGCAATGATCGGATCAATATTACTTAACGCAATCGCTAAACCTTCCAACAAATGGCCACGTTCACGCGCTTTGCGTAATTCATAAATCGTACGACGTGTGACTACTTCACGACGGTGACGAACGAAAGCTTCAAGCATCTGCTTCAAGTTCAACGTTTGTGGCTTACCATCCATCAAGGCAACAACGTTAATACCAAACACCGATTGTAAGGCTGTTTGAGCGAATAAGTTGTTCAACGTCACTTCTGGCATTTCACCACGACGAAGATCCACTACGATACGCATACCGTCTTTGTCAGACTCATCACGTAGCTCTGTAATGCCTTCAATTTTCTTTTCTTTAACCAGCTCGGCGATTTTTTCGATCAAGCGCGCTTTGTTTAACTGGTAAGGAATTTCGGTGAAAACGATCGACACTTTGCCGTTCTTTTCATTTTCTTCAAAATGGTGACGGGCGCGCATATGAATGCGGCCACGACCTGTGCGGTACGCTTCAACAATACCGTCACGACCATTAATAAAAGCACCCGTAGGGAAGTCTGGGCCTGGAATATGCTCCATCAAACCATCGATATCCAATGCAGGATTATCAATCAAGGCTAAACAAGCAGAAACGACTTCATTTAAGTTATGCGGCGGAATATTCGTCGCCATACCCACGGCAATACCGGAAGAACCATTAATCAATAGGTTCGGTACGCGAGTAGGCATTACTTCTGGAATTTGTTCTGTACCATCGTAGTTGGGTACGAAGTTGACCGTTTCTTTATCGATATCCGCTAATAACTCATGGCTGAGTTTATCCATACGAATTTCGGTATAACGCATTGCGGCAGCAGAATCACCATCGACAGAACCAAAGTTACCTTGGCCATCAACTAAGGTGTAACGCATAGAGAAATCTTGCGCCATACGAACGATAGTATCGTAAACAGCCGAGTCACCGTGTGGGTGATACTTACCGATTACGTCACCGACCACACGGGCCGATTTTTTATAGGCTTTGTTCCAATCGTTACCCAACACATTCATCGCGTGCAAAACACGTCTGTGTACAGGTTTTAAACCATCACGCACATCAGGTAAGGCGCGCCCAACGATCACACTCATTGCGTAATCAAGGTAAGACTGCTTTAGCTCGTCTTCAATGTTAATTGGCAATACTTCTTTGGTTAACTCACCCATAGATTCTTGGCCTGTCTCTGTCGAATAAAGGTCTCTAATGAAAACCCCATTCGGTCCTTGTTATTAGCGTTTATAATTAGCGCCAAATCATACCACAAATCAACAAGATACCTAGTCTTTCGCCCTTCTTTCCTGCTTCTATAATAACGAAAGCGCAAGGAATGTTAAATGAAGGTGCTTCACCCTGATCAAAGTTTGATTATACTGTGCAAAAAATAGCTAAAGTAAGCAGCAACTAACGTGAGTATTGTGATGAGTCAAAGCAGTGAATCAAACCCAGCCCAGAGTCAATCTCAGCCAGAAGTACGCGCTGATTTACGTATTAATGCTCACTGGATCATCCCCATTGAGAATACCACTGATCACAATTCAATCAACAACGTTCTAATCGATCACTGCCTGCTTATAAAAGACGGCATTATTCTCGCCATCGAACCCCAATCCAACTGCCAAATACCCGCAACCGAAATCCTTGATTTAGGCCAGCAAGTACTCATGCCTGGCTGGGTAAATGCTCATGGCCATGCTGCGATGTCATTATTTCGTGGCCTTGCCGACGACTTGCCACTAATGATCTGGCTACAAGAGCATATCTGGCCAGCGGAAGGTCAGCACGTCGACGAGAATTTTGTTAAAGAAGGCACCGAATTGGCCATCGCAGAAATGATTCAATCAGGCACCACGACCTTTGCTGATATGTATTTTTATCCGCAGCAAAGTGGCGAAGCAGCCCTAGCCGCAGGGATTCGAGCAGTCTGTTTCACCCCTGTACTGGATTTTCCGACTAATTACGCACAAAACGCTAACGAATACATACGCAAAGCCGTTGAGTGCAACGATAGGTTCAATAACCACCCAATGAATGAGCAAGGGCTGGTTCAGATTGGTTTTGGCCCTCACGCGCCTTACACCGTATCTGACGAACCTTTAACAGAAATCACTATGCTGTCAGACCAGCTCGACATGCCAGTGCAAATTCACCTGCACGAAACCGCCTTCGAAGTCAGCGAAAGTTTGGAAAAGTTTAATAAGCGCCCAACTCAGCGCTTAGCCGATATTGGTTTCTTAAATGAACGTGTTAGCTGCGTTCACATGACACAAATAGATGATAACGACATAGCCATTCTGCAAAAAACCGGCGCATCGGTTATTCACTGCCCAGAATCAAATTTAAAACTGGCCAGCGGCTTTTGCCCCATTGCTAAATTAAGTGTCGCTGGGGTGCCTCTCGCGATCGGTACCGACGGCGCAGCAAGCAATAATGATTTAGACATGTTTAGCGAAACCAAAACCGCCGCGTTATTGGCAAAAGGTGTTAGCCAAGATGCCAGTGCCATTCCCGCACTTGAAGCCCTAACCATGGCAACATTGGGCGGAGCAAGAGCATTAGGTATCGATGATATTACCGGCTCTCTAAAGCCCGGCAAAGCTGCTGATATTCAAGCCATCGATTTAAATACCTTGTCGAGCCAGCCGATCTTTGACCCTATTTCACACCTGGTGTTTTGCGCAAAATCAACTCAAGTCAGCCATGTATGGGTTAATGGCCGCTGCTTATTAAGTAATGGCACACTGACAACCTTGAATGAGGAAAAGCTAATCAAGCAAGCTAAAACCTGGGCTAGCGTAATACAAACAGCCGCCAAGTAATGCGATTAACTAATGCCTATTAAGTAAAAATGAATGCAGTTAGAATAGCGCCATTATTGTTTTGCTAAAAAATACTTTCGCATTCATTGAGAGTGCCATTAAAAGTGCAATGAAAAGTGCAAATTGAAGGAATTTACTATGTCAGATTTGAAAAAAGTCAATGTCGATAGCGCCGAGATCGCCAAGTTTGAATCTATCGCAACGCGTTGGTGGGATATGGAAAGTGAATTCAAACCATTGCACGAAATCAATCCGTTGCGTACTAACTATATTGAAGAATATGCGCCTCTCGCGGGCAAAAAAGTTTTAGATGTTGGTTGTGGCGGCGGTATTTTAAGCGAAGGTATGGCTCTGCGCGGCGCTAAAGTAACTGGCTTAGATTTAGGCGAAGCCAATCTAACGACAGCTAAACTGCACGCGTTAGAATCTGGCGTAGAAGTTGATTACCAATGCCGCCCAGTTGAAGATTTTGCTGACGAAAATCCGGCAACATTCGATATCGTAACCTGCTTAGAAATGCTAGAGCATGTGCCTGACCCTGAATCCATTGTCCGTGCTTGTGCAAAACTGGTTAAGCCCGGCGGCCATGTATTTTTCTCTACTATTAATCGCAATCCTAAAAGCTATTTAATGGCAGTGATCGGTGCAGAATATATTTTAAAGCTAGTACCAACCGGCACTCATGATTACAACAAATTCATTAAGCCTGCAGAGCTTGCACGCTGGTGCCGACCAGTCGATCTAAAGCAGATCAGTATGACAGGCATGACCTACAACCCCATCAGTAAAAACTATAAGTTAGTCGATAACGATGTTGATGTTAATTACATCACTGCCTGTGAGAAAGTACTTTGAGCTTTACATCTTCAAGCCAATTAGCACCTGCCGACATCAGCAAGCCTAAAGCGATCTTATTCGATTTAGACGGTACGCTTATGGATACCGCACCAGATTTTTTCCCAACGGTTAATGCCTTAAGAAAAGAGCACAATTTACCACCACTGGCAGATAATATTATTCGCCTGCAAGTCTCCAACGGTGGCCGCGCCTTAACGCGGTTAGCACTGGACATGCCACTAATCGACATACCTTCTGCTGATTCAGGCAATGATGCCGATACTGTTTTTTTTGAACAGCAGCGTCAGCGACTATTAGATTTATATGTTGAGCATATTGCACAAAAGAGTGATTTATTCCCTGGCATCATTGAACTTTTAGAAACCTGTAAGCAGCATTCCTTACCTTGGGGAATCGTCACCAATAAACCCCGCCTGTATACCGAATTATTACTGGCACGATTAGCCGATCGTTTACCCATTTTGGCACACTGTGCAGTAGTTGTTTGCCCCGATGATGTGGAAAAAACCAAACCTTTCCCCGATCCACTTTATCTTGCCGCAGATACCATTAAGATTTCAGCACAAGATTGCTGGTATTTAGGCGACCATATTAGAGACATCGACGCCGGCAATGCCGCCAATATGTTCACCATTGCCACTTTATACGGCTACATTGAGCCGCACGATAAACCAGAAAACTGGCAGGCGGATATTATGGTGGATCACGTAGAAGAAATAACTCGTCTTTTAACGACAAGCCTTTCGATATAACGGCAAACCTATTAATTTAACGGCAAGCCGTTAGTGAAAAGAATCACCGCTAGCGGAATTAAATTGCCGCTAGCGACATACAATACCCAGTAATTAGACAGAACAGAGATTATCATGAGCCAAGCAGCCGCTGAAAAATCATTAAAATTAAAAGATCGCGTCATTTTAGTGACAGGCGCAAGTTACGGCATCGGCGCTCACGCTGCTTTAGCGTATGCCCGAGAAGGTGCGACTGTTATTCTGCTAGGTCGCACCCAAGACATGCTGGAGGCTGTTTACGACCGCATTGAAGAAGAAGGCTTGCCACAAGCGGCTGTACTGCCTTTCGATCTCGGCTGCAATGACGAAGAAAAGTTCATTGAGTTGGCCGATTTAATTGCTCGTGAGTTTGGACGCTTAGACGGCGCCTTGTTAAATGCTGGCGTATTGGGCCAAAAAGCCCCATTAGACGGCTATAAATGGGCTGCTTGGAAGCAAGTTATGGATATCAATGTGAACGGCCAGTTCTTGTTAGCCAAATCCATTACCCCATTATTAGAACGCTCAGAACATGGCGCTTCTCTAGTACTAACCTCTTCTAGCGTAGGCCGAGAAGGCCGTGCTTACTGGGGAGCTTATTCAGTTTCCAAGTTCGCCATTGAAGGCATGATGCAGATTTTAGCGGAAGAGCTTTATGATAGTCGCAACATTCGTGTGAACAGCTTAAACCCTGGTGGCACACGTACTAGCATGCGTGCTGAAGCCTACCCAGCGGAAAATCCAGCCAACTTAACGACGCCAGATGAAATTATGGACATTCACGTTTACCTAATGAGCGATGAATCTAAGCATATCAACGGCCAAGCATTGGACGCACAGCCTAAATAACGGTATTTAAGCTAAATCCCCTCCCTAAGCGTTGTCAAACATAAACATCTGGCAACGCTTACCAACAATCCCATCAGCACGTCAATTTTCCCACCACTTTTTGATCATTTCATAGCCATAAATCCGACAACGACATTTTTTCATAGCCGCCAATCTTTGATCTATTTGGTAATAATTCCAAGCAAAAAACCTAACCCATTGATTTATAAGGAAATAAAACGTTACACAATACTGGCACAGTTTTAGCATTTACTTCAGCAATTGAATTAAACGTTCTGTGAAAGAGGTTGCATATGGTTACGCGTTTGCAAAGCAGCGGTCGAGCAGCATTAACTGAAGATAAACAAGTCACGTCATTTTCAGACTTGATGCCAAAACCCGATATTAAACCCGAGCTATTGCTTAAGCTCAGTAGTCGACTGCAAACAACACTTGAGCTTGAACAGCTGCTCGATATTTTCTTTAATGAAATAAAGCACGCTGTACTGGTTGATAGCATGTGCTATAGCAATAGCAATCACAACCTGCTCAATAGCTATGGTAAAGAAGGCATTCATACCTGCACCTATCGCTTAACCACCCACAAAGATTATATGGGTGAGTTAACCTTTAGCCGCAGCACACGCTTTCGCGAACATGAGCTGGCTAATATCGAAGGCCTCATCAGCACCTTGGTTTACCCATTGCGCAACGCTGTTCGCTATACGGAAGCATTAGCCGCAGCTTTTCGCGATCCACTCACCGGTGCAGGCAATCGCATCGCACTGGATAAAACTCTAGATAGAGAAATTGAATTGGCGAAGCGCCACAACCAACCTCTCTCTGTTTTAATGCTCGACATCGACCATTTTAAAAACGTCAACGACACGTATGGTCACGCCATGGGTGATGAAGTTTTAAAACAGGTAGTAAAATCCATCACCGCCTGCATTCGTCAAACAGACATGTGCTTTCGCTATGGAGGAGAAGAATTTCTTATCATGCTTGCCAGTGCCGATAGCCCTGGAGCCCATAGAATTGCCGAACGCATTCGCTGCTCAATTGAAGCCGCTGTATTTACCCATGAAAAAGGCAGCTTAAGTATTACCAGCAGCATTGGCAGCGCAACACTCTACCCATCTGACACTATGCGCAGTATTTGCGAGCGAGCGGATAACGCGTTATATAAAGCAAAAAATAGCGGCCGCAACCAAGTAATTACAGATCGCGAAGAAGCCTTACTCGCAACTAATTAATACCCAAAATAAAAAGCCTTACTAATTTCACTAAATCAGTAAGGCCTTTTTATGACTACTCCAATACAATTTGATTAGAAGCAGGATACGCCGTACAAGGATAAATACTGCGGCCAATTTTATTACCGCTAACCTCTCCAGAAAGCAGGTTGGTTTTGCACGAGCCACACATCCCTGAGCGACAACCGTGCTCCATCACAACACCTTGCTCTTCTGCTGCTTCCAATAGAGTTTTATGACAATCACGAGCGGGAATCACAAAGTTAATATTCTGTGATTTCAACGTTACCGCAACATCACCCTCAAATACTGCATTATGATCCCGATGCTGCGACCTCGACAGAACAGGCAAGGTAAATTGCTCGACATCTAAATTATCAAAATCAAAATCAATAGACTCTAAATATTGAACCACATCATTTCTAAATAATTCAGGTCCGCATAAATAAATATGCTGCTGTTTAATATCTGGGTAAGCAGACACCAACTGATCAATAACGGAAGGCGTAACAATATCAACCGGCAAGCGCGAATAGCTTAGCTCGATTTTGATATTGTTATAGTTAGACTCAAGCTTAACCAGACGTTGAGAAAAAATCGTATTATCTGGAGTTTGAGTACGATAAAAAAGACCAATTTGAGGGACGCTAGATTTTTTAAACTCACGAGAATGAGCTAACAAATTATTGATCATAGAAAATGCAGGGGTAATACCCGAACCCGCACAGATAAATAACAGTTTGTTTTGATCACGATGAACAAATTTACCGCGCGGTAATGAGATATTAAATACCATGCCGACCTTGGCATATTCATGCAGCCAAGGAGACACTTCTCCTTCTGGATTTAATTTTACAGTAATCGAAACCGTATGCGGTGTGATTGCCGACAAGGTATAGCAACGATTAGCTTGCCTATTAGGACCTATCGAGCTTAATTCAATATGCTGCCCAGCTATAGGAGGCATAAATTTCTGATTCGGCAACAACACAAAAGTTTTGGTATCTACCGTCTCTTGTCGAATGCCAATTACCTTAGCCTTACAGTCATACGTCCAAATAAAAGGGTCTATTTTTTGCGTAAGCTCATTTGTCGTATTGCTAGCAATATACTCCAAACGATCACGACCAAGGGTTTTAAGTAACCAAGGATGAATGATGCCTAGCATGATTAATAATAATTTATTTAACATCAACAACCCCCTTATCCGAAGAAATCGTCCGATCTAAAAAAGCCGCTTTATCAGCAACATTTGGGTTCTTAAACGAATACGTCCACATAGCACCGATGAATTTTTTAATCGCGGTCCTCCAGCTATCATTGCACTTATAAGGTAAGCCATATTGCTTACAGACCTGCTGAACCTCTAATGCTATATCAGGGTAACGATGAGCAGGAATATCAGGGAACAAATGATGCTCCACCTGATAATTTAAGTGCCCCCACAAAATACTCTGCCAACGATTACCTTTAAAGTTAACCGACGAATCTAATTGTGAGACATACCACTTCCCTTTGTTTTTAATAGCATCTTCTGGCTGTAGAGGTTCGGTAAAGTGCGTTGCCTGAATTGTTAGAGCAATCCAGTAGCTGTTCATTACATCCGCTAATAAATTGGCTAAAAACACCTTAATAAAGCCAAAGCCCGTCATTAACGCGAGTAATGGAAAAAACACATACTCTTTAGCCCAAACTCTTCTTACTGCTCGCTTATGTCGCTTTATACTTTCTGCTTTTGATAAACGTAAATCGTCATCTAATACCGCATACCCCTTATTACCTTGAGGAAAATACTTAGCTCTAAATTTATCGGCCAAGCCTAAATTTTGCGCATTAAAGTTGTACAACATAAAGGGATAAAATAGGAATAGATAAATAGGCACCTGAAAATAATGCAATTTGGTATGAGGCACTTGAGAATTAACCCGTAAAAATCCGTGGTTTAAATCGGGGTCTTTCTCATACACATTAGTATGCACGTGATGCACCGCATTATGCTCTTGGCGCCAAGACGTTTCATCAACCGGCGCTTTCCAGCGAAAGTTCTTTGCATGAAACTGAGGGATTTCTTCAAAAGAATCGTATTGGCCATGCAATACGTTATGACCAATTTCAATCGCTTCAAGGTTACGGTGTAAAAATAGAAAAGGGACTCCAATAAGTGCAAATGGCCCTGGCATAATATGTATGAGGCTACGACCTATCACTTCGAAAATACGAGAATTACGACGTATTTTTTTGATATAACGAATGTCTTTCTCACCCAAGTCATCACGATACTTTTGCTTTATATTCTCAAAAGCCTGATGAATTTTTTCGTAATCATCCTCTGATGACATAATTGAAGATGACCTCAAAGAAGTCGCTGCTGATTGATTCGTAGTCATAGTATATGGCCATGCTAAAAAACCAACAGAGTAAACACTTGTTTACCCTGTGTCTACCCAACCAAGCAGTATACTTGAACTACAAAGTGCCCCTAAAATTGCTCATAGGTCTTTTTAATGACTACTACAAGCGACAAAAAAGCTATCTATTTAAAAAAATATATAGCTGGGCGCTAAGAAAAATTGAGCGTATAGTCGCCAAATCAACCCCATCTCGTATCGAACTAGCTGGCCAATACGCCACTATCTTTGTTTTTTGCCTTTCCATCTTATTTGATGGCTGTCCGAATTTTTTCACAATTCTGTTCACTTCATTGAGCAGCGATCGCTTATACGTATGATTTAGCTGCTTATTTTTTTGTTATTTTTTTTAGGATCACAATGCTCGCAAACACCGAAGAATCACAGATACCACAACCCACCATCATCTCTTATGTAAAAGATTTGCCTAACCTATGCTCCCTTGCTGGATTATTTTGCACATTATTGGCGATCTATTTTAGTATTCTTGGCGTTTTTTATGCAGCTATGATCGGAATGATCTGGGCTGTTGCTTTTGATTGGGCTGACGGACTTGTAGCGCGAAGAATGAAAGGACGTACAGGCCACGACCGCATGTTTGGCGGTCAGCTTGATCTCGTAATTGATATTGTTAGTTATGGGGTTGCGCCAGCAGTGCTATTGCTTAGCTATGGAAAATTTAGCTTAATTCTCCTTCCACTCGCATTCCTTATGCTTGCTGCCAGCGCAATACGTTTAAGTTACTTCAGCACATTTGGCTTATCCGATGAGTCTAAATACACAGGTTTAGCATTAGATAATAACAGCATAATATTGGTTTTCATTTTCCTGCTAGAAAGCATACTGCCAAATACCATTTTTGCCATCATTTTCTATATCAGTGCATTAAGTTTGGCCGTGCTGAATGTATCTGAAATTAAAACACCTAAACTTTCCGGTAATCCTCGCAATGTATATTTATTGGCATTCTATACCTTAGCAATCACCACTATCTATAGCTGGAAACTCCTGTAGTTAACTTTATAAAAACTTTTATAGGAATACTGACAAGCCCCTATAGACACTATTCGCATAAATAAAAAATTCATTAATTAATGGCTTTGATAATTATTTTTAGAGGAAAAAACATGATCGTATATACCGTAGGTACATTTGATTTATTACACGTAGGGCACCTAGCTTTACTTGAATACTGTAAATCATTAGGTGGAATTCTAGCCGTTGGCGTTGCATCAGATCGTGTGGTTAATTCTTATAAGCCTAACGTACCCGTTATTCCTCTAGAGCAGCGAATGGAAATGTTAAGAGCATTAAGTTGTGTTGATATCGTGCGTCCTTATGATGATCTTGAATATGTAAGCGGATGCAAAGAATTAAATGCGGATATTTTTGTGATTGGCGAAGATTGGGGAGATAAGCCACACAATCTTGCAGTAGAGGCCTACCTAAAATCAGCAGGCAAACAGATAAAACAAGTACTTTACAACCCTCGCACCTCATCAAGTGCCATTAAACAAAATGTTAGGGACCAATCAGGGCTAGTAAGAAATTTGAAGATGGCTGCTGTCTAGTAATATTAGATATGATAGTGCGATGCTCGCAATATATGATAAAAAAGTGGAATTGCTTAGAAGTTCAACTCACAACGTATGCGAATGATTCTGAAATATATTGTTACTCTTTCTTAAACTATAAAGAACGAATGCTGAATCTTGCCTGTTTAATTAAACGATCAACGCTAATTTTACTATTTATTATTTTTGCTAAATTAAGCTGAGCGAGTGTTATCTCTGTCGTGCCCAATTTCGGTAGAGGTAACACTATATCAATATTTTCTATTTCAACGAAATAATGCCTGCTAATGAATTCATCATTAAACTTAACCATATACTCTACACTGGCTCCCTGCTTAACCTCGCAGTGATCCTTCCAATAACATTCTGCAGGATTTTCAGTTGAGCCAAGCACCCTAATAATCTCCAATCCCTTAATAACTTTATGCCTAAACCCGTCGAGCTCTGGGATCGATTCCCACTCATCAACCTTGCCTGAATTCAGAACTGCACTGATATCCAACTTCCCGACTAAACTTTTCATTAATCTACTTCCTAATCATCATTGATTTAGAATGGCATAGAATTACAATAGCTCAATATAGATAATGAGACTATGCTTGGTTATCAACTAGATGAATTTTCAGACTGTACATTAAATTGGTCTAACCTTTAGCCTAAACTCTCATAATTATCTAATTAAGAATTATTATGCTGGATTCTTCTATTTACTCTTCGTTTTTGTATTTAATACCTATATTCCTTCTGATTATATTAATCAAATTGATCCAGTATTATTACAAGCCCTCTAAGAAACTGAATCACCAACGTCTCCCCACTTTATTTACGAATGCCGAAATAGTATTCATGAGAGCTATGCATATTGCTATTGATGGTAGGGGCTCTATATTTGGAAAGGTTAGGATTGCTGATGTATTAAAACCTGCAAAGGGGCTATCTCGAAGTCACTGGCAAACGTCCTTCAATAAAATTGCGATGAAACATTTTGATTTTGTTATTTGCAGTAACGACGACCTATCTATTATTTGTGCAATAGAATTAGACGATAAGTCTCATGAAAAAAAGCAGAGGATCGAACGAGATGTGTTTGTGAATTACGCGTGTGAATCTGCAAGTTTTCCGCTAATAAGAATCAAGGTCAGCAGTCATTACCAAATTGAAGCGCTACAAGAAAAGCTTAGTCCTTATTTATAGAGAACTACTACGCCCACTACACTCACCATGCACAGATACTGAACATTATGAACATTATGAACATTATGAATATTATTTATGGAATGTTTTTCTGGGTTGTAACTAATTGATTTTCTTAGATCAAATTGGTCGGAATGGCAGGATTTGAACCTGCGACCACTTATCCCCCAGACAAGTGCGCTACCAAGCTGCGCTACATTCCGACACTCTATAAACAAATGCTTCTGTTGAAAAGAAACGGCTTTGCTTAAGTCTTTCAGATTATACCTAAGTACTTGATAATTGGAAGCTTCTTACTGGTTCAGATTCATCTAAAGTAGATTATCCTTCTAGAATCCTTTTTAGCTCTGCCAGTTCAGACAACATATCTTTAATTAAAACACGATCAAAGTGCACCGCAGTTTCATCGCCAGACTGATCATCCAATTTTTGCCGAGCACCGACAATGGTATAACCTTCTAAATAGAGTAAATTGCGGATTTCACGAACAAGGATAACGTCTTCACGCTGGTAATAGCGGCGATTACCACGACGTTTAATAGGTTTTAACTGTGTGAATTCCTGTTCCCAATAACGCAGAACATGAGGTTTTACATCACAAAGCTCACTGACTTCACCAATACTGAAGTAGCGTTTGGATGGAATAGGTGGCAGCTCGTTAGGGTGACTCGCTTCCAGCATAAGCTTCTACTCGGATTTTTAATTTTTGTCCGGGCTTGAAGGTAACAACGCGACGTGCGGAAATTGGAATCTCTTCCCCCGTTTTTGGGTTACGTCCTGGACGTTGACTCTTATCGCGCAGGTCAAAGTTGCCAAAGCCTGACAACTTCACTTGCTCGTTATGCGTCAGTGAATGACGAATCTCTTCGAAAAAGAGATCCACCATTTCTTTCGCTTCACGTTTATTCAAACCTAGGTCTTCAAACAGGCGTTCCGCCATTTCTGCCTTGGTAAGAGCTCGCATATTAGCCTCTCAATTGTGCATCAATCCTATCAGCCAAGTGAGCGAGTACATTATCAACGGCTTCGTTCACTTCTTCTTCATTCAGAGTGCGCGAAGGATGCTGCCACGTCAAGCCCAAAGCCAAGCTTTTTCTATCTGGATCAATGCCTTTGCCCTGATAAATGTCAAAAAGGTTTAACTTTGTGAGGTAATCCCCTGCTTTCTCTCGAATTAACGACATCACATCAGCTACTGAGGTGCTATCTTTCACGACCAAAGCAAGGTCACGGCTCATTCCTGGAAACTTAGAAAGTGGCTTAAACGTAGGCACTTCAACCTGACGCACGGCCTTTAAGCTAATTTCTAGCAAATACACAGCTTGCTTTAAACCCAAAGGTTTAGACAAGTTAGGGTGTAATGCGCCAATCCAGCCAACAGCAATACCATCCAGCTGAATACTAGCGGTCTGACCCGGCTGAAGCGAAGGATGCTCAGCAGGCACAAATGAGTAACGAGCTTGGCTGCCAGTACGAGCGATTAGGCTTTCGAAATCGCCTTTCAAGTCGAAGAAATCAACGTTCTGATCGCCTTCTGACCAGCTCTGCTCAGTACGCGTACCGGTTAGCAACATAGCCAATTTAGGATCTTGCACTAGGCTCTCGTCTAGGTTGCTTGGATCTTTACCTGGCTGAGGAACAAAGCTCAAACCGGTTTCGAACAAGCGAACACGAGGCTGCTGGCGCTTGATGTTATGAACCGCAGTCTGAACCAGACCCGCCCATAAATTTGTACGCATCACAGACAAGTCAGCTGAGATTGGGTTAGCAAGTGCTAACGGAGCAACTTCAGGATCTAATAATTTTTGCGTCGCAGGATCTACAAAGCTGTAGGTAATTGCTTCTTGGTAACCACGACCGACTAACTGACGACGAACATCTTTCATTGCTAGCTCGTTTTCAGGCACTGGCAATAATGGCGTTGCGGCCATTGGCGTGCGTACTGGTAAACGGTTGTAGCCGTAGATACGCGCCAGTTCTTCGATTAGGTCTGCTTCAATCGCCATATCGAAACGGTAGCTCGGTGCAATCACCTTCCAGCCACTCTTATCACCGGAATCGATTTTAGATATCTGCATCCCTAGTCGAGTTAGAATTTCTTCAACTTCACCGGCTTCAATCGTGAGGCCCAACATCTTTTCGATGCTTGCTTCTACCAATGTAATTTCTGCACAGCTTGGTAAGTCAGCTTCAGAGGTCTTCTCAACAACCGGACCCGCTTCACCACCAACGATTTCTAACAATAAAGTCGTTGCGCGCTCAATAGCAGTACGCTGCAATTCAAAATCAACACCACGCTCAAAACGGTGTGAAGAGTCTGTGTGCAAGCCGTAGTTACGTGCTTTACCGGCAATCGCGATTGGATTGAAGTAAGCAGATTCTAGTAGGATGTCTTGAGTTGTTTCAGCATTGACGCCTGACTCAGCTCCACCCATCACACCCGCCATGGCTAATGCTTTGCTGTTATCAGCAATCACGAGGGTATCGCTGTTTAATTTTATTTCTTGATCATCAAGTAGCACAAGCGTTTCGTCCTGTGTCGCCTTACGAACAATGATGCCGCCGTCTAGCTTGGCTAGATCGAATGCGTGCATTGGCTGGCCAAGTTCTAGCAAGATGAAGTTCGTTACGTCAACCACAGGGTCGATTGAACGAATGCCACTGCGACGTAGCTTTTCTTGCATCCAAAGTGGGCTAGCCGCTTTGATGTTAATGCCTTTGATTACACGACCAACATAACGTGGGCAGGCATCAGGGGCTTGTAGCTGCACATTAATCGCAGTATCAATCGTTGCCGCAACCGCTTCGATGACTGGCGCCGTTACATCTACTTTGTTTAATACGCCAACTTCACGAGACAAACCGGCAATGCTTAAGCAGTCACCACGGTTTGGCGTAAGGTCTACATCAATAATTTTGTCGTCACGGCCACCGCGACTAAGGCCAAGATATTCGCGCATGCAAACACCTAATGGTGCGTCTGCTGGAAGATCCCACAAGCCATCCGACTTATCGGCAATACCCATTTCTTCTTCCGCACACAACATGCCGAAAGATTCTACGCCGCGTAGCTTGGCTTTTTTGATTTTAAAATCGCCAGGTAATACGGCACCGATTTTAGCGAAAGGAATTACCATACCTTCGCGAACGTTCGGTGCGCCACAGACGATCTGAAATTCTTCTGTGCCGTCCGTTACCTTACAAACATTTAATTTGTCGGCTTCAGGGTGCTTTTCAAAGCTTAAAATTTGCGCAACAACGATTCCGCTAAACTCGCCTGCTGCGGCTTCAATTGCGTCTACTTCCAAACCGGCCATGGTGATTTGGTCGACTAATTCTTGTGTTTCAAGAGCTGGGTTTGCCCACTCTCTTAACCATAATTCACTGAACTGCATGTTATTTACCTACTAAATAAGTTCTTTGATTTAAGAAAATGACTTCTAGTTATCTAAACTGTTGTAAAAAACGAAGGTCATTTTCAAAGAACAAACGTAAATCGTTTACGCCATAACGTAACATTGCTAAACGCTCTACACCCATACCAAAAGCGAAACCAGAATACTTTTCAGCATCAACGCCCGACTCTTTAAATACTTTTGGATGCACCATGCCGCAACCCATCACTTCCAACCAACCGGTATTACTACAAATACGGCAGCCTTTACCCGAACACATCACACATTCCATATCCACTTCAGCCGACGGCTCAGTGAATGGGAAGTAAGATGGACGGAAGCGAACGGCTAAATCTTTTTCGAAAAACACTTTCAAGAACTGCTGAACTGTACCTTTAAGATCGGCAAAGCTTACATCCTTATCAACCAATAAACCTTCAACCTGATGGAACATAGGCGTATGGGTAATATCAGAATCGCAGCGATACACACGACCTGGACAGATTACGCGAATCGGTGGCTCTTGCGTTTCCATGGTACGAACTTGCACAGGTGATGTGTGCGTACGTAGCAAGGTATTGGCATTGAAGTAGAAAGTATCATGCATCGCACGCGCTGGGTGGTGCGATGGAATATTCAAAGCTTCGAAGTTGTGAAAATCATCTTCAACTTCAGGTCCTTCGGCAACGTTGTAACCGACATTAGTAAAAAAAGCTTCAATACGTTCAAGGGTGCGAGTAACCGGGTGCAAACCACCGCTTTGCTGATTACGGCCCGATAAGGTCACATCAATTTGCTCTGCTGCCAATTTTTCAGCCAACGCAAGGGTCTGTAAATCGGTCTTACGCACATTAATTGCAGTTTGAACGGTTACCTTACCTTCGTTAATTAGAGCACCCGCTTTAGGGCGCTCTTCATTGGATAATTTGCCCAATGTTTTTAACAAAGACGTAATCGTGCCTTTTTTACCAAGGTATTCCACCTGTACCTGGTATAACGCATTTTCTTCACTAGCACTGGTAACTTTGGCAAGCGCTTCATTAACCAGCGCGTCGAGGTTTTCCATCGTTTACTCCGTAAAAACCTTAAATTAAAACAACTATTCTATCTTCTCAGAATGAAAGCATGATTGGGTATTTATTCCACCAGACGGGTTGCACAAATACCCAATAATGCTTTTAGTTCACTCAAAATCATAGCTACTGAATAATTAGAAACTCTTAAATCTAATTACTATATAAAATGCAAAAAAATAAGGGAGTGGCAAAGCCACTCCCTTATTTTAATAAACCAACTGTTATTGTTGGTTTATCTAAAAATGATCATGCGCTAGAAGCTCTAGCTCATTACATTCTTATTAAAGGCTAGCTTTAGCTTTTTCTACTAGAGCCGCAAAAGCGCCTTTTTCGTTTACAGCTAGATCAGCCAAGATCTTACGGTCAACTTCGATAGAAGCAACTTTAAGACCATTGATGAAACGGCTGTAAGACAAACCATTAACACGTGCGCCAGCGTTAATACGTGCAATCCACAACTGACGGAATTGACGCTTTCTTTGACGACGGTCACGGTATGCATATTGACCCGCTTTAATTACCGCTTGCTTAGCAACACGGAAAACTCGGCTACGAGCACCGTAGTAACCTTTAGCAAGTTTTAAAATTTTCTTATGACGCTTACGCGCCTGTACACCACGTTTTACACGAGCCATATGACTCTCCTACAAATTATACCAAGGGTTTATTAAAGGTTCGGCAACATGCGCTTTACAGTTGCTACATCTGAGGCGTGAACCATCAGGTTAGCTCGTAAATGACGCTTACGCTTAGTGCTTTTCTTGGTCAAGATGTGGGCACGGTGTGCTTGACGGTGTTTAAAGCCGTTAGCCGTCTTCTTGAAGCGCTTCGCAGCACCACTTTTTGTCTTAATCTTAGGCATTTTAATTTACCACTTCGCATTGTTAATAAACAGCAGCAGGTAGAACGTACAAAACCCCAACCTTGTATTGCTACAACGTTAGGGTAAAGCGGTTCGTTTGAAAACCTAACTACTTCTTTTTGGCCGGTGAAAGCACCATAATCATTTGACGACCTTCCATCTTAGGACGCTGCTCAACGGTGCCATATGCCTCGAGATCTTTTTCGAGACGCAACATTAACTGCATGCCTAAGTGTTGGTGAGCCATCTCACGACCACGGAAGCGTAAAGAACACTTCGCTTTGTCACCGTTTTCTAGGAAGCGTACCAGGTTGCGTAGTTTTACCTGGTAATCACCATCCTCAGTCCCAGGACGGAATTTAATTTCCTTAACCTGAGTCTGTACTTGCTTCTTCTTAGCCGCGTTACGCTGCTTTTTCTCTTCGTATAGCTTTTGGCCATAGTCCATAATTTTACAGACTATTGGATCGCCATCAGAAATCTGAACCAAATCCAAGCCAGCTGCTTGAGCGGCTACAAGTGCATCTTCAATACTCACAACGCCGGCTTGTTCGCCTTCTGCGTCGATTAATCGTACTTCTTTTGCTTTGATGTTGTCATTGATCGATGGGCGCTCAGCACGAGCACCACGCTTATTATCACGTCTGATATTTAATTACTCCGTTTCAACGCGGCCGCGGCGGGCGACATCTTTCGCTAATAGCTCTTTAAAGGCGTCTAGGCTCATTGTTCCTAGATCATCTCCTTTACGAGTACGCACTGCTACCGTGTTGGATTCGACTTCTTTATCCCCTACCACAATTAGGTAAGGCACTTTGTGTAAAGTATGCTCGCGAATTTTAAAGCCAATCTTCTCATTTCTCAAGTCCGCAGAGGCTCTAATGTCATCTTTTTTCAAAGAATCTTCAATTTCTTTGCAATATTCACCCTGATTATCAGTAATATTCAGAATTGCGACCTGCTTTGGTGCTAACCACGCTGGAAAAGCGCCCGCATAGTGCTCAATCAAAATACCGATAAAGCGCTCAAAAGAACCCAAAATAGCACGATGTAACATAACCGGAGTTTTACGGTCGTTGTCTTCACCCACATATTGAGCACCCAAACGCTCAGGCAACATGAAGTCTAGTTGAATAGTACCGCACTGCCATACACGGTTTAGACAATCACGTAGCGAGAATTCAATCTTAGGTCCATAAAACGCACCTTCGCCTGGCTGTAATTCCCAATCAAGACCCGCATCATTCAATGCATCTTCTAATGCGGCTTCTGCTGCGTCCCATTGAGTATCATCACCGATACGCCCCTCTGGACGTGTCGATAATTTCATTTCAACATTATCAAAACCAAAATCTTTATACACATCAAGTGTTAGCTTGATGAAATCAATGGCTTCTTGACGAATCTGATCTTCAGTGGCAAAAATGTGTGCATCATCTTGAGTAAAGCCACGCACACGCATAATGCCGTGTAATGCACCCGATGGTTCATTACGGTGACAGCAACCAAACTCAGCCAAACGCAACGGCAAGTCACGGTAGCTCTTCAAACCCTGATTAAAGACTTGAATGTGGCACGGACAGTTCATCGGCTTTACAGCATAAGTGCGTTTTTCCGATTCGGTAACAAACATGCCATCAGCATAATGTTCCCAATGTCCAGACTTCTCCCATAAGGCGCGATCCACAACCTGAGGGGTTTTAATTTCTTGATAACCGGCATCGTTTTGCACTTTGCGCATGTACTGCTCAAGCGCTTGGTAAATTGTCCAACCGTTTGGATGCCAAAAAACCATACCTGGCGCTTCTTCTTGCAAGTGAAAAAGATCCAATTGCTTAGCCAGCTTACGGTGATCACGCTTCTCTGCTTCTTCTAAACGATGCAGATACTCTTTTAATTCTTTTTTATCATTCCACGCAGTACCGTAAATACGCTGCAACTGCTTGTTCTGAGAATCGCCACGCCAGTAAGCACCGGATACGCGCATCAACTTAAAGATACGCATCGATTTAGTACTAGGAACGTGTGGGCCACGACACATGTCGACGTATTCTTCATGATGATACAGACCAACGGCTGTTTCACCCTTAGTAATAAGGTCGTCAATCAATTCAACCTTATAATCTTCTTCACGCTCAACAAAGAGCTGACGCGCTTCTTTAATAGGCGTCATTTCTTTATTAACAAGGTAATCTTTTTTAACCAGTTCTTTCATGCGCTTTTCAATCGCAGTCAAATCTTCTGGGGTGAAAGGACGCTCGTAATCGATGTCGTAATAATAACCATCTTCAATCACAGGACCGATAGCCATCTTAGCCGTTGGATAAAGCTGCTTAACCGCATGACCAATCAAGTGGGCAAAAGAGTGACGAATCACTTCGATTCCTTCCGCGTCACGACCCGTGATCAAAGAAATATCGGAATCGTGCTCGATCAATTCGCACGCATCAACCAGCTCACCATTAATACGGCCACATACGGTCGCTTTCGCAAGACCTGGTCCGATATCTTCGGCTACTTGCATCAAGGTTACGGCTTGGTCAAACTCGCGCTTGGAACCATCAGGGAGTGTAATAACAGGCATCAAAACTATCCTTTCACAGTGGTGACCCCTACCAAAGGTCACATGACGTACATAAACAACTACTCAAACATTGGCCAAAGTAACTGCACTTAAAAAATTAGACGTAGGAGATTACAGCGCAGGTAGAGATGTGTAAAGCGCTGATCAAGCTATAAGCAAGTCTAAGTACTTAATTTGCTTAACTTTCTTAATTTCCTTTCAGCATTTTTACTGACTTTTAAATTAACCCTACACATCTCGACTTTTTTGAAAGCGTAAAGGCGTTATTCCTAACCATTGCTTAAAAGCACGAGAAAAAGCACTTTGCTCGGAATAACCTAACAATAGAGCAATTTCCGACAAAGTTAAGCGCCCTTCTTTTAAATACTGCTGTGCTAACTGCTGTCGTGTTTTTTGCAGCAATTCCTTAAAAACCAAATCCCGCTCTTGCAATCGACGATGCAAAGTACGCGATGATATTTTCATATAGCGTGCAACTTCTTCTATCACTGGCCTTCCATCCTGCATTGCTCGCAATAGATATTTATAAAACTGCTGCTCAAAGTGGTCACCACTGGGCAATACATCTAATAATGCACAAGCTTGCTGGTCCAATAAAGTCCTCAGCGCAGGGTCGGCCTTCTCAACGCCCAAAGTCAGCACAGAAACAGGAAAAGAAATGTAGGTATTTTTACAATCAAATTCAGCATCACAGCCTAATATTTCCCCATAAGGCGAAATCTCTTCAGGCTTGTTGTGCACAAAACCGACTCTAGTCGGATTTAACCCCCTATCCCCCACCAGCATTCTGACATAACTGACCAAGCTAGAAATTAGGGTTTCATCAGATTCCCGCGTTGAATAACCATAATCGAAGGGCCAAGAAAACGTAACCTGATCACCATCAACACAAGTAAAGGCTTCATTACCTTCATATAATAAGCGTTGAAAACGCTCAAAGCGCTGCAAGGCTTCAGCTAAATACTCACATGACAGGCTCAAATAACCCAAAACACCACAGTGACTTGGCTGTATATAAGCCCCAACTTCCAAACCGATATGAGGCTTCTGATAAAGCTTGGCAATCACGGCCAGCGCGTGCCACCAGTCAGTAAAAGGCATACGAGAACTGGCACTATATTGAGACAACTGTTGGCGTAAAGCATCGAGTTCAACTGTTTCAGCAACAAGCACCCTATCGCTTAACGGGTTAGCGTCTAAATAGCTCAATAACAGATTCGCTAAATCCCCCGCCACATTAAAATTTACCAGCATAATCTCAGCTCAACCCGATATTGCAAGACGCCACTATTCGTCTTTTGGCAGCGAATGTCAAAAATGAAAGTTTTAATGTCAATAACTTTGCTCGAAGTCGCGACATAATAGACTTACTCAAAACTGGCTCAGTAACCAGTACAGAAAAACAGACAGCAATATAACTATAAAAGCTCATTAAAGAGTTGGAGAATGTGATGGAAGATTTAATACGCGCCATTGGCTTCATTTTAGCTGCAGGTATCTTTTTCATGGCCCTGATGGTTTTTGAAGCTTGGTATTTGTATCGGAAAACCGGAAATAGCAATTACCGTTTTGGTGAGACCCTCGCCAATTTAACAACCGGCGCGTCTTATAAAATTGTTGATGGTATTGCCATCGCTCTTTTTATTACTGCTTTTTCAGACATGATTAATCCCTACGGGCTGGGTTGGAACCCCGAACCCTCTATCTGGGCATTTGCAATTTTGTTTGTGCTTGCCGATCTTTGCATGTACTTCAATCACTTGGCCATGCACAAATTTCGCTGGTTTTGGGCAACTCATGTGACACACCACTCTTCACAACACATGAACCTATCGACAGCGCTACGTCAAAATTTCCTGAATGCATTAAACGGTAACTGGTTATTAATGTGGGTTCCACTGTCATTAATTGGCTTTGATAAAGATTGGATTCTGATCGCCATTGAAACCAACCTACTTTATCAATTTTTCTGTCATACCGAAGCTGTCGGTCGCCTAGGTTGGATCGAAAAGGTATTCAATACCCCTTCACACCACAGAGTTCACCACGGCAGCAACCCAGCACAAATAGATCGTAACTTTGGTGGTGTATTTATTATTTGGGATAAATTATTCGGTACTTTTCGTGACGAACGCGATGCAGGGGAAATCAAATATGGTGTAACGCGCATGCCAGCCAAACCACTAAACCCTTTTTACATTCAGGTTTATGAATTGGTATCGATTTTTAAAGACTTATGGAAATACAAAGATTTAAGAATTTTGTACAAGCACCCTGAGTGGGTAACTGAGAAGTACGGTAAACAGTAACAATTATAACCGTCCAATAAAAAGGCCATGCTATTTAAGAGAAATAACATGGCCTTTTTAGTTAGCGCATCATCGGAGGCATACCACCGCCACCAGCACCCGTCATCCCGCCCATAGCGCGCATCATTTTCTTCATGCCGCCTTTCGCTGTCATCTTCTTCATCATCTTTTGCATTTGCTTATGCTGCTTCAGCAAACGGTTGATGTCTTGAATCTGAGTACCCGAACCACGTGCAATACGTTTCTTACGAGAGCCATTAATCTTATCGGGGAAATGACGCTCTAACGGCGTCATTGAACAGATAATAGAATCCATCTGTTTAAACTGACCTTCAGCCGCATCCGTTTGCTTGGCCATGTTAGCCATGCCGCTCATACCCGGAAGCTTGTCTAACATGGAGGTAATACCGCCCATGTTATTCATCTGGCGCAACTGATCACGGAAATCTTCTAAATCAAAACCTTTACCGGCCTTTAATTTCTGCGTCAGCTTGTCAGCTTTTTTCTTATCGATTTTGCGCTCGGCATCTTCGACAAGGGTCATAATATCACCCAAGTCTAAAATACGAGACGCGACACGCTCTGGATGGAAAGGCTCTAACGCCTCTGTTTTTTCACCCATACCCATGAATTTAATCGGCTTGCCCGTCACATGACGAACAGAAAGCGCTGCACCACCACGCGCATCACCATCGGCTTTGGTTAATACCACACCCGTTAGCGGCAATGCATCGTTAAAGGCTTTGGCTGTATTCGCCGCATCCTGACCCGTCATTGCATCAACAACGAACAGAGTTTCTTGCGGAGAGATGGCCGCGTGCAAATCTTTAATCTCGGCCATCATCTCTTCATCGATGGCTAAGCGACCTGCAGTATCGACAATCAATACATCTGCGAATTGCGTTTTAGCGGCTTGAATAGCGGCTTTCGCAATATCAATTGGCTTTTGACTAATGTCCGATGGAAAAAACAGCGCGCCAACTTCCGTCGACAACGTTTCAAGCTGCTTGATCGCGGCAGGACGATAAACGTCGGCCGATACCATCATGACTTTTTTCTTATCGCGTTCTTTTAAGAAGCGAGCCAGCTTCGCAGCGGTGGTGGTTTTACCCGCCCCCTGCAAACCGGCCATTAAGATAATTGCAGGCGGCTGTACGGCTAGGTTAAGACCTTCATTAGCCTCACCCATCACATCGCGCAATTCATCGTTAACAATTTTTAAGAATGCCTGGCCTGGATTTAGGCTGGTCATTACTTCGGAACCAATAGCACGTTCTTTTACACGATCGGTAAATGCTTTCACCGCCGGTAACGCAACATCGGCTTCCAATAACGCCATACGCACTTCGCGCATAGTGTCTTTAATATTTTCTTCGGTCAGTTTGGCCTGGCCAGTAATGCTTTTTAAGGCACCACCCAGGCGGTCTGTTAAGCTATCAAACATGGGCTTATGTCAATCACAACGAAATTAAGTCACCGATTGTACAAATATCGGCTCAACATTACTACCCGAGCTTGGCCTTATCCCTTGGTTGTGAGAAACTTTTGTTCTAATTACCACCCTCTTACCATCTTCAAAGGAATAATCAGGCATGAGCGGAACCTACAGCGCAGCCTTTTTTGCTTATCCCGCAGCGCTTTTATATTTATTCGCGGCATTTCGTCAATGGCAAACCCTAAACAATAAAAAAGTCGCCAATAAAACGATTGTACTCACACTAGGCTCAATCGCGGGCACTCTCCATGCATTATTGCTTGCGGGCTCGGTTGTTCAATACGGGGGATTTAACTTTGGCTTCTTTAACGTTGGCATTTTGATTTCTTTGGTCATCAGCTTATTAGTGATTATCAGCAGTATCAGCAAGCCATTGGAAAACTTATTGATTGGTGTTTTCCCTATGGCTGCACTCATCATATTAATCGATACCGTAACCCCGAATTCAGACAAGGTTTCGCAGTTAACAGGCGGACTGGGCTGGCATATCATTTTATCTATTTTGGCGTATAGCATTTTGGTGATCGCTGCGATTCAAGCCATCTTGCTTTATCTGCAAAATAAACAGCTTAAAAGCCACAATACCTCTGGGCTAGTTAAGGCCTTGCCACCATTACAAACCATGGACGCATTATTGTTTGAAATGATCTGGATCGGCATGGTGCTATTAACCGCCGCTTTTGTGATCGGCTGGCCGTATATTATTGATATTCAGGGGCAGCACTTATTGCATAAAACAGCCTTAAGTATTATGTCTTGGTTGGTCTACGCTACCTTATTATTTGGCCGTTTTAACTTTGGCTGGAGAGGCATAACTGCAAGCCGCTGGACCTTGGTTGGTACAGGTTTCTTAATAATGGCTTATTTTGGCTCTAAATTTGTATTGGAATTAGTACTCTAAGCTAATTTTTTGGTATCCTTGCGTTCTCAAAATAACGCAAGGAACTCGTCTTGAACGACGTCCCCCTCAGTATTCTTTTCGGCATACTGACTTTACTCATAATCCTCTCTGGTTTTTTCTCCAGTTCTGAAACTGGCATGATGTCGCTTAACCGTTACCGGTTGCGTCATATGGCGAAGAATAAACACAAGGGAGCCATGCGCGCATCCAGCCTTTTAGAGAAGCCAGATCGCCTAATCGGCACTATTTTAACGGGTAATAATCTTGTTAACTTCGCTGCTGCGGCGCTCGCGACAATCATTAGTCAACGCTTATGGCCAGACAATCCTGACTTAGCGGTTTTCGTGAATACTATTTTATTCACACTAGTGGTTCTAATTTTTGCTGAGCTGACCCCTAAAACATTAGCGGCGATTCACCCAGAGAAGGTTGCCTTCCCTGCCTCACGAATATTAGTGGGCATGCAGTGGGTCTTAACGCCTTTTGTTTGGTTTGTGAATACTATTGCTAATGCCTTATTAAAGTTGGTAAGGGTCGATATAAATGCAACCCCAGATAACTTAAGTACTGAAGAGTTGCGCACAGTGGTGCATGAAGCTGGAACAATGATTCCTAAGCGACACCAGCGTATGCTGATCAGCATTCTCGATTTAGAGAAGATGGCCGTAAACGACATTATGGTGCCACGCAGTGAGATTTTTGCTATCAATCTAGAAGATGATATTGAAGACATCATCACTCAATTACGCACTACTCAGCATACTCGTTTACCGGTTTACCGCGATGATATTAATGCGGTGGTTGGCATGCTGCATACTCGTAATGCGAGTCGTTTTTTAACCAATCCAGATTTTAATAAAAGCGATATTCTACAAGAATGCCGCGATCCGTATTTCATTCCTGAGAGCACGCCGTTGCATACTCAGTTGTTTAACTTCCAAAAGCAGCAGCGACGCATTGCTTTGGTGGTTGACGAATACGGTGATGTTCAAGGTATTTGTACGCTGGAAGATATTCTGGAAGAAATCGTTGGTGAATTCACCACTGATACGGCTGCAATTGAGAACCCAGACTTCAAACGTTTAAATGATGGCAGCACCTTGGTCGATGGCACAGCGTATATTCGCGACATCAACAAAGCATTGGGTTGGGACTTTAATACCGACGGTCCAAAAACCTTCAGCGGTTTGATTGTTGAATATTTAGAAACGATTCCAGATGGCCCTGCTTGCTTAACCCTTGAAGACAAGCGCATTGAGATTCTTAAGGTTGAAGATAATCTAGTGAAGCTTTCTCGGGTATTTGATAAGTAGCTTACTTTTTAAGGCGTTGGTTTCTTTAAACAACGCCGTTGCGCTAAATCTTCCATCGATTCGCTCGAAGATCGGTGCTGGGTACTTCGTTCTGCGGCACGCCGTAAACACGCCGCTTCGCTCTCCCTGTGGGCTCGGAGAACACATCCATGTGTTCGAACGGCCTTAAACAAAGCACCCAACACCGATCCGCGAATCCAGTAAATCCATCTAAATTCCAGACTTAGATCAATCAAGATAATCACGGCTAATCATTAACCTATAAGCCGTCATTTTTTCTATTATATAGAGAAGGTTAAAATCTGGAAAACGTTCCTTGGCGATGTGTTAGGTGATTCCTTTCTGGGGCGTCATTTCGCAGGGAAGCGAAATACGAGCCCCCATGGATGGGTTCACGGCGTCCCCTGAAAGGAATCACCTAATACAGCGCAATTTCAACCCTTAGCGCACGGCGTTTCAAAAGAAAAACGTAACAACCTTTAAAATATACCCAATCTTTTTAGCAAGTTAATCGTGTGCTACAATCGCCGCCTTTCTTTAAGCCACGAATTAAGCCTGTAGCAACATGACTGATCAACGCAAGATACTGGTAACCAGCGCACTTCCCTACGCCAATGGCTCGATCCATCTTGGCCACTTATTGGAATACATCCAAACCGATATTTGGGTACGCTTCCAAAAAGCACGCGGACATCAATGTACCTATGTTTGTGCCGATGATGCACACGGTACCGCCATCATGTTGCGCGCAGAAAAAGAAGGCTTAACGCCAGAGCAGCAAATCGCCAACGTTAAAGCAGAACACGAAGCTGATTTTGCGGGTTTCCAAGTAAACTTCGACAACTTCCACTCGACTCACTCCGAAGAAAACCGCGAATTGAGCGAAGAAATCTACAAAGCTTGTCGCGATAAAGGCCATATATCTGTTCGCAAAATCAAACAGCTTTTTGACCCTGTAAAAGAATTATTCCTAGCCGACCGTTACGTTAAAGGCCAATGCCCAAAATGTCATGCCGAAGACCAGTATGGCGACAACTGCGAAAGCTGTGGCGCAACTTATACACCGGCTGAATTGATCAAACCTTTTTCAACCATCTCGGGCGCGACTCCGGTTGAAAAAGAATCTGAGCACTACTTCTTCAAACTGCCTGACTTCCAAGAGTTCCTACAAGACTGGACTCGCTCAGGGACACTGCAAGAAGAAGTCGCCAACAAGCTTGCCGAATGGCTAGAGTCTGGCTTAAAAGAATGGGACATCAGCCGCGATGCGCCTTACTTTGGTTTTGAAATTCCTGATGCCCCCGGCAAATACTTCTATGTATGGCTAGACGCACCGATTGGCTACATGGCCAGCTTTAAAAATCTATGCGAAAGCGAAGAAGGCAAAGCCCGCGGTTTAGACTTTGATGAATACTGGAAGGCTGGCGCAGAAAACGAGACTGAGGTTTACCACTTCATCGGTAAAGACATCATCAACTTCCACGCCCTATTCTGGCCTGCTATGTTGACCGCGGCGGATTACCGTACACCGACAGCAGTAAATGCTCACGGTTTCGTAACCGTTAACGGCGAAAAAATGTCTAAGTCTCGCGGTACTTTTATTAAAGGCCGTACTTTCTTAAATCACTTAGATCCAACGTATTTACGTTATTACTTTGCTGCAAAACTAAGCAACAAAGTAGACGACTTCGATTTAAATCTTGAAGACTTCGTACAGCGCGTAAACAGCGATTTGGTTAATAAGCTGGTTAACATTGCTAGCCGTACCGGAAATTTTGTTTTCAAAGCTGGCGGTAAATTAAGCAGCACTTGCGTAGAACAAGAAATGGTTCAGCACTTCATCGACCAAGGCGATGTGATTGCAGAAATGTACGAAAACCGTGAATTCAGCAAAGCCATGAAAGAAATCATGACCCTTGCCGATCGCGCAAACGAATACATTCAAGAAAAAGCGCCATGGGCGATGAACAAAGAAGAAGGCCGCGAACAAGAAGTCATCGAAGTATGCTCGGTAGCACTTAACTTGTTCCGCCAATTAATTACTTATCTTGCCCCTGTATTGCCTGACATTGCAGAAAAAACACAAACTTTCTTAAACCTAGACTCTTTAAATTGGGATGCGCGCACCAATATATTAGTCGATCATGAGATCAACAAGTTTAAGCCAATGCTAGGTCGCGCTGAATTAAAGCACGTTGAAGCCATCTTAGAAGAAACCAAAGATGACTTGCGTAAAGAAGCTATCTTAAACGGCGAGGCTCCTGCTGAGGAACCCGTTGAAGAAAAGAAACTAAGCGCGAAAGAACGTAAAAAGATTGAAAAAGAACGTCGCGCAGCTGAAAAACTAGCCAATGCGCCGAAGTTACGCGAAGACGGTAACGAAGTCATCGCCGACGAAATTCAATTTGAAGATTTCGCCAAAGTCGATTTACGTATTGCAAAAATCATAAAAGCCGACCACGTCGAAGGCGCTGATAAATTATTACAGCTGACGTTAGACATTGGTAATGGCGAAACTCGTAACGTATTTTCAGGCATCAAAGCGGCGTACCAGCCAGAAGACCTTGAAGGTAAGTTAACGATTGTGGTGGCAAACTTAGCCCCACGAAAAATGAAATTTGGCATGTCGGAAGGCATGGTACTCGCAGCAGGCCCTGGTGGCAGCGACTTGTGGATTTTAGAACCCCACGCTGGTGCACAACCTGGCATGCGCGTACTTTAATACCACTATATTTAGAGAGACTAAAAACAGATGAGTACAGAAAACGTTATCGCACCGGATTATTTAAAAGATGCCGCCTCTTTAATGTCTGAAGATGGCAACATGGCCACTTCAAATGTTTGGTATCACGGTACAGCGTCTAGTTTAGTGAAGGGCATTAAAAACAAAGGCCTTCATGGTGGTGGCGACGCCGCTTGGATTAAGCGCACTCAAGGTACTTTGCAGACAATTGGTAACCGTACCTTTGAAACTCAAGACCCTGTTTTCTTAACGCAAAGTAAAGAACTGGCGTATTTTTGGGCACAACAGCGCGCTCACTCTCGCAACCTGTATTTTCAAAAAGATGAAACTCCAGTGGTTGTTAAAATTACCTTAAATGACGATGATAATGCTAAGGTGAATCCTGATGCAGGCGGCGCGGCCTTGATCATGGAACCCAACAACGCCTACGTTAATTACATTAAGGCGGTCTTTACAGCCAACGGTCAAAACTTAGATGATTTCGACCCAAGACAGGCTGATCGTATGATCTACCTTAACCGTCTTGGCTTGGCATACACCAATGATTACATCCCTGGTAAATTTATCGAAGTGATTGCTGAAAACTCTTAAGTTATTAGCAAAAGAACAACAAAACCAGTCTTAGCAATTATGCTAGACTGGTTTTTTTATGCCTAGGATTTAGCGTTTATGAATCTCATTCGCCAGCCCCTGATTATCATTCAGTGTATTTTTACCCTATTCATCTCCATCACCAGTCACGCTGAGACCAGTATTTGGCAAGTCAGCAATGGCACTAATACCGTCTATCTTGGTGGCACCTTTCACATGCTAAAGCCTAGTGATTATCCATTGCCGATAGAATTTGAACATGTCTATAAAAAAGTGAACTGGCTCGTCTTTGAAACAGACATTCATCAAATAGAGAGCACTGCCTTTCAGCAGAAATTCATAAAAGCAATGAGCTTGCCCAGCGGAAAAATACTCGCCGACCAACTTTCAGCAAAAGCTTACTCTGGTCTGATTCGATACGCCGCGAAAAATGATATGGATACCGGTCGCCTGCAGCATTTCAGACCGCAAATGATCGGAATTCTGATTAGCATACAAGAACTTAAAAAGTTTGGTCTAACAGCACAAGGTGTCGATGGTTTTATGGCTGATAAAGCAAAATCAGATGGCAAAGTTGTCAGTAAACTTGAAAGTATCGATGAACAAATACACTACATTGCCACGATGAGCGAAGGCTACGAAAGCGAATTGATTTTACAAACACTAGAAGATTTAAAAAACTTATCTCAAGACCTAGTAATAATGAGAGATGCCTGGCGCTCAGGCAATAGCCAAGCTCTATTCGATACGGGTATTAAACCTATGATGGAAGATTACCCGCAGGTTTATCGCAGTTTATTAGTAGAGCGTAATAATAATTGGCTGCCAAAGATAGAACGCTTAATTGCACAACCAGAGGAGAAATTTATTCTAGTCGGTGCGCTGCATTTAATTGGCGAAGATGGGCTATTAGAACAGCTCAAAAATAAAGGCTATCACGTTCAACCTTATAGCGAACCCGGTTGATACGCAGAAGACAACGACTCTAGACAATTTCTGACACGAATAACCCACCTAACCATTGACTCCCATTGCCAACAAACTAACATGTTGGTAATTCTTAAATAATCATGAGACTCCCCCCCTATGAAGTCCAAACTGTCCTTATTAACCACTCTGTTCACCGCCTTCTTTTTAATGTTCGCAGTGGTTAGCGAAGCCGATGCTAAACGCTTTGGCGGCGGTGGCTTTGGTAAAAGCTTTAAAACATCCCCTTTTGCGTCAAAGAAAGCGACTCCCGCTAAAAAAGATCAACAACAAACTCAAGCAGGTCAAAAGAAAGGCGGCATGATGGGCGGTCTTATGGGTGGCTTATTAGCAGGCGGCTTATTCGCAGCGTTATTAGGCAGTGGCGCTTTTGAAGATATCCAAGTAATGGACATGATCATTATGGCCTTACTTGCCTTCGTAGCGTTCAAGCTCTTCAAAGGTTTTATGAGCTCCAGGCAGCAAGCACAGCCACGAATGGCGGCGAATGGTCACAGTCCACAACGTCATAACTTTGAAATGCCTCGTGATGCTAATACAGATCAAGATGGCACGTCACAAACAGCCGCTACGGGCCAAACAACAGACTTCAATCAAGATGAAATCCCGTTCAACTTGCCAGCAGGTTTTGATCAGCAAGCCTTTATTGAAGGATCACTAAGTCACTACCGTACAGTCCAAGAATCTTGGAATAAGGGTGAATTAGAAGTGATTGAAGAATATGTTAGCCCAGAATTATTCGCAGCGCTTTCGCAACAACGCAGTAAGTTAATGGTGCCACCAAAAACTGAAATAATTGATTTGAATGCCGAGATCGTACGCGCTGACCAAGCCGGTGATTCTGCTGAAATTAGTATTCTATTTCGCGGCGTTTGCAAAGACGAACTAGAAAAATCCCAAGATGGAATTTTTGATATCTGGCACTTACAGCGTGATCTAAGTACTGAAAATGCTGATTGGGTGATCGTCGGTATCGAAGCAGAATAAACAATACTGCTGTTTGATTAATATTGTTTTCTAAAAGCCGCTATTCATCGCGGCTTTTTTTGCTTTAGAATAAGCCCAAAATAACGATAATAAGGATTCACCATGACCCCAACAATAGCAACGACGATGACAACCGCTTACTGGTGCGTATTGATCGCCATCTTAATGCCTGTACTTTTCACTGGCTTAGCAAAATTTACTGGTGGCTTCAGACCTAAAGATAATCATGCTCCGCGTGCGTACTTAGATCAGCTTTCAGGCTGGCGTCAACGCTCAAACTGGGCACAGCAAAATACTTTCGAATCTATTCCTGGCTTCATGGCCGCAGTGATCATTGCTCACCAAATGGCAGGAAATCAAGATAACATCGATATGTTAGCGGTAAGCTACATTATTATTCGAGTAGTTTATGGGATTTTATACATCGCTGATATTGCACTCATGAGAAGTGTTGCCTGGTTTCTTGGCGTAGCGTGCATTTTAGGTTTGTTCTTTACTTAAACGTTCGTGATTAACACCGTATGCATTTGATACGGTGTTAATACTTTTACAATCAAAGAACTTAAGTCAGACTAATGGCTAGGCTCTAATTAATAAGCTCTAATTAATAGGCAATACGCTTATTATTTTGTAAGTGTGTATAGCTCACATTATCACTCACCGAACCACCCCCCATGGTACCGCAGCCTAAAGTCCAAGATAAGTTCAGCCCATTATCAGCACCAATACAGCCCTGAGTACCCGCAGTCGAAACCAATACACGACTCACTTGCACAACGGCACTAAAAGCTCGCACACGATCTTTATTATTAGTATGAATGATGGCTGTATGACCCTTCCCTTCTAACTCCAAAATCTCATACGCATGATCCAAGGCCATTTTGTCATCTTCGTTACGAATAAACGACAATACTGGCGCTAATTTTTCTCGTAATAAAATAGACTCAAAGTCATAAGGCTGTACTTCGGCAAGTATCAATTTAATCTCATAGTCACGTTCAATACCTGCAGCGACGCAAATATCAGCGGCAGACTGCCCAATAAATTCAGCTTGCAATCCTCGACCACTGGCAAAAATATTCGTCAGTAGTAATTCGCGCTCTGTATCACTTAACACCACCGCGCCATAGCTTTTCATATTGGCTAAAAACTCATCCGTAACTAAGCGATCAACAATCAAATTATTTTCGCTGCCACAAACAACACCATTATCAAATGCTTTACTATTGATCACTTTTTTAGCAGCCTCAGCCACATCACAATCATCGCAAATCCAAACCGGTGCATTACCTTTTCCCACACCAATAGCTGGGGTACCCGAAGAATACGCACTCTTCACCATAGAAGGACCACCCGTCGCTAAAATCATGCTGATGTCATCATGAGTCATATAGGCATTCGTCACTTTTCGATTGGCCGCAAGTTCCGGAGTCTGTACTAGATTTTCTGGGGCACCAAAACGCTTCAATACTTGACGAATAATTTCAACCGTTTTTTCTCCTACCAAGCGTCCTTTACGATGCGAGCTGATCACAATAGCGTTGCGTGACTTTAAGCTAATCAAGGTTTTGAATACGGTTGTTTCTACTGGATTCGTAATAGGGATCATGCCAAAAACAACACCGATGGGCATGGAAACTCTTTCGATACCATTAGCTTCTAATTCAATAGCACCATTGCCCGGCTTATTCACTAAAGAGTCCGCCACATCCAAAGAACCTAGTTTGATTTTTAAAATTTTATGTTCAACAACGCCCATACCCGATTCTTGCTGGGTCAACTCAGCCAACTCTTTTGCTTGCGCATAAATGGACTTCGCAATGTCAGTAATAATTTCGTCGACGGTTTCTTCAGGCCAAGATAAAAATTCTTCGTGTGCCAATCTGGCCAAAGACATCTGTTTATCAACTGAAGGGATTTTTGCTATTTTTAATGCGGCTTGTTGATTTAAAGGCTGAGATTTTCGAACGCGTTGAATAAGCGACGTGTTGAATAATTTCAAAAACTCTTGATAAGCTAACTCATCAATTGTCTGTAATTCTTCCAGCTTACTAGTGGATAAAAATAATACCTCTGCTGCTTCAGCGACCCTCACTGTCATCGCTCTAGGCTCATCGGCAATAAGGCTCATTGCCCCGACAAGATCACCTTTACCATAATACTCTAACGCTATATCAGTACTGACGTCAGCGTCATAATACTGCGTGACCAACTGCCCACTTAATATATAAAAACAACCATCAGGCTGGTCATTTTGCTTAAATAAAAACTCTCCTAACTGAAAACTTTTTACCGAACAGTACTTATTTAAACGCTCAACATCATTCCCTAGGAATGATACAACGGTTGGGACATTCATTACTTCTTCCTTAAATTAAGCACAAATCGCTTATATGTTTTTCGAATAAGATTGCATTCTTATATAAGAATACTTACAATCGTTACACAAAATGCGCCAAAACGGAATGCTAAATCATTACTCAGGGAGAGTTTTAAGGCGAAATAACAAAAAAGTCACTACAAGGAATAGGTTTTGGATAAGTTACGTGCAAAGGCAGTAGAAAGTATTCTCGGCATATACTCACCGTTTTATATTAAAGACATGAAACTTGAGGTGGAGAACGAACTTTTCACTATTCATTTAGACGAAGTTAACAATAAAAATAAATCAATCACATCGCGCTTTCGCAGCACGGCACAATCCATCAACTATTGTTGGCAGCATGTAAAGCTAGGACGTTTTAATACACAAATTTTATTCAGAAGTTCAGAGTCTAATTTTAATCGCCTAACAAGACTTGTTTGCCCAGCTTTCTTAGGTTCTGCAGATAATCAATACACTAAGCAAGCTGAAGAACTTATTTTATTTGCCCATGGTAAAAAAGTAAGTGCTGATATCATTTCGACCTTAACCGGCTTGCACACTGACGATATTAAACGTTTCATACTTGATACTGAAAGCAATCAGATAACTGAAAATACCAGCAGTTTATTACCACTAGAAACTGATTCTATTTGGATCAAAATAATTAAGCGTGAGTTCCCGCTAAAAACCAATCAAACCCCTTTAAGAATGCTGCTGCACAAATTAGAACTGAGTGAAATAAACAATAGTGATAGCTCAGTATTACAAGAGTCAGTAGCCACATTACGTGCATTCTTTATTAAAAATAAAGCCAATCTAACTTCAGAATATCAACAGATTGGTGCGAAAAAAGAAGAAATCACAAACCCCTTAGAGAAACCCGTTACACCAAATAAAGGGGCCAGCAAGCTCACTCCTGCACATCCTGTATGGGACAATATTTTAACCGAGAAATTTTCATTAATGTCATCAAACTTGGCATTTAACCTCTACATATCTCGTTTAAAGAATCTTTATAACAAAGATCTATCCAGCTCAGAAAAACGTGACATAGTTATTGAGCTAATGAAGTATTTGAAGAAAAACATCGCCAGCTTACGCAATGAACTCATCGCTATTAAGAAAATCGCAGAGAATATTGATAGCGAACCTGAAGATAACAACATACCTGAAAAATCAGACAGTATTTGGCAAGACATATTGAACGAACGAGTAGAACTTAAAAGCAGTAAGTTGAATTTAAATTTATTGCTAGTAAAACTTAAAAGCCAAATGGCCAAAGGCTTTGAACAAGAATCGTCAGAAGAACTTCATCAGTTTTTTAGTGATAACTATAGAAGCTTGAAACACGAAATAAAAAGCTTATCAAACTGTAAAGCTGAAGCTGTTTAATTGCACACACGGATTATAGAAGGGAATACCATGAGTAACGTACACATTACATCGGCATTAATCGAGCTAGAAAGCTTAATCGAAAAGATTAACCAGCGAGAATTTTTGATCATCGCCGCTGACGAAAAGATTTTAAAGCAATTACCATCAGGCAATTGGATAGCGGGTACTATTCCGTATTTTATGGGTCAAGAAGGCGGAGAAATAAGCCAAGACAAAGCGTTTGTAAATACTATTGAAGGTCTCGATCTTAATAATCAGCCGCGCATCATGCCGTATGATATGAACTCCATTAAGAATATTGCTCAAGACGCCCCTGAGAATGGTTTTACAATTACAATTCTTCCAGCTGGTAGCGACATTCATGCTGAGTACGCAGAAAACGCTCCTAGCTATGACAACATGTTTTTCTCACCGATTATTGGCTGGGTGGCGGGAAGTCATTTAGAGCAAGCTGATGCGCAACCACAAGTTGGTTTCGGTACGGCGAACATGTTAATGGCTGATAAAGCGATTGCCATGCATGTTCCTTTGTCTGGCAGTCAATTTGCGAATATTAATATCGTGAACTTATTTGAACAAGGCCGTGGGCCAAAGATCACATTCGATGAAACTGGATTTTCTGCTAACGATTGCTTGATAGATGGCAAAGCAGCTAAGTTATCTGAATATGTGCAAAATAATAATATCGATACTCGCCTTCCTTTAGTCGCGGATTATAATGGCGTTAATATCAACGTATCGATTAAAGAAATGGCAAATAATTCTGTCAATTTCTACGCACCTATTTTTAAGAATGTGCAGTATCAATTCGCCAACCCGGTTGCGGATTATGTCAATGAACTGGATAAATCCATTGCAAGTCAGCAAATTCCAGAAAACTGCTTTTCCTTCAATTGCATTCTAAACTTCTTATATGCTGAGTTAGAAAATAAAAAAACGGCTGAGCTAACCGGACCTTTTACCTTTGGTGAAATTGCTTACCAACTATTAAACCAAACCTTAGTTTACCTGAGCATTGAAAAAGCTTAAACGATCAGAAAAACTCTAAGCTTTCGTCGCTCGCATCCAAGCAACTTGTGCATACAAGATCACGGCTGCAGCGGCGGTTCCCATCGGGAAAAGTGGCAATAATATAAGAATGTAGACCCAAACAATTGCCTGCGGCCATGAACCTGGCTGTGCTATCGAACGCTTAACCAATAGATTGAAAATTATACTGGGAATCGTAATAGTAAAAAATATAGCCGAGAAGCCTAACAAAAAATGCATATTTTCAGACACACCCTCACTGGGCGCAGTCGCATTAAAAATACCCAGCATAACCCCCATAAATAAAGCGATGAAGACTGCAAATATGGTAATCACATTAACCGCTGTATGAGCGGCGCTTACCTTTTTTTGTAAAACCTCAATTTCCTGCTGAGCGTGCGAAGAAAGCATATTTTCAGCCAAAGTTACATTAGGTGGTTCGTTTAAAGGCATAGCAAAAACCATTGATTAATCATGAGTGAAATCATCATCTCAAATAAAGGGAATTCTGACCATAAAAAAGGGGGAGTGAACTAGACTCACTCCCCCTTTTAATTTTTCAGTACTGTAACCGTACTTTTAACGGTGGGGCACTCGACCTATCGTTTATTAAGACAATAGATTATAAAGAAGCCGCCAATTCACTAGCAAGTTTGATACAACGCTTTGCATCCAACTCACCGGCAAACTCTGCTCCACCTACCAGGTGAAGATTGAACTTTTTACCCATATCCGCTTCTAGCTCAGTATGCAGTTTATTCACTGATACCTGACCAGCACACAACACAACATGGTCAACATCTAAAATACGCGTTTCAATCGTTTGCTTATCGTCTTTACCGGTAGTGATTGTGATATGCAAACCTTCATCATCAACCTTATCGTAAGAAACACCACCAATGGTTTCAACGCCTTTCATCTTCACAACGGCACGATGAACCCAGCCCGAGGTTTTATTCAACCCTTTACCAAAGCTTGTCGTCTTACGCTGTAACATATACACCTGACGTGGAGATTCTTCGATATCCATTGGCTTCAAACCACCACGAATTTCGTTACTGCCATCCACGCCCCACTCTTTCATCCAGAGTTCTTTATTTAATGTCAAAGAAGGACCTTGATGGGTTAAGTATTCGCATATGTCATAACCAATACCACCGGCGCCCATAACGGCAATACGCTTACCCAAATCCATGCCTTTATCGAGCACTTGCTGATATGTCACAACTTTTTCATGATCAACACCCGGCATATTTGGCACACGCGGTGCTACACCCGAAGAGATAATAACCTCATCAAAACCATCAGCTTTTAACTGTGCAGCATTGGCATAGGTATTCAATTTCAAATCGATGTTTAATACTTCAATTTGCTTTAAAAAGTAACGAATTGTTTCCGTGAATTCTTCTTTTCCAGGAATCTTACTCGCGTAATTAAACTGACCACCAATAACATCACGACCTTCAAATAACGTCACGTTATGGCCACGCTGCGCCGCAACCGTTGCGCATGCTAAACCAGAAGGACCAGCGCCAACAACGGCAACTTTCTTAGCCTTAGTCACTGGAGTATAAAGCAACTTAGTTTCGTGACCTGCACGCGGGTTAACCAAACAACTCGCACGCTTCATCTGAAAAGTATGATCTAAACATGCTTGGTTACAGGCGATACAGGTATTAATTTCATCTGCACGACCTTCAGCCGCTTTATTCACCCATTCAGAATCAGCCAAGAATGGACGCGCCATCGAAACCATATCTGCTTTACCTGTAGAGATGATGTCTTCAGCAATATCCGGCATATTAATACGGTTAGACGCGACCACAGGAATGCTTAATTCTTTCTTAACACGGCCCGTGATATCAGCAAATGCAGCACGAGGAACAGACGTTACAATCGTCGGTACACGAGCTTCGTGCCAACCAATACCGGTATTAATAATGTTAATGCCAGCTTTTTCTAACTCTTTCGCTAATTCGATCACTTCATCGATATCAGAGGCATCTTCAACCAAATCAAGCATTGATAAACGGAACATCAAAATGAAGTCAGTACCAATTTCTTCACGAATTTGACGCACAACTTCTAACGGGAAGCGCATACGATTCTCGTAAGACCCACCCCATTCATCGGTGCGTTTGTTGGTGCGTTTATTTAGCATTTGAGTAATGAAGTAACCTTCACTGCCCATAATCTCGATACCATCGTAATTCGCTTTTTTAGCTAATTTAGCGCAACGAACATAATGACCAATGGTCTTCGTAATTTGCTTAGCACTCAGCTCTTTTGGCTTGAACGGTGTAATCGGCGACTTAACGGCAGAAGGTGCAACGTTAAGTGGAGTATAACCATAACGACCAGCATGAAGAATTTGCAGCAAAATTTTACCGTCTTCTGCATGCACCGCCTTAGTCACTTTCTTATGAAAGTGAACCTGCCAGTTATGCATCAACTTAGAGCCAAACGGTAATAGATCACCGGCGCGGTTTGGAGAAAAACCACCGGTTACCAACAAACCACAACCGCCACGAGCACGCTCAGCAAAATAAGCGGCCATTTCATCAAAGTGCCAAGGACGATCTTCTAAGCCAACGTGCATAGAGCCCATGATTACGCGGTTCTTTAGCGTCGTAAAGCCAAGATCTAGTGGCTCCATTAAATGCGGATAATGCGGGTTTTGAGCTTGTGTCATTCTGCTAACCTTTTGGCTACTACGGTTTAATCGCTCTAATAGGATAAGAATCTGAATATTAGAGTATCTAAAATTGGGAGCTTTAATTTATGCAACTAATATAGGGTGGAAGACGGCGCAGGTAAATGATCAACTATCGCAATTCAATGTCTTTTTATTACATTTAGTATGATAAACCCCGAATACACTATAAATCAGCACCCTATAAAAACCGTATTGCATTTACATATAAATATTATTAGTTAGTATCCTCTTAATAAACTTCTAATAACTGATGGTCTAATGACAAAACTCATAACCTTACCGCTATTTGTACTCCTACTTTTTATAAGTAACTTAACCTTTGCAAAAGATGACTTTAATACTTTAGTCGTAGCCCACCAGAAAATGCTACTACTCTTAGAGAATGCAAAAGAACTCGACCCATTAGATAAGCATGTGCACAGTGCACGTAATTTTTATGAACAGAAAAACCATTATCTTGAGCACATATTTTCTCAAGCAGAGCAAGAGTCGGAGAACATTGGCAATCAACAGCTATTACCCATCACACAAAAATTCATCGCTTATTATAAAAATACCAGCGCTTTATTAGAAGGTGATAAACTCGCTTTCTCTGACCTAGCCGATGAATTATTAATGCTAGAACAAGAAAGAAAAGTACCTAGCCAAGGTTTAATTCCGCTAAAACAAATTAATGCCGATATAAACCGTCTAACCGATTTATATCGTGAAGAATACCGCAGAGTATTGAACAAACTAGGAAAGCAACGTGGTTCTAAAGAACTCTGGCTCGCTTATATTGTTCAATTAGAAAGCCTATATACCGATAAAGAACTACTAGGGGAAGTAGAGAAAAACCCGACATTAAACTTTGAAAAAACACGGGGCAGCAGTCTCGTTAAAGATAAGAAGGATCAACTAACCGGCAAATTAGCCCCCTTAATCTGGGGCAACGGACTACCTGAGAAAACCGTGGTATTGACCTTTGATGATGGCCCTCACCGCTTAAGAACAGCAAAAATATTAGATACATTAAATACTTACGGTGTTAAAGGGTATTTCTTTGCAGTAGGAAAAAATCTTGGCTCAGTAAAAGGTGAAGTTAAATTGCATAAACGCAATAAAGCCATTATTAAGCGCATCACTGATGAAGGCCATATTTTAGCCAATCATAGCTTTAGCCATAAAGAACTCACCAAACTGAGCAAAGAAGACAAAATTTTAGAGTTATCCAGTACCAATAAACTGATAAAAACGTCTACCGGTTTTGATAATTACCTGTTCCGACCTCCTTACGGCTCCAAAAACCCAGAGCTCGAAATTATTGCAAAAGAACAGGGTCTATCCAACATCATGTGGAACGTAGATTCTATGGATTGGGCCGACCCTATTCCGGAATCTATTAACGAACGCGTTTTCAAACTTTTAGAGAAAAAGAAACGTGGAATCTTATTATTCCATGATATTCACAAACAAACTGTTAATGCCCTGCCAGCCTTATTAGAGGGCTTAGCTCTGCGAGGATATCGTGTAGTCACCGTTGATGGCTCTCCCTTTACACAGGGGCATAGCGGCATACCTAAACCACCAGAAGCCGAAGCACCTGAGCTCTATAAAAAGAGTTGGGCGGTGGTCATTGGCGTCAATAAATATAAGCATTGGCCAAAGCTAGATTACGCAGTATCTGACGCAACGAGTATTGCGCAAAAACTGCATGAAAACTTTGGTTTCAAAAAAGAAAATATTATTGAGCTATATGATGAAAAAGCAACCCGCGATAACATCGCTGAAGTCCTTGGCTATACCTTAGCCGACCCGAAGAAAATTAGTAAAGATGATCGAGTATTTATTTTCTATGCAGGCCATGGCGCTACTCGAGAATTGCCCAGTGGCAGTAATTTAGGCTATTTAATTCCAGTAGATGCCGAGTTCGATAAATTTCAAACGAAAAGTATTAGCATGAGTATGCTGAATGATTTTTCTTCTTTGATTCCCGCTAAACATGTCTATTTTGTTATGGACAGTTGTTATAGCGGCCTAGCATTAACGCGTGCGGGTGGTGGTGGCAAGCAAAGTTACAACTACCTAGAACACATTACCAACCGCACCGCTCGTCAAATTATAACCGCTGGTGGCGCTGACCAAGAAGTATCTGATGGCGGCCCAGGTGGACATTCAATATTCACCTGGACGCTTCTGCAAGCGCTAGATGGCAAAGCTGATACCGATGACAACGGCTATATTACCGCCTCTGAAATCGGCACTTATGTATCTCCTGTGGTCGCTAGCTATGCGCCACAAACCCCTGCTTTCGGCAACCTACTCGGTAGCCAAGGCGGAGACTTTGTTTTTAAGTTAAATCAAAATACCAAAGAGCGCAGCCAAAAAGAAGCGAATCAAGCCAAGCAGGAACAAGTGAAGGTCTTAGCGGAAAATACTCATAATTTGGCGACTGATATTGAGCGCCCATTGGAACTACAAAAAACGCGCAGTGCTAATGGAGAAACTGCAACAGACAATAATGTCGTTTCATTAAAAGATAATAAGCGAGTACAAGCCGCACATAAGGCCGATGCCGAAGCATTGAAATTGTATAAAAAAGGCGACCTAATCGCTGCAGAAAAGAAATGGGCCAAAGCCGTTAAGCTTAATCCTTATAACATCAATATTGTGAACAACTATGGCTTTGTATTAGATAAATTAGGGCGTAATGATGAAGCTCTTATCTGGTATTACCGCACGGTAGAACTCGATCCTAAACGCACTCCGATTTATTTGAACCTAGGAGATATGATGGTGAAGTTAGGCAAACCGTCTCTTGCTATTCCTTACTACCAGCGTTATCTACATCTCTACCCATCCTATAAAAAAGCAAATGAACTGCAAGAGAAAATAGATAAGCTCTCTTCCGATACTATTTATGAAATATAGCGAGACTAGATTTTAAGCAATTGATTCTAAGTAATTCATTCTAAGTAATAGATACGAATAGTAGATTTTTGAACCTTAGAGGCAATCGGCCTCTAAGGTTGTTTAGCTTCTTTGGCTATTATCAATATTGCTTCTACTGCCGAGTCCAAATGATTGTTATTAGAAGGTATCAGCGTATTTTTCAAACTCACTTCTCCGCCATGTAGATGAGCAATTTCATTCACTAAACACAATCCAAGCCCAGAGCTCTTGCGCCCCGTTGAAGGTCTAGGGGTCGAAAAGAAGCGTTCAAATAAACGCGGCAGAGCATAGTCTGGAATGACTCCTCCTTGATTGATTACCCGTAACTCGATATCAGATTGAGAGCTTTCTAAACACACTCGCAGCGCAACATTTTCAAAACTAAAATCAATGGCATTATCCAATAAATTTCGTACAGCCATGCGTAATAAAAACTCATCACCGTCAACATAGCCTTCAAAACCCTCAGACTTTTTCAACTCCATACGAATTTTCTTAGTCGTTAATAAACTATGAAATGACTGAATCTCATCATCAAGCAGAGACTCAAAATTGATACGTTTAAATATTTTATGCTGCTGATTTTCAATAGATGCTAACAGTAATAGTCGCTCAATCAATTGCTTTGATCTTTGAACTTCAGTTTCAATGTTAGTAATAAACCTCTGCTTTTGAGTAGCATCAAGATCGGTTTCTAATATTTGGGCCGCGGCTGATATCGCAGATAAAGGTGTTTTTAATTCATGCGTGAGTGTATGAACATACTGCTCTATATAGGCTTTACCGTCTAAATCTTGTCGCATTTGGTGCAGAGTATCGGAGAGTTTGTTAAAACTAGGGTCATTTAATTTCAGTGGCTCAACGGCATCACCTTGACGTATTTTATTCACATAGGTTGTTAATCGCTTCAACATATTATTAAACCAATTCGCGAGCACCAACCCAAGAATAACTAGGGTTAAAAGTAACAGCCCTCCGACCACTAATATTTTAGTTTGCGCTGGCCCCATAAACTGCTGAATGCCTTGATGCGTTTGAATCAAGGTAATCACACCGATAAGAGTATCATCTGACATAATAGGAGCAGCAACATACATTGAGCCAGTCAAATCATTATCGGGATCTATTCGCGTAGTACGAGCACCGTATTCACCCGCCAAAGTACGACTGACATCCAACCATTCTGAATAATCTTTTCCTTGCTGACTTTTGTCACTGGAGTGAAATACAACCTGACCTTTATTATCGGTAATGTAAAAATTTAAATTCGTTTTTTGTTTTACATGAGACCAAATCGTCGCATTCAACTGACGCTGTTTAAAGGCTTCAAAGATTTTGTCAATATCCTCTATATTCTTCTGTTCACCAAGCAAATATGGCGCTGAAAATTCGGCCATCAGATTGACACTATCGACTAACGTTTCTTCACTTGCTTGTCGAACACTGGGTTTTATATCGTCATAGAATATATTGAGAACTAGAATAATCGAGCAGGATATTAACGCGAGGTACAATAATGATAAGCGAATAAAAATACTCATCCCAAAACCTCTTTATCATTAAAGCTATACCCTAAGCCATGATGTGTTTTTATCGGCTGAACCTGACCATTTATTTTTTTAAGCTTGGCTCGTAAGGTTTTAATATGGGTATCAACTGCACGTTCAAAACTGCGTTCTGGCTCATCCCATACATGTTGCATCAAAATATCTCGGCTAAAAACACGGTTAGGACTTTCAATTAAGGTTTTAAACAATAAAAACTCGTACCGCGTCAAATCCAAAGCTTGATTAAAATAGTGAATTTCTAATGTTTCATTATTAATGGTGCAGTTTTCTACGCCCATTAAGCTTGCAGCATTAATGCCTTCAGCACTGCTTCCGCCTGAGCGGCCATAGCGTTTTAATATCACTTTAATACGGCTAGAGACCTCCCTTAAACTAAAAGGCTTGGTAATATAATCATCACCTCCAATCTCAAGACCAATCAGTTTATCGACCTCCTCTTGGCGCGCTGTCAAAAAGATAATAGGTAAATCTTGTTTCGCCTTAATCAGTTTACATAAATCAAAACCATTTATATCCGGTAAGCCAATATCCAATATGACGAGATCAATCTTCTGAGAATCGATTATCGTTAATGCATCCGAGCCTAAAGCACACCAGTTAACGCCATAATTGTCTTGCTCTAGTGAGAAGATAAGCGCATCGGCTATCGACTGTTCATCCTCGACTAATAGTATCGTTTTTGCATTCATATAAAATCGTTCGCTTAAATTCGGTTGGCCGTAACGACTAAGCGTAAAGGTCCATTCATCTGCAATGAATTAAAAGGGTAACAGGTAATCAATAGCAACTCATCATTATCAGCCACGGGCAATTGATTTTTGGACGAATCAAGAATCTCCAATGAAGTTATCTCATAGGCAACATCTCCAGAGATGCCTTCTAGCTGCAATGAATCGCCGAGCTGCACCGACTCTAAAAATGAAAAATGTGAATCTTTATGCCCTGCAATCATCACCTGCCCAACGTTTCCTGGCTTAACACTTTCCCGCATATGCCCTGGCCCAAAGGCCAGCGCTTGACCACTGGCGCTAGAAAGTACATACACAGCGTCGTTATTAGCAACCGTTAATTTAGCGACTGGCCAAAAGTCAGCCCAAGCCCAAGGTGTATGGTATTGATCAGGAACCTTTAACGTTTCTTCCCAAGCCTGCTCAATCAATACCTGAGCGACCACTGCTTTCACCTGCAACCAATTTGCATAAGCAAAGGTAGTGATGCCTATGGCAATGAAAAGCGTTGAAATTAACGCTCGCATTGCCTAGCTCCTTTTCTAAGCCCTTTTCTAATTTCTTTTCTAACCCCACTATAAGGCACACGCTTAAAACGAAATAATAAACCGAGCAAAGTAAATAACAGACTTATTGCATACAGCGGCTGTATATCAAGAGCAGTACTTGGAAATTGAGTCCCTTTTGGCATCAAGTTTTTGATATTAGACTGTTTCAAAGCTTGGCCTGGCTGACGACTAATCGCTTTATCGACAGCTATAAAGCTCGTATAAGGAGTAAGTATCTTATGCTTCATCGATAGCCCAATAATCTCTTGCTTAAGCTGCGCCTCATCCCCTTGCTTTAAGATTAATCTATCTGTCAATGCTTCTATTTTTGCTTTACCCCATAATTTGGCGATACCTTTAGAAGGTGCTTGTGGCAGAGATAAGCTTTGCTCGAACTGCTGACCTGCCTGCATGCCTTTTATGGTCAATTCGCTGTGTTCATTAATATCCAGATCACTCAATTTGATCATCACTTTAACGGGTTCACCAAAGTACACATCCGGAATAGACTCAGGTTCAAGCGCTAATATTTTTCCTTGATGATCAATAATTTCTATATTTTTCATCGCTGGCCTACTGATCTTACCAAACATGTCTTTCATTTTACGGTTCACTTGATCAAGCTGATTAATCTGAACAAAAGTGCCTTTACCAAATTTAGATACCTGACGGAAAAGGTGTTGATTCGGTGCCGAACCGATCGCAATGCTGAACAAGCGCGCACCACCCAAATATTGATTGATACTTTTGATGAGCTCTGCTTCGTTACCAACGGCACCATCGGTAATAAATACGACCTGCCTTAAGCGTTCTTCAACGTCTACAGGGGCTTTTAAAGCTCTCAATAGAGCAGGCTTCATTTCAGTACCACCACCGGCTTCTAAATTTTTGATGAATGTATCCGCTTCAGCTTGGCTGCTCTGATTAAAGTCCATAGCCTGCTCAAACAACATTGAGAAATCAGAATTAAACTCAATAATATTAAAACTATCTCCAGGGTTTAACAGATTAACCGCCTCTTTAAGTGATGCTTTTGCTTGGCGAATGGATTCCCCTCCCATAGAGCCAGAAGTATCAATAATGAAAACGACCTCCTTGCTTAACATAACTTGATCATAATCTGCGCCTGCAGGTGTCAGCATCAGCATTGCAAAATGCTCAGAAGCTTCAGTATTGTCTGCTGACGACAGACTCTCAACAAATAGACTCGGTTGCAGCTCAGCATTATCTTGCTGCCATGATAAGTGAAAATCACTGTCCATTGGCTCAAACCGCTTAGCCAAGCGAATCGTTTTATCGTTGCCTGCACGATCGATAATATCTACGCCATGACTTGTACTGGCGATATCTTTAATACTGAAACCTGGATTCAGACGGATATTTATCTCAATAGGATTTTTTATGTCTTCCATCTTATTATCATTGGAAAAAAAGCTAGGATTCTTAAAGAAACTCTCTGCTGACTTTTCTAACTCAGCAATTTTTTCAGCCTTGTTAAGGTGGCTAGGATTAAAACGTGGCGTTAACGTCATAGGAAACATCAATCCATATTCTGTATCCCCGGCCTCAGTACGAATAAAATCAATGCTATTCACATAGCTCATGTTTATTTCAATCACCTCACCAGGAGGGATGTTGGTGACAGCCATCCGGAAAACATTGGGCCTATCTTGCGACAACAAGGCCGCTTTCTTGCCCTCAGCTTGGGCTTTTTTAAAGATTGCTTTTGCTTGCTGCTTCTCTTTGATTTCACCTTGGATAACACGACTGCCAATTTTAATCGTCAAACTGTCAATGGTTGCAGTATCAGGTAAAGGAAAGACATATTCTCCGGCAACAAACTCACTGCTGCTGTTTAAAAATCGTTGATTCACTTGGGTATATGCAATTAAGCCATTGATTTCAATATCAACTTTAGCCGCCAAAGACAGCGCTTGCGCTGAATTTCCTTGGCTATCACGAATTATAAAATCACTACTCCCCGTAATCTCATTAGAACTCTCGGCCCGAATGATAGAAGAGAAAAGTACGATCGAAAAAGCGACAGTGCGTAAAAAAAATGAATTCATAGTGGTTCCCCTTATTGTTGCAACCAGTATTACAAGACAATATGAGGAAATTTTGAGCCAAATGTGTGGTTTATGTGAAGTAACCGTTTATAGATGCCATTCAAACCACTAAGCTAATTTAAAGGTGAAAATTGAACTATCTGCTGGATAACTATTCACATAAGAAACCCAAAGGAATTTTTCTATGAAAACGATTCGTTTATCACTCGCAGCCGGACTTATCAGCTTGCTCACGGCGTCATATACCCTAGCTGATACCCAAAACAGCACAAATATAAAACTTACCGCTAAAACAGTTGAGCAAGCGATGAATGCTGATCATCGTTCACCTAATAACATTGCCCGTAATCAATACCGTCACCCAGCAGACACCTTAGCCTTCTTCGGTTTAAAAGCGGATATGACCGTGGTTGAAATATGGCCTGGCGGTGGCTGGTACAGCGAAATATTGGCACCGGTATTAAAAGATCATGGTCAATATTACGCTGCCGGATTTTCGTTAATTGCAGAACGCACACCTGATTGGCGTAAAAATTATCAAAGGAAATTTGAAGAAAAGCTTAAGCAAAACCCTGAAGTTTATGGCAAAACCATCGTCACTGATCTATCCATACCTGAGCGCACAGAAATTGCTCCCGCTGGCACAGCCGATCTAGTACTGACCTTTCGAAATGTTCATAACTGGATGAAAGGTGAATACGCACAAGATGTTTTTGATGCAATGTTCAAAGCAGTAAAACACGGTGGTTACTTAGGGGTTATTGAACATAGAGCCAAGCCAGGAACAAGTCTAGAAGACATGATTACGTCGGGCTACGTTACCGAAGCCCATGTTATAAAATTGGCTAACGCAGCGGGCTTTAAACTGGATGCTAAGTCAGAAGTTAACGCAAATGCAAAGGATAGCAGCCAACACCCTAAAGGTGTTTGGACGCTGCCACCGTCATTACGTTTAGGTGAGAAAGATCAAGCCAAATATTTAGCCATTGGCGAAAGTGATCGCATGACGCTTAGATTTATTAAGCCTTAATGTTTAAATAATATGCCTACTATTCAGCAATCTGAAATATTAACATTGGATTGCTGAATAAATTCCTCCATATATTCTTTTAAACACTTGGCTCTGGCACTTAATAACTTTCCACTCGGCCATACTGTATAAAGATCACGTTTCGGCCCCTGCCAAGACGGTAATACCTGTATTAATGTTCCTGCATTGATTAAATTTTCTACTTCACTCGTCGGTAATAAAGAAATGCCTAAATGATCACACACTAATTGTGTCGCCAGTTTTATATCATTAACTTGCGTGGCAAAACGAGGGCGTATTTCTTGTTTAATCTTTGTCTTAGAATTAACCATACTCCATGTAGCGAGTGTATTCGTGCCGATTAAACGATGCAGCTCTAGCGCATCAATATTGAGAGGCTCAGCGTTAGACGCTAAATATTCTGGTGTAGCAACCAGTACTGTTTTTAACGACCCTAAACGTTTCTGATACAACATAGAAGATTCTTGCGGACCGATTCGTAACGCAAGATCGGCTCCAGACGACAACATACTCTCGACACTATTACTGAGTATCAGCTCAAGCTTTATATCAGGATACGCTTTAATAAAGCCCGACCACATCGGCTGTAATAAGCCCGTCGATATATTACTCGGTGCCAATACGGTTAATGGGCCTGCTAATACATTCATCTCGCCACTGAGCTGTTGCTGAGTCTGCTCCAACTGCTCCACAAGACCCGCATAAGCTTGATAGAAAACTTCCCCATCAGCAGTCAAGGAGAATTGACGCGCTGAACGATGAATTAATTGCCGCATCAAAGACGCCTCTAATCGCTGTAAACGCCGAGTGACCGTTGCCGCAGGTAAGCCTAATTTTTGAGCAGCAGATGCTAAGCCCTGCTGCTGAACGATGTGTACAAATAAAACAATGTCGTCGTACATAATTTCATATTTGGAATTAATGATTGATTAATTCAGCATATATTCCATATACGTAAGTGTCTATCTTTAGATTCTCTTCTCTAATCTTGGAAATAATGATGTCAGACTCTACTACAACGTCTCAACCCATACTCTGGATCAGCGCTGGCCTGAAGGTCTCAGTAAATCAATCAGCCGAATACGCTAAAAAAGAGCTCAACGTTTTGCAACGCCAAACAATCAAAGAAGAAGGCTGCATCTTCTTTGATGTCCTACAGCACAGAGATGACCCAAATTCATTTACCCTTTGGGAAGAATGGATTAACGAGGCGGCCTTAAAAGAACATTTTAATCAGGTTCATACAAAAGACTATTTGGCACTCTCACTCACCGAAGTAACCTACATTGAAAAGCTGGTGAAACTCACATGATTCATCGCATTCTATTTTCACTCATCATGTCATTACAGCTGTCATTTCTAATGACCGCTTGGGTCACGTGGATCAACCTAGGCTGGTCTACAGGTTTTTATCAGCAATGGTTTCATGCATTTCTATTAGCATGGCCCGCAGCAGCGCTCATTTCATTATTAACAGCCCCTGAAATTCACAAGTTTTCAACGGTATTGAGCCATAAAATTAGCATTAAAAATGAATTTAAAAAAAGCAGTCCCGTTAAAGGTAAAAGATGATGAGTATACAAAGAATTAACTATGATGCTTTGGGAGAAGTGCAAGGGCCTTATACTCACAGTATTATTTACAACAATGCCCTGTATACATCAGGGCTCACTGCATTTGGCGGCGCTGCGCAAACCGAGGGTATAGAAGCACAGACTCGTGCTATTTTCGCTCAGCTAATCCACATATGCGAAACGCACCAAATAACGCTGCAAAACCTAATAAAGGTCACGATATTTGTAAGTGATTTTAGTGATATCGATGTATTAAGAACAACGCTATTTGATCTCTATGGCAGTGCGATTCCCGCCAGCTCATTAATTAAAGTCGATGCACTTTTTTCAGCTGATTTAAAAATAGAAATTGAAGCGATTATTGGCTTAGACGTCCCCTAACCCTTCGACTAAAACTATCAACGGCAATATTCAATAAAGCGGAAATCAGAATCAAGAAAAGCGCTCGGTCGTATCGAATATCTTCGAAGGCCGAGTCAATATAAAAGCCTAACGTCGTAATACCCAAAATTCCTAAGATCGCACTTTCACGAATAATCACTTCCCAGCGATATAACAATAGACTTAAAAAATGCGGGTAAATGCGAGGAGTTACCTCATAAAAATAATGATTTATTCCTCTTCCTGCATCCGCTCTGTATTTGATTTTCTCGCTATGACGCATCAATAAATAACTGATCAGCCCGGCGTTATGCAAAGCCAAGGCGAGTACCGCGGGAATACCCGAAGGGCCTAGTATTAATAAGAAAACAAAGGCGAAAATCATTTCAGGAATCGAGCGTAAAATAAGCAATACCGCTCTTCCAAACCCACGCACGAGTGAAAATGATGTTGGAAAGAAGGCTTTACTTGCCCAAGGGTAAAACAGTAAAACGAGCAAGCCCGTGAGTACCAATGCCAGCTGAGATAATAACAAGGTATCCCACAGTGCGGGGAAAGCGACATCAAACAACTGGTATTGATACCAAGCAATAGCAGCGGTCATATCGCCGTTAAGCAGTGCTTTTGGCCAAATATCGTGGGTCAGGAATTGTACCAGTGAACTGCCATAAACCGCGGGGGAATCGGGTAACGTGATAAACGCTAAAACCAAATAGAGCGGAATTAATAAATAAGCGGAAATTATTTTAGTAAAAAACCACCAACGAATTGTGGCGATTAAAATGAAAAACGAGAATAACAGACCCGCTGCCTCATCGTACTGACCTTGCTTAAAGGCTGTTTCTAAATAAAAACCTAATGTCGGCAAACCGATGAACCCTAGAATTGTGCTAGAACGTAGTGCGCATTCAAATCGATAACGGGTATAGCTCACCATCTGCGGCCAGGCTTGTGGTAACCAGGTATAAACATACTGGCTTAGACGATCTGTTTTAGTCGACAGTGCTGTATGAGGGACTCTGCTTTGTTGTTCTATAATTTCAGCAAACATCTTGGCAAAGATACCAGTGAAAGGCACCAGTATCGCCAACACCCCTGTTGTGGCTGATAATCCATAGACCTGCATGAATATCAGGCCCCAGAACAATTCATGCACTGCTCGGATCGACGCTGAAAAAATGCGTACGCTTCGAGAATGAAAAACAAGGGCTAATAACAACCCTAAGAAAGCCGCACCGGAGACTGCGATTAACGCAAAAGCAACGGTGATCAATAAGCTATCAGTGAGTATCGATAATTCAGGAAAGCTCGGCTGTATAATCCCCTGCCCCATACGAGACAATTCACCCCAAGGCTCAACCTGATAAATAACCAAGTCAGCAAATGGAATACACAGCAGCGCTACGATTAAAAAAGCGAGAGATAGATTACGAGAGCTACTCATATAACGGCTACTCATATAAAGAGTCGAGCAAACCCGCTTGGTATTTATTTTTGATCAATTCTTTCGCGGGGGAATCAAAAACAATACGGCCAGCTTTAATACCAATAATACGATCAAAATTTGATAGTGCTTGCTGGCGATTATGCAACGCAAGAATAACCGTTTTATGGCGATTTAAAATCAACTCTAAAATTTTCTGAGCTTGAACAGGGTCTAAGCTAGAGACAGGTTCATCACCAAGAAAATTTTCTTGCTGGCGAAATAGCGCACGGCCAATACCAATACGCTGACGCTGACCACCGGAAAGTTGGCTAACGCTTTGCCATAAATGCTGCTGAGGATCTAATCCCAACAATACACTCAATTCGCTAATCGCTTGCTTAGGTTTTGCCAAAGGTTTAATCAAATTAGCCAAGTTATACAGCGCATTATGCTGATCCAGCTGCCCCATATAGATGTTGTGATAGCCCGATAGCGCTTCAACTAAACCATGCTCTTGCGGGCACCAAGCAATCTGATCAGCACACTGCTGATGCAACGCATTTAGTAAACTGGTTTTACCACCACCTGATGGCCCTAATAGAGCCACCTTTTCTCCGCTATTAATATTCAGAGTAATATCGTTTAGCCGATTATCAAGCTGGTAGTGGTCGAGTTTAAACATTGCTAACAAAAACCTTAATCATTTTCTAGTCAATCAGACCGATAGCACGAGCTGTATTTTCGATCGGTGCGTAATCCGCATTACTGGCAGGAATGAATGATTGACGAGGGAAACTTGCCAATAAATCAGGATCTTTCATTTCAAGTAAGGTTTTAGTCACAAGCTTTTTAAAGTCTGTACCAAAACGCTGGTTTACATCGTTACGAATTGTCCACTGATAATCAGGATAGGTTGGGGTTGTCCAAATAACCGATACTTTCTTAGTATCAACTTTTCCAGAAGCCAATTCTTCTTCCCAAACTTTATAGTTCACAGCACCGATTTGATAAGCACCCGATTGAACTTGAGCGATAGTGCGACTGTGGTCGCCAGAGAAACCAATACGCGAGAATATATCATTCGGGGTCGCTTTAAATTCTTCACGTAAATAGAACTCAGGCATTAAGCGGCCAGAAGTTGAACCTTTTGAACCAAAAGTAAACGTCATATCTTTTGTATTGAATGCTTTAAAGGCATCTGAAAGATCCGCATTCGGCTTTAGGCCAGTAGAATGGTGAGCAATGATGTAGCTTTTAAACGATTGATCTTCAAAACCTTGAGCAATCGCTTCTGAACCAGGCACTAGAGCACGGGCTCGCACACCTGACAATCCGCCAAACCAAGCAAGTTGCACTTGGTCATTACGAAAAGCAGTTACCGCCGCGGCATAAGATTTAACCGGAATGTATGTAACATTTACATTTAACTGCTTTGATAAATACACAGCCACTTTATCAAAGCGCTGCTGTAGTCGCGATTCATCGGCATCAGGTATCGCCGTAAAAACAAACGTCTGCTTTTCTGCTGCAATGGTTTCAGCTTGTACATTAGAGACCAGTAAGCTGCTAGCAAATAGACTGAATGCTGTTGCAATGATCGTTAAGTGTTTTTTCATTTTCATTTCCCAAATGTTTAAATTTTCAAACTGTCGTATTAAAGGTTTAAATCAATGCTTAAACCGAATCATTTTAAGGCCTGTAAATACGCCTCAACCTCAGCAGCATTACCACGAAATACAATCCGTTCTTTACGCTGTTCTAATAAATAATCATATTGCGGATCATAATATTCGCTGAGCAATACTCGAATCCATTGACGGTGCAAACTGTTGTCACCCGCTTTATGAGCCTCAAGTGCATCATCTAACATAACCGTTAATTCTTGATAGCGTACGCCACCTAAACGTTTACGAATATTAAACATCGACTTCTTTAATTCTTCAGAAAAAAGTTCAAATGCTGTCATTTCTCCATTATATGGCTTGCCTTCAAGGCTAATTATTTTTGAATCATCAGCGCTGAACGCTTCCCACTCGGCTAACTTTTGCAAAATATAATTACTAAAAGAATGCTCCACCCGAGATTCTAAATCTGCTTCTACAACGACCATAGGCGACTCATACATCACACTACGAAATTTAGTCGGCAAGGCCGAGCGACCAATTAGATGACTCTCATCTTCTAATAAGATCGGGCTATTAGGCGCTTTATGATGCTGGCGCAGCAGTGCAATCGACAAGTTATTTTCAAAATCGATTTGACTTGGTTGCCCTGCGGCACGCTTACCAAAAGCACTGCCGCGGTGATTGGCTAAGCCTTCTAAATCAATCGCATTATCGAATTTCAATAACAAATCAGTTTTCGCAGCACCGGTCTGGCCCGCAACAATGTAGAACTTTTCTTTACGCTGTGGATCAGCAGCATAATCACAAATACTTTCTAGACGATCAATTAAAAAACGACGCATCGCCTTATATCCGCCCTTCACCAACGGATAATCACAACCCGCCTCGGCTAACCAAGCTTGAGTCGTATGCGAGCGTAAGCCTCCACGGAAACAATATAAATAACCGTTCGGATTTTTCTTAGCAAACTCAAGCCAAAGCGCCATGCGCTCGTCTTTGGTTTCACCGGAAACCAAACGATGACCCAATTTAATCGCGGCTTCTTGGCCATCACGCTTATAAGACGTGCCAACTTTGGCGCGTTCAATATCCGTCATCAACGGCAGGCTTTTCACATGGGGAAAAGCACCTTTTTTAAACTCAATCGGTGCACGGGTATCAAACATCGGCGTATCGGTTAAAAATAATGCCTCGTAGTCATCAGTATCCTGCCTTTTATTAGCCGTCATAATTAAACGACCTCAACCAAGACCGTTGCATTGTCATCATTTGCAAACAACTCACCAATCGGCTGCGCATACAGACCAGCGCCAGATAACAACGAAGCTAATTCTGCTTCCGCTTCAGGCTCAACCGCAATCAACAAACCACCACTGGTTTGCGGGTCACATAATAAATTGCGCTGCTCTTCGCTCATACGCGCCAGTTTATGCCCATAAGAATCAAAGTTACGTATCGTTCCACCGGGAACACAACCCATTTCAAGATAGTCTTTTACTGGCTCTAAAAAGGGGATGGTATCGAAATTGATTTTTGCCTTTACGCCACTGCCTTCACACATTTCAATTAAGTGCCCCATCAGAGCAAAGCCCGTCACATCCGTCATGGCCGTTACGCCGACAATATCAGCGACATCTGCGCCAATTTTATTCAGCTGGCACATCACTTCTACGGCTAAGCCTTCATGCTCTGGTTTTAACTTCTTCTGCTTTTGCGCCGTGGTTAAAATACCCACGCCTAATTTCTTAGTCAGGTATAACTTACAACCCGGAGTCGCAGTATTATTTTGTTTTAGCTTAGATTTTTCTACTTGACCCGTCACCGCTAGTCCAAAAATCGGTTCAGGTGAATCAATGCTGTGACCACCCGCTAACATAATGCCAGCATCCATACAGGCTTGGCGCCCGCCATCAACAACTTGCTGTGCCACTTCGGCGGATAACACATTGATCGGCCAGCCCAAAATGGCAATCGCCATCAGCGGTTTACCGCCCATGGCATAAATATCACTGATCGCGTTGGTCGCGGCAATACGACCGAAATCAAAGGCGTCATCAGCAATTGGCATAAAGAAGTCTGTGGTGCTTAAAACCACCTGTCCATTACCCATATCATAAGCCGCGGCATCGTCTTTGCTGCTATTGCCGACTAGCAAGTTGGGGTCCATCTTCACATCGAGCTTAGAGGCCACTATGGTTTCCAAAACTTGTGGTGATATCTTGCAGCCACAGCCGGCCCCATGGCTGTATTCAGTAAGCTTAATAGCAGAAGAGGACGCAGTAGTTGAGGACATATTGAAAGGCCTAAAAATCAAAAAAATAGAGAAGAAAAATTATTGGCTGAATGATACGGATTTAAGACCTAATTGTCACACAAGCAAAAGTCCCATTTTGGACTAGATGCTTCTAGACAGGATGATTTTTGCTATACCTAAAGAAAGCCTAGAGGAAACCATTTAGAAAAAGCAACTCTCTAGGAGAAGCAACTTTCGAGGTGACCTATGTTGTTAACCTTCTTCATCGCTCTATTCTCGCTCGTCGGCCTATACCTGTTCACTCACCATTATCATAAGACCCGCAAATGTCCAGATCAGCCCACTCGCAAGAGCAGCAGGGCTGCCAGATGCGTCAACAATGTTAAAAATGAGAGTTTTCATTGTGTTGAAACCCACTACCATGCCCATTGCTGCGATGCCGTAAAAGAGTTACATGGTAAACGTTTCTTATCGGCACAGGCTCCGTCACTCCCGGTGAAGAACTGTGATCAAGCCCATTGCCATTGTGATTACATTCATCATGACGATAGACGGATTGAAATACGCCGTGACGACATCGGTATTCAGCACGATATGTATGGCCAAAATGGCGAAGCTGAGCATAGAAATCCTCACCATCATGGCCGCAGAGCAACCGATTAACATTAGCCTGACATAACGAATATGTCTGTTTTATATGCTTTAAATATAACCGTTAAGGGGTATAAATTTCAGCATTGGTATAATCAACTATATACCCGATGTCATCGAGAATGGCCAAGGTCACTCGCCCATAAACAACCCCGTTAGCCATAAATTCTGGGGTTAAAGTAGGCACTTCAGAACCGTCAGCTAAAAAACGTTTTTTATCACCCGCCAAGACATAATCATATAAATGACCACCGTCATCACTAAAAGGCACATAATCTAAATTATTCGAATAAATTCGATTATATTCAGCTATAGCTTTACTCGTACCATACTGACTCGGTAATCGAAACACATTTCCTTTAATCGTTGAATCCATCACCATGAACGCTTCGCTAAAAGAACCTATGCCTATAATATGACCAAGTTCATGCAGGATATTGGCTTTAAATTCAACCTGATCAAATCCTTTCACATAAGTATGATTACCAATTATCATCTCACCGCTAGTGGGGAAATTAAATCCATTCACTGCAACTTCGGTATCCGGGCCTGCCATGCCATTAGCGTTCGGCAAATCTTTTATTCGCACTTTAATCTTTACTGTTAGATGCTCTGACTGATTATCGATACCACGCAAAGAGAGTAACCACTGATTGCAAGCATCAATAAAAGGTTGCTTATAAGTCATTGTCCAAGCTTCCTTTTTATTATCTTGCAACGCCACAGAATTCATAAACTGTAATTCAAAAGAAATATTAGCGTTTGATACGGTTTCTGTATCGCTTATTTTATCAGTAGTATTTGGCTCTGCGCTGATCGTTTTTTCAGTACTTGTGATCGAGAATGTCTGATAAGAATAATTACCGTCGGGCAGTTTTGTGGGGATGCTATATTGTGAATCTGTCAGTAAATCATAAATGAGAGCATCTTTTTCCTGTACCAAATCGCGAGTATTCAACCTCCATTCTTGATTAATGCCTTCAAAACGCCCCGCCCCATCCTGGGCACCCAGTATTGAGGTTAACGACCAATAAAAATATTCAGTCACCATACAAGAGTAATCACAGGTTTCATCACTATAGGTATACCAAGCCGTGCCAGGATAATTTTCTGGTATCGTTTCAAACTGACCGCCACGAGCCACATCCATAGCTTCGGCTAAGACCGTTCCTTGCGACTCACCAAATACCGCTGGATAAACACCGGCGTAACCCACATGACTAATTAAGTGCAATACTTCTTCAATCGTTGCATCAAACTCTCCATTGGTGATCTTTTCACTATCTCCCACGATCACTTCAGATACGTACAAGTCTTGATAAGCATCACTTTCGGGTAATCTTTCAAATAGGTCTTGAACTTCATCCTCGGTCGCACCCATTAATAAGGTCGCACCTTGAGTTTTTAAATGCTCAACCACTGCAGGGTTATCTGCAATGCCATCTTCATTATTATCTAAATATTCTGCCATCACATTGGCCGCATGCAGAATAGCTGCATCAGACGTTTTAGCGGTACCCACAATTAAGGTGCCAAATACGGAAGTGCTTTTAGGAAAGTACTGAGCTAAAGGATTTTTAGTAGAAGAATTCGAATTTTTATTCGAATTGCTGTTTGAGCCACCACAAGCTGTAATAGCGCTCGTTATAATTATACCTGCGGCCAATAAAAAAACTTGGGGTTTCATAGACATCTCCAATAATCGATTTTAAATACGTCGCTAAATAGCAATACCCAAACAGTATTATCTAAGTGCTCGTTCGATTCCGTCTGCAGATGTCTACCTAATGTCAGCAGTTGTAAGCTGTTAGGTACGGTAAGATGATAGCAACTTATCAATCGCTTTTTTCGGTGTATTTGTGAGCGTTTTAATCAGCTCAAAAGGAATATCAAACAAGCCATAACGCTCACCAATATCCTCAAGTATCTTCATCCACACTTTGGCCGTCATTTCACTATCGTATAGCGCTCGGTGAAAACCTCCTGAGCTTTCGATATTAGTAAAGCGCACTAACTCACCCAACTTATGGCTATTAGCATCTTGAAAAATTCGTCTTGAGAGTAATAACGAGCAAGAGAAATCTCCTGAATAGTCACGTCCAATGCGCTCAAACTCTGCGTCTAAAAAGCGCTTATCAAAGGATGCGTTATGGGCAATCAAATTATCATCAGCAATAAAGTCGGCAAAGCGACTCATTACAGCCTCACACGAATCAGCATCAATCAGCATTTCATTACTAATGCCGGTATAATTTTCAATAAAAGCACTGACTCGCTGACCTGGGTTCATCAACTCTTGGAAGCGCTCTGTGATTTCTCCGTTAACCAAGCGTACAGCACCAATTTCAATCGCTCTATCACCGATATTCGGCGATAAACCTGTGGTCTCAAAATCGAGAATAACCAAACTGTCGGCTCGCTTACTATTACTTATTTCACTCACGTTTTTCACCAGCTTGCACCGCATCACTTAAATGTACTTTTTTAGTATTAGGTAAATTAGCAATCTTCCGCATCACTTCAACACCTTCCACGGCATAGTCTTCGATCATGTGTGCAGTGACTTCATAAGGTGAACCTAACGATAACCCCAACTTGCCTTTGGTTAGTTTAATGCCTTGCAGAATATCGGACCCACCGACCAAGCTCAGCGGTAAAATAACATCTCCTGGGCGTAAGTAAGCCTGCAAATACTTAGGGTTAAAGTATTTCAAAGTAATATCGCTATTATCTTCGACGTAAGAACGAGATCCCTCTGGAAAGATTAAGAAGGGCTCGTGCATCACTTGCTTAAATAAGTCGTAGTCTTGTTTATCAAGTTCAGCAGCAACATTAACGGCATCGCAGGCGACTAAGTAGGCAATCAATTCCGCTTGCTCATTTGCATCTAAAACTTCATCCAGCCAAGATAAACTACTGTTTAGTTTTTCCTGTTCAGCTTGCAAGTTTTGATAGTTAAAGATCAGCTGCATAAAATCGCGGTAACTAAATTGCTCTATTAATTTTAAACCAACGTTGGGCATTTTGATTAAAAACTGTGTGCGGCGGGCGCTTTTCTGTAAAGCTGCGGCTAATCCATCTTCATTCACTTTAGTCGTACGTTGCGACGGCAAAGTTAGAAACATATTACCGACATTACTCGCGCCACTTTTCAACAACAAACTCGAGAACATACGTGGGCCTACCACGGTATTATTATTTTCGGCTAAATTATCAAAGCCCAAACGGCGTAATGCACTACGTACAAAATAAGGCCCTAAGTAGCCTTCATGATGACCAATAATAAAAACTCGATGACCATGTGCTTTAAATACCGATGCCTCGTATAAATGGCGAACACTATGACTGGACTCCACTTGTCTTTTAGAATCATTTTTAAATGACGTTTGCTTGCCATCATCATCGACCAAAATAATATCTTGAATATAACGTCCTTCTAAAGCGCCAAATAGTTTGTGCCATAATGCTCTATCGGGAAGAACAGGAGACAATGAACGTTTAAAGGAAAATGGTATTGCTAACAAGCGCTCTAAATGGCTTTTATTAAATTCTTTAAAATAGGAATGCTGCAACATCTGGTTTTTACGTGCTACAAGCTTATCGACAACTTCTGGAAAATGTTGTTTAAAATCTAACCCTTGCTGCGCCGCATGGCCAATTAATTCATCCATATGCTGCACAAGTTTTTCATTATAAGGGGATTGCTTAAAGGTATAATATTTGGTGCGAATAAAATCGATCATACCTTTAAAATTGGTCACGACACTTGCCGTATGTAAGCTTTGTTTAATTATTTCAGGCGCTGGAATTTTCATTAAGATATTCACAAAAGCGCGCTTCAAAACATCAACCCAGCCCGCTAACTTTGAAAATACGGCCATCGAGAAGGCTGTGACTTTAGACAGCACATCACGCTTATCAATTGACGATAAAGATTTCTCTAAACGTCCTTTGTTTTGCTGTAAAAATTGCAATGCCTCAGCCTGAGTCAAGATTCGCTTCTTGAAACCTTGTATTAAAGGATCATCACTCACTTGCTCATCAGCAAGCTTATCCCCTGATCGCTTATCATCAGTATCTTTTGTCATGTAAACGCCGTTTTAATCCAATCTAGCACGAGTATGCAACCATGTTACCTTGCTATAAATAACAGTTCATCAACCTTAATCAACTATCACGTTATTTTTCATTATAAGCCTAGTATGATTCGCACTATAAGAGCTATGAATTTAAGAGATATCCCCATGTTGAGCAATTTTATCGCCTCGCTAAAGAAAAATTTAACCGATAAGGCATTTTGGTATTCCAACCTAAAAACCATGGCACTGATGCTGGTCGTGGTATTAGCAGTCACTCAATACCAACAGCGTGATATGTACACAGGACAAGCGCCTAGTTTAAACGGCATTAGCTACAGTAATGGGCCAACATTGGTCTATTTCTGGGGAAGCTGGTGCCCTATTTGCACCACCACATCGCCTTTTGTTAGTTCGCTCGCGCAAGATGATGAACGTAATGTCGTTGCTATCGCACTGTCATCGGGCAGCGATGAAGACATTGAGTCTTATTTAAAAGAAAAACACTATCAATTCGATACCATCAATGATGACAATGGAAAAATCAGTGCCGCTTGGGGAGTCGCTGTGACTCCGAGTATTTTCATTATTGATAGTGAAGGTGAGATTCGCTTTATTAGCACAGGCATCACTAGCCTTTGGGGCATGAAGCTCAGACTGTGGCTGGCTTCTTTTTAACCAAAGCCTCAGTTACAATCATCGGTACCTGTAATGGAATACTTAACATCAATGAAAACGTCACTTTTTATCCCAATTCTGACCATCAGTCTTTTTACCTCTACGGTACACGCGAGCCAGATATACGACTTAGAGTCTGAGGCGACAAAACCAAAATCACGAAGCAGCTCTGCAAGCGATCACTCCTCAAATAGCAGCTCATCAGACTCTAGCTCTGATAATAGTCTCGGTGGTATCGTCGGAGTGGCCGCGGGAGGGTTTTTAGTCGCAATCTTTATGTCAGCCGCAGAAGCTGGCATTCGCGGTATGGCATTTGCTGGTGATAACAGCATGCAACGCTATCAACGCGACGAGCCGGAAACGACCGATGCTGAAGAATTAAAAGTGGTCCAAGACTTAGCGGCGACGAACAGAATGTCTGCAACGGAATACACCGAATTCCAACATCAGGGCTATAAAAATACGTTATTTCGCACGGACGGCGATCCCATACTGCCAGCACTGCGCTTAAGCTCACAGTGGTTATCAGGCGCTGATGACATTAACGCGCAACTGTTTCGAGCAGAAGCTGGCTATGGATTAATCGGCGTCAGTTATTCACAAAATAAACTGCAAGAAAAAGGTGATTCTCTCACCCTATCAAATCTGCTAGTGCATTATCGCATGAGTTTGAGCAATGACTTAAGCTGGCACCTGGCTTATGGCCGCGGCAAGATGAACGGTAAGCAAGAACATGACGGCAGCGTACTTGCCATGCCCATTAGGTATCGTTACCACAAGGATTGGCACTTCGAATATTACCCCGTCTGGAGCAGCTACGAAGGTGGCTCGCTAGCCGAGCACCAATTCAGTTTTAATTATCACTATAACTATATTGGTGCGACGCTAGGCTACAAGACTTGGTCAGCAGGCACCGCCAGTGTCGATGGTCTATTCACCGGCTTGTATCTTTCTTTTTAAAAATAACGCGGTTGTCTTTTTTTAAAAAGGCACATCGTCATCAAAGTTATTTGAAGACGGAGCAAAGTCAGCCACATTGAAGTTATTGCCACCGACATTTTCACCATTAGGCGCTGAACCACCAAAGCCTGCGTCAGCGCTTTCAATACGCCAAGCCTGCAAACTGGTAAAGCATTTCTCTGGTTTACCCTGTGCAGCCCAGAGGCGGCCTGACAGATTAAAATGAGCAATGATTTCTTGCCCTAGCTGGTACTTATCCATCAATTCACATTTATCTTTCAATAATTCCAGCGCAACATAACTCGGGTACGAAGGGTTCTCGCCTTCGCCACTTAGCTTGATAACAAACTCACGCTTAGTGAAACCGTTCTGGCCGAACGACTGAGTCTCACCAATAGAATGAATAACCCCTTGAACTTCAAAACTCTTCGACATGCTGATTACCTTCTCACAACTTAAACTAAAAAAACCTGCGTCCGGTCGTTTACCGAAAACAGGTTTTTATTTAATACAATTGACTAACAATACGACTAGCGTTTTTTAAACGTCGTCTTCTGGCGAACTTTCTGCTTACGCGCCTGACGCTCGTACTTCTCTTTCTCTTGACCATCCAAGTGCTTAATCGGCTTAGAATCAACACCGGCAAGCGCACTCAAATCATCCGATTCTTTTTGCTTCAATTCGATCCAAGTCCCTACAGGCACTTGCTTAGGCATAAAGATACAGCCATAACGAACGCGCTTAAGACGGCTAACGGTTACGCCTTGAGAATCCCAAAGACGACGTACTTCGCGCTTTTTACCTTCCATCAATACGACGTGATACCACTGGTTTGAACCATCACCATCAAAGTATTGAACATCGGTAAACTTCGCCATGCCATCTTCTAACATAACACCGGTTTTTAAATTCTTAATCATTTCTTCGGTAACTTCACCACGCACACGCACAGCGTATTCACGGTCAATACCTGAAGAAGGATGCATTAGCTTGTTGGCTAATTCACCGTCTGTAGTGAACAATAACAAACCACTGGTATTGATATCCAAACGACCTACGTTCACCCAGCGCTCACCTTTTAATTTAGGCAGCTTATCAAATACCGTTGGACGACCTTCTGGGTCGTGCTGAGTACAGACTTCACCTTCTGGCTTATTATAGGCAAGAATACGGCGAGTTTTACCCGTGCTTTCTAGCTTAACTTCTTTACCATCAACGTGAATCTTATCAAGGTGACTTGCACGTTGACCTAACTCAGCAATTTCGCCATTAACCTTGATGCGACCATCAACAATCCAACGCTCCAATTCACGACGTGAAGCGATGCCAGCAACGGCTAATAATTTTTGTAAGCGCTCATTCTCATTCATAGTGCTTATGTAACCTTTCATCTTTGTACAGTTATATTTAACGAATAATTATCATCAGTCGTCAAACAAGGAATTTTTCTTGCTGCTTGAGCCAAATTCAGCAGCGCTATCTTCAGCAGAGTCAGTATCATCAAAGCCTAGTTCATTTTCTAAGGCTTCTTCTGCCAATCTCTCTTTCTCTAATAGCTCTTTCTCTAGCAGCTCTTGTTCTTTTAACTCTTTTTCTAGACGCTCTTCTTCAAGGCGTTCTTCTTCCTGGGCTTCCTGCTCCAATAATTCTTTCTCTGCTTCTGCTTCCGCTAGCAAAGCCGCTTCTTCATCAGCGTCTCCGCTAAGAGGCTGTTCTTGTGTAACTTGCTCATCATAAGCTTGAGCAAATTGTTTTGAGAAATCATCATCACTTGATTCTATCTGAGCTGTCACGGCAAACTGATTATCTTCTTCAATCACCTTATCTTCTGTCAACTCAGATGAACGAGTCCCTTGAGTTTGACGCTGTGATTCTTCTTGCATCAATTGCTGCATCAAGCGCTCTTGTTGCTGTAATAGTGTTAGCTCTTCTTCTGGCTGATCTGCAACTGACGCTTCATTGCCAGTAGCAATATCAAGCGCAGTACTATTAACAGTACTGGCCGTATTAATACCCGCTAAACGCGCTTGGTGATCGGCAATTTTATCGGCTAAATCAACCACCGACGGACCATCAGCGGTTTCAGAAGACAATCTCTGTTGAGTTCTATTCGCCATTTCAGCAAACGAAGGCTGAGGCATTGCCGCGAACTTATCTGCCAGTTTACGCTCTGCAGAGGCCTCTTCTGCCAGTCGTTCTTCTTCAGCTTTAGCGGAACGTTCAGCGTCACGCTCAGCTGCTAATTCTTCTTCACTTGGCTTGTTAAAGACATTATCTTCAACTTGCTGAACCAACCTTTGTGCTTCTTCTAATTCCAGCTCTGTTTCCGCGAGGACTTCTTCTCCACGAGTTGCAACATCACCTTCATTATCAAAATCGTATTCACGAGTCGCTGACGCTTTTTTCTCTGCGTTGATGAAATCAAGATTTTGATTGGCATCATCAATTTCGCGAATCTCATCCAAGCTCGGTAATTCATCCAAGCTTTTCAGGCTGAAATAATCTAAAAACTCTTTGGTCGTTGCGTACATCGCAGGGCGACCAGGAACGTCACGATGGCCAACGACTCGCACCCATTCACGATCAAGTAAGGTACGAATAATTTGACTGCTTACCGCCACCCCACGCACATCTTCAATATCGCCACGGGTAATGGGCTGCCGATAAGCAATCAGCGACATGGTCTCGAGCAATGCACGGGAATAACGCTGCGGTTTTTCATCCCATAAACGTGTTACCCAAGGGGCGACGTCTTTGCGCACTTGAAAGCGATAACCCGAAGCCACTTCCACCAGCTCGATCCCCCGACCCGAAAAGTCTTCCATCAAACTTTCCAATGCTTGTTTGATCGCAGGACTTTTAGGTTTGTCGTAATCATCGAATAATAACTGCAAACGTTCTATCGTGAGTACGTCACCACTGGCCATTAAGGCGGCTTCAACAATTTGTTTTAGCTTGGTTAATTCCATCTTTATTGTGTAACCCTATTAATTTCAGCAGAGTCAAAATCCGATTGATAATCGTCACTCAATAGGCTCGATTCAATATGCCCAGGGCCATCGACCCGTGCTTTAACATGAATTGGACCTAAAACTTCATGCTGCACTATGTCTAATAACGATTCTTTAATTAGCTCTAGCATGGCTAGAAAAGTCACCACGACTCCAAGACGGCCTTCTTCTGGAGTAAATAAATCACTGAAGTTGACGAAATGTCCGCCTTTTAATGTCGCCAGAATATTCGACATACGCTCGCGGGTTGAGAGTACTTCTTTTGCCACTTCGTGCTTTTCAAACATCTGTGCACGACGCATGATCGCGCCCATGGCCAGCATCAGCTCTTTCATATCCACATCGGGATGAGCGCGCTGCTGAATTTTTTCCGGCGCATCGACTTTAGCAATAAAATTATCGCGACCCATTCGCGGCAGTTCTTCCATTTCTTCTGCGGCTTTTTTAAAGCGTTCGTATTCTTGCAAGCGACGAATTAATTCGGCGCGAGGATCACCCTCTTCCTCTTCTTCACCGTCTTTACTGCGAGGCAATAACATGCGGCTTTTTATTTCAGCCAGCATCGCTGCCATCACCAAGTACTCACCCACCATTTCAAGCTCCATAGACTCCATCAGGTCGATGTAGCCCATGTATTGAGTGGTAATTTCAAACACATTCACTTCTAGAATATCGAGATTTTGCTTGCGAATAAGATAGAGCAGTAAATCGAGCGGGCCTTCAAACTGCTCTAAAATAATTTCTAACGCATCCGGTGGAATGTATAAGTCCATCGGCAGTTGCGTCATCGGCTGCCCTTGAATGAGCGCAAACGGCATTTCGTGCTGGCGTGCAGCAGGTACTTTACCCACTGGAACGTTATCTGCTGAGGCTTTTGTCACTAAAATTTTAGTAACAGGGTCCTTATCAGCACTCATGCCATTTTCCGGTTCATTTTCTACAACCACGAGACGTTCTACTTCAAACCGTAAATGCCAACGGCCTGACGAACAGTGTCCATCATGCGCTGGCTTTGGATACGCGCTTTGGCAGCACCCTTTTGTAATTCCGCTTCAATATCTTGCGGGCGTGTTAGCAGATCATTATATCGCTCACGGGCTTCGCCAATTTCTTCGTTGATTAAAGCAAATAGACGCTTCTTCGCATCACCCCAGCCAATGCCTTCAGCAAATGCCTGACGCATTTCAGCAACTTGTTCTTTATTGGCAAATGCCTGCCAAATTTGGAATACCGTAGAGCCATCAGGATCTTTCGCTTCACCCGGTTCCAGCAGATTGGTTTGAATCTTATTAATGTGTTTTTGCAATTGCTTTTCAGTTAAGAACAAAGGAATGGTATTGCCATAGCTCTTACTCATTTTACGACCGTCTAGGCCTTGTAAAATAGCAACGTCATCGCCAACCTCGTATTCAGGCAAAGTTAAGATAGGCTGTTTTTTGCTGGCATAGATATGATTAAAACGCTGAGCGATGTCGCGCGCCATTTCTACGTGTTGAATTTGATCTTTACCGACAGGTACTTTGTGAGCGCCAAACATGACGATATCAGCGGCCATCAATACTGGGTAATTGAACAATCCCATAGTAATGGCTTTGTCGGCGTCATCGCCATTGGCAGCATTAGCGTCAACCGCACCTTTATACGCGTGGGCACGATTCATCAAACCTTTGCCACAAACGCAGTTCAACATCCAGGTTAATTCAGGAATTTCACGAATATCGGACTGGCGATAGAACATAGTATTGTCAGTATCTAAACCCAGCGCGAGCCAAGTTGCTGCAATTTCCATGGTCGATTGGTGAACAAGCTTAGGATCTTGGCATTTGATCAAGGCATGATAATCGGCCAAGAAGAAGAATGAATCGAGATTGCTATTCTGACTGGCTTCAATCGCAGGGCGAATGGCGCCAACATAGTTACCAAGATGTGGAGTACCTGTGGTGGTAATTCCGGTTAAAACTCGTTGCTTGCTCATCAAATGCTCACTTATACACGAATGCTGATCGCCGAATTTGTATCTAATTTAGATGGAGATAAAAGTGGCGGTAATAAAACCCGCCATCATACCTAAATTACGCCTCTAACTTAAGCGTTAAATTCGGCCTTGCAGTGATGTAATGAGCATTCGTGAGAGAACGCAGATGGCTTAAAGAAGCCTATTCTAAGAAAGCCGCTGCATCACCCACACCCTGGCGCAATAAAACAACCTCTTCATCAGTCAAATCTAATACCGTGGTCGCCTCAAGTCCACAATAACCGCCGTCGATCACAAGATCTAAACTGTGCTCTAACGTTTGGCGAATATCATAAGGATCAGATAGAGGAAGGTCATCACCCGGCATAATCAACGACGTCGACATCAAAGGCTCGTTCAATTCTTCTAGAATGGCCAATAAAATCGCATTATCAGGAACACGCATGCCAATGGTTTTCTTCTTCGGTTGAATCAAACGCTTAGGCACTTCTTTGGTCGCATTCAAAATGAAGGTGAAAGCACCGGGAGTATGCTGTTTAAGCTGGCGATAGGTCGCATTATCCACTTTTGCATAGTTGGATAGCTCTGACAAATCTCGACACAATAAGGTGTAGTTATGTTTTTCACTTAGCTGGCGCAAAGAGCGCATGCGCTCCATGGCCGATTTATCACCAATATGACATACCAGTACATACGCACAGTCTGTCGGCAATACGGCTAAGCCGCCTTTTTTGATAATCTCAACCGCTTGCTTAACCAAACGCGCTTGCGGGTTTTCTGGGTGTATCTGAAAAAATTGACTCACAATTAATCCTTAATGTTGATTCTAAACAGTCACATGCCTAACGGCATGACTAACCAGAAATTAATTAATCTTTATCCGCCACATACCGTGACGCCGCCGCTGAAAAAACCACATCCGTCGAGCTATTCAAGGCTGTTTCAGCAGAGTCTTGAATCACCCCAATAACAAAACCAATGGCGACAACCTGCATTGCAACATCATCGGTGATGCCAAACAGACCACAAGCCAGTGGAATCAGCAGCAAAGATCCACCTGCAACACCCGAGGCACCACAAGCAGAAATAGCCGCCACTGCACTTAATAGAATAGCGGTACCAAAGTCAATTTGCATACCCAAAGTATGAACCGTCGCCAATGTTAAAACAGTAATCGTAATCGCCGCACCGGCCATATTCACCGTTGCCCCTAATGGAATGGATATTGAATAAATACTTTCATCCAATTCCAACTTTTCACACAACGCCATATTGACGGGGATATTCGCTGCTGAACTGCGGGTAAAAAATGCGGTAATGCCTGACTCCCGCAAGCAAGTGAATACTAATGGGTAAGGATTTTTATGGGTTAGAGCAAATACGATGATCGGATTTACGATCAAGGCAACAATCAGCATAGAGGCTAATAGCACCATTACCAGATGACCATATTCTCCAATTGTCGAGAAGCCAGTGGTCGCCACCGTATCAGCAACTAAGCCTAGAATACCCAGCGGTGCCAGCTTGATGACCATTTTAACAATCGCCGAAATGCCATGAGAAACATCAAACATGAATAGCTTGCTGCTATCACTGCTTTTCTTCATAGCAAAACCTAATGCAATCCCCCACGCTAGGATGCCAATAAAATTGCCTGAAGCAATCGCATTAATTGGATTAACAACGGTTTTAAATAACAAGGTATTTAAAACTTCAAGTAAGCCCTGGGGTGGGTTTGCCGTGGCACCCGCCAAATCTAACGTTAAAGAGGTTGGGAATAAAAAACTCAGTACGACCGCAACAAAAGCGGCCATTAGCGTACCAAAAAGATACAAAACAACAATGGGTTTTAGACTGACATCAGCGTCAATTTTTTGATTGGCAATAGCTGAAGATACCAATACAAAGACAAGAATCGGCGCAACCGCTTTTAATGCAGAAACAAAGAATGCACCCAAAATGGAAAAGTCTTGCGCGATCTCAGGGGCAACTAAAGCCAGCAAACAACCCGCGATGATGGCAATAATAATTTGCGGCACTAACCCTAACGAGGTCAATTTATGCAGCACACCATTATCCAACATAGCTTTGTTAAACAGTCTCATGGCTTACTCACTTCATTCAAAAAAAGTGAGTTTTAACAAGTTAACTAAAAAAAGTCTATCGTTATGCTTGAATAGCATCCAGAACATGACCAACACTTGACGAAGGAAATGGCGGCATCACCCCCAAATCTAAGCCAAATTTATTCGGACCATGGAAGTCACTTCCACAAGACCCTAACAAACCTTCGTCTTGAGCAATCTTCTTCAGCTGGCCTGACTGATTTCTATCCATCAAACCACAGCAAATTTCCATCGCTTGGCCGCCAGCGTACTGAAACGCCGCCACACAATCCAATAACTTGGTACGGGTTAGCTTGTAATGATGAGGATGCGCCAATACTGCCTGACCACCACTGGCAATAATCCACTTAACCACTGTTTCCATTTCTGGCCAGCCAGACTTAACGTCACCAATCTTGCCCGCGCCTAAATACTTGGTAAACGCCGTCTTGCGATCAGGCACCATGCCTTGCTCAACCATATATTGAGCAAAATGCGGACGGCCCACTTCTCCACCCGCCAAGGCTTCAACCGCTGAGAAATCGATTTCACGCTGTAACTTTTTCTCTAACCGCTGCGCAATCGTATGAGCACGCTCACGGCGTACCTCAGTCTGCGTACGCTCAGCTTCGACAATCACGGGGTGAGTTGGGTCCATACCCAAGCCCACAACATGAATGCCCATGCCACGCCATTGCGATGATAGCTCAATGCCCGGAATCAGATTCAAACCACGTTCTTTTGCATAGTCTGCCACCTGGCGATAACCGGCCATCGTATCGTGGTCGGTTATCGCCAAAGTGGCTACATTCCGATCAATTGCACGATCAATTAATGCCTCGGGTGCCAAGGCTCCGTCCGATGCGGTAGTATGACAATGAAGGTCTATTTGCGAAGCCATAAAAATTCCTCAATAATAGCCACCCATTGTATGCCCTAGGATATTGATCCACAAATGAAGTTACTTATTGATTTTCTCCCAATCGTCATCTTTTTTATCGTTTATAAGTTTGCACCAGAGAGCATTGATGCCATTAGCCCGCTACTAAATGCCGATCAACTCCAGCAACTTACCGATATGCCGGCGATCGTTTTAGCCACCGCAGTGCTCATTCCCGCCACCATGCTGCAGATTTTGTACACCAAAATCTCCACTGGTAAGGTCGAAACCATGCACTTAGTAACGCTAGCCCTCGTTGTTACTATGGGGGGTGCTACTGTTATCCTACAAGACAAGACCTTCATTCAATGGAAGCCAACCGTTGTTAACTGGTTATTTGCCGCCGCTTTCTTCGGCAGTCGTTTCATTGGTGATAAAACCATCCTAGAACGTATGATGGGTCAAAATCTGACATTACCGGCGAACGCTTGGAACAACTTAAACTATGCTTGGGTCGCATTTTTTACTTTTAGTGGTATCGCAAACTTGTACGTTGCTTATAATTTCTCTGAAGATATCTGGGTGAACTTTAAATTATTCGGTTTATTAGGCTTAACTATTCTCTTTATTATTGCCCAATCATTTTATCTGTACCGATTCATGAACCCAGAAGACACGATAAAAGGTGAGGAAAAGTAATATGTGGTACGCCATTATTAGCCAAGATGTAGAAAACAGTTTAGAAAAACGTTTATCGGCTCGCCCGGCTCATCTTGAACGCTTGCAAATACTCAAAGACCAAGGCCGCTTATTAATTGCCGGCCCTCATCCAGCCATCGACAGTGAAGATCCAGGTGCTGAAGGTTTTACTGGCAGTTTAGTCGTTGCTGAATTTGAGTCGTTAACCGAAGCACAAACTTGGGCCGACGAAGACCCTTATATTGAAGCCGGTGTTTACCAAAGCGTGATGGTGAAACCGTTCAAAAAAGTACTGCCTTAATTCGCAGCACTTACGATTACAAACAACATCAATAAACATCGACTAAACAACGATAAAAAAAGACATTAAAAGGTGATTCGCGTGAAACAGTTATTCTGCATGCTTTTATTAACAATAATAACCGCAACCAGCTACGCAGCGGTTGAAAAGCGTTACGTTAGTGACAAATTATGGCTGCAATTACGCAGTGGTCCCGGCAGCGACTTCCGCATATTAAAAGCACTGCCTAGTGGTGAACACCTTATCTTTGGCGAGCAAACAGAAGACAAAAATTATACCAAAGTAACCACAGATAAAGGTGTAGAAGGCTGGGTATTAACCCGCTTTTTAGAAGACGAACCGGTTGCTAAAGAAAAGTTGATTTTGTCACAACGCGAACTGGTTAAAGTTAAAGCAGAACTTGATACACTAAAACAACAAACCAATGCCTTAAGCGAAGAAAAATCTTCTTTATCCGGTGACCATTCAAGCTTAACTCGTGAAAAGAAATCCCTAGAAAAAGAACTTAAACGCATTAAAGAAATTTCAGCCAATGCACTGCAACTTGATAGCAAAAATACCAAGCTAACCAAGCGCAATCAAGAACTGGAAATTCAGCTAGAAACATTAACCGCAGATAATACTCGCTTAAAAGATAATAAAGAACGTACCTTTATGATCATTGGTGGTGGCTTAATTATATTTGGTATTGTTCTTGGATTAGCCATTCCTGCTATGCGCGGTGGTCGTAAAGCCGCTAGCTGGTCTTAGGCTAAAGCTTTTTTATATCCCCACTGTAGTAGTGCAGCCTTGCACTACTACAAACTGAACAATTCATGAGCTCGATCAATACTGGCATCCTAGTTGCTGGTTACTATCTTTATCTATTTTGATCGAGATTCTTCCGATGTTAGCCATCAAAAAATTCAATACTTCTATCCTTAAATGTTGCTTTTGTCTTGCCATAGCTTTCCCCTTTACTGTGCAAGCAAATACCAGCAGCCAAGCGACCGAGAGCGCTAACTCGGCAACATTAACTCCGTCTTTATCCGATGGTGCTGCCATAAATAAAGCTGGCCGCCAAAGAATGCTGAGTGAACGTATTGTAAAAGCGTACATCCAATTAAGCATGGAAGTTGACGTGCAAAAAGCCCAGCAACAATTCACCAGCGCCCAAGAATTGTTTAAACATCAACTACTAGAACTTAAAAGCTATGCACCAACAAATAACATCACGCACAATCTTGATGCTGTAGAAACTCAGTGGCAAAAAGTCAGCGCGATTATTAACCAAGCCCCTAGTATTGAAATGATCCCATTACTTATTCCTTTAGGAGAAGATCTGGTGAGCCGTTGTCATCAAGTTGTATTAGACATTCAGCAATTTTCAGGCAGTTCTAGCGCTATTTTAGTAAATACCTCGGGCCGCCAAAGAATGCTGAGCCAGCGCATGGCAAAATACTATTTTGCTCACCTCGCAGGCCAGAGACAACATACAACCATTGAACGCTTTGAAAATAGCTTAGCTGAGTTTGAGCAAGGGTTAACAACACTCAGCCAGGCTCCGGAGAACTCTACTGATATCAGCCAAGCATTAAATAAAGTAACGACCCAATTGAAATTCGCTAAGTCAGGTTTTAAAGGTTTAAAAGAAGGTAGTTATACTCCCCACGTTATCTCGCGCACGACCGAAAGTATGCTGAAGCGCATGGATATCATTACAAAAAAATACCAAAACATGCATGATAAGTTATTAGATAACTGAATAAAGAAGTGCAGAAACTGTCGAAAAATCGCTAACTAATCTTAGTTTTTACACTTTTAACAAGGTCTAGACAGTGCACTTAATTCAGATCTCCATTATGATGCTTGCTAACTTATAACATGCAAAATAATTACTGGAGATTTGAACCATGCGCTCTATCACTTTGGCTCTTAGCCTACTTTTATCCTTATCTTTTTCTACCCAAGCTGAAGTAAGCGCAACACCGGTTACGGCAGCGCCTGCGGCAAAAACCATCGACCTAATTATTGATACCAGCATGGGGAAAATCGAAGTAGAGCTGAATGCTGAACTTGCCCCAATCTCTGTTGCTAACTTTATGCAGTATGTCGACAGTGGTTTTTACAACGACACAATCTTTCACCGCGTAATCAATAACTTTATGGTACAAGGCGGTGGTTTCGATAAGTTTATGCAAAAGAAGACAAACTTACCAAGCATCAAAAACGAAGCCAAAAACGGTTTGAAAAATGATCGTGGCACATTAGCCATGGCTCGTACCGGTGTTGTTGATAGCGCTACTAGCCAATTCTTCATTAACCATAAAGATAATGACTTCTTAAACCACGGTGGTCGTGATTATGGCTACGCAGTTTTTGGCAAGGTAACAAAGGGCATGGATGTTGTCGATGCGATTGCTCGAGTACAAACTAAAGCTGGGGATGTTCCAGTTAATCCTGTTGCTATTAAGACGATAAAACTTAAAGAAGAAGTAGCAGCACCAGCCGCTCAGTAAATACTAAAATCAAGCTTATCCTAGGCTCTATTATTCAATTCATATAATAGAGCCTTTTTTATCCCCTCCCCCATACCACTCTCGTTAAGCTCAGGCTAAAATAGCCCTCTATTCTTGTTCTGCATGAGCTGCCCGTTGAAAAAATCATCATCTCCCCCTATTTCAAGCTCCAAACCAAGCTCTGCAGCATACTCGACAGCTGCGCCTAATAGCCTGACACAAGCCTCATTGCGCCCAGCCAAGCTCAACTGGGATGAATTAGGACAACCTAAATCTGAACAATTTGATGATTTTTATTTTAATACCGACAGTGGCATTGATGAAAGCCGCTACGTCTTTATCAACCCCAGTCGGCTGCAACAAAGATGGCAAGATCACAAGGGCAGCTTCACGATATTAGAAACAGGGTTTGGCACTGGGCTTAATTTCATTCTGACTTGGCTTGAATGGATGACCTTTCAGAGCGAGACAAGCTACCGCAGTGCTGAGCAGCAAGTTAGCAATCACTTACACTTTATTAGTATTGAAAAGTTCCCTTTAGACAAATCGCAAATAGCACAAGCATTGGCACTTTTCCCACAATTAAATCACCTAACTGAACAGCTGATTGCAGAATATCCTCTGCTGATCAAAGGCTTTCATAGCCTGCAGTTTAAAGATCACAACATGACACTGACATTAATTTTTGATGATGTTAGCTCTGCTCTACCCCAGCTGAACGGTGCGGTCGATGCCTGGTACCTTGATGGTTTTGCCCCCGCCAAAAATCCAGATATGTGGACTGATAGTCTATATTCTTCCATGGCACACTTGAGTCGAGCCGATACCAGTCTTGCCACCTTTACTGCCGCAGGTGATGTGCGCCGTGGCTTAAGCGCCGCCGGCTTTAAACTGAATAAAGTCACAGGCTTTGGCATGAAGCGTGAAATGATGCACGGTTCATTTATTCAAAGCCAAGGACCTCTTCCTAATCCACTAGATCAACTAAAGCCTTGGTTAAAACCACAAACTAAAGCGATTACCCACATTGCCATTATCGGCGCAGGTATTGCTGGCTGCACGACAGCCTACGCATTAGCACGCCGTGGAATAAGAGTTACCATCATAGATAAGCACGGTATTGCGACCGAAGCCTCTGGAAACCCACAAGGGGCGATGTACGCAAAATTAGCCGCAGGGGAAGCAACTCACAGTGATATTTATGTGCAAGGCTATTTACAGTCACTGCGTTGGCTACAGCAGCAATTAGAGCCTGGCGATGGCTGGGATAATTGCGGCCTGATTCAGCTGGCAAGTACCGACAAAGAAACTCAGCGCCAACAAAAGTTTATTGAAAATACTCACTACCCAAAACAACTACTACACAGCATTACGGCAGTAGAAGCGTCAAAAATCAGCGGCGTGAGCCTCAATAATGGTGGCCTATTTTTTCCTGACGCAGGCTGGGTGAGTCCACTGCGCTTATGCCAACAGTTAATTAAACATCCACTGATTCAGTTACAGACCATGCCAATCGCGGCATTAGTGCAAAAAGATAATGACTGGCAATTGATCAATGCAGAAGAAGATAATGACGATACCCGCGAGACTGCCACAAGCTACAGCCACGTGGTGATTGCCTGCGCCAATCAAAGTCAAAAACTGTTACCCAACTGCTACTTACCCACTAAATCTATTCGTGGCCAACTCACTTATCTAAATCAAAATGAGTGCGATAAAAGTACTGAGCAAAAGATAAAGCTAAAAACGGTGTTATGCGGCAAAGGCTATATTGCACCTGCTGAAAATGGCAAGTATTGCTTAGGGGCTAGCTATAATATCAAAGATGACGAAACTGAAATGCGTTTGAGTGACCAGCAAAAGAATTTTTCCTATCTTGACGATTTTGGCGAAGAATTTCAGGCTCTAAATCAACAGTTTCAACGGCAAGATTTAACCTTATTACCAGGGCGAACTGGCTTTCGCTGCACCACCCCAGATTATCTGCCAATGGCAGGCCCACTGATAGATGAAGAAAGTTTTGACACAGACTTTACTGCCATCCGCAAGAATCTAGCGCGCTACCCTAGGCAAGCGGCAAAATTTCATCCAGGTCTGTATTTAAATATTGGTCATGGTTCACGCGGATTAACGTCAGCCCCATTGTGTGCAGAATTAATTGCCGCCTACATCTGTGGTGAAAACTTCCCGCTAGCAAAAGACCATGCAGAAGCACTGCTACCGGCACGTTTCTTCATTCGCGAGATGGTGCGCAACAAACGTTAATTAGAGCCTAAGCGGGTATCTGAACTTGCAATAGCATGGATGCTACTGCGTTTTGAGCGCACACGAATGGCGCGCATTTCTTCTTGTAACACTTTGCACTGAGCGCGCACAATGGCCAGCTCACGCTGCATCTCATCAATATTCATTAATGCTGAAGAGAGCGTACGCTTTAAACGCTGGCGAGAAATATCATTCATACAGCCCCCTTAATTCTCAATAAGAACAGATATCAGTGGCTTGATTTCCAGTCTTTACTATTAACAATTTGGCAGCTTTGACTGATGGGGTCAAATAAGAGGGTTAAATGACCTGTTTTTAATTGCGCCTCAACCTGAGAGATTTTATCCTCTAGACTGCATTCAACCTCACCATAATCAGTTCCATCACGACTTGCGAATTCTTGCACAATGCCCGCCAGCGCATCTTGCGACAAGTTTTGATAAGGGATTTCTATCACTCCCGCTTCGTCATCATCATACTCAGGTGGGGCACTGTGAAAATCAGACATACTTGTCCTTTTGGCTATTAAATGAGTGGTAAGGCGTCACAAGAGGTTAGCGGCGTAGAGAGAAATTTGATTCACGTTCCCACTCACACACCATTTTCAGCTCACGATCACCCGGGTTATGACCAGCCCCCGTACTTTCCCAAGAAAAAGTATGCTTACCCGAAAGCTCTGTTTCAAGATGCACCGTTGCACTCGACCAAAACATAGAGCGTAACATAGCTTCAAAACGACTAATCCAACGCTCCCATTCATATTCAATGGAATTGTACGACGCGGCAAAATGAATCAGCTGGGTATGATAGGTGCCAGAATGCACATCTGGCCCCGACATTGAGAACATTTCACGAGAGAGAAAAGGCCAATCGTCATCAAGACTGGACGGTAATTCCTGAATGGCAGACCAGTTAGTTCGGCGGCGGCGATACGCTTCGAGCTCCCCACCATCAGGGATATCTCGAATAACACCATAAACTATCGATTCTTGATCATAAGATGACATGGCGAAAAAACACCTAAAGCATGAAATTATGTAAGCGAATCAGCATGATAAGTTATTTTTATGGAATAAAAAATGCCGGCTGATTAAATAATATTACTAAATATTATAAAGAGCCGGCAATTGGGTGTTTCTGATGATTTTTCGTACGAATATTTATCTATTCGCAACGTTTAATATTTTGGCTTGGACGTAACTACCTGGAGCATCTTCAATAATCGTTAGCTTATTATCCCCTGGAGTGCGCTTAGCGACTTGAACATTAGCGTCTTTGGTTGCCCACCTCTGCCAGTCTGTCCACCAAGAGCCATCATTCTGTTTCGCATCTTGATACCAAGCATCGGCAGTTTCTGGTAAAGCATCATTAGTCCAATAACCGTATTTATTGGCCGAAGGTGGATTAATCACACCCGCAATATGGCCAGAGCCGCCTAATACAAAACGGGTTTTACCAGAAAAATTCTTAGCACCCGCGTAAGTTCCCCTCCACATGGCAATATGATCTTGCGCAGTCGATAAGAAATAGGTCGGAACTTTAACCGCTGACAAATCAATTTTAGTTCCGGCCAATTCTAAGCCATCTTTCTCTATCAATTTATTATGCAAATACATGTTACGTAAATAATAAGAATGCATAGTTGCCGGTAAATTAGTGGAGTCTGAATTCCAATACAACAAATCAAAGGCTGCTGGACGCTCGCCTTTCAAGTAGTTGTTTATAAAGAAAGACCAGAACAAGTCATTTTCACGCAAGGTATTAAAACTGAAAGCCATGCCGCGACCATCAAAATAACCCACGGCATCCATTTGTTTTTCTAATGCAGAAATTGCTGTTTCGTTAATGAATACACCAATTTCGCCAGGATCTTTAAAATCAATTAATGTGGCTAAAAAAGTAGCAGACTTAATACGCTCATCTTTTTTCTTCTGCAAATAGCTCAGTGTTGTAGCTAACAGCGTACCACCCAAGCAATAGCCAATAGCATTAATGTCTTTCTCACCCGTGGCTTTTTCAATTGCATCTAAAGCAGCCACAGGACCTTCTAACATATAGTTTTCAAAGCTTTTATCACGCAACCCTGGGCCTGGGTTAACCCAAGAAATACAGAATACGGTATGGCCCTGGTCGACCAACCATTTTAGATAAGAGTTCTTTTCGCGCAAATCTAAAATGTAATACTTGTTAATAAAAGGAGGGATCAATAATAACGGACGTTTATTAACTTTGGCCGTTGTAGGGCTGTATTGAATCAACTGCATCATATCAGTTTGATATACAACCTTGCCTGCAGTTGTCGCAACGTTACGACCTACTTTGAATGCATCCATATCAGTCATAGATACATTGAGACTGCCACTTTGGCTTGCGTCTAAATCTTTTAATAACTGTTCCATGCCATCCAATAAATTGGCACCACCAGTCTCTAATGTTTTACGAATAACTTCAGGATTTAAGCCTGCAAAGTTAGTTGGCGATAATGCACTCACTAGCTGGCGCAATAAATAATCGACTTTTTGTCGGCTTTTTTCAGATAAGCCATCAGCATCACCCACCATATCGGTTAATGACTTACTCTGTAAAAGATAAAACTGTTTGATGTAATCAAATACTACATTATCAGTCCATTCTGCATCGTTAAAACGGCGATCTCCTTTTACAGGATGAATCACAGCTTCCGTTTCTTTACCTAAGAATTTCAGCGCGGTATTTTGAAATAAAGCTTGCTGTTTTTGCATCAATTGAATTTGATCAGCGACAACTTTCGTAGGATTCCGATAAAAAGCATCACCCAACTCTTCAAACGACTTGCTAAAATCATTCATAATTGAAGCAGAAGGATCTTCATTACTGGTCTCTTGATTGGCTGCTTTTTGCCAAAACCGATAAGCTTGATCACTGGCTTTCGTTGCCATCTCCATAAAATCGGTGATGGTATTTTCAACTGACTGGCTCATTTCTTAATCCCTGAAATAACGACTATTAGATAAAAAGAATAAAAAAAACCGCAAGTAGTAACTAAGCATAAGCCGTTACTAAACAAGCGGTTTTTTCAACTAAAGCAATTATGCCGCCTTAGTAGTTTTAGCTTTGTTAGGAGCCGTTGCTGCAGCTGCTGCTGAAGTAGCAGTTCCACGAGCTTCTTCCATAATTGCTTCAACTTGATCTTTAAACTCTACAGCCATTTCAGAAAGAGACTTGGCATCTTCCATGATTTTTTTGTTAAGTTCAGTTGTTGCTTCAGCCTGTGAAGAAGAAAAAGAACGCATAGTATCAGCATCCTTAACTTCAGCCGCTTTTTTCATTTGATCGATACCAGCGTCGGCATAAGACTTGATTGCATTCAGTTGGAATTCAGTCATCTTTTCCATATTGCCAACAAACAATGCACTAAACTTCTGCATTGGGCTATATAGGTTTTTAGTTTGCTCAGCAAATGCGTTTAAAATATTCTCTTGCATGGTCTTACTCCTTCAAGGGTGTGTTTTCCGTTATGGACACAAAGATTGTAGGCGTAAATATGTTACAGTTATGTTGCGGATGCCACTAAAAGTAACACTAAATTTATTAAAATAATCTTTTTGTATGAGTTGTGTTTTTTAACAGTAACACTGCGATGGGAGATCACTTATTCAGTGAACGGACCTTAGGGAATTATTACATTTTATCGTAATTAGAAAATCAGAGCTAAACCTTAAGATTCCATAAAACACCTATATTTATAGAGTCTTTGTTTATAGTTAACACTATCAAAAAAACCATTAATGATAATTACAACTACAACATAGGATATCATTAATAATTTATTTATCCACGGAGTCAGATCCATCTGACGCTGAATTTCCCGCAGAATTACCATTCATATAACCCGACATTAAATTCATAAATGTCTTTTGTACCTGATCAACCGATTTCATACTTTCAGCCATCATGGGTTTAAACAAGCTCATTGCATCATAGCCTTCTTCCCCAGACATCATTTTTTCCATCATGCCCTTCATGACTTCACTTTGAAATTCTTGTACATCGGGTAACCCCATTGCACGACGGAGTTCTTCTGGGGTCATATCAAATTCAATATTAATTTTCATTACACAGTCCTTTGTTTTTCTTTTTACTAAGTTTATAACCAATGAGTTCAACCAGCTTAGCTTACTTTATTTCCCTGCGGCAAGCCGTAATACGCAACAAGCATCGTCACTAAGGCTAACATAGCAGACATAACAAACACCCATTCAGCCCCATAGACAGCCCAAGCTAGTCCAGCAAGATAAGCACCCAACGCCCCCCCCAACCCAAAACCTAGACCACTGTATAATGCTTGCCCATGTAACTGTTGCTTACCAGGATAAAAAATTGCAATGTATTTAACCGAAACAACATGCAATAAACCAAAACTGAACGCATGCAAACATTGAGATAAAACCAACAGGAATCCGGTATTCGCAAGATAAGCGGTCATCAACCAACGCATGACGGTTAATAATAAGGCGAGCATGACCAATTCTCGCAGCGACCAGCGCCGCATAAACATGGCAATTTTCCAAAATATGATAATTTCAGAAAACACACCTAATGACCAAAGTAAGCCAATCATCCAATGACTGTAATCGAGTTGTTGTAAATAGATACTGAAGAAAACGTAATAAGGCCCGTGGCTTATTTGTATTAATACCGTGATGATTAAAAAACTGATTAAACCCCAATTTATTCCGGCAGTGATTCGATCACTAGGGTCTTCATCACTAGCGTCATATGGGCTTAAAAATTCACGCCCTTGTTCAGGGGCCGGTAACACAAAACTATTAAATACAATCGCTAGCATTAGAACCAACATAATAGCGGGTAAATAGTTCAGGCTGATAACATCAAAAACCCAACCCAATACACTGACAAGCACAATAAAACCGATGGAACCCCACAAACGAATACTACTGTAGGCATCAAGGTCATTTTTAATATGGTGAAGGGTAAGAATTTCATATTGCGGTAAAATAGCTGACCAAAAAAAACCATAAGCCAGCATAATGAGCGCATAGTGCCAAAACTCGGTTGCCCAGTAGATCGCAACAAAACAGACCACCATTAATACGCCGCCTAAACGTAATAAGTAAATAGGCGGAATAAAGTTTTCAACTAAATGACTAATACTGGCCCAAATATTCGGCGCAAAAATTCGAATTCCACTGAATAACGCCAGTAAAATACCAATATCAGTAACATCAAAACTTTGTTGCTGTAAGTACAGCCCCCAAAAAGGCATGATGCAGCCAATCAGAGCAAAATAAAGCCCGTAAAACCCCGACAAACGCCAGTACGGCACTTTCAATGATACGCTCATAGATATTCTCTAAATAGAAGTAAACGGTTCTAGCAAGGGCTTTTAGGAAAAGAAAAGCAGGTATACTAGACCCAAAGAGCATGGGTCTAGTTCGAAGCAAAAGGCAATGAAGTCGTTAATTAATCAACTTGGCCGTTGATAACGGGAGTCGTACAGATCACATCCGCATTTTGCCCACGATGACGAAGAAAGTGATCCATCAAAACAATCGCCATCATAGCTTCTGCAATCGGCGTCGCGCGAATACCAACACAAGGATCATGACGGCCCTTGGTGATAACATCAATAGCTTCGCCAGCACTGTTAATAGAGCGGCCCGGAATAGCCATACTCGAAGTCGGTTTCAAAGCGATGTGCGCAATAATATCTTGGCCAGTACTTATTCCCCCCAAAATACCTCCAGAGTGATTACTTAAGAAACCTTCTGGGGTCATTTCATCACGATGCTCTGTGCCTTTTTGCGCAACACAATCAAAACCATCGCCAATTTCAACGCCTTTCACCGCATTAATGCTCATTAAAGCATGGGCTAACTCAGCATCTAGACGATCAAAAATCGGTTCACCTAGACCTGGTTTCAAGCCTGTGGCCGTGACCGTGATTTTAGCGCCAACAGAATTACATTCTTTACGCAGTGCTTCCATATAGCTTTCCATCTCTGGCACTTTAGAAGCGTCTGGACAGAAAAATGGATTATTACGCACCTCATTCCAATCGAAGTTCGTATTATCAATTTTAATCGGACCGAGCTGAGACAGATAGCCTCGAACTTCAATGCCCTTAGCCAATAAAAATTTCTTCGCGACAGCGCCAGCGGCAACACGCATTGCCGTTTCACGAGCAGAAGAACGACCGCCACCGCGATAATCACGGAAGCCGTATTTATGGGTATAAGCATAATCGGCATGCGCCGGACGGAAGGTATCGGCAATATTGGTATAGTCTTTTGAACGCTGGTCGGTATTCTCAATGATCATACCAATCGGCGTACCCGTGGTTTTTCCTTCAAACACACCCGATAATATTTTTACTTGATCCGCTTCGCGACGCTGAGTGGTAAATTTAGACGTACCCGGCTTGCGCAAATCCAAATCATGCTGCAAATCTGCCTCACACAACTCAATACCTGGAGGACAGCCATCAACGATACACCCAAGTGCAATGCCGTGACTTTCACCAAAAGTAGTCACTGTGAAACTTTTACCAAATGTATTGCCCGACATATCTGTATCCGTTGTTAATTTTATAAAAGATTTTTATATACTTACTGAATAATCAATTTGTTACAGCTTTAACGCTGCTGCACATTCATCCAACTGATCAGCGGTCAGAACAAATACCCCATGACCACCGGACTCAAATTCTTGCCACATAAATGGCACTGTTGGATACGCCTCTTCCAATGCAGGCCAACTATTACCGACCTCAACAATAAAGATGCCATCGTCGGATAAATATTCACGAGCTTCCGCCAGCATAACTCGTACAAGATCTAAGCCGTCTTCCCCCGCCGCTAGCGCCAACTCAGGTTCATTATGAAATTCTTCTGGTAAGCAATTCATATCATCCGCGTCCACATACGGTGGATTCGATACAATGATGTCGTACTTACCGTCAGCCGCGTCAAAAAGGTCTGACTGCAACGCGATCACCCGATCACCCAACTGGTGACGAGCAATATTTTCATCGGCTAACGCCAGGGCTTCAAATGAAATGTCCAACAATTCAACATGGGCTTCAGGAAATTCAGTTGCACAGGCAATACCAATACAGCCACTTCCCGTGCATAAATCCAAAATACGATGAACTGACTTAATGCCTAACCAAGGTTGAAAACGCGACGCTATGATTTCCGCAATCGGTGAACGTGGGATTAATACGCGCTCATCAACAACAAAAGGCAAGTCATAAAACCAAGCTTCACCAGTCAAATAAGGCGTTGGCATACGTTCATTAATGCGACGTGCAAACAGCTCAATAACCGCTTGGCGCTCAGTGCGCGTTAGCTTAGCCGTTTGCCAAACGTGATCTATATTCCAAGGCAAATGCAGTGCATGGGTCACTAACATAACCGCGTCATCACGAGCATTATCAGTGCCATGGCCAAAAAACAAGCCAGCCTCATTCATTCGACTGATGCCCCAGCGCAGCATGTCTTGAAAGGTCGTAAGCTCATTCAAAGCTTCTTCACAGGCTTCAAACGATAATACAAAAGGGGTGGTATCAGACTCAGGAATACTGGACACAGGCGCACCGAAGATAAAAATTTAGGCCAACATTCTAGCATTGAGCTGGCAAGCAACCAAGTCTAGAAGCGGCCTAGCTATCGAATGACCAGTCTATCGCTGGCCGTATAAGCTGCTATGACCTTGCTCAAAAGCATCCAATGCCTCTTTTGCAATTTGGCGCCCCATATTAACCAGTTCTTCCGTACGATGAAAATCATACATTTCGCCACTGCTTTTGGGGATTTTCACCAACAAATCTGGAGGGTATCCGGCAATTTTATATTGGCTCAGCGAGGCCTGCATCACATCAAACATTTGATACAGTATCTCAAACTTACCCAAGTTAGAGACGTTATTCTGGACTTTCTGCTTAACAGCCCCAGCTTCTTCAATCACCGAGTCGTCATTATTAAACCAACCGCTGGTTTTATTTACGATGGTATTAAGCCAATCAGTTTTATCATCGGCTTCCGCCAACGCTAGGTGCTCCTCATCATTACGTTCAATACGCACAGGGGCTGGAATGGGCACATCTGCGTTTAAATCAACGGCAATAATTAAATCGGCATGAGCTGATACGGATGCTGCAATCGGCAGAGGATTTAGAACACCACCGTCGACAAACAAGCTATTATTTCGCTCTACGGGTTGTAGCAACCCAGGGATGGCAACCGATGCACGCATCGCCTGCTCCAATGACCCTCGCTGAAACCACACTTCTTTGGCACTGGATAAATCCGTTGCCACTGCTGTGAAAGGAATGTCTAAATCTTCAATCTGAATATCACCCAGCATCTCAAATAATACTGAAAATACCTTGTCTCCGCGAATAGCACCATTGCTAATAAAGCTAAAGTCGACCAATCGCAATAAATCCATATAGCTCAGGGACTTCGCCCACTGATAAAATACATCGAGCTTTTTCGCACAATAAAACCCGCCAATCACAGATCCCATAGAGCAGCCTGAAACCGAGATTATATTATAACCTCGAGCTTCAAGTTCTTCGATTATACCTATATGAGCCATGCCACGTGCGCCACCACTACCTAAAACAAGCGCAACTGTTTTGCTCATTACTTCTTCCCCCAATGCCATAATTTTGAATGAATAATGCTTATTAACTATTCAATATTGCTGTTTTTCAATTATTGATGTCTTGGCCACAACATAAACCTGAGCTGTGGTTTTAAGTCTTTGCCTGGTGGTAATGTTAACGCACCATGACCAAATACCGGTATCTCAAAATCTTGATAAATTGCCGCTCGTAACTGCTGCGCCAATCGAGTAGAACAAGCAAAGTTATCTGCCATGTTATTGGCCTGATAACAATGCACTACGAGATAAAGACGACGTTTCATTGTTACGTCTAAATTTTTTAAGGTTGATAACAAAATGTCTGATTTTTGTTCATCAATACGACCGTCTACCGTGCTCAATCCTTCCAACCAACCCGACTCTTTTTGCAAGGCTGCAATGATATTCTGACGATCAACGTTATTATCCGTCAATGCATCTGAACTGCTTATTTGATCGAGATTGAAATATAACTTATTTTTGCTACGCTCCACAGCGTACAGAACATAAATACGATTAGGCTCACCTGGAATCATCGCCACCACATATCCCTGATCGGAATCTCGACCGTATAGCTTAGCGTTACTGAAAATACCATTAGCCCAAAAATTACTACTACCGCAATCGAGCCCAGAGCAACGATACAAAATCTGGGCACCTTGCCCTTGCCACTGGCCTAAAAAGTAATCCAGTATCTGTTCAACTTCGTGATTGGTCGATATTTGCCAAAACTGACGATTAACCTCTCCCGTAATCAAACGTTCAACTTCACCGGAAGTCACGGCTAGTTTACGTTGCAGTCCAGAGAGTACTAAACGATATTCAGTATAGTTCTGTTGAGTTTCTTTAATCAGCTCGGCGCGCGGAAAAGCCTTCATTATTGCACTGTGATCAATTGCATAGGCCTGCACAGGAAAGAGTACTGGCAAGATAAATAAGAGGAATAAACGCCTTACCCACATTTTTTTTAACACAGAAAGTGGTTTCATTACTTGCTTATGGGAACTCATAACCGATAATTGCATCTTATAAACTCTTACAAAAAACATTTTTGAATAATTAATCTGAGGTTACCATGGCTGAACCAAAATGCCCTAATTGCAACATCGAAGGTATAGAACATTTCAAATCCAAAGAAAGCCTAGAGCGTGCGAAAAATGGCACCCCATGGTTTATTTTAGTCTATTGTGATGGCTGTGGTCACGTACATCAAACCCTCACAAAGCATGTTTTTACCACGTCCACCACTTCTCCTTTTATTATGCCGACATTAAAATAGTACTGCGCCTTAATGATGCTTAGCCCCCACTCACCTTTTTATTGTGCACACTGCATTCACTGCCGCCTGTCACAGGCTCACTGTGTCTGTTGCCAAATCGAACGTATTGAGCTGCCCTTCAATATCAACCTCTGCTGTCATAGCAAAGAATGGCAACGTAATGACAATACCGGTCAATGGGCTTTATTAAGCAGCGCAAATATTCGTCGTATAAAATGGCACCGTAAAACTGAACTGATCTTTCCTGCCATATTGACCGCAGAGATCACTGCAGAAACGGGACACTATTTATTATTCCCGAGTGATGACGCCCAAGACATACAGCAAGTATCCCCATCGACGGCACAAGCAATAAAACAGCTATGGGTTATTGATGGCACTTGGCAAGAAGCGCAAAAAATGCTGCTACAAAGCCCTTGGCTGAAAGCGCTTCCCCGAGTAAAAATTCAGGCCAGTCCAAAGCAAGCTTTAGAGAGTCACTTTCAGCTGCGTCGAAATCAACAAGGCTTATGCACTTTAGAAGCGATCGAAGCGGCTATTGATAACCAAGCTCCTTTAGCCGCGCAAGCACTGAACAGAAACTTCCATTTATTTCAAAATGCCTTACTGGGTTTGTTGCGCTAACAGCCTCCTGCTATCATGCCTTGGATTTATTTTTTCCATTTATTTTTAGCTTACTATTTTAGAGATTTTACATGCCTTATCGAGCACACTTCAAACGACCATCCCGCAGTCGATTATTCAGCCCCAAACGTATCATCAGAGTGTGCTTAACATCCGCGCTATTGATTAGCTTAACCGCCTGTAAATTCAACCCGCTAAGAAGCGAGCCTGAAATTGCGCTGCCAATCTATACCCAAGAGCAGCAAAATACAGCGCAACAGCAAGCTGAAGGTATCTTTCAGCAGTACTATCAATATCAAATCGACTCTAGTCCTGTTTTACGCAGCACATTAGCCATGCCTGGCCAATTTGAATGGGATGATATTTCAGCCCTCGCCCAGCAGGAACACATAGAAAAAATACAAGCATTTCGCCAGCAATTGATCGAACTTGAACAAGGCGCACTCAGTGCCGATACCCGTTTGTCATATGAATTATTATTGCATGATATTGAGCAAGATTTACTCTTCACCCCCTTCGAACACCACAGCTATGTACTCTCTCAAATGGGTGGCTGGCACACTCGTATTCCCAATATTCTGATCAACTACCAAAGTATTAACAACATTCAAGAAGCCCACGATTACATTGAACGTATTAAAGGGGTTCGCCACCTCTTTAGAGATCTAATCAACCGCTTGGAAGAAGCCGAAGCCGCAGGAATTATGGCCCCTCAATTTGTATATCCTTATGTTATTAATGCCGCGCAAAACGTCATTCAAGGCGCGCCGTTTAACAATCAAGGTTCGAGTCCTATCTGGGAAGATTTTAATAATAAACTTGATGCTCTGAATCTATTTACGACCAGTGAAAAAGTACTGTTGAAAAAGGCTAAGAGAGCACTAGAAAGATCACTACTTCCCGCTTATAGCGACCTAATTAGCTTTTTACAGCAACAAGCTTTACGCGCGCCGAAACAACAAGTAGCGAAAGACTTACCTCAAGGCGAAGAGTATTACCAACTCTTATTACAAAGCCATACCACAACAAACCTCAGTGCTGAAAAAATACACCAACTGGGTTTAAAAGAAGTCACGCGTCTTCAGAATGAGATTCGTCTTTTAATAAAACCTTTAGGCTATCCTGCCGCCGATGTTGAAGATGTTGATATCAGACAATTGGATTTAAAAACTTTCTTTACTTGGATGGAAGATAGCGCAGAACGTTTCGAGCAAGACCCACAAGGGGAAAAAGATTTTATTGCTTACCAAAGAGACAAGGTCGCAGCGATGTCGATGCGCTTGCACCAAAGTTTTTCTCAGCTGCCTAAGACCCCGATTGTTGTGCGACCAGTGGCAAAGTATCGTCAACAAAGCGCCCCCGTTGCGTTCTACGAACAACCGCCTCTCGATGGTTCACGTCCTGGGTTTTATTATGTAAATCCTGCTCGCCAACACGACTTACCTAAATATAGACTCGCTGCTTTGGCCTATCACGAAGCACTGCCTGGACATCACATGCAGATTGCTTTAGCCCGAGAGAACCAAAACCTTGCGAGCTTCCGCCGTTTAATGAGCTTTACCGCATTCAGTGAAGGCTGGGGGTTGTATGCGGAAAAGCTTGCCGATGAAATGGGCGGCTATACGTCGAATGAAGAACGCTATGGTCAGCTGATCATGGAGCTATGGCGCGCAGTACGTTTAGTACTTGATACGGGCTTACACTCAAAAGGCTGGAGTGTAGAGCAAGCATTAGCCTATCGGCTAGCTAATACGCCGTTTTCTGAGCAAGACTCTATTCATGCCATTGAGCGCTACCTAGTCATGCCAGGACAAGCCACCAGCTATAAAATTGGTGCTTTGGAAATTGAGCGCTTACGACGTAAAGCAGAAAAAGTACTAGGCAATAAATTCTCTTTGCCCGAGTTTCACCAAGTCATCCTAGGTCAAGGGGCTTTGCCTTTGGATATATTAGAACAGCAAGTTGATTATTGGCTTGAGCGCAAGAGTCGTTAAGACAGGCGTAAAAAAGGGCTTCGATTGAAGCCCTTTTTATTTTTAAACCCTAGAGGGTTTAAGCTGCTGATTATTAACCTTAGTCAGCAGACTCGCACAAGTTGAATTTCACTTCTCGTAACACGGGTGTAATACTGGCGATAGTTACCGTAACACTCTGCTCTAAACGATAAGTCTTTTCAACGTGTGAATGGGTCATGGTTTTAGTATCAAATTTCCATGCTTTGTTACGACGAACATCAACCTGCCCTTCAATACCACAATCATCCAAACGCACCGTAAACCCACCACTGTTTACTTGTACAATTTTTCCTTCGCGCTTTAAGCCTTCTTTGCTCACGCTATTCGATTCTTTTTCTTGAGCAAATTGACGCAGTAACCATTCCGCTTTCAACCACTGATCAGACTGCCAAGCCGCCATACGACTATTATTTTGTGCTTTACCTAACTGCTCTAAAACATCCGCAGAGATCACATCCATTTTGCTATCAAACAAATAGGACTTAACTAAACGGTGAACTAACAAGTCATTGTATTTGCGAATAGGAGAGGTGAACGTTGTATACGCAGATAACCCCATACCTACATGAGGCTTAGCCTCCGTTCCGAACTTACTGCGTTCAAGCTGACGCGCTAGAATAGCTTGCAAGGGTAATTCAAACTTATTGTCTTCCGCATCTGGATTACCAGCGGCGATCAACTGCTGAATTTCGATAAACCCTTCAAGGCTGGATATTTTTTCTGGGTCGCTAATGTTCAGCTGCTCTTTCACTAACGCTCGTGCTTCACCTTGACGCTCGGAACGAATGCCCGCGTGCTGAATGAATAAACCATGTTCTTTTTCTGCCAAAAAGTCAGCAACGCTGCGATTCACCGCAACCATGCTCTCTTCTACTAGCTTGTGGGCAATATTACGCTCACTAGAAACAATCTGATCAATTTTACCTTGATCATTTAAAAAGGCTTTGTATTCAGGGCGATCATCTAATACTAAATTGTGCTTGCGACGATAAGCATTCAAGGCAAGTGAACAAAGATTCAATTCACTTAATACAGGCTTTATCGACTCGCTAATTTGCTCATCAGTAGAAACTTCATCATTAAGAAAAGCCGCTACTTGGATATAACTTAATTTGGCTTTTGATTCGATCAGGGCTGCTTCTAAACGATAATCTGTAATTTCACCTTCTTCAGAAATCGCCAAATGACAAACCAACGCTGGGCGTACTTGATTCTGCAATAATGAAAACGCACCTTCCGATAACGCACTCGGTAGCATAGGAATCATGTTATCGATGAAATAGCTCGACGTACCACGACGCAACGCTTCTTTATCTAAATCTGAGCCCGGCTTAATCGCACAACTAGGATCTGCAATCGCTACTTGTAACGACCAACCTGAATCTGCCTTTTGACAGAATAACGCGTCATCCAAATCACGACTCATGGCCGAATCAATGGTTAACCAATTGGTTGCGGTTAAATCATTGCGGGGCTCTGCGGATGTCGCTTCATCCATGATGGATAATAACGCCTGCGCTTCATTCTGGCAGTCTTCTGAGAACTCACCCGCAAGATCCCATTTGCGAATCATCATAGTACTTTCAATTTGACGATCACTGGTCTGGCCGATAACCCCGAGAACTTGAGCTTGAACCTTGCCATGCGGATAAGGATGCTGAGAAATTTTACAGCTAACCAAATCGCCATCTTTAGCACCATTACGCTGCGCCGGAGGAACAAATACCCAACGGTTAAAGGTTGGATGGTCAGGAGATATAAAATGCCCCTTACCTTTTACAATATATTGGCCAATAAACTCATCTTGAGATGATGAGATCAGCTTTTCGATAATCGCTTGGCTTTTGCCATCTTTGGTCTCTTCGACCTTAAAGGCGATCATGTCCCCAGACAAGACTTTATCCATCTCATCAGGGCTTAGAAAAAACTGTTGATTATCGTCAGTATTCACAAAGCCATAACGACCGCCAGTGGCGCGAACCTTACCCTCATGACGAGGAATACTGGAGTGGATTTCTTGCTTTAGCGACTTAAGTTGAGACAGTGCATCGAGATTTAACATTGAAACTTCTTCTACTGACGATTTGAAAAGAAGGAGTTTAATGGCTTAGAGCAGACTAAGCCAGCAATTAACAAAAGTTGGCTAGAGTTAGCCCTCGGCGAGGGTACTAATACTTCAAACTAGCGCCAATACGCCAGTATCTGCTTTCTTCAGGGGTTGCTTTAACAACCGCGGCAGCGCCATCATAGCCGCGTATGCGACGATTACGCAATTGGCCAAACTCGGCATTCAGCCATACTGAGCCACGCCAGTGAAAATCAGCGCCAATACCCAGCTGCCAGTTGCGGTACTGCAAACTAACGTCTTGTGTAGCGGTATCTGTTTTTATTTCTTCCTTCCACACACCACCCGCGGGCTTAAGCATAAAATAACTTTGTAACGCACTTGATAAATGATGCTTCACATTGATTTCAGGAAAGCCCAATTCTATCCAAGTACGCTTAGATGCTTGCCAAGCCATACCAATGACTGGGCGCACATCATAATCACCAAAAGAGCGATCAACGGTTAGGCCATATTGCCAGAAGCCACCATTACGCCATAAACGTCGGCCAACAACCGTGGCATTAAGACCGATATGATCAAAGCCGATATTGCCACCATCGGTCATTAAGCCGGGTTCAAGATCAACCAAAAACAAGGTTTTATCCCCCCGCTGCTGCTCATAATGTATTGGCATCGATAGCCATAGGTATTCTTTCTCAGCCGCCGTTGAACCACGCCAATCGAATTCGGTGATATCAAGATGAAAATGAGAGCTAAAGGCTTCACTGCGACGCTTTTTTTGCTCTAGAGGTAAGGTCAAAGACTTTTGATTCGCCGCAAACTTTTCTCCTGGGCCTGACTCTAAGGAACTTAATGTCTCACTACTGATATAAACCCCAGCCTCCTGTCCCTGCATAGGTGGCCTTGCAGCGTATACGCTAGCGTTCATATTCAGCGCCGTCGCCAGTATAATCACTGGCATAAGAAAGCGAGCGCTATTTGCTGTTGTCATCTTGATGTTCATTAAATGTATCTTGCACACTTGCATAACTGGCCAACGCACCTGTCTGTAGCTCATTTTTTCGTACCGTATCCAGCGCCTCAAAAACCTTTAAGACTTGCTCAAAGCCGTTTATTAGATCGGCCGGAGCATGAGTTTCCTTTAATATTTCAGTGTAGCCGCTAACAAACTCATAGGCCTCAGTTTCTTTACGCCGTGACTCCGTGGTGCTCGCTTCGTCCATTCTTTGCAGAACATCCACTGCTAACATTAAGCTTTTAGCCCCTTCACTATCACCATCGACCGCTTCACCCATAATGAAATCATTGAGAAAGTGTACCGACTGACCAATTTGAGAGGTTGATTCATCGGCTTTAACCCCACCTAAGGACCGGTACTCCGATTCATTAATGAAGCCATCTTGATAAAGTCGTTCAGTGAGCGCGGGGATATCGGTGGATTTAACCGTTCCAGAAAAATATTCAGCGGCAATCATGCCCAGCTTTGCGCCTTTATACGATAAGGACACACTATCGCTAGAACCTGAGTAGGGTAAAGAATCAACAATACGTTGCTGACTAGTCGACGCGCTATCATTGGCAGGCTTGCCGTTGAGCATATTAAGCAAGCCTTGATAAGACGAAGCTTGGTTATTAATATCCATGAATGAATCCTAACTGAGTACACATGTTCAGTACTCAGCAAGATACGCACCAACAAATATTAATTATTTATATTTCAATAACTTACACAGATACGAGGACAATCAGAAAAAGTAGTGATAGAGATAACAGGAATAAATTAGATAATAAACGGCAAGATAACGGTATAAGTGTCATTATCTTGCCGTTTTATCATTTCAGGGGCAGCGATTAACGGCAAGCCTTTGCCTCCACTGAATAAATTAAACTAATCAGCCTTATTTATTTCAGCGTCTTTCGTTTTGCTACTTTTCTTTGCGCCACTCACTTTTTTACTCTGCTTCGTCAGTCTCGTGCGAATACGATGCATACCAAAATAAATTGAGAATAAAACAATCGGCATAGCAATGCCGGTAGCAATGTCTTTATTGACGGGTATACCAAACGCTTTCAAGGCTTCAAAGCCATAACCCATTAATGACAGTGCGTAATAACCAATCGCTACTACAGACAAGCCTTCAACCGTTTGCTGTAAACGTAGCTGTAAATGACTGCGACGGTTCATTGAGGTTAATAAATTCTGGTTTTGTGCTTCAATCGAAACTTCGACACGAGTTCTCAATAAACTGGTGGTGCGATGGATGCGTCGGGATAGATCCTCTAAGCGATCTCGCACCGACTGACAGGTTTTAATACCAGGACTTAAGCGACGATCCAAGAATTCTTGTAAAGACTGCACACCATCCATGTGAGATTCGTGCAATTGATGCAAGCGATCTCCTACTAGGTCGTAATAGGCATTCGTAGCAGAGAAACGGAAATTGGTATCCGATCGGTGTTGCTCAATATTCGCCGCTAATTGCGAGAGCTCCGTTAATAATAAACGTTCATCATCTTCGCTTTGAATATCAGCAATTCGCTGATTCAGTACCGCAAGGTCTTCTTCGATCTGCGTAATCGCGGGGTTTAATTCGCGCGCAATGGGTAAACCTAAAAGAGACATCAAACGATAGGTTTCAATTTCGATTAAGCGTTGAACTAAACGACCTCTTTGATAGGGATTCAACTGATTGCCATGAGCCACCATACGGCCAAAACCATCACTGTGTAATTTAAAGGCCGTCCAAGCAGCACCGCGCTCAAAAGCTACTTTTGATCCGTTCCAGCGCTGACCCTCAAACCACTGATGCAGTTCATCATCACTTGGTTCATGCTCAATGAGAGCCATGTGCAATGCAACCACGACATTACCAGGAATAGTGGCGAGCCAGTCTTTAGGTATAAATGCTAACGCATCTGCAGAGAAAGGCTCGACCTTAGGGCAAATAAAAGTAAAGTTAGCAAACTCTAAATGGCTTTCCCAACGCAGTTCGAAACCACCAAAGTCCATATATAAACAGGAGGAATCTGCCGCTGGTGCAGGCATGCTAAAACGCTTACACAAATCAACAACGTGTTCATTGACCGCTTGCTTAGTATCACCATACATCACGGTAAAATGGGTTATGTGGCAAGCGCCTTCAATGATGGGGGAAGGACGGTTATGCAGCTCTTCATATAAAGCCGAGCGCCAAGGATGAACTTGTAAGGTAATTACAGGTGCAGAAATATCTGGTGCAGAACTCTCATTGATTACAGACTCGTGTATGGGTTCCACAGGACCTCCTGCAGCACTGGTTTCAGAAGCTTTAGTTTGCAGTAACTCAGTTGTCGACTGCTGCCCTGGTATTAACGTAGTCATTCACAATCTTTCCATACAGATAGAAAGCGCATTTTACACCCTAATCATGAAATATTGAATTTTTACACTCTTTGTCATTGATTAAAGAGCCTTCATTGGATGGAGATCAGAAACTAAACCCGTGCAAAACTCGCCGAAAACGTCAGCACTAAAGCCTAAATTTGGATATCACAAGATAAAGAGATCACTTAGATGATGACATAAAAAATCCCAGTATAAACCGGGATTTTTTAGTTTTTATTTTTAATAAAAAGAGTCCGTATTAAGAAAACTCTTCCATGAAATCGAGTCCCGCCTGATGGCGAATCGATTGCCTATGATTTGCCCAGAGTTCTTTAATACGGTCTTGATTACACTCTTGGCGATCAACCAATACTTTCGTCTGTAACTCGCCTTTTTTAACACCGTTTGCTAAAGGTACTTTACTGAAAACAAACTGATTCGAAATCAAGTCCATAAACGGGCCGGCTTTACTGGTTGGCATAATAAACGACAACTGCAGGCCTAACGCTTCAGTTAAATAGTTGATCACTTCTTTCGAACGGGTTTCATCCATTTTAGAGAAAGCTTCATCGACTAATACCGTACGTAAATGAGTATCACCTTCGTTGAAACGGAAGGCTGAAGTAATCGCCGCACTGCGAATAATATAAGCAGGAGTTTCTAACTGACCACCCGAACCGGTACCGTATTGGCTAAGCGCAATAGGGTCTTTATTCAGCGGCTGCTTATAAATTTCATAGGCACGATAATTACGGTAATCAGAAATACGCTCTAACTCGCGCATCGCTTTCACTTCGTCTTCATCCAATAACATGGCCATTAGCTGGTCACGAACACGTTGTGAATTTTTACTTAAGCCTGCATCAAATAAGGTCGCGCCATCGCCCAAACTCGGAGATTTAATCACCTCATCGAAGAATTGGAAATACTCTTTGTACTCAGGCACCCATTCCCAATCGAACCAGTAACATTCTTTGTCGGCTCCAAATTTATGATGAGCCAGCTCTTTATTCAATTCTTCTAATACGCGCTTACCGTCATTAATTGACTGATAAATTGAGTGGCAAAGATTTGTCACAAAGGCGTTATTAAAGCTTTCTTTTAAGCCCGTTAATTTATCTTGTTTTTCAACCAAAATATTATTTCGCAAACGGTTATGTACACGATCAACTTCACGCTGCAAGCCACACACATCTTTAAAGAATAGAACGCCGTGTTCTTCACGATAATTAGGGTCATAGACAATGGCATCAATTGTCTGGCAGGTTTGGTTATGATCGGCAATATTGCGCTCAATCTCATGAACCTTGGCGTTCATTTCGCTATACACCGACTTGCGATGATTTTCGATGGAATCTGCTGGGCTGTTCGCCGCATCTTCATCGGCTTCTTTTAAGCGAGCTTCCGCATCAAATTCAGGCCAGACGCTGACGATCTTACGTAAATTATCTTCTTTGCTATCGGCTACATAAGAGGTTTCTTCTTGCTGGTCACTTAACTTCTTACATAAACGTTCGCTATCTTTAAGCTGCTGCTCTATGCGCCCCGTTGAACCATCCAATAATTGAATTTGCTGATCAAGCTCATCGCCTTTTTTCTTCAATACGGCAAACTCTTCTTCAAGCGAAGAAAAGTCAGAGAGATCCACTTTCGCTAACGCCGCTTCTGCTTGCTGGATTTGGTAGTGAGTCTCCAACATGTCTTTGATTGAATTAGCAAAAACCACATGACGTAAATTATTCACCGCAAATAAAATATCTTGTGCTTGCTTAGCGCTGACCTGAGCATCATTCGCTTGGTCAATTAAACTGCCAAATTCAGATTGCTTCGCGGCTAACGCACGCTCACGAGCCCCTTGACCAAAGACAAGTTCAGCATCATTTAAATCACAGCGATAGATAGAATAAGCACCACTACCCAGCCCTTCTTTTGTGACACCACGACGTGTTTGTCGCAATGCAGTCACGTCACGTACTTGTTCAACCGAACCATAACTGGCTTGTAAATAATGACGCGCCGTCGCATGTTCAAATGACATCAAATTGATGATTGAGTTATCCGCTAGCTTCATGCGGTCGCAATCTTTTTTCGCCTTACTGCCTTGAACAACACGAGCGCGACTGCCGCCTTGAATTGAGCGTACGATACGCGCAGCTTCGGCTTCATACTCTGATTCAACAATAATGCTGAAACGAGCGCCACCAATATAACCTTCAATCGCGCCTTGCCACTCAGGATCAGTAATTTCAACGTAATCGGCTAAAACACACGGCTCTGCTTGTGGACATTCACGACGAATAGTTTCCAGCGCAATGCGCACAAAATGAGGATAGTTAAGCTCGCGCGCCTCTAAGCTATCAATATCATTTTGTTTTTGCGCTATTTGACGCTGAACTTGTTGAACTTTCTGTTCACGACGATCCACCAGCTTTGCTAGTTGATCGCGCAATGGAATACCCGAGCTCTCTAGCTCACCACTGTACCAACGCTCTCGCCATTGATTCATCAGTTGTTGATTTTGCTGAGCCGTTTCTAAATGAGCTTCTAGTGGACTCAGATCAACCCAGTCTTTTCCTAGCAAGGTCGGGAAATCGACAGCACCTTCGCTGGCAATAGCGGCAACATTTTTCGCCATATCGATCAGTTTGCGCTGACCTAGCGAGGGCAAATCAATCGAGATGGTTGATTTCTGTAACGACTTATAAAGTGTTTCTGTCGCCTGTAATGAAAACTGTGAGGCTTTGTCCTGATCCAATAACAACATTGCTTGCTGTTGCAGTTGCTGCTTACCCGTTTCTACTTTTTGCTCACACTTATCTTTATCTTGCAGTGCATCAATGCCTAAGCGCTGAGCTTCCATGGCAATAAGTTGCTCACGTAACTGACTACGTCGATCTTGCGACTGTTCACGATCTTGCTCAGCAGTGGATAAGTCATCGCGTAAATGCTGCTGCTTTTCTTTCGCTTTTAAATAGATCTGCTGATCATTTAAGAACCGACTTTTAGCGGCGGTATATTCTAGGACGTTATAGTCAATCCACTGATCGATGTAGGTTTTTGCCGTCTGTTTAGTGGAACTTAAAACATTGATCGTTTCTTGTAAGCGTTTAGCGTCAGATTCCATTGAATAAATGGTTTTCATTAAATCTGAAACCGAGCGAATCGCATCCCCAAGATCTTTCTTTTCTAGAATTTCATTCGCCACAAAACCATTAATACTTTTAACCGGTTTGTAAGCCATAAAACGCGAGAAAGTACGGGCAGCATTCATAGCTTCGCGTTCAGAAACGGCATCGTGACGGCCGCGTAATGCACCGTATAAGCGACGTAGGTATTGCTTTTTAGTATCGTATTTCTCGATATTATTAGCTTCCATACGGCGTTTAAAATGATTATTAATTTTATCTAACACAATCACCTGACGCTTGCCTTGTTCATCTTCTTGTAAGAAATCAGACAGAGTCAGTTGTTCACCAGCGACAATATAAAACTGTAAATCATTTTGCCGTGCGGTGGTTTGGCTTCCTGATTTTTCCATCGAGGCGCTGATACCTAATACTGCGGTAAACGCTTCACCAGACTCACCTTCGGTAGGATGAAAAATAGCGGCTAAATAACCGACTGCGCCATTAGGGCGAGCATAACTGCCATCATCACAGCCTAATACATACGACGCCAAGGTGCGCACGTTTTTACCACGTCCACGCTGCGTCGCTTCATCTTGACCAGGATTGTAGTGGAATAAGGTATCGTGAGCGGCGGTCATCACGGTTTGAATCGCATCGGCTGCTGTTGTTTTACCTGAGCCGTTACCACCGGATAATAAATTAATCGGGCCAAAATCAAATTCTAGTGCTGGGATATTGCCCCAGTTTACGTATACAAATTTCTTTAAAAACACACGTTATTCCTTATTCCGCAAACAAGCTGGTTGTCTTACTTTTAGACTCTTTTTCAGACGCACCATCAGACACGCTTTCTGGCTCTGATTTCGTCTTACTATCGGCATCCGCTTGCTCTGCTATTTCTTCATTTTCAGTTTGCGCTGCTACAGAGTTTTCTAGGCTTTCGCTATCTGAGCTTTCAATTTCAGAGCCTTCAACATCACTATTTTCTATTGCAGTCACGGCCACTTCAGTTTCTTCGTCATCAGCCGCTTCAATAGCGGTTTGCTCATTTTCAATCAGATCGGCCAATACCTGCTCACTGACGTAGCTCATAATCATCGGACGGATGCGCATCCACATATCACCATCATCCAAGCGATCTTCATTAGCAATTTGGATTAAACGCAGCTGTTTTAAGCGACGGAATAACTGTTTACGCTCTGTCATATTATCGGGCAGCGTTCGTTTCAATAAATTCTTGATCGCAATACTGAGTGATTCTAGCGAGACCATCACACAGCCCTGCTCATCAACTTGCCCTTCACGTAAGGCTTTATCGTATTGTGCGCGCAATACCAAAATTAAGGCCACTTCGTTTTGGTTTAAACGCATACGCAAACCTGGGCTCTGAATGGCATTAGGCTCATCTTGAACCCCAGGAATTTGTGCACCGGGTGGGTACAAACGAATAAATTGAAAACGTTTATCGTGCTGAACCCGCACACCGATCAATTCGAGGTAATCGGCAATAATTTCTTCTAAGCGTAAATAGCGATCATAGAGTTGCTGTTCGATCTGACTTTCATCACGGCAAATCACCCCATAATCTAATAATCGAATTAACAGCTCAGACAACTCACGACGGTCTAGACCTTGTTTCTCTAATTTTTGCTCAATAAAATGCAACATTATTTTTCTCTCTACTATTGAGCGCCAGCCTGATTACCGGGGTCGCTGTGAATTAATTCCACGGTAAAGTGGTCTTTCTGGCTAAAAAAATGTGATCCCTTCGAATCACTGCTCTGGTCATCTTTTTCTGTACTTTGATACGTCATCACAAACTCAAAATCGGATGACAGACTGCTGGTCGATGCTAAACCAATGGCATTCGCCACCGCTAAGAAATCTTTTGCACTTTCAATCGGTAAGTCTTTGGTTGAGACCACTTTTCCTGCTAATAAATGCTTCTGCATATAACTGCGCAGTGCATTATTGTTAATAAAAAATGCTTGATCCAATACTTGCTGCACATAAATATCTTTGCGTGCATCCATATCAAACGCTTCATTACCTTCATCCAAATCAGCTTCAATAATTCGACGCTTACGAGGGGGCGTTAGGCGCACTTGCGCGGGGTCAACTAAGGCGACTTCTGGCACACTCATTAACTGGCCAGCGGCCATCAGTTGCTTATCCTGATCTTTGACATCTAATTCTGCCAAACGCTTACAAACACTCAGAACGTCATTATGTTGCTGTGATGCAAGATAACTCATTTGACGAATGATAATATCGGCGCGCTTGGTAAAGCCTTGCAAGGCTTTACGCAGAGCAGGCAGCATCACTTCGCTGGCATTACGAATTCGTTGCTCGATACCATCTAGAATTGTCCATAAAACGGAAGCTCCGGGCTGTATTAGCTCAGGTAATAAATCACGTAGACGGGCTTCGGCTTTCGCTTTATACGCTTTATTTTTATTACGTACTTGGTCTAACAATTCGTTGATACGATCGCGATGTTTCTCAACATTATCTGCAGATAGGCGCACGGCTAAATCTGGTTGAAAGCGCTTTTCCATAAAGTCAAAAAACTCTTCACTCGCGCGCTGAACCAATACCTTATCTTCCATTTCACGGACTAGGTCACGTTTACGCTCCTCTAGTTCTGAGATGACATCGGTAAAATCACTAATAATGCGCTCTGAGTATTCAAAAGCATCAAGCAAGTCATAAACTTCACCTCGCTCTAAAAAAGCTTCCAAGGAGTTGCGAGTATTACGAGTATTACGGTGACGGGTACGGGCTGACGCACGACTTTCTGAAATGAAGGGGTCGACAAATTGGCGGCCGTAGCGGCTAAAGGCAAAAGTACTTTGCAAGGTCGCTTCATCAACCTGCTTTTCCATCCAACCAAATTCTAATAACTGATTGAGCACCCAGCCCGCTTGTTCGCGACTGTTTCGAAAGCGGCTTTCTTTGGCAGGATCTTTTAATAGGTCATCGGCGTCATCACCATCGGCGAGTATAGGGGCTCGTACAAGCGCTTCTTGAAAGATTTCAATCACTATGTCGCGCTGTAAAGCCTGGCCATAATCGGCACTACTACTGCTATAAAGTCGCTGATACAGCTCTTTTAGGCATTCCAATACCTGAGCGCGATACTTGCTAGTTAAAGGGCGAAAAAACTGCCCTCTTTCTTGATCAAAAAACATACAAATAATAATGCCAGTTAAATTCGAATCACATAGATTAATCAATGCGGCAGCCCAAGGCTAGTATTGCTTTAAAGCGATTGAATATTTGTCGGTTTCAACCACGACAATGCTGGGGCTTGGAGTACTCAAACCATAGAGAAATGCTATGCATGCTGTTACTATGGGAGAAAAATGATACGTATTTCAAGGGATTAGCATGCTAGGACGCATATTTAACATTTTAGGGCTATTTCTTCTTTTTGGAATTTCCGATCTTTATGCTGCTAGCTTCACCGTCAATAAAGCGGGAAATCATGAACTCAGCCAAGCCATCGAATATTGGCAGGAAACTTCAGAGCGTATATCCCTCGAACAAGCCAGCCAGCAACCACTCTGGCAAGCCTCCGGCACCGATAATATCAACCTAGGCTTCAGCTCATCACCTTATTGGTTTAAAACCACGATCGACCATCAGCAAACCCAGTTAGACTGGTTTATTCGTATTATCTACCCGCCTCTTGATTATATTAATGTTTACGTCTGTGATAGAGAAGTTATTACCGATAGAGAACAGCAATGCCAAACGTCACAACTCGGTGATAGGCTCCCTTTTTCCCAGAGAGAGCGCTTTAATCCTAACTACGTGATCCCTGTATCATTAGCGGCAGGCATGAATTATATTTATTTAGAAGTCATTACCGAAGGCTCTTACCAGCTCCCTATTTCATTAATCGATCGACAATCTCTTGATAATTACCTGGCAAGCAATGATTTTTTCCGCGGTGGCTATCTAACACTCATGTTAGTGATGATGCTGTACAATTTCTTTATTTACATGATGACCCGCTCTAAGACCTACCTTTTTTATAGCGGCTTCGTTTTCACTTTTGCTTTATTTCACATGACTTACGAAGGTTCTGGCTTTCAATTTCTATGGCCCCAGCATCCAGAGTTTAACCAGTACGCGATGCCTATCGCATTTGCCCTCAATCAGATATTCACCATTTTGTTTGTGGTTAAATTCTTAAATTTAAAACACATAAAGCGCACGAATTATCATTATTTTAATACCTTACTCGTGCTAGCCATCGCGACATTAATTTTAGTCCCTATAATACCGTATAAATTATTTATTCCGATTCAGAACTTTTTAAGTATTACCATAACGTCTTCTGCTTTTTATCTGGGCTTAAAATACTGGCGTAAAAAACAATCAGCGGCTCGTTTATTCACCATTGCATGGGCTGTTTTTATTACGGGTGTCGTTACCGCTAACCTGCGCACGTTAGGCATACTGCCCAGTAATTTTTTCACTCAATATGGCTATCAGATAGGCTCTTTTCTTGAAGTCATTCTGCTATCTCTTGCTTTAGGCGAGCGCATTCAACGATTACAACAGGATCGTATACACGCTAAACAAGCACTATTACAAGAGAAGCAAGCACTGGTACAAGAAAAACAAGAAAAGATGTTTGCCCTGCAACAGCTTATTGCAGGGGTTTGTCATGAAATGAATACGCCGATTGGCAATATTAGCCTTTCTAACTCCTATCTGTCAGACATGACAGACCAACTCAAAAAATACGACATTGCAACGCTGCAGCCATCGATATTACTAGAGCATATTGAAGATCAGGCGACAGCGATCGGTATGATTAAGTCTTCTACCTCTGCGCTTAGCAGTCTAACCCAGATATTCAGAAGTATTAAAATTGATGAAGAAGACCACCCTAAAACTAGCTTTGATGTAAGCCAGTTAATTTTTGATAAAGTGGATTCATTTAAAGATAAAGCGTCTTTTCAATTAGATTTGCCTAAACAACTCATCCTTAATTCTTATCCAAGTGCCTTCCATCTGATATTTGATCAATTAATTATCAACAGCTTAGATCATTACCCCAAAGCACAACAAGCCTCGCTAATCATTAGTATTAATCTACAAGTAATAAACGAAGAACTAAAAATTATTTTTTCAGATAATGGCAAGAATTTGCCAGCGGAAGAACTAGAGCAGCTATTCTTGCCTTTCTTTACTAAGGCAAGAGGGGTTAATAAAAAGTTAGGGTTGGGGATGTATCAAGTTAAAAATATCATTAACGATTTATTACAGGGGGATATTAAGCCTTCTACGTCGAAGGCAGGTGGCCTACAACTATGTTTACATCTTCCCTATAAGACTAAGGCATAATATTTTACGAAATTTTTAGTCATTGCATTTTTTTCTACGAGTCTCACGCTTCTTCTCATAATTAGCTAAAGCCTTACGCATTTTTGCTAAACTTTGAGACTTGGTGCGCTTTCTAAACGCTAGGTCTTCTTTTTTTCGAGCATTCTTGCAGGCTAGCTTCTTTTTCTTTATCGCTGCTAGCAGTTTCTTTCGTTTTTTATTTTTTTTAGCTCGAGCTTTGACTTCTTTTTTTCTAATTGCTTCACGCTTAAGGCGATCTTTTTTCAATGATTTTGCTATTTCTTCAAGGTTTTCCGAACGTTCCGAATAAAACTCAGTAGCCGTAGCAGATGAGTCACTTGATGATTTCTGAGCATAGCCAGTAGAATTGTATTTTTTATTAGGATTATCAGAAAACTGTATACGCCCTTTTGAATCAACCCATTGGTAGATTTCACTTTGAACTTGAAGACTGAATACCAAAAGAAAATAGGTTGCGAGCCTCAACAGATTAAAAGACATAAACCTCTCTCATTTTTAACAGTACGCTATTAAAGTATTCAAGCTTCTGACTATTTCAACCATGATTTCATGGAATCTGTATTAAATAATAACCAATATATCGAAATGAGCACTCGTTATTTCGTCGTATTTAACCCTAAGCGAAAGTCAGATAGGATGCTTGTACTATTTATAAATAACCACAAGAGCGTATGGATGCTTGAGAAATTCGCAGACTGGATTGCTGCCACCGTGGTGCTTTGCATGTCTCCCCTTGTCTTTGCAATAGCAGACCGATTATTAACTTTTTAACTGATTGAAACCTTCTCAGTTCCATTTTTGCAAGGAAGCAAAATGCCATTCGCCATTAAAGTCACGTCTTTTGTAAATAAAAACCAAATTGACTCATACTTGGTCAAAGTAACCGCTAAAGAAATAATCACGAGCCCTAAATTAATTAAGGCTGCAATGTTTTGGCGTGAAGCCGATTGTAAACCTCACATTAGCGCTTTTCGAAATATATCCGAACAAGGCTTAGCAAGAGCGGTAGAAATAACCTCCGATAGCGCAACAGACCTAGGTCAAATTTCATCATCCCTGTTAGTTTAAAACTTAGTAACTATTCAGCAGGTTTTATAAATAGATCCATGACTGGATATTTATTACACGAAACGGTGTAAATACCAGCTATTGTAAGTATTCATAGCGCTACGCTCCCTGCCTCGCATATTTGCTTCACAATTACCCAATAATAGATCTTTTTCTGTCTAAATTTTAGACATCTGAATAGTTACAAAACTTATTCACTGAAAAAAAGACTGAGCTGACTTTGCATGGTTTCATTCAAATGGCAAGTCACGTACTTGCCATTTTTTTCAACACTGACCAAGCCCGCATCGACTAATTCTTTTACATGGTGCGATACGGTCGGCGCCCCTACGCTCAACTTACCAATCAAATCAGCAATACCACAGCCAGCTTCCGGTGCTGTAATACCAGAATGACGATGAGCCAGAACTTCTAAATAGATTTGTAACCGATTTGGGTTCGACAGCGCTTTAAACGCACGACTTAGCGTCTTTACATCGACTTTTTCACTAGCAATTACCACGACAAGCCACTCTCATTAAAACAATAATTCAGTGTAACCATATTCTCTTGCGATTAATAGTTTGACAACTATCGAAGTGTATTTTAAAGTCTAGTTAGTTCGATACCTATCGAAATATAACATTATATAAAGCGGTTAACCGATACAAAACCTATCAATAATAACAGGACTCATCCATGCAACGTCTTAGCGGTAAAACTGCACTTATTACAGGTGCCTCAAGCGGCATCGGCGAAACTATGGCAAGACAGCTAGCCGCTTTATCTTGCCCGCTGATATTGGTTGCCCGCCGAACGGAGCGCCTTGAAAGCTTAAAACACGAACTTGAACAAAAACATAACATCACAGTCATTACTCTCAGTATCGATCTATCGATAGCAGGCTCTGCGCAAGCGCTTTACGATCAATGCCAAGATCGTGGTATTCAAGTCGACATATTGATTAATAATGCAGGCTTCGCCAAACACGGTTATATGCTGGACATTCCTCTCGCGATTCATCAAGAAATGATTCAATTAATGGTCACCACATTAACCGAACTGACCTACTTATTCGGCCAAGATATGCAACAACGTAAAGACGGCCATATTCTATTAGTTTCTTCACTGCTAGGGTTTTTACCAGGGCCACAATTCGCGACTTACGCCGCAATTAAAGCCTACGCCCTTAACCTCGCCGATTCTTTAGTCAGGGAGTTCAAGCGTGATAACGTTCGCATAACCGCATTATGCCCAGGTGGCACAGCAACAGAATTTATGGATGTATCAGGGCAGAAAATTGAAGGCATTCGCAACCTCGCTATCATGTCGAGTGATAGTGTTGCTCGCGCGGGTTTGAATGCGTTAGCCAAAGGACAAGGCAATGTCGTTCCTGGCATTTTATATAAACTCTCAGTATTTGGTCTGCGTTTTGTTCCGCGTAGCTTACAAGCAGTATTTGGCGAGATGGCGACAAAATGAATATATTAATTGTTGGCGCTGGCGCAGTAGGTTTAGTGTATGGCCACCATTTTGCGAATGCGGGTCATCAAGTTACTTTTTTAGTAAAAGAAAAATACCAGCAGGCACTGGAAGCCGAAAAGAAAAAAGGGGTGGTGCTGTATCACCTCAATAATGATAAGCACTTACAACAGCCATTACTATTCACACGTTTTTCAACCATCACTGAGTGGCAGGATGCCGAGGGCTTTGATCTCATTGTTCTCAGTATTTCATCGACCGCCCTGCGTCAGCTGCCTTTATCCATCATCAATAATAAGATTAAAGAATCGATAAATTCTGTCAGCTTATTAATGCTACAGCCAAGTGAAGAAGATTTAGAGCATCTCACAGCCGTGATTGATGACGAGCATATTCTGCAAGGCATGATCACGCTCATTAGCTATCAAACCGATCATATTAACGAACGCATTAACCCTGCGGGGACTGCCTATTATTTACCGCCACTGCCGATGCCTATTTCCGCATGTAAGCCGTTACGGCAGCAGGAACAAGATAGTCTTAAACTTAAAGATGTAGTAACTCTATTTAATCAATCAGGAATTAAAGCCAAAGCCGTCAACAGTGCATTGGATGAATCACGTTTGATATCGGCCTTTTTCATGACATTACTGTGTGCCCTTGAAGCGGCTGACTGGCAGTTTGAGCGCCTTAAAAATTCAGAGAGATTATTGCAACAACTCAGTGCTGCACAAAAAGAGTTATTGCCGCAAAAGATAATCACTAATGGTGTATTCACGCCGCTTAAAAAGCGATTATTAGCAGTCCTATTAAAGCCTTGGCTTTATAAAATGCTTATAAAAATATCACCGCGAGTGATTCCCTTACCACTAGAGGCATACCTTAAAAAGCACTTTCTTAAAGTACGCCCACAAACGTTAATGTATCTGCAGGATTATCAGAATGCCTATCCGTCAGAGGCGGTAGCCGAATTAGTGGCTTTAATCACAGAAAAAAGCCCTAAGCAGGCGTATTGAAATTTTTCTGTAGCTCTGCGATGCCATCCGTATAGTCAGGCTCTACCCCATCCAATCGCGCTTGCGCCGTGGGTAGTTTAATGCTGAAGCGAACCCCTGAAATATCCAGTAGATTAAAAATCACATTGTGCGTTTTATTACCGCCCCGCTTCGGCTGTACATCAATACTCCAACACGGCGGTAATAATGCCTCGCCAAGTTTATGTTGCTGCACAAAGCTTTCACTCTTTTTATACTCATCGTCACTGCTAAAACGGACAGTCTCTTTCATTCGTTGAGAGGATATTTCAATTGATTCAATGGCCGAAGCATATTGCCAGCGCTGCGAACTTTGTTTTTCATTACTATCATCAAGGTCGCCATCAAGCTCAATATAGGGGCAAGAGTCTTTCACTATCACCTTTACAATTTGAGTATCGACATCGCCATTTTTTAAGCTGATTCGAATAGAATAATTGTCAGCGTGGTTATTCACATTTTCCAGTAACAGATGCCCTTCATAGCCTTTCACGATTTCATTAACAAAAAACAAACCTAGACCTTTGCCATGATGTTCACGAGTTTTTCGGGTGGAATAGCCTAGCTGAAACAACTTGGCCTTATGCTCATCCAATATTTGTGGGCCACGGTTATAAACTTGAAAATCGATAAAACTGGCGCTTGCATCACTCTTCATATCAACACCGCCACCAGCAACAGGGCCTTCGGTAACGGATAACAATATACGATCGGTTTTTTGCTTAAACGCCACCTTGCGTGAAAAATGTTGAGCATTTTTCAACAAGTTCTCCAATATCAAACGCACATGATTTGAATTCCCTAGCAGTGCTTGCTTAGAGGCAACCCGTATATTGAACTGATCATCTTGAAAAGACCAAGGCAGTGACTGATCTACCGAGTTTACTAATGACATATCAATAGCATCAGGCTCATGCACAAGATGAACCAAGGTTGAGGCAACAGACTCAGCACTGGAGAAATCGACCTTAATGATGGCTGCAGGCAGCTCTTCATTGTCTTTCTCTAACATCATTTGGTAATACTGCTCTTCCGCATTTATAAGAAAATTAGCGATGTGTAAGGCGATATTATCCGCCGTCGAAAGATCTAATAAATCCCATAAATAACGCATCGCTTCTAAGGCTTTCTTGGCGTCAGCTGAGTTACTCGCATTTTCTTGTTTTAACAGTTCAGTTAATAGCGACATTACTATGTCATAACTGATCACGCCGTTATGGCGCACTTCGGCTGCGATGCCTTTAAAATGTAAAAATTTCTCATCGTATTCAATATATTCTAATAATTTATCACTGATAAACAGCTTCAGTTTATCGGCATGGCCAGAATAGGTATGCGCCTTATTTTGCAGATGTTTTTTGCTTTCCCAAACATCGGCAACTTCTTGCTTCAACTTATCCATATTTTTTTTAACCTGCTTTTTTTGACGATGAAAGCGTTGCAAGTCGAACATTAATAACAAGCCAAAAATAGCCAGCATGGAGATTGAAAAATAGGACTCAGATAAAAAAGGAAACTGCGTTAACAAGCTATCCAGTACTACATAATCAGCCCGGATAACCAAGGTAAATAAATACGCGACTAATAACACCGCAGCCAGCGCACTAAAAAAGGGGAAGTTCTGCTGCGTTTTAACTGTTTTTTTCATTATTATTCCTTAATCCAGCAATAAGCGCCGCTATCACCAAAAGTAGTTATGCCTTTTCCTGACTTACATAAATCGGTAAAGCTCGCTTTACCTTTGCGCTCTGCCGCTTGTTCAATTGACTGGCGCAAGGTGCGAATATGCTGACGATAATTCGCATCAGAAAAGCGTTCTGGATCAGCATCCAATTTTTCTACAATTTGCGAAGTACTTAATGGCGTAGGAGAAGCTTCAACTAAATAGCGCAAAATTTTTCTTGGGGTCGGCGGCAAAGGACGGCGTTCATTCGTTGGGTTCATTAAACGTTCACCGTGCCAGTACACATTCCAACTGAGCGTATCAATGGTCAATGAGCCACTTTGAAGGGTTTCACTGCTTTGCTGAGAGGTTGAAGTATCGGACAAGAGCGATTTTTTAAGCGCGGCTTTAATACGCCAACACAATACCGCTTCAATATTCTGTTGATGTTTGGCAATAAAATCCTGCGCACCGGTTTCTTCGAAGGCTTGCTGCTCGATTCCCGTACCACTGTGTTCTGATAAATAAATCACCGGTAACTCAGGCCACTTTTTATGCAAGGCACGAGAAACAGAAAATCCAGCTTGGTCATTACCGTTCATATTGGCATCGAGAATCGCAATATCTGGCGCATGCGTGCTTTGTGCAATGTGCATGCGTGCGGCTTCAGCAAACTTAAATACCTGCACGTCGTTTAATATCGACTGATTCGTATCGTCATTAGTAGTTTCTTTAACAGCGCCAATAGAAAGATCCGCCTGCTCTAATATCGGCTTAAACTTACTGATCCAGTGCGTCTGATCTTCTACCCATAAAATTTTTACCATCAGTGTCCCAACTCCCAATTGGCTGAAAAGTATAATAAGCAAACAAACATTTAAATACTCACGAATTCCTCACAAAGCTCACCAATACTGATCTTATCCGCTGGCCAATACAAGCATTGCCTAGCCCTACAGCACTTACCGATCTGAGGTGACCTATGAATGATCTAAACAACTTAACCAACCTATGGTCCAACAATACCGCTCTATCCAGTTTTATCTGGCTAGCACTGCTCATCACCCTACTTTATCTGGGTCGTCAGCAAGCGCACCAACTTATATTTTCTAGCTTTCGTATGCTACATACTAGCTTACGTCTATGGGCCCGCAGTATCAGCCAGCTTATTAGCCGCTTAAAATTGCGCAATAAAGAAGTTTTGCTCGCCGCAGGGGAAGCCGAAGTACAAACTAAAATTGAGCGTGAATTTAACCGTATCAGCACCATTGTTCAGCGTGATCTGAGCCAATACCCTGCCCTGCATCGAGAAATCAAAAACGCCATTGAGACAGTCGAAAGCGATTATCAGAACTGTGCTGAAGCAGCGCCGCTTCCTCCTGCCTGGGGTGACGTTGTAGCAACGATTACGGCACTACCCAGCAATGGCGACCCTGCGGTGAATAAAATATTGGACAACATCAAGCAGTCCATTGATGACGCACATACCCAAAGCTTAAGCGCTTACCAAAAAGCCAGTAGTAATCGCCATAAAATATTAGCCAAAATGCAACCGGACTGGCGCAAACTCGATAATAAGATGGATCATGTAAAAGGAAAGGTCGATGCCTTAGAAGAACGTGGGCAAATAATCGATAGCCAAATGGAAGAGTACTTAAATATTCGTACCGGCGAAGATAAAGCCGCTAATATTTTAGCGACCTCATCGCTTACCCAGTTCTTTATCTCTGGCCTAGTACTGACCATTGCCGCGTTGGGTGGATTAATTAACTTTCAATTGATCGCTATGCCTATGTCGGAAATGGTCGGTGGCACCAGTTATATTGGCAGCGTAAAGACCTCTGATATTGCCGCACTGGTGATTATCCTGATTGAGATAGCCATGGGGTTATTCTTATTAGAATCTCTACGCATCACCCATTTATTCCCTATGATCGGTAGCATGGATGATAAAATGCGCCGTCGCATGATGGTTATTAGCTTCTCGATCTTATTTATTCTTGCAGGAATCGAGGCCTCACTAGCTTATATGCGCGATTTATTAGCCATGGATCATGAAGCATTGCAGCAATCACTTCTATCTACAACCAGCTCAGCTCAAGTAGCAGCAGATGCAAGCAGCGCTCAATTCCGTTGGATTCCATCGGTCGGGCAAATGATCATGGGCTTTATTTTACCCTTCGCCCTCGCATTTATTGCTATCCCACTTGAATCGTTTATTCATTCATTACGCACGGTACTGGGTTTGTTCGCCATCGCAATACTAAGGACACTGCATGTACTTCTACGCAGCAGCGCCAGTGTGGTCACCCAGGTGAGTAAAGTGATCATCAGCTTATACGACCTCATTATCATGGTGCCTTTGAGTATTGAAAATGTCATTAGCAAGCGCGCAAATAAATCCACAGATAAGACTAGCGATATGCAAGAAGCCACGACGGACTTGGTCAGTGATCGTGCGCACATTGATTAATTAAAAAATTAATCGAAACAATCAAATGCATTGGAGATATATTATGAAAAATCTATTATTAAAAACGGCCATCTCAGCAATATTGGCCAGTAGCTTGGTTTTAACCGGTTGCGATGAACAAAAACCCGCCAATAAGTCAGTGTACTTATTACTCGATACCTCGGGTACTTATACCCAAGAGTTAGATAAAGCTCAAAGTATTATGAACTACCTACTAGCAACGTTAGACAGTGGCGACTCCATTGCTATTGCCCGCATAGACAGTGGCAGTTTCAATGAAAAAGACATCATTGCCAAAACAACGTTTGATAGCCGCCCAAGTACCACTAACAATCAAAAGCGCGTTTTCAAACAAAAGGTCGATACCTTTGTCGCTAACTTAGAAAAAGGCAGCTTTAGAACGGATATTACCGGTGGTATCTTACAAGCAGCCGATTTCGTTAACGAAACTCAAGCAGGGGAGAAATACGTACTGATATTTTCAGACTTAGAAGAAGAACTGCAAAAAGGTCACATCCGCGACTTCCCTCTCGACATGCAAGGCATTCAAGTAGTGGCGCTCAATGTGACTAAATTAAGAAGTGATAATATCGACCCTAGAGAGTTTAAAAATCGCCTAGATCATTGGCAGCAACGTGTAGAGAATGGAGGAGGCAGCTGGCGTGTCGTTAATGACCTTGAAAGACTGGATCGAATGTTTGTCGCAAACTAGAGGGCTTTATCACACACTAGACCATCACTAACAGCTGAAATACGCCAGCCTTGCCATAACCCGTTATTAGCTTATTATATTTGTATGCCCAATACGGATATTAAGAAGACTGGTTATGGCAACAAAGGCACCGCTAATGAATCTCCAAAATCCGCTCGAACTCGCTACCGAATACCCTGTGATTGATGAACTGCAGGATACTCAAGAGACCATCGAATTCTTAAAAGCGATAATGGAAAAAACGTATTCACCCAACCCCCTGCGTCGCGATGCACATCCGAAACATCATGGCATCTTAAAAGCCGAATTTATTATTGAAGAAAATTTGCCGCAAGCGTTACAAGTCGGTATTTTTAAGCAAGGCTTAAGCCGTCCTAATCGCAGTTTCCCAGCCTGGATCCGTTTTTCCAATGCATCCAACCGAGTGCATCACGATAAAGATAGAGACATGATTGGCTTTGCCATAAAGCTGATGGGCGTTGAAGGCGATAAAATCTTAAACATCGATCGAGAACCGTATTTCACCGATGCACTAACCAACGACAGCAGTTTTGAAGAAGAAATATATACCCAAGACTTTGTCTTTATGTCTCATCCTGTTTTTTTAGTGCCGCATATTAAAGACTTTAAAAAACTCATCACCGCCGCGTTTGGTAATAACAGTATTATAAAATTCTTCTTTAATCCATTCGACAACCATCTACGCACACTATGGATTCTCTTGACCATGAATAAGCGACATACCAGTCCGCTGGATAATCGCTACTGGAGTAATACCGCTTATCAATTTGGTGCTAATACAACGGGCAATAAACGTGCGGTAAAATATGCATTACTACCGACCTCCAACATTCGCAGTAACATGCCGAAGAACAAAACAGAAAACTATTTAAAAGACGCCATGAAAGAGCATCTGGCAAAAGAAGAAGCCAGCTTTGATTTCATGATTCAGTTTCAGACCGATGCGGTGAAAATGCCCATTGAAGACGCAACCGTCGATTGGCCAGAAGCGTTGTCCCCGTTAATTAAAGTCGCTACCATTAAAATCCCTAAGCAAACCTTTGATTCAGCCGCACAAATGACTTTTGCTGAAAACTCATACTTCGCCGCTTGGCATTCTTTGCCAGAACATAGGCCACTCGGCGGGATCAATCGCGCCCGCC
>JBLGBO010000004.1:0-205947 GCA_047616865.1 Oleispira sp.
CTGCATTTAGTCAGGATATCAGTGATGATTTCAGTAATGACTTTAGTGAAGATATGGGTTGGGAAGAAGAGTCCATGTTAATGGATGAGCTTCCTATGGTGCTTACCGCTTCCCGTTTAAAGCAGCCGAAAGCGGAAGTTCCCGCCAGTGTGACGGTTATTACCTCCAAGCACATCAAGTTATGGGGCGCGCGAACGTTGCCCGAATTGATGAAGTTTGTACCGGGGATGTTTGTGGGTCATGCCGATAATGATAATAACGCTTCGGTGGCCTATCACACCTCAAACCCTAATATCATGCGTCGTTTACAAGTACTGGTTGATGGGCGTTCGGTTTATAAATCGGCTATTGCGACGGTTGTCTGGGACGATATTGGTTTAGCCATTGAAGATATTGACCGTATTGAAGTAACTCGTGGGCCTAATGCGGCTGTTTATGGTGCAAATTCTTATCTCGGGGTTATTAATATTCTAACCAAGCACCCGGAAGATAGTCAGGGAACACTTGTATCTTGGCGAAAAGGTAATAAAGGTACTCAAGATGTCCATTTTCGTCATGGTTTAAGTTTTGATACCACAAGTTTACGAATCAGTGGCTCAGTGAAAGCGGATGAAGGTTTCGATGGCAGTGAATCAACTGGTAGCGATGATTTAAGAGATGGTCGTAGGCATGGCTTTATCAATGCTTATGTTAACCATCAACTCGATGATACGTCCAACCTTGATGTGCAGGTGGGTTATAAGTCGGGTAAAACAGAAATGCGCCAGATAGATTTTGATCAAACTCCCCCAGATAAAACGACCACTAACGGTTATGTTTATGGTCGTTGGCAAAAAGAATTTTCTGCTGAACATCAGTCGCACCTACAGGCATACTGGCAGAAAGAAGAAAGAAAAATGCCCAAGGATGTACGTGTTCCTACACTTGTATTTGAAAAAAATATGATTCGTCTACATGAATTGAACCCAGAGTGGGCGACTGTTTTTGCTGGTATTCCGCCAATTTATAATGATCCAGGTATTGCAGGAATTATTGATAATTTGAGGGATGGCACGGTATATTCCCCTGAAGATGTTATGGCAATTGTTAAAGCCGCAACAGAGAGAGAGATTATCATTACTCAGCAAGATCTGGATTTTACTAAGGTCATATTGGACGGTATTCCTAACTTAGAAGATAATTTCTCTGAGATTATCAGCGGTAATTCTAATTTAAATTTAGCGGAACAAAGAATTGATATTGAATGGCAAGATACTATGCGCTGGTCGGATAGCGTACGCACAGTGTCTGGGTTAAGCTATCGACAAGACTCAGCGTATTCTCAAACCTATTTCAACGGCAATGTGAGCAATGATACCTGGCGCGCATTTTTAAATACCGAATATCGAGCAAGACCTTGGCTAACATTTAATGCCGGGGGGATGTTTGAATATGAAACTTATAATAAAATAGCTTTTTCTCCGAAGTTAGCGGCTAACTTTTTAATTGATTCTCAGCAGAGCATCCGTCTAGTTGCCTCTCAAGCAGTACGGTCTCCCGATTTATTAGAAACTAAGCCAGAGTACATTGCGCAAGTGTCTAATCTTTCCAGCAATTATCTAGGCTTAGATGAAGCCGATTTTTATCAGCAGAAAGTTGTCGAAGAAGATGAAAAATCACTTAAACCAGAAAAAATAACCAGCTATGAACTAGGTTACTTTATTGCAGGTGATTTAGTTGGTTCGCATACCGAACTTGATGTGAAAATATCTCGTGAAGAGATGAGGGATTTAATTTCTGACCCCATTACGTTACAAGCCAATTATATTAGCAACGATAACGAAGCCGATGTGAATGGTGCCGAGATGCAGCTATCGAGTCGATTGAATGCACAGCACTCACTTTGGCTGACCTATTCTTATCTTGATATCTACAGTCGCTACGTTGGTGATAGGTTGTCAGAAGAAGAGATTGAAAGGGTAGAGAAATTAGAAAAGCGTTTAAGCTCAACTCAAAGTACGGTTGTTAGTTGGATGTATAACAGTGCGGGTTGGTCTGCGAGCTTGAGCTATTTCAATCAAGATAGGGAAACTATTGATAAGCCGTACGAGCGCTTTCAGTTAAATATCATAAAGCCATTCGTGATAGCGGGCTTAAATGCCGAAATCTCTTATTACATTCAGCACAATAGACAGCCATATGTGGCATTAAGCTATAGGAATCAAGTTTATTCATCCCCCAATGTTTATTACGGCCAATTGGCAATAGAGTTTTAGCCGATATGAGTTGCATGAGCGCCGAAGTTTTATGATGTTTTATGTGCGTATTGCTCTTATCGCTTTATTATCTTGGCCAGTATTGGCGGAGCAGGATAATATTGTCTTAATCGCTGAAAAAAATAGCCGAGCTTTAAATACATTATTAGCCCACTTACAAGATTTAGCACCAGACTTTTCTTACCAAATCAGTACGGCAAAAACTCCCATCACTATACCTCAAGATGCCTATATTATTTCAGTGGGTGCTAAGCAGTCGTCACATGTTGATTATTCACAATACCCAAAACGTATCGCGGTCATGTTAACGGCTAAGCAAGCAGAAATTAGTGACATGGCAACATCTATTTATATTGAACCGCCCTTGTCTAGACAATTACAGCTAGCTGATTTATTAGTCCCAGGAGACAAGAAAATTGGCTTGTTGGTAAGTAATAAACAAGATGAGGAAGATGTATTCAAAACATTAACGGATGCAGAACGAATGATGCTGAAAGTGGTTAGTATTGAAGATTATGACAATATCAACCAAGCTTTATTTCACGTATTGAAAGGTACTCGTTTGTTATTAGGGCATTATAATAATGATATCTATAATGCGCAAAATATTAAAAATATTCTAATTACTTCCTATCGCCAACGAAAGGTATTAATAGGCCCTTCACGCGCCTATTTAAAAGCTGGTAGTTTCTCTACAACCTTTAGTGATCTATCTCATATTGCTCGCAGAATTACGGAAATCGTTATACACCACAAAGGCACTGGGCAGTGGTTAAAAGCAGACTATAACCCGCACTATCGAATTCTATTTAATCCCCAAGTAGCGCGTTCATTAAATATCAGAATTTTAAATGATGATGTTCTCATGCAGCAAATGGGGGGGAAGTAATGTTGAAACCTTCCCATTGGAGTATGCGCAATAGAGCATTAATGTTGGGGCTTTTGCCTGCATTTATTATGTTTACTTTACTCATCAGTTTATTTGTTTGGCAAAGAATCGATGATGCCAAGGTTGAGGTGGCAACAGTTGGGCAAGTTTTATCGAGTCAATTGGCAGCCTCTATTGAATACCCAGTAATATCTGGAAACTTTAGTTTATTAGAACCTTTGGTTGAAAATGCGATGGCAGCACCTTCTGTCGTTAGGGTTAGTATTACCACTCCCGATGAACAAATTATTTATCAGCGCCAAATGAGTGAGTATGCCGAACTTAATAGTGAAGATATTTCTTTATATCGTAGCGCAGTAAGCCAAGAGCAAGAGTCATTCTCTGAGTTTTCTGAATTTGACGGTATTAATAATAATCCTATTGTTCGCACCAATATCGCGTATGTCAGCATTGAATTAAGTCATGTTCTTGGGCGAGACCGTGCTTTGCTAATTGTTGGCAAGTCGATGGTATGGGCCAGTGTTATTTTATTTTTATGCATGTTATTGGCTCATCGCATGGCTAACTCTATTGCCATACCTATTGAGAAAGTGTCGCGTGTTTTATCTAAAATCGCGCAAGGGAAATTAAATAGCCAAATTGAAGTCACGGCCGGTGCAGAAATTGGAGAACTGCAAAAAGGGGTCAATGGGATGACCGCCGCCTTGCAAAAATCCGAACTTGCTCAGGCGACAGCAATACAAGAGCTAGACATTGCACGATTAAAAGCAGAAGAAGCGAGTAAAACAAAGAGTGAATTCTTAGCAATCGTCAGCCATGAATTAAGAACGCCTATTAATGGTGCAATGGGCGCAATGCAGTTAATTGCTTATCAGAATGATAAAAAGATTGCACCGTTTGTGAATATTGCTGATCGCTCATTGAATAACTTATTAGAACTTGTTGAAGACATGCTAACCCTTGGCTCTTTAGAAAAGAAAGAGCAAGTATTGACGCTAATGCCGACCAATATCGCAGAATTATTAGAGCATACTTTATTTGAATTAGAGGAGAAATCTCAGAGGAATAATAATGAGCTGACTGTTTTTATGGATAGTATGGTGAGTAAAACTTCGATTGAGCTTGATGGTGTTAAATTTCGTCAGCTGGTGCGTCACTTATTAGGTAATGCTGTTAAGTTTACTCAAGGTGGGCGTATTTATTGTTCTATTTATCTCGAAAACACTCATGCAGGATTAAATTTAAGACTGGATATTAGCGATAGTGGCATAGGATTTCCTGAAAAGCATAAAGAAGCCATGTTTGAGGCTTTTCAACAGCAGGATACTTCCTTTACTCGCCAGTTTGATGGGTTAGGGATTGGCCTATCGATTTGTAACGACATAATTCATTTAATGAATGGGCATATATCTATTATTGATAATAAGCCTACAGGGACTTCGGTTAACTGTACTGTGCCTGTACAGCTGGTGGTAACGAACGATGAAGAACAATTCGTTCAATCGCTTTCAGCGAATGAGCTAGAGCATAAAAAAATTCTCATCGTTGAAGATAACAAGGTTAATCGGATGGTTGCGGAGAAAATATTACGCAATATGAAATACTCCCCTATTTGTGTTGAATCTGGTGAGAAGTGTGTTGAAGTTATAAAAGCTGAAGTTTTTGATTTGATATTCATGGATTGTCATATGCCCGGCATGGATGGCTTTGAAACAACACGAGCCTTACGGAAATATGAAGTAGAGCAACAACGTAGCCCTGTGCCTATTATTGCTTTAACTGCTAATACTTCTGCTGAAATAAAGCAAGATTGCTTAATTTCAGGGATGAGCGATTATGTGGCTAAACCCATAAAAATGGATAACTTGTACGACGTAATGAAGCGTTGGCTATAAACTTACTATTTAAAAAAACACTGATAGACCTTATGATTGAAGTATTAAAAACTGGCTACGTATTCACGGCATAGCCAGCGTGATAACCTTGATCGAAATGAACAAATGAGAGCGGGACTTAAACATGCGCGAGAAGCTTGGTGATTCAGTAGAAATAATGAAAGAGCGTATAGAAGATATGAATATGGGAAGTGGCTTACGTAATACCATACTTGCCGTTGTAATTATTTATTGTTTGTTTGCTCTAGTACTTGGCTATTTGTGGTCGTCAGAGCCCGAAAGCTTTTCAGTTCAGCAAAATGCTAAGGTGCTTGCTGAAGAAATGGGTGTTGAGCCCGTTGTTGGTTTTACAACGTCGGTCACCTTGATGAAAGTTGCTGAAACTATGCTGGATAAATCCGGGGGTTATTTAAGCAATGATCTTTTACTGCCTGGAATTTGGTTAGATAATATCCCTAATTGGGAATATGGGGTTTTGGTTCAAGTGCGAGACCTGTCACGTGCTTTACGCAAAGATTTTAGTCGTTCTCAGAGCCAGTCAACTCAGGATAAAGATTTAGAAATTGCTGAGCCACAACTTCATTTTGATAACGATTCTTGGGCTGTTCCTTCCACTGAAAGTGAATATCGACGTGGTATTGCAGCACTTGCAAATTACAGCAAGCGTTTAACGAACCCTGCCGATGATAAGTCACAATTTTATGCGCGAGCTGATAATTTAAGCCAGTGGTTATTAGATGTCGAAACACGTTTGGGCAGTTTATCTCAGCGTTTAAGTGCGTCTGTTGGCAAGCGTCGTTTAAATACCGATTTAGCCGGTGATACCGCATCACGCCAATCAACGGCGAACGCTGATGATCAAGAAGTGAAAACTGACTGGACTGAAATTGACGATGTATTCTATGAGGCTCGTGGCGCTTCTTGGGCATTACTGCATATTCTTAAGGCGGTAGAGATTGATTTTAGAGCCATCTTAGAAAAGAAAAATGCACTAGTCAGTGTTCGTCAAATCATTCGCGAGCTAGAAGGTACGCAAGAGCCGATGGGGTCACCGATGATTTTAAACGGCAGTGGCTTTGGGATATTTGCTAATCATTCATTGGTTATGGCGTCATATGTATCACGTGCTAACTCAGGTATTAGTGATCTGCGAGCGCTACTTTCTAGAGGGTAAGGATATTCTATTCAGGTAGGCTAAGAACATTAGCCTACTATATACAGATCCAGCAGTCGTTGATGCTGTTGGTCGTAAATTTCAAAGGGGAAGTAATCGGCAGGGAACCAGACTGAATTTAAATTTGGACAATAATATGGATATTTTGAGTGCATACATCCATAGACTTTCAGTGTAAGAAAGCCATTGAACGGTCAGTCAATATTAATCTGGGAGCGAAAAAAAACCACCCCGTCCATAATTCCTTTTCTTACCGCAAAGCAATAAAATTGTGTATTAAGCCAAGGTGGCAAAATGGGAGTAGCAAGTAGATAAATCTATTTGAGCTCCCCACCGTCAAAACATGATGTGGTTAATACCTAAATATTAAACACACAAGGATGATGCCAGCTTGGCTTAAAAAGTTCAATGCTTGTCTCTATAAGTCACCTTGTAAAGTTTTTGTAATTTGATTATTTATTGTACTAAATATCAAGATTTCGATGCTTAAGGTAAAAACTGTTAAAATTATCCTCCTATTTTTCCTTTTTAATGATGACTTAACTATGCGTTTTAGTATTGAACAGATCATTCAACAATTCACTCAGCAGCTTGCAACGAATAGTGATTCCGCAAAGTTGGATGTCGAATTGTTATTAGCACGCAGCCTAGGTAAAGATCGTACGTACTTGTTTACTTGGTCCGATAAGCTAGTCACAGAAAAGGAAGAAGCTACTTTTAAAGAATTGTTTGCTCGTCGCTTAAAAGGTGAGCCCATTGCTTATATTCTAGGGCAGCAAGCCTTTTGGGATTTGGAGTTAAAAACAGCTGAGCATACGTTAATTCCGCGTGCTGACACTGAGACTTTAATTGAGTGGGTATTAGAGCTTGCGGATGCATTACCTGAATGTGCTAACGTCATTGATTTGGGCACGGGAACAGGAGCCATTGCTTTGTCGCTGGCTCATGAATTTCGACAGTGGAATGTGCAGGGGGTTGATTTAATTCCACAGGCCGTTGAACTAGCGCAGCATAATGCCAAACTCAATCAGTTAGAACAGGTACGTTTTTTTCAAAGTAGCTGGTTTGATCAGGTTGAAGGTCAATTTGATTTGGTCGTGAGTAACCCACCTTATATTGATCCTGATGATGAACACCTTGCTCAAGGTGATGTACGCTTCGAACCTAAGACAGCCTTAGTGGCTGAGAATAAAGGGTTAGCGGATCTTGAGCTGATTGCTGAGCAAAGCAGAGATTATCTTTTCGACGGTGGTTGGTTATTAATGGAACATGGTTATGATCAGCAGGAGGCTGTGCAGCAATTGTTATATAAATTCGGCTATCAGCAGGTGACAACCCGGATTGATCTAGGGGGCAATCCTCGTATTACCGGTGGGCAGTTTTTTAAAGGAGCAGTGGTATGAGCGTAAACTTAGTAGAAGGCAATACGATGACTGACAATGATTTGTTGCGTTATAGTCGCCATATATTTTTACCTGAAATGGATATCGAAGGTCAGCAGAAACTGCTAAATAGCCGAATTCTTATCATAGGTTTGGGCGGCTTGGGCAGTCCGGTTTTGCAATATTTGGCTGCCAGTGGTGTCGGACATTTATATTTGGTTGATCATGATGTGGTGGAACTTTCTAATGTACAACGCCAGATTTGTCATGGCTCTGATGATGTTGGCAAGTCCAAAGTAGAATCGGCGATTGAAGAAATTATGCGCATAAATTCGACGATTTTTGTCGAAGGCTTCGAACAGATAGCCGATGCTGAATTATTGCAGCGCTTGTTACCGACTATCGACTTAGTCGTTGATTGCAGTGATAACTTTGATATTCGTTATTTAATTAACGATGCCTGTCTTGAGCATAATACACCTTGGGTTTCTGGAGCCGCGGTGGCTCTACAGGGACAGGTCATTAGCTTTGATCCGCGCCTGGCCGATCAGCCCTGTTATCGCTGTTTATATCCACTGGCTGGTGATGAGCAAGTTAATTGTTCTACTAGCGGCATCTTAGCACCCGTAGTTGGCATTATTGGAACCCTACAAGCGTTGGAGGTGATTAAAATAATTACCGGTATAGGCACGCCGATTTTAGGACGCTTACAAACGTTTGATGCGTTAGAAGGACAGTGGCGCAGTTGGGGATTGAATAGGGATACAGAGTGCTTGTCTTGTGGGAAGTAGTATTACTTTAGACGATTCACTGCGGCTGGCAGTGAATCATTTGAGAATTAAGCGCTAAGAATAAATTCCTGCCATGAAATCAGCGCTTCCTGGAAATCTTCTAGACCGCACTCGGCGTGAGACTCATCTTCATAGACATTAGTATTTTCAGGTAGCTCTTCATCAATCTCTAAGCCTAACGAAAGCGCAACAACTTCCACGTCTTCTTGATTCATACGCAGTCGGTACTCAGTGCCTTCGATGAGGCGCTGCTGAATTCGGCGGTTAACTAACTGATCGACAATATCGACGAGTTCTTCAATACGTTGTTGGTTTGCCCCAAGCTCATCGTTAAACCATGTACCAATTGCTTCATGGCCCATAGAAAATTCGGCAATCGGTTTGTCATATTCACTAAAGGTAAAATCGTAATCCACAGAATTCTCGATTGTGGCTGGGAGAAGGCGGCTATTCTACCTGAAAAGGCTGATTATAGAACTATAAACAAATAAAGCCGCAGCTGTTGTTGAATCAAGGGATGATTCAGTTACGGCTTTAATGTCAAAGTGATGATTGATTAAAGCGAGGTTTATTCTTCGCCAAAGAGCGAGCAATCAATTAAATCGCACAGGCAGTGAATCACTAATAAATGGACTTCTTGAATACGCGCGGTGACATCTGATGGTACGCGGATTTCAATATCGTTATCGGTTAATAGTGCCGCCATATTGCCACCGTCTTTACCGGTTAGCGCCACAACCTGCATATCACGATCATGAGCTGCTTTGATCGCTTCAATCACGTTCTTAGAGCCACCACTGGTTGAAATGGCTAATAAAATATCGCCTTCATTACCCAGCGCACGAATTTGCTTAGAGAAAATTTCGTTATAGCTGTAATCGTTGGCAATAGACGTCAGCGTCGAGGTATCTGTAGTTAATGCGATAGCCGGTAATGAAGGACGTTCGCGTTCGAAGCGGTTAAGCATTTCTGACGAAAAATGCTGTGCATCGCCCGCTGAACCACCATTGCCACAACTTAAAATCTTCCCACCACTAACAAGGCTAGCAACCATCATACCCGCGGCATGTTCGATATAAGGGGGTAAAAGTTCCGCTGCTTGGGCTTTTGTCTCAATACTGGCATTGAAATGCTGCAATAAACGATCTTGCACGGATAACGCTCCAAAAGAGTGTGTTCTTAATAAGCTATCATCATACGAAAATCTAATGCCAGCGGGAAGGACTTTGAGAAGGTTTCTCACTAAAAAGCATTTTTAACCCACATTATTTCATCTTGACCCTCGATGCCGACGACATCAAAGCGGCAGGGGGGAGGTGTATTGCCAAAATTTTTCAGTAAGTAGTATTCAGCGGCGCGGCGTAGCTTTTTTTGCTTACCGGCTGTGATGCTAGCAAGCGCGCCACCAAATTCTTTATTCTCGCGATAACGCACTTCAATAAAAACCAAATACTCTTGGTCTTTCATAATGAGGTCGATCTCGCCGCTTTTACAGAGAAAGTTACGCTCGATCAGAGCAAACCCTTTCGCGGTTAAATAGTCTTCCGCTAAGCGTTCCTTATCATCACCTTTAATGCGTTTATCGGTTCTCTTGTCTTCCTGACTAAACCACATAGCAATCCTTGCCGAGTGAGCGTTAATTCAAATAATTATAGGTCTATTCTTGATCTAGGTTCAAAGCAACCGGGCGACCGCGTTTGAATACGGCAAAAGGCATTTTACGATGTATCTTACCCTGACCGTCAATGGACAAATCGCCAGTCACGCCAAATATTTTACTGTGCGGTAATGCCGCCAACTGCTTTAGTCTTGGGTATAAACGGAAGGCATCAACCCCCATAGCATACAGACGGGCATAGTTGCCTTTGGCGCGCTTCTGGTTATTTTCAACTTCAGTCTTAAGCTCAGAGCTCTCTAATAACCAAGGCAGGTCAGTAAACTGAATACCATTTAAATCAGTATCCTTTTTACGATTTTGTCTGCCTGAGAAAATTTGCGAAGTGGAAAAAACCGGTAAATTTCCAGCAAAATTGAAATCAAACATAGGGCGAATTTGACGGCCTTGTTTAGGCAGTGCCACTAAAAAGACCCAGTCCGCATCTTGGCGACGACGTGGTTCAAATTCAACAGGCTCACGCATTAAGCGACGAACTTCTTTATAGCGTTGTTGGCTATCGTCCACATTCAATAGTGCTTTAATCTCTGGGTTGTAATCTTTCTTTTCTTTATAAAAGCGCTGCTCGGCAACATCGCCACCTAAATCTAACCAGCGCTCTTCAAATGCGGCATAAATACGTTTTCCCCAAGCATTGTCTGGTGACATGGCTAATACTCGGCGATGGCCTAAATAAAAAGCACGCTCAGCAATCAAACGGGCTTCATCTTCAGCTGCTAAGCCAAACTGATAAAAATCGTCAGGCTGTTCGCCGACCGCTATTTGATCAGAATAATTCAGGGCTAAAGTCGGGAGTGGCACTTTTTCAAGTTTCGCCAGTTCATTAACCCGTTTTTTATCCAATGGCCCAATGACCCATTCCGCTTCTAATGAAATCGCGTCACCATAAGCGAGTTTTAAACTGCCAGATGCTTCGGTATCAATAATACTGATGGTAGGAACGTTGTAGCCACGCTGTAAAGTTTGATAATAGGCTGCCATAAAGCCTTCACGTATTGCTTTGCCGCTATTGGCTAAATTGCCAGTTAGCGGTAATAGCAACGCGATGTGCTTTGGCTGCTGTTGAGCCATTTCTGCTAATAGTGCTAAGCCACCCGGTAATTTAATTGCCGCAGGGTGTGCCGGATGAGCTAAGCGCCATTGATTAATCGCCGTAATATGCTCGGCTAAAGTATACGTGGTGTCTTTGGCGATGGCGGCTAATTGCAACCAATCGGCAAATTGAGTGTTTGGCGCTGTCTCTGCCCACTTCAATAAGCTTTCTAAAGAGATATTGATGAGGTTTTGCCAGATTCTATGATGATTCTCTTCTTTTATATCACCGTCTAGAATGCTCGATAAGAAATCACGTTCACGGGCAGCGGTTAAATAATGACCGCTTAACTCATGAAATTGAGCTTTTAATAAACCATAACGAATCTGATCGTGAGCACTACTCTGATCTAGCTGAGCACGATCAATGCGGTTAAGTACTTGCTGCGATTGATCAACGTGTTTGCGCCCAATGGCATATTCAAGCGCTAACAAATTGTATTGCAAGGTTTCGGCTGGGGTTCGCGCTGAGAAGTTTAGTTGTTGCAATAATGGGTCAGCATTGCGAAACTCTCCCGCATCGATGGCTTGCTGCGCTTGTTCGAGCAAGGTTGATGCTGGCACAGCACTGATTTCGCCATCTTCAGATATTATTTCGCGACTAGGCTTTTGAGCACAACCCACTAAGCTCATAAGTACTACAGCGATCAACAATTTTTTAGAGTTCATCCTCAATATGCATCCACAGTCTGAACAACAGACGGGCACTCTCTACGTAGTGGCCACGCCAATAGGAAATTTAAACGACATTACCGAGCGGGCTAAAACCACGCTTACAGAAGTCGATATGATTGCCTGCGAGGATACCAGACACACGGGCAAATTACTCCATCATCTTGGTATTCAAAATAGACTTGTTGCGGTTCATGACCATAACGAACGCGACAAAATAGATTGGATTGCCAGCTGTTTACAAAAAGGCCAATCCATTGCCTTGGTTTCAGATGCGGGTACGCCGTTAATTTCTGATCCGGGCTATCCATTAGTATCGGGTTTGCGTGAACGTGGTATGAAGGTGCAGCCAGTCCCTGGGGTTAGCGCGATTATTACCGCACTGAGTGGCGCAGGCTTACCGACCGACCGCTTCACCTTTGAAGGTTTTCTAGCCCACAAAAGTGGCGCTAAGCGTGAACGTTTAGAAACCCTGATTCAAGAAACACGTACCATGGTATTTTATGAATCAAAGCACCGCATTCTGGATACACTGAAAGTCATGGCCGAAGTCTTTGGCGCTGATAGAAAAGCCAGTGTTGCACGTGAACTGACGAAAACATTTGAGACTTATTATTCGGGCAATCTTACCGAAATTACCGAAGAAATTAGTGCAGATCATCAGCAGCAAAAAGGTGAATTTGTAGTGATGATCACGGGTAACCCTGAACCAGATCCTGCCAGCGCAGTAGACAGTGAAAAACTGTTCAAGCTATTGCTGAAAGAACTGCCACCGAAGAAAGCAGCTTCTGTTATTGCTGATTTAACTGGCGAGAATAAGAAAGAGCTTTATCAAAGAGCTTTGGAAATTCAGGGTAAGCTCTCAAACTAGAGTAGAAGATAAAAGCGCTTTACCACGGAGGCGCTTCGCTACACGGAGAAAACTGGAATAAGAACTAAAGTTTAAAACTAGTTCTAATCATTATTTCCCCTTCTGTTGCGTAGCGTCCGTTTTTCTCTTTAAGCCCTTCTCCGTGCAGCGAAGCGCCTCCGTGCTCTCCGTGGTAATTTATTTCCCATCTTTTTCGCCTCAGTCAGTTAGTTAAATCAGACCAAGCCTGATGATGACTCAGGTAAATATTGCCACTCAGCTGATCAATAAAATGACTGCGTTTCAAACGATCCATTACCGGCCCCTTCACTTCTGATAAATGAAAAGTCATCGAAGCTTCCGTTAAATACTGGTTCACCGCCAACAAGCTCTCTATTGCACTAGCATCAATATCATTAATCGCAGAGCAGGTTAAAATTAAGTGTTTTGCTTTTGGGTGCTGTGCTACCAGCTCATTTATCTTGTCGGCTAAAAAACGTGTGTTGGCAAAATATAAACTGGCATCAATGCGCAAAGAAATGATTCTTTCATCGGTTATGACTTCGTGGCGTTCTACATTGCGGAAGTGTTCGGTATTTGGCACTAAGCCAAGAATGGCTGTATGAGGTGAGCTGGAGCGGTAAAGATGCAAACCAATTGAGACAACAATACCGGCAATTAAACCCCACTCTAGACCCTGAGTTAAGGTTAATATCAAGGTAATCATCAAAGCAGAGAAATCTTTTAAGCTGTACGCATACGTACGTTTTATCGCCTGTAAATCAAATAACGAAATGACCGCTAATAGAATCATCGCGGCTAAACAAACGATGGGTAAATAGAATAAATACGGGGTTAAAAACAAGCAGCATAGGAAAACACTAATGGCGGTTAAGGCACTGGCTGCTGGCGTTTTCGCTCCCGCATTAAAGCTAACTGCCGAACGTGAGAGGCTAGCGGAAACAGGGAAAGCAGAGCTGCAGCTGGCAGATATATTGGCTATCCCAAGCGCGATCGCTTCTTGATTCGGGTTAATACGTTGTCTTTGCTTTGCTGCAAATGTTTGTGCTGCCGATAAAGAACTAATAAAGCCAATAATACTAATCAGTAGTGCAGAGTTTAATAAGCCTTTCCAATCTTTATTCGATAAATCGAGTGACTGCCAATCAGGCAGAGAAAATAGCGGTAATCCAGCAGGAATATCGCCCACCACCTTGATGCCATAGCTTTGTAAATCAAAAAGTATGACCGCAGTGATAGACAGTATGATTGCTATTACCGGTGTAGCCTTACTGAAACTATCTGCTAATAACCCATGCTGAGTCAGGCTAAATATAAATGTGCGTAATAGCTTAGGAAAAAAATATAAGAAAATCAGCAGTAATAATGAAAACACTAATGTTGCTATGTTTATTTGATCGAGCTGCTGCGCCACTTGAGTTAAGGTGTGAAAAAAATCATCGCTATGAATGTTCAAACCTAAAATACTGCCAAATTGACTGGATGCGATAATGATTGCAGAGGCAGCAATAAACCCAGTCACCACAGGAAAACTAATAAAGTTGGTGAGAAAGCCCAAACGAAAAAAGCCAAACGCTAACAAAAACAGTCCACTCAACAGCGCTAACATGGTCGCTGCAATAAGCATCTGCTCGGTCGTGAAGTTATTCGTCGCAAACAAACTTGCCAGTGCAGTGGCCGTCATAATAGAGGTGATTGCAAAGGGGCCAACGGATAGTGGGCCGCTTGAACCTAACAGTGAATAAGCAATAAGGGGTAATAAACTGGCGTAAAGTCCCGCCTGAGGTGGCAACCCAGCCAGCATAGCATAAGCGAGAGATTGCGGAATTAACATCATGCTGATGACAAGTGCGGCGATAATATCGTCGAGGAATGTCGTTTTATTATAAACCTTTGCCCATTTTAAAAAGGGTAAAAAAGTCTCAGGTTTCCAGGTTTTCATGGTGATCCGTGGATGCTGGTATTGAAGGTTGAGTATAGCAGACAAGATAAAAGCATTTAACCACGGAGGGCACGGAGGCGCTGCGCTACACAGAGGAAAAGAGTCGATGGGAAAAGAAAAAGCACTTTATGGCGAGGCACGGAGTTCACAAAGAAGAGCGAAAAAGATGATGAGGTAAGAGCTATATTATATATTTTAAAATAAATTACACAGAATAATATGCAATCTTTAACCTTTAAATATCTCATGCTTTTCTCGGTGGTGAATAGCTCTTATCTTAATGTTCTTCCTCCTCCGTGCAGCGAAGCGCCTCCGTGCCCTTCGTGGTAAATATCATCTTTTGCTTTTCTTCTCCTGCTCTTCAATCTCCACTGGCGTCAGACCCGCCTTTTTCGCTTTCAAATAACGCAAGTAAGCCGGGATATGAGTTTTCCCCAAATACTTATCAAGGTAAGGCAAGAACCCTGCATAGTTGCCTTTGAATTTAGCATGATGAAAATCATGATAAACCGGCCCCTCATACACAGGAAATAAATGCGCAGGGTTCCAAGGAGTATCATAACCAATATGGCCATCAGCTCCTTCAATTTGACGCAGAATGACCCACAACCAAATGACATAAATATGCGCACCAATCAGCATTGGGCCGACCAGCGTAAGCGTCGCGGTTAAAGCATATTCAAGCCAATGCATATAATTACCATTAATGCCGCAGGTATTGCGAATACGGTGATGCACGCTGTGGATATGTTTCAATAACCATTTATTTTCGTGCATGTATCTGTGCATCCAATAATACAAAAAATCATCCAATAACACGAAGAAAAGCAGCTGGGCGATAATAATGTACCAAACAGGAAGCTCTCCGTTATGCACTCCCGTAAGTTTTAGCAGCGGCCAGCTAGCAATTAATAAAAGTACTAAGATGGCATTGTTAATAATGATGCGCGCGATGGAGGGTAATAAGAACTTTTTAAGTTCAAACGGTTTTTGCTGAATTTTATATTTACGCAGCGAGATCGGGTCTAACCATGCCACCACCGTCCATGGAATCGCCACGATTAAAAAAGCCGCCATGCTGATCGCAAGTGTTGCCATAGGGAATTGCCAAAACCATGGATCGTTGTAAAAACCTTGCCAGTACGAAAAAATATTCATAAAAAATCCTAGAATTTGAAAACCTGATTTCTTGTATTTATTGTTATTATTAAATGATTTTAGTCTTTTATTTTTTTGTAATTAGCGAACCAAAGTTCAAGTCACCATAAGTAACGGTCGGCTTATACCCCGGGAACCCCCAATAACCCGTCAGTTCAGAAGAGTTCGCCATATTGGGGAATTCAGTATAATTCGGATGATTACCCGCAATGGTTTTTTCTACCACCATCGAGATATATTGATCCAAGCCACCTTCTAATGTATTACCATTTAAAATCACTTCCATACCTGTTTGCTTAGCGTATTTTTTAAGACCAGGAATACGAGAATGTTCCGGCGCATAACAATCAGGGCCAACACCATTTTCACTAGTGACCTTTAAACCTTCAGGAGTATGAGCAACAAAAGAATGGTTGCCATCGGTATGGCCAGGAGTGCGGATTAACGCTAAGCCATCACCAATCATTACATCGCCATCTAGCTGAATAATGCGGTCTTCTGGAACACCTTTTAAACCATTGGGGCAATACCAATCAAGCTGTGGCGCCATTAAATTATTGGCCGACTCCCACTCATCTTTCATGACCAGCAGTTTTGCATTCGGTAATAAACCAGGCTGCTTATCATCGCCTAACCACTGACGAATATCTTGGGTATGCAAATGGTCGTAGCTGATGTAATCAATGTCTTCTGGTTTAAGGTTCAGCTGCTTTAAGCAACCTTCAACACTATTGATTTCAGGGGCGATGAACTTCTTCAACAAACCTTTTGCGGGGCCTGCTTTATCGGTGATTTTTTTGAAGTAAGGTGTTTCAGCATTGGCCTCGGTATCAGACGGCGATAATAGAATGGTTTTTAAACCTTCTTCCGTCTCAACCTGCACCACAAACAAACGATTCAAAATATGAATAAACGGCATCGGAATAACGTTGCAGTTTAAAAAGGCGTACTTGCTAGGATAAGGCACGCGAATTAATTCCATGCTGCGATAAAACTTCACTTGTGGTTTTACCAGCATGTCATCGCGAAACGATAGCGCGGCTTTGCGCATCTCATCTAAACGGAAGTGAGCCGTATGACAAGTGCGAGCTTGATCAAAGTGAGTAATAGGTTTGATGATGCAGTCTTCAATTGTGCTGTCTTTTAATGAGCCAGTCATAGTGTGTACCTGCTGAGTGTTTTTATTATTATTTCTGATCAGCATAAGATAATAGCCTGCATAAATGGATAATAATTGCTTTAATACGACAGTAATTAACTTAATCACGACAGATGGTGAGTGAGAAGGGTGTAATGAACAGAGAAGGTGAGCAGTCAGTGACGGGCAAGTTTGTAATTGCGGCCTACATCCAGCCAGTATTAAAAGCCTTTCTGCAGCAAGGCGGCCGGCTATCATCGTTGGCCGATGCTATGGCAGTGAATGATTTATGGATGCTGGAGCCTCCCGAAAAAATAGCTATCGAGCAATATTTGAGTTTGCTATTCAATAGCAGTCAGCTATTACACGATGGCCATTTAGGAATTCGTATTGGCCAGCATGTGGGCTTGGCCAACTTTGATGTTTTGGGTCAGGCCCTCGCCAATACACAATCGAAAGCGCTGACTCTTGCTCAAGCTTTACAGCAAGTCATGGTCTTAGAACGGTTAGTGCATCGTTTGGGTGATTCACGCATAGAGGTAGAAGGACAAAATATTCGCATAATCTGGCGAGCACAATATCAGCAAGATAAGGCCGCCCGGCTGGTGGCGGAAAGTGTATTAGCGGGAATTGTTCATCTCGCTCAACAACTCACTGGGCGTTCGATTCCTGTGCGTGAAATAAGTTTTGAGCATGAAAAACCTAATGATTATGATATTAAAATTTATCAGCAAGGTTTTCGCGCAGAGTGTCTGTTCAGTCAAAAAACAAATAGCATTGTCATTGCTGCAGAAGTATTAGCTTGGCCATTGCGAGAAACCGATAGCTTGTCATCGCAAGCGCTTACGACAGAAAATGTTGTGGGTCAGGTAAGGCACTTGCTAGAAGATAATATGATGAATAATCCTAAAGTCAGTCAAGTTGCAGCCATGCTGGGAATGGGCGAGCGCAGCTTGCAGCGTAAATTAAAAAGTCATAAAACAAGCTTTCAGCAAGTATTAGCCGCGGTGAGATTGCAACAAGCTTATGGCTATTTGCAGTATTCAAATTTGAGTATTTTACAGATCAGTCAGTTATTAGGATTTAAAGAGCAAAGTTCGTTTAATCATTTTTTTCTTGAAGGCTCTGGCTCTTCTCCTAGGAGTTACAAGAAAAAACTAAAGATGTTGTCTGTTTAGAGACAGCACATTTTAAGCGAGGTATATTATGTTTTCGATCATTAAAAGAATGCCTTTATGCGAATTAAAAAAATAATATTAAGTCTCTCTATAGGGATTTTCCTGTTAATTTCGGTATTACTTTTTAGAACCTTTTCTACCTCACCTGAAAGTGCAGTTACATTAGGTTATGAAAAAGTTGAACTTGATAGTGAAAAAATAAGCCAAAATTTATCAGCAGCGATAACATTTAAAACGATCTCAGAGCAAAATCAAGCGGATATAAATTACGCAGAGTTCACCGCGTTTATTGCTTGGCTTGCTGAAACGTATCCTGAAGTACATGGGAAACTAACGCTAATACGTATTAATGAATTCACCTTGCTGTATCAATGGCAGGGGCAAGATACTTCCATGTCGCCAGTTCTATTGTCTGGGCATTATGATGTTGTTCCTGTTATTCCCGGTACGGAAGCTGTTTGGACTCATCCACCGTTTGCAGGTGTGGTTGATGAGACTCATATCTGGGGACGCGGAGCGCTGGATGATAAAAGTGCCGTTATCGGATTGTTAGAAGCCTTGTCGTTTTTAGTGACAAAAGGTTTTGTACCCCAACGTACGATTTATGTCGCAGTCACTCACGATGAAGAAATTGGTTCTGAAAAGGGGGCAGGTGGAATTGTCGACTGGATGAAAAAGAATAATATTCAACCGATGTGGTCACTGGATGAAGGGTCTTTTGTTTTAAATGGCTTAATACCGGGGGTGAATAAACCGGTTGCTAGTATTAATGTGGCAGAAAAAGGCTATATGAATTTAGAGCTTAAAGTCACCTCAGCCGGAGGTCATAGCTCAATGCCAAAAGGCCATACTGCGGTAGGAATCTTAAGTTCGGCGATTCATAATTTGCAAAATAGCCCACTGCAAGGATCTTTAGAGGGCGTGACAGGGGATATGTTTGATCACCTAGCGCCCCACATGCCTTTTGTACAACAAATATTGTTCGCCAATAAATGGCTCTTTTCAGCTTTAATCGAACATAAATTATCAGAATCTTCTGGTGGCAATGCAATGTTAAGAACAACCATTGCGCCGACCATGTTATCAGGCAGTATTAAAGCCAATATATTGCCCATTAATGCCAGCGCCATTGTGAACTTTAGATTGCATCCTAGTGACTCCGTAGAATCTGTTGTAGAGCATGTGAGATACGCAATTAATGATAAGCGCGTGATCGTGACCGTTATTGAAAGTTCTCCTGCATCCAAAGTATCTAGCTATGAGCGCTCAGGCTTTAAAGAAATCGCATCAGTGGCAAAACATGTGCACAATTCTATTGTGGTAACCCCGGGGCTAACCATTGCGGCAACGGACAGTCGATTGTATGAAGAAGTAGCAAAAGATAGTTATCGATTTAATCCTATGTCGATACATGCTGAAGATGTTGCTGGCTTTCATGGCACTAATGAACGGCTGAGTATTGATAACTTGTTAAAAGCGACTGAGTTTTATATACAGTTGGTACGATCGACAGCGAAGTAATCACTCGCGTCTCGGTGGTGAGTCTTCTTTTTTGCCTCATGCTCTGGTATTATCCGCGCCGGAGATGCCTAGGCAATCGTCGCTTTTAGTACTTGTACTAAAGGGGGAGGAAAGTCCGGGCTCCACAGGGCAGGGTGCCAGGTAACGCCTGGGCGGTGTAAACCGACGACAAGTGCAGCAGAGAGAAGACCGCCGATGGCTCGTTCGCGAGCACAGGTAAGGCTGAAAGGGTGCGGTAAGAGCGCACCGGACCACTGGTAACAGTTGGTTGCAGGGTAAACTCCACCCGGAGCAAGATCAAATAGGCTCTCTTATGGCGTGGCCCACGTTGAGAGCGGGTAGATCGCTTGAGCCTGCGAGCAATTTCAGGCCTAGATGAATGATTGTCCTCGACAAAACCCGGCTTACTGGCGTCTCCACCAGTTACTAAAATCCTCTCATGTTTTCATGAGGGGATTTTTTTTGCCTGTTTATAAAAGAAAAAAGCTAACAGCAAATAACTACTTGATTACGGCCATTTTCTTTAGCCTGATAAAGTAATTTATCGGCAATCAAAAGCATTTCTTCCAAGTTTTTATCTGTATTTTTGTTCAGTGCTACGCCAATTGAAACAGTGGTTTTAACCGCATGGCCATTCGATGTTATGTTTAGTTTTTCGACCGAATCGCGAATGCGTTCAGAAATGCTTAATGCCGCTGTGCGAGTTGTATTGGGCAATAAAATTGCAAACTCTTCGCCACCAATGCGGCCTAAAAGATCATAATCGCGTAATGCTAGTTTTATAGTATTAGCAATAGCTGTTAGTACCGCATCGCCACAAGCGTGACCATGGTTATCATTAATTTCTTTAAATGAATCGAGATCGAGCATGAGTAATGCATAGTTGAATTGTTCGCGCTGGCAACGTTTTTGTTCGGCCTGTGCTTGCTCCATAAAATGCCTACGATTGGAGACATTGGTGAGTGCATCGGTTGTGGCTAATAAAAACAGTTTTTGGGACATTTCGGCTAGCCGCAGCTCGGCATCTTTTTTATCCGTGATATCGGTCGCGATCATAACGATACAGTTATCGTTCACGAGTTGTTCAGAAATTTGAAACCAACGGCCATCGTGTAAATCTATTTCAAAGCGCCTATATTTTTCACTGCGTCTTTTATTACACGCGTATTCTAGCCAAGACTCTAAGTTATCGGTATCGATCACTAGTCCGGTATTTGAGTGATAGCAATGAGCCACCATTTGATTGAATGTTTGGCCATATAGATGAGATATGTCAGATGGTGGCCTGAACATCTCAGTAATCACTTTATTGCAAAAAATAATCTGATCATTTTCATCAAATACCATGATTCCGTTCATTGTATCGATTATGAATTCAGAGAATATCGCTTTTAGTTGTCTGGCATGATTCTCAAGCATAGGCCTATTCTAATAATGGCTGCTGTATAATATTTGAACACTTATTGCTCGCCGCTGCAATTAAGCATCTCGGCAGATCTCATTTGGCCATTCAAATTCAACCGTAGTATGTTCCAGCTTAAACTCGGCTAGTTGTTGCTTAATGTCTAATTTAAGTACTTCTTGCTGTGCAATATTCAAGTATTGGTCTAATGATAAGTGCACGGTAAGTACGTGGAACTCACCGTCGAGTGACCATAAGTGAAAATGATGTAGGTCCGCGACGAAGTTAAGTTGCAATAAAGTCTGTTTCACTTTATCCGTTAACCCCGCGTCGGGACTGGATTGGGCAAACAGTTTTAGTGTTACCCAAAAATTGCGCGCAACGTTTACTAGTATGAATAGAGTGAAGGCGATAGATAGCAAGGGGTCAAGTATCGGTAATTCCACAAACAGTAATACAATGGATACGATTAATACAGCAATCCAGCCCAGTACATCTTCTAATAAGTGCCAGTTCAGAATGCGTTCGTTTAGGCTTTCTCCAGCGCTGAGCTTGTAGGCTGCAAAACCATTCACGCAAACGCCAAATAGCGCTAATAGAATCATACCTTCAGCTTCTGGCATAACAGGGTTAAAGAGCCGAGGAATGGCTTCTGTCATTACCCAGATTGATCCTATAATGAGTACTAGGCCATTTAGTAACGCACCGAATAGGGATAAGCGGCGAAAGCCATAGCTGAATTCGTTATTGGCCTGTTTTTTACCCAGCTTGTTCAGAATCCAGGCGCTGCCGATCGAAAGGGTATCGCCTAAATCGTGTACTGCATCTGACATGATGGCAGTACTGTTCGTTAGCCAACCGCCAATGAATTCAATAATAGTGAAGCCAATGTTTAGAAAGAAGGCCCAGCCGATACGGTTGGAACTCATGTCCTTGGTATGAGAATGGGTATGTGAGTGTGAGTGTGAGTGATTATGTGAGTTGCTCATGATCTAAACTCTGTGTTTATCATTCAGTAAATGGCTTCGTTTGTATTCGCTAATCCATCGATTGTAGCTACTATTCATAAGATTAATAGATGGTCAGTATTACAAATCATTTCATTCATGACTTGGCTCTGGTTAGCATTCGTTATCGATTAAAGATTACAGACTGAGTTTACATAAGACGAGGGATTTGGCGATGGATTTTGAATTAAGCCCAAAAGCAAAAGATTACGTTAAAAGAACCAAGGCATTTATAAAAGAACACATCGAGCCGATGGAAGCTGATTTTTGGGCTGATGTGAATGCTAAGCAAAACCACGGTGATTGGACTAAGTGGGAAGTGCCTGCGATTGTTGGTGAGCTAAAAGCTAAAGCGAAAGCCGCAGGCTTGTGGAATATGTTCCTGCCAGACGAAGAGCTGGGTGCTGGCCTAAGCATTATGGAATACGCCTCTGTTGCCGAAGAAACGGGCCGCAGTATTTTAGCGCCGATGATTTTTAACTGTAATGCCCCAGATACTGGCAATATGGAAGTTCTGTGGCGCTACGGTTCAGAAGAGCAAAAAGCGCAATGGTTAACACCTCTGCTTGAAGGTGAGATTCGTTCGGTCTTCTGTATGACAGAGCCTGATGTTGCTTCATCCGATGCGACCAATATGGCGGCAACCGCGGTGGTCGAAGGTGATCAGGTGATTCTTAATGGCACTAAGTGGTGGTCGAGCGGTATTGGTGATCCACACTGCAAGGTTGGTATCTTTATGGCCAGTACGCCTGATGAGAGTAAAGACCGTCATCATCAGCATTCTATGGTATTGGTTCCTTTGGATACCCCTGGGGTTGAGATCGTTCGTATGCTGCCTGTCTTTGGTGCTTATGACGCGCCTCATGGTCATGGTGAGGTGAAATTTACCGATGTGCGCTTGCCGGTATCGAGCTTTATTAGTGGCCCTGGTATGGGGTTTGAAATCGCCCAAGGTCGTTTAGGACCTGGTCGTATTCACCATTGCATGCGTTGCTTAGGTGCAGCTGAAAAGTCCTTAGAGTTGATGGTTGATCGTGGTATGAAGCGTACGGCTTTCCATAAGCCAATTATGAAGTTGGGTGGTAATGCTGAGCGTTTAGCAGAGGCTCGTATTGCGATTGATCAGGCACGTTTATTAACACTGTTTGCAGCATGGAAAATGGATAAGGTTGGAGCATTAAATGCAATGACTGAAATTTCAGCGATTAAAGTCGTTGCGCCCAATGTTTTGCAGAAGGTTGTTGATGATGCGATTCAGATTCACGGTGGTGCAGGCGTCAGCCAAGATACTCCACTGACGGCTTTCTTTATGCAGGCGCGCTCTCTGCGTTTAGCGGATGGTCCTGATGAAGTACATAAGGGTGTGATTGCCCGTATTGAATTAGCCAAACGCGGATTTTTCAGTAAAAAGTACAATTAAAAATAAGTACCTAACCCCATAAAATATTGTTGTACCAGCCCTGATTCGACAATAGGGCTAGCAGTTACTGTGTCGCTATAATAATAGTGGCGCAGTCCTGCATACATACCCCAGTTTTTTTCTCCGCTGCTATTCCAGCTAAAGTCATAAGTTGCAATAAGTTCAAGTTCTGTCGACCATCCAGCACCTGCTTTATAGGAATTTTCTCCTGAAGAGCCAAGCTCATGTGTATCTACGCCATAGTAATAATTGTTCAATTGCTCGCTTTGCCCTTGAATGGCAAGGGTGGTGAGAAGACGAATGGAGTTGAGGCTTAAGATGGGGGTGACATGATCACGGCGATAGAAGCTTAACTCGGCTTCCTGGGCTTTATGGGTAGCAGATATGTCCTGTAGTAGGGCAAGGCGTCCAATCCAGCCATTATTAAACCTTCGCCCCAGCTGAATGCCTATTTCTAAAGCATTTTTACGTTCATCTAAGTTATAGGCTTGAAGTGCATCGCTGCTATTAATATCTGCTTGCGATAAGCTGCTGTGCCCACGAAAATTACCAATAATAGAACTGAAAAATGTGCCGTCTCGATAAAAGTTGTAGCCGAATCGGTTTGCTTCTATGAAAATGGGGCCATATCCTCCGAAAACTAATAGAGATGGCGCATATTGGTTGTCGACAGCCTTAAATTGACTGCTCTGTGCCGTTGCAGCGACACTCCACAAACCGAATGCAGGCTCAGTGATACTTTCAGCTAGGTTTGAGGCTTCGGCAGTGCTTATAGTGCTAAAGAGGGTTGAGCCTATGGTCGCTAGAATCTTAAGGTATGTGGTCATCGCTCTCTCTATTAGTAAGCACTAAATTAGATAGATTGTAGCTTAGCCAAATAGTTCAAATATAGGGTCTGAGAGGTTACTTATTTTAAATAGTGATTACTTACTTAGTCGCATTTCCTTAACACTTGATCAAGTTATACCATCGTACCTTGAGTTGAGTGTGAGTATTCACTTAACCTTAATAATATTAGGTTAGTAGTCACTTATCTATAACAAAATTGTCTAAGGCATTTTCACTCCTGAAGTTAGTTATTACTAACCTAATGTATTACTTTAAGTTTTGTGCTCAGAGTCACGGCTAGTAAGAGTTTTCCATAACTAATCTTTTACAGTTTTGACCACCTTGGCAGGAATAGTCGCTAAGTCCTTGTGAACCAACGCAAATTTTCACATATCCACAGCGTTTATAACCTTGCAAAAGGGCCCTAGCGTTTCTATAGTGTGCACTAGTGGAATAAAGTGGGTAAAAGTGGGTTTTTGTAGTGTTTACGTATTAAAAATCTTGCTAAAACCTGACTCGATCTTTTTGGGAAGGAATGCCAGTGTTTCGTGGACTCAGTGCGGTTAATTTAGATGCCAAAGGAAGGCTAGCGATCCCGATGAAATATCGGCAAATGCTGGTGGATCTTTGTGCTGGGCGTCTAGTGGCCACGATTGATACCGAAGAACGCTGTTTATTGATTTATCCCGTGGATGAGTGGGAAGTGATTCAAGCCAAAATTGAAGCATTACCTAGCTTTAACCCCAGTGCCCGAAGAATTCAAAGATTGTTGATTGGACATGCAACGGATATCGAATTGGATGCCAATGGACGAATCTTATTGTCTCAGCCGTTGCGCGAATATGCGCAGTTAGACAAAGAAACAATTTTGCTGGGACAAGGTAAAAAATTAGAGCTGTGGAGTAAAGATCTGTGGAGTAGCCGTCGTGATGATTACATCGCTGAGGTGAATGCCCCGGAAGTCCTTCCAGACGAACTATTAAATCTTTCTTTATAAAGAAGTCTTATGGCCAAACGTAGCAGAACAAAGTTGAGTAAGACTGAGCGCCAACAAGCTGAGCAACAACAAGCCGAGCAAAAGAAAGATCAAATTGAATTGGGTGTTGGCGAGCAACAAGACCATTTCACTGTGTTATTGCATGAAACCGTAGAAGGCTGTGTCGTTGACCCAGACGGTATTTATGTCGACGGTACTTTTGGTCGTGGTGGTCATAGTGAGCTATTGCTGAGTAAATTATCTGAGCACGGCCGTTTATTTGGTATCGATAAAGATCCGCTGGCGATTGAAACGGGAAAGGCTTTAGAGCTAAAAGATCCACGTTTCCAAATTATTAATGCCAGCTTTGCTGAGTTGCAAGAGCAGTTGCAATCACGCGGTATTGAGAAAATTGATGGTCTGTTATTGGACTTAGGGGTTTCTTCACCGCAGTTAGATGATGCCGAACGTGGTTTTAGTTTTATGCGTGATGGTCCACTTGATATGCGAATGGACCCAACATCGGGTATCAGTGCTGAAGAATGGATTGCCAAGGTGAGCGCTGAAGAGCTTGCGCGTGTGATGAAAGAATATGGTGAGGAACGATTTGCTAAGCGTATGGCCAATGCTGTTGTGCGCGAACGTGAGTTGCAGCATATCAATCGTACGGTGCAGTTAGCTGAAATTCTAAAAGAAGCGAACCCAGCCTGGGAAAAATTTAAGCACCCAGCAACCCGTGCTTTCCAAGGTATTCGTATTCATCTTAATAATGAATTGAGTGATTTAGAAAAGATCTTAGATCAATCCGTTGATGTATTAAAAGTTGGCGGTCGTTTGGCGGTCATTAGTTTTCACTCGTTAGAAGATCGTATTGTTAAGCGTTTTATTCGTCGACAAGAGCAGGGCCGTCCTATTCCAAGAGGATTGCCGATTCTTGATACTGACTTGGGTAAAACCATGAAAAAGATGAGTAAGGCCATTAAGCCGAAAGCCAATGAGATTGGTGGCAATGTACGAGCGCGTAGTGCTGTGTTACGCATTGCTGAACGTATTGAAGGCGAGCGAAACTAATACGTGATGATGCCATCGGCCAAAAAAAACGCGTTAATTTTTTGCGCTTGGTTCTTCGTCATTGTGTGCGCCACATTACAAGTGTCGGCAACACACTGGCATCGGCAGTTGGTTGCTGATTGGCAGGTCTCTGAGCATCAGCGTTTGAGTTTAGAGCAAGATTACGGTCGTTTATTGTTAGAGCAGAGCGCGTTAACGGCTCATGGCCGAGTTGAGCGCATTGCCAAAGAGAAATTGAATATGATTGAAGCGATGGATGTGCAGGTTATTCGCAGCAGTCGTTAGTGCTACCTAATGATCAACTGCAGGTAGAGCGATTAGCCTCATGGATGGGGTTAGCATAATAATTATTAACGCATTAACGGAATGAGTTTGAGGAATGTTTAAGATGAAAGGCACACGATAGCGTGGCTAAGCCCCGTACTAAAAAAGCTGCAACCACAGCATTAACAGAAACGGTTGAATATCGTATTCCGGTCTGGCGCTTTGCGCTAGTGCTAAGCGTATTCCTGTGTCTGTTAATTGTGGTTGCCGGTCGTATGGGCTATTTACATCTTGTGCAGCAATCCTTTTTAGCCGCTCAAGGTGAGCAGCGTATGGTGCGTGATGAATCGATACCTGCTGTACGTGGGGATATTAAAGATCGTCATGGCGAGCCATTAGCGGTTAGCTCTCCGGTAAAAAGCTTATGGCTAAATCCTAAACTGTTTGATGCGGCCAATGTGCCAAAGCTTGCGGCTAGTCTAGGTATGTCGGCAAATAAACTAAGTCGTCGCTTAAAGCGCAATCGCCAGCAAGGCTTTATGTATGTGCAGCGCCATTTACCCCCAGATAAAGCCAATAAAGTTTTAGCCTTAAAAATGAAAGGTGTATTTTCAGAAACTGAATATCGCCGTTTTTATCCCGCGTCAGAAGTTACTTCTCATGTTGTGGGTATGACCAATATTGATGGTAAGGGTCAAGAGGGTTTAGAGCTAGCTTATGATGATTGGCTGCAAGGAACTGCAGGACAACAGCGCGTAGTAAAAGATTTATTAGGTAATGTTATTAAGCAATTAAATGTTTCAGCAATTGCTAAGCCGGGTCATGAATTAAAACTAACACTGGATTTACGTTTGCAGTACTTGGCTTATCGAGAATTAAAAGCTGTTGTACAAGTGCATAAAGCAAATTGGGGCAGTGCTGTTTTATTGGATGCGAGAAACGGTGATATTTTAGCCTTGGTTAATCGCCCTTCTTACAATCCGAATAATCGCGCGACCTTAAATGCCAAAGACATGCGGAACCGAGCATTAACCGACATGGTTGAGCCAGGTTCAACCATGAAAGCTTTTACGGTTGCGGCAGCATTAAAAAATGGAAAATATAGCGCTGACTCTGTGATTGATACTTCTCCGGGTTATATGCGAATTAAGCATAAAACCATTCGTGACCATAGAAATTATGGGCAGATGAGTTTGACTAAAGTGATTACTAAGTCGAGTAATATTGGCGTTGCTAAATTGGCTCATGAAATGGGTGCAGAGAATTTGTGGACCATGTTGCACGATGCCAAGTTAGGGCAAGCAACGGCTTTGGGATTTCCAGGAGAAGCGGTAGGTAAATTACCCTACCCACAAAAACTCGATAAGCTCGGATTAGCGACATTGTCTTTTGGTTATGGTCTGGCAGTAACACCTTTGCAGTTAGCGCAAGCCTATACTGTTTTTGCTAATAAAGGCTGTGTGCAAGAAGCGCGTTTGATTTTTACCAATACACAAACCCCTTGCGATCAAATTATGCCCGCGTCTGTAGCAAAAGACATGAGCGAAATGCTCGAAACTGTGACGCAGCGAGGTGGCACAGGTACAAGAGCTAAGGTTGCAGGTTATCGCGTTGGTGGTAAAACCGGAACCTCGCACAAGGTCGGTAAAGAAGGTTATCAAGATTCTGAATATACCGCCGTGTTTGCCGGTATTGCGCCAATTTCAGATCCACGCTTTGTACTTGTTGTCGTCATCGACCGCCCGCAAGGACAAGAATATTATGGCGGTGAAGTTGCGGCACCTGTTTTTGCTCGTATTATGGAAGAAGCATTACGTACTTTGCAGATCGCTCCTGATCAGAGTAAAGATTTCCATGTGGCGGAGATTTCTACTTTATGAATTTGAATCAGTTGTTGGTCCCTTATATTAGAACAAGTACGGAAAGATCTGAGCAGATTGATCTGCCTATTCCTAGCGTTCATATTGAAGGTTTAGTCACCGATAATCGTGATGTGAATGCAGGTGATTGCTTTATTGCATTGGCTGGAATTACCCAGCATGGCAAAGTTTTTATTGATGATGCGATTGCTCGTGGCGCTACGGCTATTTTGCTGGAAGTTGCTGAAGAAGATATAGCGGGTGTCAACGAAAATCTGAAGATTAGTTATCGTGCAGGCGTTCCGGTTATTGCCGTGAATAATTTGAAAGCCATTGTGAATAAAATTTTAATCGACTTTTATCAGCTTTCGAGTAGCGCTTTTAATATGCGTCTTATGGCCGTTACTGGCACCAATGGTAAAAGCAGTATTACTCGTTTTGCCGCACAAATGAGCCATGGCTTACAGCAGCCAACGGGACTGATGGGCACACTGGGTTTTGGTGTGTGGCCAAACATTACTGCAAGTAAAAATACGACTCCAGAGCTGGCTGTTTTATTGCGTCAATTTGCCATGATGAAGACTCAAGGCGCTGCGCAAGTTGCTATGGAAGTGTCGAGTCACGGTATCGAGCAGCAGCGTATTGAGGGATTAACCTTCGAAACGGCGGTATTTGCTAACTTAAGCCAAGACCATCTTGATTATCACGGTGATATGGAAAGTTATTTCGCCATTAAGCGTCAGCTATTTATATCGCCTAAATTGCAGCATGCGATTATTAATATCGACGATGAATATGGTCAACGTTTATTCGTTGATGAGGCTATTAGCGCGAAAAAAATCAGTTATGGTTTTTCTGCAGCGGCGGACGTACGAGTTGTTGATTGGACTATGCGCAGTGACGCTATCGATGCTGTGATTACAACACCATGGGGCGATGCTAGTTTTAGTATTAATATGGTCGGCGACTTTAACCTAGCGAATGTATTGGCTGCGATTAGTTTGTTAGCGGTAGAGAAACAGTTTTCTTTTACAGAAATTATTGACTCAATTAAGCACATCAGCGCTGCACCAGGCAGAATGCAAACGTATAGTAAAGCAGGCTGCGCCAGTGCGGTAGTCGATTTTGCCCATACCCCTGATGCGTTAAAAAATGTATTAGCGACGTTGAAAAAACAAAGCCAAGGCAAGTTGGCGGTGGTATTTGGTTGTGGTGGAAATAGAGATGCGAGTAAGCGCCCGCAAATGGCAAATATTGCCCAAACATTTGCTGATCGTATTGTTTTGACCGCCGATAATCCTAGAAAAGAAAATGTAAAAAATATTATTGAAGACATGCAAGCGGGTTTGGTGGATTCAGCTTCTGAGCTGGTATCTATTGAGTTAGACCGAGGGAAAGCCATTGCTTTGGTATTAGCTGAACTTAATGCTGATGATTTGTTATTAATCGCAGGTAAGGGGCACGAAGCTTACCAGGATATAGCGGGCATCAAAATTCCTTATAGTGATGAGGCAACCTTGCTCTCATTGGGCTATCAGGATATTACACAATTTAAAAAGGAGGCCTTATGATGATGGCTTCTTTTAGTCTCATGGAATTGGCGAAAACTCTGTCGGCAGCTATTAATAATGCCGATACGAAAACTGATGAAATTCAAGCGCTGCGTATTAATACCGATACTCGTACGATCCAATCAGGTGATGTTTTTCTAGCCTTGCGTGGTGAAAATTTCGATGCTCATGACTACTTAGTGCAAGCACAAGAAAGCGGTGCGGTGGCGGCGATTGTTGACGATAAATATATTAAAAATCAATCTTCATTAAATCACTCGTTACCTTTGCTGGTTGTTGCTGATACTTTGCTGGCTTTGGGGCAAGCAAGCTTATGGAATCGTCAGCAGTTTACTGGACCATTAATTGCGATTACTGGCAGTGCGGGTAAAACATCGGTTAAGTCGATGGCTGCTCACATGATGCAGTTATTAGGTGATTGCTGGGCAACCCCCGGTAATTTTAATAATCACGTCGGTGCACCACTCACGTTATTAGGCTTAGAGTCACAACATAAAGCTGCAGTGATTGAATTGGGCGCGAGTGGCGAAGGCGAAATTGCTTATACTTCGCAGTTTGCTCAGCCAGATGTCGTGATTATTACCAATGTTAGTAGCGCTCATTTAGAAGGCTTTGGCAGCATAGAAACTATTATGCGTACCAAAGGCGAGATCATTGATTCTTTGGCTGGACATGGTTGTGCAGTATTAAATGCCGACGATGCATTTTATGCCGACTGGGTTGTGCGAGCAGGGAAGCGCCGGGTGTTAAGTTTTGGCATTGAAAATTATGCTGATGTGATGGCGAAGAATATTATTTGCGATGAGCACGGTAGTCGTTTTGATGTTATCTATCAGTCGCAAAATTTGCAGAAACAAATGACTCCTTGTGAGATTCCACTATTAGGCCAGCATAATGTATTGAATGCTTTATCGGCAATTGCTGCAGGGTTAGCACTGGGCCTTGAGTTAGAAAAAATAGTCGCTCAACTTAAAACCTTGCCAATGGTTGATGGCCGTTTGCAATGGGTTGATGGCGAAGGTCAGATTCGAATTTTAAACGATAGTTATAACGCCAGCCCTGCTTCGGTGAAAGCAGCGATTGATGTGTTAGCGCTATGGAAAGAAAAAGCCTGGTTGGTGTTGGGTGATATGGCGGAGTTAGGAGATGACTCAGCAGCGATTCATGCTGAAATAGGTGAGTACGCACAGCAAAAAGGCATTGCACATTTTGTCGCGACAGGCCCTGCTTGTCGTTATGCAGTTGAAGCATTCGCGCAAACTCTTGCTCGCCAAGACGCCGCAAATAGAAGTGCATACTGGTTTAAACAGCAAAGCGAATTGCTGAACTACATTAATGATAATAAACAAGCTGGGCAGGTTTTCTTAGTGAAAGGTTCTCGCAGTGCGGGTATGGATAAAATCGTTACCGCGCTCTCTATTAAGAATGTTCAGACTATTAAGAGTGATAGTGACTCTTTAAATATAATTGGGGAAGTATAAACATGTTGTTATGGCTAGCCGAATACCTAACACAATTTCATACAGGTTTTGCCGTAGTGCAATATCTGTCGTTGCGCGCAATTTTTGCCGTGATTACCGCGTTAACCGTGGCGTTATTTTTAGGCCCTAAAGTAATTCGCAAGCTGCGCGAATACCAAATTGGCCAAACAATTCGTGATGATGGCCCTAAGTCTCATTTAAGCAAAGCGGGTACCCCAACTATGGGTGGCGCTTTGATTTTGCTGTCTATTACCGTCAGTACCTTGTTATGGGGTAATTTAGAAAATAAATACGTTTGGCTAACCTTGCTAGTAACTTTAGCATTCGGTGTTATTGGCTGGATTGATGATTACCGTAAAGTGGTCGAAAAAAATTCTCGTGGTTTACCTGCTCGTTGGAAATACTTTTGGCAATCGGCTTTGGCCATCATCGCGGCGGTTTATATGTTTGCTACTGCGCCTAGCTCAGCAGAAACTTCATTAATTATTCCGTTCTTTAAAGATGTCATTGTAGAGCTGGGTATTTTTTATATTGTATTAAGCTACTTCGTAATTGTCGGTGCTAGTAACGCGGTTAATTTAACCGACGGTCTAGATGGTTTAGCTATTTTACCCACTGTGATGGTGGGTGCGGCGCTTGGCTTATGTGCGTATTTTGCCGGTAATGTTAATTACTCAGACTACTTATCGATTCCTTATGTTATTGGTGCCGGTGAATTGGTTGTCTTTAGTGGTGCCTTAGTGGGAGCAGGTGTTGGTTTCTTATGGTTTAACACTTACCCAGCACAAGTTTTTATGGGCGATGTGGGTTCTTTAGCACTGGGTGCGGCATTAGGCATGATGGCCGTGATTACTCGCCAAGAGATCGTCTTCTTTATTATGGGTGGTATTTTTGTTGCCGAAACTGTGTCAGTTATTCTACAAGTTGGCTCATTTAAGTTAACCGGTAAACGAATTTTCCGCATGGCACCGTTACATCACCATTATGAATTAAAGGGCTGGCCTGAGCCTCGTGTGATTGTACGTTTTTGGATTGTAACTCTGCTATTAGTATTAGCAGGCCTTGCAACGTTAAAAATTCGCTAACGAATATTATTTAACAAGAGATAGATTGAAATTATGTCAAACCTGATTGCTTCTGATCAAAAACGCTTAATTATCGGCATGGGCCAAACAGGGCTTTCGTGTGCGCGTTTTTTGACGGCAAAAGGTTTGTCATTCGATTTGTGCGATAGCCGCGAGTTATTAGCTAATCAAGCCGCTATTGAGTCGGAGTTTGCACACTGCAAAATCTTTAATGGCGAGCTTGATGCTGAGTTATTGGCTCAATACCAAGAATTGATCGTTAGTCCAGGCATTGCGATTGCTGAACCGGCCATTGTTGCTGCGATAAAGCAAGGTAGTCGTGTTCGCGGTGATGTGGATGTCTTTGCTGAATATGTGACTAAGCCAGTGATTGGTATTACTGGCTCGAATGGTAAAAGTACAGTAACCACTTTAGTGGGTGAGATTTTAGCGGCTGGCGGCCATAAACCCGCAGTTTGCGGCAATATCGGTATTCCGGTATTAGACGTTTTATTAAATGATGATAACTACGATTGTTATGTGGTTGAGCTATCCAGTTTTCAATTAGAAACAACCCACCATTTAGCGGCAGAAGTTGCTTGTGTGTTAAATCTCAGTGAAGACCATATGGATCGTTATGATTCTATGATGGCCTACCATCAAGCGAAGCATAGAATTTTTCAGGGCTGTCGTAGTATCGTGACGAACCGGGAAGATACTTTGACTCAGCCTTTGGTCAGTCGCTCTATGCCCAAGAAAAGTTTTGGTTTGCAGATGGCTGAAAATCCTGTGGCGGCAAAAAATCAGTATTCTATCGCGTTGCAAAATAATGATTTAGATGTTGCTGGCAAGCATGAATTTTTGATGTTTGAGCAGCAGTTTATTTTTCCAGTTTCTCAGTTAAAAATTAAAGGCCGTCATAATCAATTAAATGCTTTGGCGGCGATTGCTTTGGTTGAATCTTTACCTGCGAAATTCAGTGTGAGTCGTGATCAATTGCAGCAGGTACTGTCTACATTTACCGGTCTGCCGCATCGTTGTGCGTGGGTTGCTGAGCATGATAGTGTTGAATACTTTAACGATTCTAAGGGTACGAATGTAGGATCAACGCTTGCGGCGATTGAAGGCTTGGCGAGTGATGCGGGAAAAAATATTGTTTTAATCGCGGGTGGTGTTGGTAAAGATCAAGATTTCGAACCGTTAGCGGATGCATGTCAGCTGGGTGTTAAGCGGGCGATATTATTTGGCCGTGATGCTTCCTTGATTGCAGACAGTTTAGTCTCTGCTTGTGAACTGAATATCGTAGAAACGTTAGGGCAAGCTTTAGTTCAAGCGCAGACGGTTGTCTGTGCTGGCGATGTGGTTTTGTTTTCACCGGCGTGTGCGAGCTTTGATCAGTTTGCTAATTATGTACAGCGTGGTGAAGTCTTTGAGCAATTGATTGCTGAGATGACTCAAGGTAGAAAACCTCATGACGGCTAATACTTCTATCAGAGATTCAGAGAAAAGTGCGATGCCCGTTTTGTCTTGGTGGCAATCCTTAGCACTTAAAGGTGATTTTTCTCAGCTTATGGCTGTGAAAATGAATGCTTTGGTATGGTCTTGGTTGGGCCTGTTAGCACTGGGGTGGGTGATGGTTATGTCAGCCTCGACCAGTATTGCGGAAACGTACACCGGCAACGCTGCGTATTTTTCTATACGCCATGGGATTTATATTGCATTAGGTATTTTTGTCGCCTTCTTAGTGAGTCGTATTCCTTTATCTTGGTGGAAAAAAACTGATTGGTTGTGGCTTTTATTAGGGTGCTTAGGTTTGGTCGCGGTATTAATTCCGGGGTTAGGTCATGAAGTTAATGGCAGTGCGCGGTGGTTGAACTTAGGCTTGATGAAAGTTCAACCGTCTGAAATTGTGAAGCTGACAGTCGTGCTTTATATTTCTGGTTATTTGATTCGTCGCCAAGCGGAAGTGCAAAATCAATGGTCTGGATTTATTAAGCCGTTGTTTATTTTAGGCTTAATTGTTGTGCTATTGCTGTTAGAACCGGATTTTGGTTCGGTTGTGGTTTTGATGGGTGCAGTATTGGTTTTATTATTTTTAGGCGGGGTTAAGGCTGGGCAGTTCTTCTTGCTAGTCGTTGTGACTGTGTATTTAGGTTATGAAGTGGTTACTGATTCTGCCTATCGTCTTGCACGTTTATCTTCATATTTGCAGCCTTTTCATCCTGATCATGTCTATGGTTCTGGGTATCAATTAGCACAAGCGTTAATTGCGTTTGGTCGTGGAGAATTATGGGGCACAGGGCTAGGAGAAAGCGTACAAAAATTATTCTATTTACCTGAAGCTCATACGGATTTTGTGTTTGCAATTTGGTCTGAGGAAACGGGTTTAGTCGGGGGGTTATTTGCACTGGGTTTATTGACCTATTTTCTCGCTCAGTGCATGACGATTGGTTGGCAGGCACAGAGGGGCGGTAACTTGTACGGTGCTTTTATTTGTTTTGGTATTGCGACGTTATTCGGTTTACAGGTGATTATTAATCTTGGGGTAAATACTGGTTTATTACCTACCAAGGGCTTAACACTTCCGTTTTTTAGTTATGGCGGTAGTAGTCTATTGATTTGCTGTGTGATGGTGGCTCTTGTTTACCGTGTGAGTGTTGAAATCGATTCTATTGCCCTGAGTAAAACCAAGAGCAATAAAAAAGAGAATATTAAGTCGCATAAAGCAGCGAACAAGCAAGTTGAGTCTAGTAGTGATAATGAATACGTCACAAAGTTTGATGCGTATGTTGAAGAATTAAGCGGAGGTCGTGATGACAAATAAAGCAGCCGCGAATAAAACTGTCATGGTGATGGCTGGCGGAACGGGTGGGCATGTATTTCCAGCCTTAGCCGTTGCTGATGAGTTGAAACAGCAGGGGTATGACATTCATTGGTTAGGAACCGCCGCCGGTATAGAAGCAGAGTTAGTGCCTAAGTCGGGTTATCCATTGCATTGTATTAATGTTACGGGGTTACGGGGTAAGGGGAAATTAGCGTTATTGGCTGCGCCGTGGAAAATCATAAAAGCGATTTATCAAGCTGTGCAGTTTATGCGTATTGTGCGTCCAAGTGCTGTGCTGGGTCTTGGTGGTTTTGCAACTGGGCCTGGTGGTATTGCGGCTAAGTTGTTAGGTGTGCCGTTATTGATTCATGAGCAAAATGCGTTTCCTGGTATGACCAACCGCTTATTAAAACCGCTTGCAAATGTTGTGATGCAGGCTTTTCCAAATACTTTCAAGGGCAGCAAAAATTTAGCCCGCTTGTTTACGACAGGTAATCCTGTGCGAGCAAATATTGTGGCATTAGGCTGTGCTGAGAAAGAAGGTAGTGACAACTTTGAGAAAAAAGAAAAACTCAATGTATTGGTGGTTGGTGGCAGTTTAGGTGCGGTCGCATTGAATAATGCAGTAGTAGACGCTTTATCATTGATGGTTAAAGAACATCTTGCACATAACCTTGCAGAAAGTTATCTACCGAATATTTGGCATCAGGTAGGCAAAAAAAATATCGATGCAGTTCAGCAGTCTTATGCTGAAAAAGGATTACAAGGTAAAGCCAAGGTTGTTGCATTTATCGATGATATGGCGGTCGCTTATGATTGGGCAGATATTGTGGTATGCCGTTCAGGTGCGTTAACTGTCTCTGAACTTGCATGTGCTGCTAAAGCGGCAATTTTTGTTCCGTTTCCTTTTGCGGTTGATGATCATCAAACCGCCAATGCACAAATATTAGTTAAAGCGGGCGCGGCTGAAATTAAACAGCAAAAAGAATTAACCGCCGAATGGTTGGTTGAGCGTTGGACGAGCTACTCTGACAATCCAGAAAAAATTAAACATATGTCGATAGCGGCTAAAGGCGCATCGATTGCTAATGCAACTCAGGTTGTAACAGAGCAAGTAATAAAACAGATAAGGTTAAACGATTAATGGCTAACGAGAATTCACTAACTTCAGGTCCAGCAGAAGCGTACGCGATACCTGAGATGCGTCGTATTAAACGCATTCACTTCATCGGTATCGGTGGTGTGGGGATGTGTGGTATCGCCGAAGTTTTGTTAAATCAAGGTTATCAAATTAGCGGTTCTGATTTGCGTCAGTCTGCGGTTACTCAGCACTTGATTAATATGGGTGCGGAAGTTTTTCTAGGGCATCAGGGTGAGAATGTAGATAACGTTGATGTGGTCGTTGTTTCAACGGCGATTGATAAAAATAACCCTGAAATTAAAAACGCCATCGAAAAGCGGATTCCGATTGTTCGCCGTGCAGAAATGTTGGCGGAATTAATGCGTTTTCGTCATGGTATTGCCGTAGCAGGTACTCATGGAAAAACGACAACAACCAGTTTAGTAACGTCGATATTAGCGCAAGCGAAATTGGATCCGACCTATGTTATTGGTGGTCGTTTAAATAGCTCAGGTACGAATGCTCGCTTAGGTGCGAGCCGTTATTTGGTTGCCGAGGCGGATGAAAGTGATGCTTCGTTCTTGCACTTGCAGCCCATGACTTCCATCGTGACTAATATTGATGCTGACCATATGGAGACCTATGGTGGTGATTTTGATAAGTTAAAGCAGACATTTGTCGATTTTTTACATAATTTACCATTCTATGGCTTGGCAGTGCTGTGCATTGACGACGATAATGTGCGAGAAATTCTACCGCGAGTATCCCGTCAGTTTGTCACCTATGGTTTAAGTGAAGATGCAGACTTTCAGGCCTTCGATATCGATCAGCAAGGTTTGTTCACGAGCTTTAAAGTTAAACGTCCAAATGGCGCCGATGATTTAGTTGTGCGTATGCGTATGCCTGGTGTACACAACGTATTGAATGCACTAGCGGCTATTGTTGTTGCTTCTGATGAGAAGGTTGACGATGAGTCGATTGTTCATGCTTTAGAAAACTTTGCCGGTGTGGGTCGTCGTTTCCAGGTATGTGCAGAGGTAGAGTGTACTGATACTGAAGGCAACGCAGGCAGCGTGTTATTGGTTGATGATTATGGTCATCATCCCCGCGAAGTAGAAGTAACGTTAGAAGCGATTCGTAAGGGTTTTCCTGAACGTAGATTAGTGGCGTTATTTCAGCCTCATCGTTATAGCCGTACTCGTGATTTGTATGAAGATTTTGTGCGGGTTTTATCTGAGCCAGATGTCTTATTATTGATGGATGTTTACCCTGCCGGAGAAAAACCGATTGCCGGCGCAGAGGGGCGTGCATTATGTCGCAGTATTCGCCAGCGTGGTGCTTTAGATCCTGTCTTTATCGAGCGTGATGAAGATATCGCACAAGTATTAAGTAAGGTGTTAAAGCCTGGGGACTTATTATTAACTCAGGGTGCGGGTGATGTGGGCAACTTGGCGATTACTTTAACTCAGCAATTGCCTAATATTATGGCCAATAGTACAGCCGTAAAAGGTGGTCAATAAAATGAGTTATGAAATATCCGCCAGTGAAAAATCAGCGCTAGGGCGTATTGCAGTATTAATGGGTGGAACGTCTGCAGAGCGTCCAGTATCACTCAATAGCGGTAATGCCGTGCTAAGTGCATTATTAGAAATTGGCGTAGATGCTTTTGGTATTGATGTTGGTGAAAATGCTGCGCAACAATTATCGCAAACCGAATTTGACCGTGCCTTTATTGCATTGCATGGTCGCGGTGGTGAAGACGGTACCATGCAAGGTTTATTAGAATTATTAAATAAACCTTATACCGGTAGTGGTGTTATGGCATCTGCTTTGGGTATGGATAAATGGCGTACCAAGCTAGTGTGGGATGCATGTAACGTTGCAACACCAAAAGCATTTGTTTTAGAAAAAGACAGTGATTGGGATTCTATCATGCAAGCTTTAGGTGGCTTGGCTATGGTTAAGCCTGCGCGTGAAGGTTCCAGTATTGGTATGCGTAAAGTGCATAGTAGTGAAGGCTTAGCCGATAGTTATGCATTTGCTTCGCAGCATGATGATTTGGTTATTGCTGAGCAGTACGTTGAAGGCAAAGAATTCACTGTTGCTATTTTAGGTGATAAGGCATTACCGGCGATTCAGTTAGTTACGACTCACGATTTTTATGACTTTGATGCGAAGTACAAGGCCAATGATACTCAGTATTTATTGCCTTCTGGTTTGCCAGATTATGCGGAAGCTGAATTACAAAAAATGTCGTTGAAGGCCTTTAAGTTAATTGGTTGTACTGGCTGGGGTCGAGTTGATGCTATGCAGGACGAAGAAGGCAATTTTTGGTTGTTGGAAGTGAATACTAGTCCTGGTATGACAGATCATTCGCTAGTGCCGATGGCGGCTAAGGCTGGCGGGTTAACCTTCCCAGCTTTGGTGGTTAATATTTTGCAACAGACACTTTAGTTCGGGTATTGAAAGATGCTTGTTAGCTCAATGAAGGATCAGGCGAAAAAGTCTAATAATGACCGATCTAAAGCGGATAAAGCGAAGCGCAAGCAGCGTTCGTCTCAATCTGCTAGAGCTGCATCGAATAAAGGTGCGACTCGGTTAAAAACGAAAACGCCTTTTTCTTTTGCTCGAGTCGTAGCACTTGTGCCTATGTGGTGTGTGCAGTCGGTTTTTGTTATATCGCTATTGGTTTTATCAGGTTGGGGTTTGCAGCAGGTACGCTGGGGCTGGCCAGTTGAGCAGGTTGAGATCGAAGGAGAATTTCGTTTCTGGCAAGCTGAAGAATTAGCGACGGAATTATTGTGGGTAAAAGAGCAAAATTTTTTCTCGCTTGATGTACACAAGGTTAAAGCCGATATTGAGCAGTTGGCGTTAATTAAAAGCGCACAGGTGAAAAAGATTTGGCCAGATACGTTACTGGTTAAGTTTAAAGAAGATATTCCGGTAGCGATTTGGAATCAAAAAACATTACTCAATCCTCAGGGTGAGGAATTGATTTTACCGCATCAATTTGACGCGCAGGGGCTGCCTAATTTATTCGGCCCGAAGGAAAAAACGGAGCAGGTAATGCGACAGTTTCAACGTTTTCAGTCGCGCTTATTATCTGTTGATGCAGCCATAGTGAGTTTAACTATGAATACGGTAGGAAGCTGGCAAGTAGAATTAGCAAATGGCTGGAGGATTCGTTTAGGTCGTCAGCAGTTGGAGCAACGCTTAGAGCGTTTAATTGAATTACTTAAAATACTGCCACAAGAAAAAGTAGCAGTTGTTGATCTTAGATATGGAAAAGGGGCAGCTATTAAATGGCTGCCCGTTTAGGAGAAAGACCATGAGTCAAGGGCCGCAGAAAAACATGCTGGTTGGACTGGATATTGGAACGTCTAAAGTTGTCGCTATTGTCGGTGAAATGACGGCAGACGGGGGTGTTGAGATTGTTGGTTTAGGATCGCATCCAAGTCGCGGTATGAAAAAAGGTGTGGTGGTTAATATTGAATCCACTGTGCAATCTATTCAGCGTGCGATTGAAGAAGCTGAGTTGATGGCCGGTTGTCGTATTCATTCGGTTTATGCAGGTATCGCAGGAAGCCATATTCAATCTATGAACTCTCACGGTATGGTTGCGATTAAAGATCGTGAAGTAACGTACGGTGATATTGAACGCGTAATTGAAGCGGCAAAAGCAGTGCGCTTGCCGGGTGAAAATCGTATTTTGCATGTTTTGCCACAAGAGTATTCGATTGATACTCAAGAAGGTATTAAAGAGCCGATTGGTATGTCGGGTGTGCGTTTAGAAGCTAAAGTTCACATGGTGACAAGTGCCACTAACGCGGCACAAAATATTGAACGTTGTATTCAACGTTGTGGCTTAGAAACAGACGATATTATTTTAGAGCAGTTGGCGTCGAGCTATGCGGCTTTGACAGAAGATGAAAAAGAGTTAGGGGTTTGCCTTGTCGATATCGGCGGCGGTACGACGGATATTGCTATTTTTACTGACGGATCAATTCGTCACACTTCTGTCATTCCTATTGCTGGTGATCAAGTTACTAATGATATTGCGATGGCATTGCGAACGCCAACTCAGCATGCAGAAGAAATTAAAATTAAATATGCGTGTGCGTTAACGCAGTTAGCAAAAGAAGATGAAACGATAAAAGTTCCTAGTGTTGGTGATCGACCGGCAAGGGATTTATCTCGCATGGCTTTAGCGGAAGTCGTTGAGCCAAGATATGACGAATTATTCACATTAATCCAAGCGGAATTACGTCGTAGTGGTTATGAAGAGTTGGTCGCTGCGGGAATTGTTTTAACGGGTGGTACGTCGAAAATGGAAGGCGTCGTGGAACTGGCGGAAGAAATCTTTCACATGCCTGTACGTTTAGCGAAGCCTGTGGGCGTTACTGGATTAGTCGATGTGATTAATAATCCGATTTATGCAACGGCCGTTGGCCTATTGTTGTACGCCGCAATGCAGCAAAATGACCCAATTAAAACAAATAGTCGAGAAGAAGTGCCTTTAGACTTCTTTTCACGCGTAAAACATTGGATTCAAAACAATTTTTAATATTAAATAGTGGTGCGCATTGCGCAACTCAGCAAAGGAGAAGGAGCTATGTCTCAGCAACGGGATGGGGATATGTTCGAATTAGCAGATGAACCGCAGCAAAACGCAGTCATTAAAGTTATCGGTGTCGGTGGCGGTGGCGGTAATGCTGTGCAGCACATGGTCGTTAATAATATTGAAGGCGTAGAATTTATTTGCGCTAACACAGATTCGCAAGCACTACGTAAAGTAGAAGCGCGTTCTGTTATTCAATTGGGCGGCGCTGTTACAAAAGGTTTAGGTGCCGGAGCGAATCCTGAAGTAGGACGCCAGGCAGCAATGGAAGATCGTGAACGTATCGCTGAAGCAATCAGTGGCGCGGATATGATATTCATTACAGCAGGTATGGGTGGCGGTACTGGAACCGGTGGTGCACCTGTAGTTGCAGAAGTGGCGAAAGAGTTAGGCATTTTAACCGTAGCGGTTGTGACTAAACCTTTTCCATTTGAAGGTAAGAAGCGTGCATTAATTGCTGAGCAAGGATTAGCTCAGTTGGCTGAGAGCGTTGATTCCTTAATTACAATACCTAATGAAAAGCTATTAAGCGTATTGGGTAAAAACAGCAGTTTGTTAGATGCTTTTAGTGCGGCAAACGATGTGTTGCTTGGTGCAGTGCAAGGTATTGCTGATTTGATTATGCGTCCGGGCATGATCAACGTCGATTTCGCCGATGTGCGAACGGTGATGTCTGAAATGGGTCAAGCCATGATGGGCACAGGTTCAGCAACGGGTGATAATCGTGCACGTGAAGCGGCAGAGATGGCTATTGGCAGTCCTTTATTGGAAGATGTTGATTTACAAGGTGCTCGTGGCATCTTGGTGAATGTGACAGCTGGCTTAGACCTTACTTTGGGTGAGTTTACTGAAGTTGGTCAAGTGATAGAAGAATTTGCTTCTGAGCATGCAACAGTGGTTATTGGTACTGTAATTGATCACGATTTAGTCGATGAGCTAAAAGTGACGGTTGTTGCCACAGGTCTTGGCGTCAAGCCAGCACTGGCTGATAAGCCTAAAAAGGTGGTTGATAATACTGCCACAGCAGAACCGGCTAGAAAAGTACCGACTACTGTAGCGGATTATGCTGAATTGGATAAGCCTGCTCATATTCGTAATCAAGCTGCAAAAGCCCAATCACCTAGGGCAGAAGGCGCCAAGGAGAAGGATATGGACTATTTAGACATACCTGCTTTCTTACGTCGACAGGCTGATTAACGAATCGTTACTGGCGTGCTCATCTATAGTTGGTATAATGAGCCGTTAGTAATAATAATTAGTTAGTTTCAATCAACAATATTGGTACATCGACATGATTCGTCAGCGAACGCTCAAAAATACAATCCGCGCAACTGGAGTTGGTCTGCACTCAGGTGAAAAAGTATATCTGACGCTTAAACCTGCCCCTGTCGATCACGGCATTGTATTTCGACGTGTTGATTTGGATCCAATCATTGATATTCAAGCTAAAGCGACCAATGTGGGTGAAACCACAATGTCGACGACTTTAGTGCAAGACGGTGTACGTGTTGACACAGTTGAACATCTATTGTCCGCTATGGCGGGTTTAGGTATCGATAATGCGATCGTTGAATTAAGCGCTCAAGAAGTACCGATCATGGACGGCAGTGCCGGCCCATTCGTTTTCTTAATTCAGTCTGCGGGTATTGCTGAGCAATCAAAAGCTAAGCGCTTTATTCGAATTAAGAAAAAAGTTGAAGTGCGCGAAGGCGATAAAGTTGCGTCTTTTGTACCTTATAACGGCTTTAAAGTTACTTTTGAAATCGAATTTGATCATCCTGCTTTTAAACAAAGTGCACAAAAAGCCAGTTTAGACTTCTCTTCTACCTCTTTTGTTAAAGAAGTCAGTCGTGCTCGTACCTTCGGTTTCATGAAAGATATCGAATTTTTACGCTCTAAAAACCTAGCGCTAGGCGGTAGTGTTAATAACGCGATTGTAGTTGATGAGTACCGCGTCTTAAATGAAGACGGTTTGCGTTATGAAGATGAATTCGTAAAACACAAGATTTTGGATGCCGTAGGTGATTTGTACTTACTGGGTCATAGTCTGATGGGTGAATTTGTAGGCTTTAAGTCAGGACATGGTTTGAATAACAAACTATTGCGCGAACTTGAATTACAGACTGACGCATGGGAATTTGTTGAATACGAAGAAGAAGATGCGCCAATCTCTTATACTAAACCGGTAGTGGCTACGTAGGCATTAAAGGTTAGAGCATATAAATTATCGGTTAAAATCGTTAACTTATTGAAAAGCTAAGAAATTTTGTGATTTTCAAAATAAAGGCCATACTTATTGTGGCCTTTGTTTTATTTGGATACCTATACTAATAGCCATGAATATCATTATCGTCGGTAAACGGCATGGACAATCGAAAACATACTCACTTGGGCCAATAGCACGCTTTTTACTGCTTACGTCTATTTGTGTGTTGCCGTTTGCTATGGGCGCGACAGGGTATTTATTAGCCGCACATCTAGCGGATAAGGGTTTATTAGATCCTGTTGCTGCCAAAGCATGGGAAAAAGACTTAGATGATCAGCGCCAAGAATTACAGCAAATACGCCAGCATGCCGATCAAGAACTCGACGGCTTAACGCTTCGCTTAGCTGAATTACAAGCCAAGCTATTGCGCATCGATGCTCTTGGCGAACGTTTAATTGATATCACCAAAATAAATGCTGACGAGTTCGATTTCTCTTCAGTCCCTGCTGTTGGTGGCCCAGGAGTACTGGGTGAAACCTACCAAGCACCTGAAATACAATCCGTCTTAGATAAACTAGCCTCTCGAATTGACCGTCGTGAACAGCAATTAGAAGTACTCGATGATCTGTTATTAGCCAACAAAATTAAGACAGATACGTTTGTTGCCGGCCGTCCTATTAAGCGTGGTTGGATGTCTTCTCGTTATGGAAAGCGAACGGATCCTTTTAATGGTCGTTTAGCTTGGCATGCCGGTGTAGATTTTGCGGGTAAGCAAGGTTCTGATGTTATAGCCGTTGCTTCTGGTGTGGTCACTTGGGCTAGTGATCGTTACGGTTATGGAAAGTTAGTTGAAATAAACCATGGTAATGGTTACAAAACACGTTATGCCCACGGCGCTGAAATTCTTGTTAATTTAGGTGATGTGGTTCGTAAAGGCGATGTCATCGCCGAAATGGGTAGTAGTGGTCGTTCTACCGGTCCTCATGTTCATTTCGAAGTCTATAAAAACGGTCGTACTGTTGATCCTGCCGCATACTTACACCGTACTTTGCGCTAAATCTTTGTAATCTCTCTCTTTTTTGTTATAAATATGGGAAACCCTATGTAAAGGCCTGTTAATGGTCTTTGGGCCTTTTCTCGCTGTCTCTATTTTTTAGGTTTAAAAAACAATAATCATGATCGGTAATCTATTCAGTAAAATCTTTGGTAGCAAAAATGACCGCGAATTAAAGCGGATGGGTAAAATCGTTGTTAAGATTAATGCTCTAGAAGAGTCTTTAACTGCGTTATCCGATAACGAGTTACAAGCCAAAACTCCAGAATTGAAAAAACGCCTTGCTGATGGGGCTTCATTAGACTCTATTTTGCCGGAAGCTTTCGCTGTCTGTCGCGAAGCCAGTAAGCGTATTATGAACATGCGCCACTTTGACGTGCAGTTGATTGGTGGTATGACCTTACATGAAGGTAATATCGCAGAGATGCGTACTGGTGAAGGTAAAACGTTAGTAGGTACTCTGGCGACATACTTAAACGCGTTAACCGGTAAAGGTGTTCACATTGTTACTGTGAACGATTATTTGGCAAGTCGTGATGCCGAGTGGATGCGTCCACTGTATGAATTCTTAGGTTTAACCTTGGGTGTTGTTGTTCCTGGACTGGATCCTGCGACTAAGCGTGCTCAATACGATTGTGATATCACGTATGGCACAAACAACGAATTTGGTTTTGATTATCTGCGTGACAATATGGCGTTCTCAACCGCAGAGAAAGCTCAGCGTGAATTGAATTTTGCCATCGTTGATGAAGTGGATTCAATTTTAATTGATGAGGCTCGTACGCCGCTTATTATTTCTGGCCCTGCGGAAGATAGTTCAGCTTTATATAAAAAGATGAATATTTTAATTCCGCAATTAACTCAGCATATCGAGGCTGAGGAAGGGAAAGAAGGTAAGGAAGAGAAGCCAGGTCATTATATTCTTGATGAAAAACAACGCTCTATAGAATTGACCGAAATGGGTCATGAATATGTAGAAGATATGCTAGCCCAAGAAGGTGTTTTAAAAGAGGGGGAAAGTCTTTATTCCTCATCTAACTTAACGCTTTTACATCATGTTAATTCGGCGTTACGCGCACACGTTATCTACCAGAAAAACGTTGATTATATTATCCAGAATAATCAAATTGTGATTGTTGATGAGCATACGGGTCGTACTATGCCTGGGCGTCGCTGGGGAGAAGGTTTACACCAAGCGATTGAAGCGAAAGAAGGCGTTAATATTCAGGCAGAAAGCCAAACGTTAGCATCGACTACCTTCCAGAATTTTTTCCGACTGTATAATAAATTAAGTGGTATGACGGGGACGGCTGATACGGAAGCCTTCGAATTCCATCAGATTTATAACTTGGCGGTTGTGGCTATCCCTACCAATAAGCAAGTTAAGCGAATTGATTATAACGATCTTGTTTTCTTAACACAGGCTGAAAAATACGAAGCTGTAATAGAAGAAGTTCGTGAAGTTGTGGCTCAAAAGCGCCCTGTTTTAGTTGGTACTGCATCGATTGAAACGTCAGAATTATTATCTGCCGCATTGACCAAAGCAAAAGTAGAGCACAGTGTTCTAAACGCTAAGCAGCATGAAAAAGAAGCGCAGATTATTGCTCAAGCGGGTGCGGCCGGATCAATTACCATTGCGACTAACATGGCCGGTCGTGGTACCGACATCGTTTTAGGTGGCAATTGGGAAGTTGAAGTGAGCGCGTTGGATAATCCAACAGAACAGCAAATTGCTGATATTAAGGCCGCTTGGCAGAAACGCCATGATGATGTTTTAGCTGCGGGTGGTTTGCATATTATTGCCACTGAACGTCATGAATCTCGTCGTATTGATAACCAGCTACGGGGTCGTGCAGGTCGTCAGGGTGATGCGGGTTCTTCTCGTTTCTTCTTATCCTTAGAAGATAGTTTAATGCGTATTTTTATGTCGGATCGAATCCGCAATATGATGAAAGCGTTAGGTATGGAGAAGGGTGAATCGATTGAGCATCGTATGGTGAGTAATGCGATTGAAAAAGCTCAGCGTAAAGTTGAAGGCCGTAACTTTGATATTCGTAAGCAGCTATTAGAATATGATGATGTAGCAAACGATCAACGTCGTGTTATTTACGATCAGCGTAACGATATTATGGCATCGGATGATATTTCTGATGTGGTGGCTAATATTCGTCACGACGTATTGCAAGAAGCCATTGATAATCACATTCCTCGTCAAAGTTTAGAAGAGCAGTGGGATATCCCAGGTCTTGAAGCGGAACTGAAATCTGAATTTGATTTGGATTTACCGTTGAGACAATGGTTAGAGTCTGACGATAAGCTTTATGAAGAGAATTTGCGCGAACGTATTACTACGGCGTTAAATGATGCTTATAAAGCGAAAGAAAATTCAGTTGAGTCAGCTCCTGGGCAGCCAAATCCATTGCGTATGTTTGAGAAGCAGGTGATGCTGCAAATCGTTGATAATCTTTGGAAAGAACATTTGGCAACTATGGATCACTTGCGTCAAGGTATTCACTTACGTGGCTACGCGCAGAAGAATCCTAAGCAAGAATATAAGCGTGAAGCGTTTGAGTTATTCCAAGAATTATTGGAAAACATGAAGCGTGAAAGTATTCGCATTCTTTCTCATGTGAAAGTACGCCAAGAAGAAGATGTGCGAGAAATGGAAGAGCAGCGTCGTGCACAGGCAGAAGCTGTTGCGCAGCAATCCAGTTATCAGCATGAGTCCGCAGAGAGTATTACTGCTAACAGTACTGAAAATGGTCAAGAAGCAGAAACGGCTGAAGCAGCACAACCTTTTGTTCGAGAAGATAAAAAGGTCGGCCGCAATGAGCCTTGCCCTTGTGGATCAGGCAAAAAATATAAGCAGTGTCATGGTAAATTGACGGCTTAAGATAGTATGAAGCAGGCAGTAAAGAGGACAGTCTAGGCTGTCCTTTTTTTTGCGTGATTTTTATGAAAGATTAAAGTAATGCAGGTAAAATAGCATTCATAGCAATTTAACAGTGCGAGAACAACATGGCTGTCGGTTTAGAAGTATTGAAAAATTATCACCCAGTAAATGGCATTCGTATTGGTATCGCTCAAGCGGGCATTAAATACGCAGATCGAAATGATTTAGTCATTTTTGAACTCGTTGAAGGGAGCCGAGTCAGTGGTGTATTTACCCTGAATGCCTTTTGTGCAGCTCCCGTTCAGTTATCTAAAAAGCATTTAGCAGAAGCAGATACTCGCTATTTGGTGATTAATACCGGTAATGCCAACGCAGGCACTGGGCCACAAGGTCTGCAGGACGCGTTAACAACGTGTGAACAGCTTGCCAAGTTAACCGGGGTTACGGCGAATCAGATTCTGCCTTTTTCTACTGGGGTAATTGGTGAGCCTTTGCCAATGGCCAAATTACTGGCGGGCCTTTCTCCAGCGTTGGAAAATTTAGCCGCTGATGTATGGCCTCTTGCAGCAACAGGCATTATGACTACTGATACTTTGCCAAAAGGTTATAGTCAGCAAGTTGAAATTGAGAATATTGCAGCTAATCAAGCTGAAATTCTTACTATTTCAGGTATATCGAAGGGGGCCGGTATGATTATGCCAAACATGGCAACCATGCTTGCGTATCTAACCACTGATGCTGTGATTGCTAAGCCATTATTGGATGTGATGTGCAAAGAACTGGCTGATAAATCCTTCAATCGTGTGACGATTGATGGTGATACCTCTACCAACGATTCTTGTATGCTAATCGCCACGGCGCAAGCTGATATGGTAGAGATCAGTAGTAAAGATGACCCTCGCTATAGCGCTGTGTTCGACGCGCTATTAGAAGCCTTTATGATTCTTTCTCATGCTATTGTGCGTGATGGCGAAGGCGCAACCAAGTTCGTTACCATGGAAGTTCAACAAGCCGCTAGCGTGCAAGAAGCGTTAGATGTTGCTTATACGGTAGCGCATTCACCCCTGGTTAAGACCGCCCTGTTTGCTTGTGATGCTAATTGGGGGCGTATTTTAGCTGCTGTCGGTCGTGCGGGCGTACAGAACATGATTTTAGAGGATATTGATATCTATCTTGATGATGTTTGCATTGTTAAAAGTGGTTGTCGTGCGGCTAGCTATACCGAAGAGGCAGGTGCAGCAATTTTTGCAAAGCCAGAGATTACTATTAGTATTCGCTTGGGGCGTGGCAATATCACCGAGCGTGTTTGGACAACGGATCTTTCCCATGATTATGTCAGCATCAATGCTGATTACCGTTCTTAAGTTATTACGACGATGAAAAAATTAGTCCATGTTGCCGTTGGAGTGATCTTTGATGGGGCCCCTGAGGAGATCTCTGCGGGCCAAAGCAGAATACTCATCGCCAAGCGTGCTGATCATCAACATCAGGGAGGGTTGTGGGAATTTCCTGGTGGTAAGGTCGAGGCGGGAGAAAGTGTTCAGGCTGCCCTATTGCGTGAATTGGAAGAAGAGCTTGGTTTACAATCATCATTTGATGATATGCGGCCGCTGATCAGTATTCCCTTTCATTATCCAGATAAGTCCGTTTTGCTTGATGTATGGGCGGTTTACAATGCGACTGATTTTTTAAAAGCGGACGATGTTGAGTTGCTGGATTCTAAGCAATCAGATTCTGGACTAGTAGGTAAGGAAGGTCAGCCATTAGTTTGGGTTGAGCAATCTGAATTAGCCAGTTATGAATTCCCCGCAGCGAACAAAGCGATTATTGATGCGCTATTATTACCCAAGCAGATAGCCATTAGCCAAGACAGTAGCGACACTGGAAAAATTTTAACTCAGGTGGCGAATACACTCAAAGAGCATGGCAATATTTGGATTCAATTGCGAGCTCCTAGTTTAGATCAGCTGCAATATACCCAGCTCGCGATGAGGCTTTATGGTGTTTGCCATGAAGCAGGCAGTAAACTCATTTGGAACTGCCCACTCTCTTGGTATCAGGTCGCCTTTGCCGATGGCTTGCATTTGTCTAATAAAAATTTCAGCATGATTAATGATGCTTCAAATACTGTCAGTATTGATAAAGAGGCGCGCCCAATACCTGCGAGCCAATGGTTAAGTATGGCTTGTCATAATTTATCAGAGCTTGAAGTTGCCCAAAATATTGCTGACTATGTATTGGTCGCACCTGTGCATGAAACTAAAACCCATCCTAAAGCCAATGCATTGACGTGGTCAGGCTTTAAAGTGATTGCAGAGCAAGCGCGAATTCCTTGCTATGCACTAGGGGGAATGGAAAGGTCAGAGGTTGAGCATTGTGCTCAATTAGGCGGCCAAGGGATTGCGGGTATTAATTGTTTTCTTGTTGAAGAAGTCGATGTTACTGGGGAAAAATATAATTGAAAGTAATATGTTTGTGAACCGCGTTCAGTGTAAAGAACATCAAGAGGAAAAATCATGAAGGTTAAGTGTCCAACCTGCAGTAAAAGTGTTATCTGGTCAGAAAAGGCAAAAGATCGTCCGTTTTGCAGCGAGCGCTGCAAACTGATCGACCTAGGTGCTTGGGCGGATGGCAGCCATGCAATACCAGGGAAAACCGTTGAAGAGGAGATGATGTCTCAGCAATGGGAAATCGAACAACAAAACGCAGAGCTGCATTAGCTTTTGTTTGCGTCTGAAAAGGCTTGTAATCAATGAGGCGTCACGAATACGAAGCAAAAGTAGTCGTTATGTTTACTGATTATTAGCCATTTTTAGTAGCTCTTGATGTAAGGCTTCAATTCGGGGGCTTAAGGTTTCAAGTGGTAAACTATTATCAATAACCCAATCTGCTTGGGTTAAGCGTTTCTCTCTGGGGATTTGGGCGGCAATAATGCGCTTTACTTGCTCAATATCGTTATCATCCCGCGAGCAGGTGCGATCAATCTGAGTGGCTTCTGGTACATCTACTACGATAACTTTTTCAACTAGCGCTGCTTGTCCACTTTCGATTAACAGTGGTGAGGCGAGTATCGTATAGGGCGAGATTGAACTGGTTAAATCTCGCATGATTTCATTACGGATTCTTGGGTGTGTAAAAATTTCTAGTTGCTTGCGTTTGCTCTCGTCCGCAAATACTTGCTGGCGTAGCCAAGCTCGGTTCAGGCTTTGATCAGCCAATAAAACCTCAGCTCCAAAAAATTCCTTAATATCGTGCCAAGCAGGCTGGTTAGGCTCAACGATAATGCGCGCAGCAATATCTGCATCGACAATATGAATCCCTAGAGCTTTAAAACGATCGCTGACCGCCGTTTTACCGCTGCCAATACCACCCGTTAAACCGATAATCATTTGTTACTAAACCCTAAGTTGTCAATTCTCAGTACTTTAATCAGTATTTTAAAGAGAAGGTAGATACCATTCCATTATTTCATTTCCCCACATTGCTGCAATCCAGCCAGCGGCTGCTAAGTAGGGACCAAAAGGAATGGGAATATTTTTATCGCGGCCTAATATGATAATACCTGCAATACCGACAACAGCACCGACTAGTGATGATAATAAAATAATCATCGGCAAAAACTGCCAGCCAAACCAAGCGCCTAGCGCGGCTAATAGTTTAAAATCACCAAAACCCATACCGTCTTTTCCGGTCGCGAATTTGAATAACCAATAGACCGACCAAAGCGATAAATAGCCCGCCATTGCACCAATAACAGCGCTTTGGAGGTCGACAAAGGTATGATCAATATTCAGCAATAAGCCTAGCCACATCAGTGACAGTGTCATGGTATCCGGTAATATCTGATGATCGATATCGATCATACTCATTGCCACCAAAGACCAGGTGAATACCAGCATGGCGGCTAGCTGAATAGAAAAAGGAAATTTAATCAGTAACGCCAAGCTTAATAAGCCCGTCGCTAATTCAACTAAGGGATAGCGAATTGATATTTTAGTTTCTTTACCGTTTTCCGCACAGCCAGAGCATTTTCCTTTCAATAGTAGATAGCTAATAATCGGGATGTTCTGCCAAGCTTTTACTGGGCTATGACAGCGTGGGCAATGAGAAGCCGGTTTGGAAAGCGTATAAGGCGACTCAAGATCTTTCAGCGCGCTATGCTCAGGTAAGTTATCGGCTAAGTCTTTGCTATCAATCAACCAGCTGCGGAACAGCATAATCGGGTAGCGTAATATCACCACATTAAGAAAACTACCAATTAGTAGCGATAAAATAAGAATGACGACAGGTAGGGCATAAGGCTGGTATTGCAGATAATGCGCAACATCAGCAAGCGACGCCAGTTGCGCACTAACAGTTGAAAAAATCATTAGATGGCTTTACCCATTTCGAAAATTGGCAAGTACATCGCGACAATCATGCCACCAATAACCACACCTAAGAAAGACATCACTAATGGTTCCATTAACGCGGTTAAGTTATCAACGGCGTTATCAACTTCGTCTTCAAAATAATCTGCCGCTTTTGATAACATGGTATCAAGGGCGCCGGATTCTTCGCCAATGCTGGTCATTTGCACAACCATGTTAGGGAATACACCCGTTGATTTCATGGCAAAGTGCATTTGCTGGCCTTGGGATACTTCATCTCGAACATTTAAAACGGCTTTGCGGTATACCGAGTTACCTACGGCCCCTGCAACAGAATCTAAGGCTTCAACTAAGGGCACACCTGCAGCAAAAGTGGTTGATAATACTCGAGCAAAGCGTGCTACCGCCGCTTTCATTAGTAAGTCACCGAATACGGGCGCTTTCAATAGGATCTCTTCGAACTTGTCTTTAAAGGCCGGAGATCGTGCTAAAGCTTGTTTTAAGCCGGTAACAAAACCGATAATCGCGCCTAACATTACCCACCAATAAGCTTGAGTCCATTCAGAAATAGCAACAACCATTTTAGTGGGGGCTGGTAATTCAGAACCAAAGCTCTTAAACATAGATTCAAAGGTTGGTACTACTTTAACCAAAAGAATCACGGTTACGATAGATGCAATAGCCAACGTCACCGCAGGATACATCATGGCTTTTTTGATTTTTGCTCGTAGGGCTTCAGTTTTTTCTTTATAGATCGCCACTTTATCGAGCATCTGCTCTAAGGCACCCGACTGCTCACCAGACTCAATCAAGTTACAAAATAGCTCATCAAAATGTTTAGGATGCTTTTTCAATGCCGAAGCAAAATCATTACCAGCAGAAACGTCATCACGCACCTGGGCAATGAGTTCTTTCATTGCAGGGTTGTCAACACCATCACCAACAATATCGAAAGACTGAACGAGCGGCACCCCTGCTTTCATCATAGTCGCCATCTGGCGAGTAAAAAATGTGATGTCGGTCGATGTTATTTTTTTGCTGCCACCAAGGCTTAATAAAGACGTAGTTTTCTTTTTTACTTTGCCTGGCTGAATGCCTTGTTTACGCAACTGAGCTTTAACAGTTGCTAAGTTCGCCCCAGAGACTTCTCCCTTGGTCTTTTGCCCTTTACGATTGGTGCCTTCCCATTCAAAGGCTTGTAACTTTTGCTTCTTATCTTTAGCCATTTTAAAATTCCGCTTTTAATCTATACAAAGTCGCTAGACGTATCAATCTGATGTGACTCGGTTGGCTTCTTCAAGGCTGGTAACGCCTTGGGCGACTTTTTCTAATGCTGAGGTACGTAGGTTATTAAAGCCTTCTGCTTTGGCAACGGCTGCAATTTCTAGAGAGTTTCCATCGTCCATAATGATTCTAGACAGTGCAGGAGTGATTTTTACTACCTCATAGATACCGACTCGTCCTTTGTAACCTTTATTGCAAGAATCACAGCCAACTGGCTGGAAAAACGTGCCGTTGGTTATTAGTTCTTCCGTTAAGCCAGCATCTAATAATACTTGTTTTGGAATATCCGCAGGCTGCTTACAAGCACTGCATAACCTGCGACCTAAACGCTGAGCGATAATAAGACTTACCGAAGTTGCGATATTAAAAGACGGCACCCCCATATTCGCTAAACGGGTTAGTGTTTCTGGTGCACTGTTGGTGTGCAGTGTGGATAATACCAAATGTCCTGTTTGCGCTGCTTTAATGGCAATGGATGCAGTATCTAAATCTCGAATCTCACCGACCATGATGATATCTGGATCTTGGCGTAAGAAAGAGCGTAAGGCTTCACCAAAATCTAAACCGACTTTGTGGTTTACGTTTACCTGGTTGATGCCTTCAAGGTTAATTTCTACCGGGTCTTCCGCTGTAGATATGTTTGTTTCTTCGGTATTAAGAATATTCAAGCCAGTGTAAAGAGAAACTGTTTTACCAGAACCTGTAGGTCCCGTTACCAGAATCATGCCTTGAGGCTGCGCCAAGGCTTCCATGTACAAGGCCTTTTGCTTTTCTTCATACCCTAAGGCATCAATCCCCATCTTCGCGCTAGAAGGGTCAAGAATACGTAATACCAGCTTTTCACCCCATAATGTAGGCAAGCTGTTTACACGGAAGTCGATAGCCTTGTTCTTAGATATTTTCATCTTGATGCGGCCATCTTGTGGCATTCGACGTTCAGAGATATCCATTTGTGACATAACTTTTAAGCGTGCTGCAATCTTGCCTGAAAGGTTAACAGGCGGGCTAGATACCTCATGCAATATGCCGTCAGTTCGGTAGCGTACTCGGTAGCGTTTTTCATAAGGCTCAAAGTGAATATCAGATGACCCACCTTTAATCGCATCGAGCAGCATTTTATTCACAAAACGCACAATCGGTGCATCATCCCCTGTACCGGGCTCTTCATTTTTATGAGCGTCTTCAGGGTTTTCGATATCAATATCGAGATCTTCGTCGTCAAACTCATCAAAAGAACTTTCTTCAGATGATATGAATTTTTCTACCAAAGCCGTAAGTTTGTTTTCTTCAACAATTACTGGCTCAACGTTCATTCCAGTATTGAACTTGATTTCATCAATCGCGGTGATATTTGAAGGATCACTTTGGGCTAAAAATAAGCGATTACCGCGTTTAAAAAGCGGCAGAACTCTATGTTTTTCAATTAGGTCATTACTGACGATGTCTTTAACTAGTAACTCAACATCAAAAGCAGCTAAATCTAATAAAGGCAGGCCAAATTCAGTCGACGCAAGAATGGCGACCTGCAACGCATCTGCATAGCCTTTTTGTACCGCAACTGTGATAAAAGAAGACTTTTCTTTTTTAGCGATTTCAAGCGCTTGCTGGGCTTTATCAGCTTCAATTAAACCAGCTTGAGCTAAGGAACGGGCTAATCCATTTAGATTCATACAAGTAGGTGCTTTTTTATAATTGCTTTAATGTGTAACGCTAACAGTTAGTGTACTGCAATACTGGGGAATGGGAAAGACTGTGTATATAAAGCACTTGTTGAGAGTGTAGGAATTTAAAGGAGTGTGAAACAGTTTGATAGAATGGTTTGAATTTGTAAATTAGAGGCAATAAAAAAGGCCCGGAAGGGCCTTTATTTTATAGTTACTTAATATTATGAAGTACCGTCACCACCATTTACGTTCTCTGATAACCAGCGACAAGCAAGTTCTGAAATTTCGTCATTGGCATTACCTGCATCGCTCCAGGCTTTCCAACTAATCCCAGACTTAGTTACAACAGGTGAAAAGGTGATCTTTTTGGTGTTAAGGTTTGCATCGATACCGTCATTAAGAGTTAATTCAATGGCACCACCAGTTAAAGTTTTAGATGCACCTGCAATTGTGACTGTATTTGAAATAGCTGTATCAGCTTTGTAATTCACTGATGCAATACAAGTGCCAGCCTTAGCTGATGGTACTACTAGAGCAATTGCTGATACGCCGTCAGGATTAAGAGGCTTAGCTCTCATACCTAATACCTTCACAAAATCAGCATCAGATGTACCAATAATAGCTTTGGTTGTAGATACTAAAATACCATCACCTTTACGTGAGTGCTCTTTTTCAACTGCACGTTGAACACCTGTAATTGCTGCCGCAACTGCGCCAAGTTTAGAGTTGATGATGTACTCACGGTACGCTGGAAGCGCAACAGAAGCCAGAATGCCGATGATCGCGATAACAATCATAAGTTCGATTAAGGTAAAACCTTTTTGTTGTGTTTTCATGGACTGCTCCAAAAGTTTCTTTTTATGAGAGAGTCACTAACCAGATTGAATGTTAGTAGCTCAAATTATTTGAATTAACGAGTTATACATTTAGCAGACATTGTGCCAACTATTGAAGTTAGGCTTTAATTTCTTACTAGAAGTGCTGCAAAGCATACCCTTCTTGAGTAGGAGCGTCTAGGTGGCCAAGTGTGGCTTGTGTTAACTGGTTAACAATAACCGTATTTTTTTAACTAACTGACAATATTTGTCAGTTAGTTAAAAAAATAGGCTGTCACTTATTTAAATCCCTAGAGTTTGCTATTTTACTTGAGTACTAAAACCTATAATTATTCCAGTTTCTTTGTCGATTTTTAAATAACGGTTATTTGATACTAGAGGATCTATTTGCACCCATATTACGTTATCTGTAGAAGATGGCTGGTGATAAGCACTTGAAATATTGGCAACTGTTTTTGCATATAAAGCATATGGGGTAAGTTGTTTTGTATTTAATGTCTTGCTTTGCTGTGTATCATTAAATACATAGAATAGCTGTTGGGTTTTTAAAATCGAGATTATTTCTTGAACTTCGCGTGCATTTTCGGCATTCGCGTAAAAAGTGATAAAGCTTTTGTTGACGTAAGCAATGGCTAAAGGTCGACTGGAATGAATAGTCAATGTGCCATAAATAAGTGCTGCAGTTTGAACTAAGACGATAACCCATAAGTCAAATTTCAAACTGCTTTTTTTAGGGTTGAATATAATTAATGTGAGGAGTGGACCTAAAGTCAAATCGATTCCTACGATTAAGGCGATTGCCTTCCAGCCGTTACCTGTATCGAACAGAATTCCTGGGTACCAATACTGAGTAATGCAAATTAGTAATCCTAAGAAGATTATTAAACTCATCACCAAATGAATGGCAAAAGCTTGGTAACGGTTTATCCCTTGAAGTGTCATTGTTTATCCTAGTGCTAGAAATCGTTGTTAAAAAAACGGGCAACTTTTTATTGCTTGTCTGTGTGTAGGCGTTCGATATAGTCCTGTTTTAACATTTCGATATCTTCTGCTTTGTAGCGTTGATATGTCCACGTTGGTGAAAAATATAATGGATAGCGTGCATTCCAGTCTATCCATGCTTCACTTTTACTTCCATATTTTGAATGATGCAACTGGTGCGTGAACACAGCATAATAGGTGAGCGTTGCCGATATACTCAGCGCTAGCGCTATTAGAGCCCAATACTTAAAATGTTTTTCATGTGAGTTAGTTGCGTTTGCTATCGTATATGCTTTTTGAGGGTAGGTCAGGGCGACACAAATTCCTGCCACAATGCTGCTAATAAATAACCCATAGGCGTGATAAAGGATCCCATCGAATAATGACAATATTAGAGTTGATAGTAAGATTAGATAGAAAGTTTTAGCATTACCCGCTGTTAAATGTTGTTCCGCGGTCGGCGTTTTAATAACCTTCCAAGTTAGGATAAAGAAGAAGTATATTGGAATTAATAGGCCAATAGGCCCAAACGACAGTAGTAATTGAATAATGCTGCTGTGTGGGTGGGCTATGCTATCGACATTACCAATGGCAGGCATTAGGTATCGATAACCATCAGCACCAATTCCCATAATAGGAGAATGTTGCCACCAATATATTAAAGACTCTATATAGATGATTTCTCTGAATGATGAATACGTATTTAGAGAAATTCCGTCTTGAGCAATAAGTCTGAGTAAGTTCAAACTTGGGTGTTCTACTATAAAAAACTGAGAAAGTATTACTCCTATAAATGGTGTGATTAGTATCCATTTTCTCGCAGACTTACAAGCGATGGGTATATATAAAATAGACGTAATGACAACCGCTAAAAAAGTGCCACGCCCGCCAAGCCAAAATACTAAAGCCCAGCTAAGTATTAAATAGCCAATGATCCAATGGGTATTTTTTTTATCACTAGTGTACTGATGGAGTAAGAAATAGCCGAGAGGGACTGCCACTGTAATCAGCTGACCAAAATGTCGGATATTAACAAAGAATGGGATATCACTTACCCAGTTGTGTTTAATTGGGTTGCTTAATAAATTCCAATAAACTACAAAGGCGAATAAACACAGTAATACGGATGCAACGATTGATTTTGCCAATAATGTAATGAGTTCAGGCTGTTTATTAATTATAAAATATAGGCACAACGCTATGGAAATGCTAGTGAGAATCTCAAACCAGCGCACCATTGCCGCCCAGGGCTGTTCGCCGAGTAATGTTGACAGTAGCGTCCACGCGAGCCAAATAATAAAAAGAATGCTGGCGTGGCGTGGCAGTGGTATTTTATTGGAGTATACCGCAGGTAATGAAAGAGCGATAAACCCCACTCCCAGCCAGACGGATATAGCCCGCGTAGCAATAGGGTGCTGAAACATGTGAATAGATTCGCGAATTAGTAAAAAACCGACAATGGCACAGGCTAAATAGATAATGGGAATAGAATATCTATTTAGTGTTATGCCAAAAATTTGCATGTTCTTACCTTCATTTTATGTGTTATTTATTTGGCTAATGTAGTGGTATTCAAACCAACCGCATTGACAAATCAACCGCAGTACAATCTTTGGTCAGTGCACCAATAGAAATATAATCCACCCCCGTTTCAGCATAGGCGCGTAATGTCTTAGTCGTAATACCCCCCGAGGCTTCTAATTTTGCATGTTCGGCCAAACCAGAAGTATTTTTGGCATTGGTAAACGTCTTATTTAATGCAACCGCTTCAACCATCAAAGCAGGGCTGAAGTTGTCTAGCATAATAATGTCGGCGCCGGCTTCTAAAGCGGTCGTCAATTCTGCCATAGATTCGACTTCCACTTCCACTTTTTTACCCGGTGCAATTTGGTGTGCTTTTTCTACCGCATTTTTAATGCTGCCACAGGCGTGGATGTGATTTTCTTTAATTAAGAAAGCATCGTATAAACCGATTCTGTGATTACGGCAGCCCTTGATAAGGCTGACGGCGTATTTTTGCCCAATGCGTAAACCCGGTAAAGTTTTGCGGGTATCCAGCAATTGAACCCCAGTACCTTCTACTATTTTTGCGTAGTGTTGGCATAAAGTTGCAGTTGCCGATAAGGTTTGTAGAAAGTTCAATGCAGCGCGTTCGCCAGTTAATAATGAGCGTGCAGAGCCTGTTAATTCGAATAAAACTTGGTTGGGGCGCACCCATTGGCCGTCGCTGACTTTCCAGTTAACACATACGCTTGGGTCGAGTTGCTTAAATACTTCGTTTACCCAAGCTGAACCGGCGATGATGGCGCGGTCTCGGCTAATGATGCGAGCGGTTGCTTGGTGCTCTGCTGGTATCAGCTGTGCAGTGATATCACTGTTCTCCAGCAAATTTCCCGATGAATCAGTGCCTATATCTTCTAATAGCGCTTGTTTAACGGTATTGCGAATATCATCTTTAAAAGGGGTTAAATCAAGCGGCATGGTTTACTGTCTCGTGAATCTATTTGATAAGGTTTTCTTCGCTAAAAATTATTGAACGAATGCAGCTATTGCACGAATTCAATACTTTCTAGCTTTAAATATTTATAGTGCTTAGCGGGCTAGTGTTACCTAGCCTTTACAAGCATGTCATTTTAAATGATTTTCAATTTAAACTTCTGATTTGGAAGCTTCTTTTTCTAAGGCACTTTTCTGCTGAGCTGCTTTTGTTAGCTTAAATACCACAGGGCTAAGTAATAACAGAGCAATCAAGTTTGGCAGTGCCATTAATGCATTCAGCGTATCGGCGACTAACCAAGCTAAATCTAGCTGGAAGGTTGCGCCGACTGGAATGGCGAGTACCCAAACAATGCGGAAGATAATAATCGATTTTACACCGAACAAGTATTCAGCGCACTTTTCACCGTAAAATGACCAGCCTAATAGCGTTGTGAAAGCAAAAATGATTAAACCGAATGTGACAATGTATTCACCAATATTCGGCAAACCTTCACTAAAAGCCATTGATGTTAAGGTCGCGCCTGATACACCCGACTGCCAGACCCCTGAGGAAACAATGACTAAACCCGTGATGGTACAAATTACCAAGGTATCAATAAATGTTCCCAGCATGGCGATAGTACCTTGCTGAACTGGGTTATTCGTTTGCGCGGCTGCGTGGGCAATCGGTGCACTACCTAAGCCAGCTTCGTTAGAGAAAACACCACGGGCAATACCAAAGCGAAGCGCGGCCCAAACGGTTGCGCCAGCAAAACCACCGACTGCTGAAATTGGGGTGAAAGCATGAGTTAAGATAGTACTGAAGGCTTCAGGAATACGATCGAAGTTAATCACCAGTAAAATCAGGCCGGCAATAATATAAGTAATCGCCATAAAAGGAACCAGTTTACCTGCAACGGTTGCGATACGCTTGATACCACCTAGCAATACCAGGGCGGCCAAAATCGCCATAATGATGCCTGAGGCCAGTTCTGGAATTTTAAAGGAATTGTGCATAACATCGGCAACCGAGTTAGCTTGCACCCCATTACCAATACCAAAACCTGCGATCATGCCAAAAAAGGCAAAGGCTGCAGCCATCCATTTCCAGTTGTCGCCTAAGCCATTTTTGATGTAATACATGGGGCCGCCGACGAAATTGCCGTTTTCATCTTTTTCACGATAATGAACGGCTAATACCGCCTCGGCATATTTTGTTGCCATGCCAACTAAGGCAATCATCCACATCCAAAACAATGCACCGGGCCCGCCCATGGCGATCGCCGTTGCTACTCCGGCAATATTACCCGTGCCGATGGTGGCAGAAAGAGAAGTCATTAATGCGTTAAAGCCAGATATATCCCCTTCGCCTTTTGCCTTGCGGCCAGACCATAAAAGGGAGAAACCTTTTTTGATATTAAGAATTGGATAGGCTTTTAAGCCCAAAGTAAGGAAGAGGCCAGTGATTGCAATGAGCAATAACATTGGTGGACCCCATGCCCAAGCATTAACGGTATTGATAATGTCGACCATAAAGTCTGCCTTCTATATTGTATGATTTTTATTTAATGATTCTGACACTATACTCGGCTGATTGTATGAGTCAAAATCAATGCTACAAATTTTTAAAAATAAGGCTGAAATGTGAAGCAGAGCCACGCTACGGCGCTTGTTGTGAATGATCACTGGTTAAATATCGCACAAAAATGCCCATCGCCTAATTTTAATGCTCGCCCAGATGATGAAGTTTCATTATTGGTTATTCACAATATCAGCTTGCCGCCTAAGCAATATGGTGGGCCATATGTTGAAGACTTCTTTTGCAATCGCTTAGAGGCGAACGCGGATCCTTATTTTGCTGAAATATGTCATTTACAGGTATCCAGCCATTTATTTATTCGTCGTGATGGTTCTGTTATTCAGTTTGTGCCATTTAATCAGCGTGCTTGGCATGCGGGCTTATCTCATTATGCGGGCCGAGATAACTGTAATGATTTCTCTATTGGTATCGAAATGGAAGGCTGTGATAATGAGGCCTATACCGAAGATCAATATCTTTGCTTACAGCAAGTGACGCAGTCGTTGATGTTGGCTTATCCACAGATTTCAATAGATCGTATTACGGGGCATGAATTTATTTCCCCCAGACGAAAAACCGATCCTGGTCCTGCCTTCAAGTGGCAAAGGTTATTTTCTGGTTTGAACTGCTAAGCTATAAATAAAGAATCCGATGTTTGTTAAGCAGAGCGATTATCGCTAGACTCATACAAAAATCTTAGTGGGTTATTACATGAAGTTTTTGATCTTATTTATTACCCTTATATTGCAACATTATAGTGGCATTAATCGCAGTACGACCACGAGTCGTAGTTTTAGTAAGTGGTTTTACCTGTTTCAAGGTCGCCCATGGCTGCAAAAGTTAGGGCGCACAGGGCGCTATATTTTAATTGTATTTATACCATCAATCCTTATTGGTGGTTGTTTTATCATGATCGAAGATCAACTTTTAGGTTTGCCCGCTATTATTTTAGAAGTTGCCTTATTACTGTATGTATTAAGTCACGCTGACTTTGAACGTCATGTTACTCAGTATCGTAAAGATCTAGAGAATGGTGATATTCAAGGGGCTTATCGCTGTGCAGAACAATACTTGGCGATTCCTGAAATTGAACTGAGTGATGAATTGGCAAAAATGCACGATCAGGTATGCCATACCATTTTGCATCGCTGGTTTGAGTTCTTTTTCTTAATGATCTTTTGGTTCTTAATATTAGGTGTCCCTGGGGTGTTATTAGCTTGGTTCAGCCTGCAATACTCTCAGCTTGTGCATTGTGAAGAGAAAGCTTGGCGTCCGATGCATTGGTTATCTTGGATACCCGCGCGATTATTAGGCTTAACGTTTGCGCTGGCGGGAAATTTTGTACAAGGAATTAATATCTGGAAGCAATCATTGTGGAAAGGGCGTGCACCCGCGGATGTCGTTTTGTATAAAGTTGCCTTAGCGTCGTTATCAGGGAAAAACGATAAAGAGAGCTGTATTGAGACGATGACTAATGCTGAAGCCGATACTAAATATGCCTGCGATCAAATGTTAGAGTTACAAATGCTGCATCGCCGTAGTGCAATTGTTTGGTTAGTTATCATTGCGTTAATTACCATTGTGGGTGGCACGCTTTTCTAAGTGTCTCTTCCCTTTTTATAGAAACGCTGCGCCGCGCACCCCACTTGAGTCTCCATGCTCGGCTTTTATTAGCCGAGTCAGTACCTGATCAGAGAAAACGTATTCAGGTAATACTTCTGGCACTCGGCTGTATAAATAATCAATGTTCGACATACCACCGCCTAATACAATCACCTCTGGATCGATGATGTTAATCACACTGGCCAGTGATTTCGCCAGTTGGCGCGCATAAATATCGAATGCCGTTATCGCTTGTTGATCACCCGCAAGCAAGGCTTGATGCCATTGTTCTGCAGTACGGTTTTTATTGCTGCGTTTATTGGTATGCAGCGTAAAGCCAGGGCCAGAAAGGAAAGTCTCAATACAGCCTTGTTTGCCACAGTAGCAAGGCAACAAAACTTCATTCAATTGAGGCCAAGGTAGGGGGTTGTGCCCCCATTCACCACAAATAGCATTCGGGCCTGAAACCAATTGTTGATTGATGACTAAGCCTCCACCACATCCGGTACCGATAATAATACCGAATACTGAGTTTGCACCTTTGGCAGCCCCATCTTTTGCTTCAGACAATACAAAGCAATCAGCATCATTGGCAATTTTTATTGGACACTTAAGCGCATTTTCTAAGTCTTGCTGAAAAGGCTGACCAATTAAACAGATGGTATTGGCATTTTTGACTAGGCCTGTTGCAGGGCTAATAGCGCCAGGAATACCTATGCCTATAGATTGAGATGATTGATTTAGGAGCTGTGTTTGTAATTGATCTTGGCTAGCAGAGAGCAATTGTTTGATCGCCGCAATAATGGCTTTATATTGCTCTTTGGCAGAGTTGAAGTTGTTTTTTGTCGGCGTTGAAATACGCTGGCGAAGTAATGTATCTCCTTGTGGAGAGAGGACTATAATCTCGATTTTAGTCCCACCTAGATCAATCCCTACTTTTAGAGCGGCTGATGGTGATGAGTTTGTATGGCAGTCGTGCATTGAAATTTCATTTAAGTATTAGTCGAATGATACGAGGCTAACATTAATTGAGCGTGATCGCTCAGTTCAATAACCTTGCAGCCATTGCCATACATGCTCGGGGTTATACGATCTGTCCACATGACTTGAGCTTTGACTTGGCCAGTACGGCGGCTATCGATATTGGGTGGGATATCGACCATGTCGACTTCTAATATAGTGCCTATTTCTAACGGCATATAGGACGATAGCATGATCCCTGTGGCTGAAAAATCGACCATTAAACCTATGTATTCTTTTGAGTCATGCATAAACAAGCTAACGGTGGCTTCCAAAACTTGTCGTGCAGACATGCGATTTTCTTTGCTCATAGCGGTATACTTCCCCGAATTTTATTAACTAAATTATAGACGTTATTTAGCAAAGCGTTTGTTGATTAACTGGCATGAACAGCGGCATGAGTGACTGACATGAATAATCAAGTACATTTGGTCTTGGGTGGAGCGCGCTCGGGTAAAAGTCGATTTGCCGAGCAAGTGGCTACTGACTCGGCCAAAAATGTGGTCTATGTTGCGACGGCAACGGTTTATGATGATGAAATGCAACAGCGTATTAATCGCCACATTGATGATAGGCCTGATCACTGGTTGACGGTAGAAGAACCCTTATTATTAGCCCAAGTGTTGCAGCAGCATGCTGATAAAGAGACCTGTTTATTGGTTGATTGCTTAACTTTATGGCTAACTAATGTACTTATGACTGAGCAAGGTCAAGCTGATAGTATTAACAGCGAGATAAAATCATTGGCCGAGTATAAAGAAGAATTATTAACCACTTTAGGTAGTTTGCCTGGGCAGGTTATTTTAGTCAGTAATGAAGTTGGCCAAGGCATTGTGCCTATGGGTGAGCTGAGTCGACGTTTTGTCGATGAAGCAGGCTGGTTACATCAAGATATTGCTCGCCTTGCGAATAACGTAACGCTGATTGTGGCAGGCTTAGCTATGCCGTTGAAGCGTTAAAATTATTATACGAATGATCATCAAAAAATTTGAATTGAGTTGAAAATATGACACAAGCTTGGTGGAAAAACGATTGCTTAGCGATTAATGAAATAGTGAAAACTCAGGCTCAAGAGCGTCAGGGGATGCTAACAAAGCCACCAGGTTCTTTAGGGCTATTAGAAGACGTAGCGATTACACTCGCCAGTTTATACGGCGACGATAAACCGGCAATTAAGCAGCCTTTGATCACGGTTTTTGCTGGCGATCATGGTGTGGTTGCACAAGGTGTTTCTGCTTTTCCGCAAGCGGTTACGGTTGAGATGATTCGTAATTTTGTAAAGGGTGGTGCGGCCATCTCGGTATTGGCTGAATCCAATAATGCGGAACTAAAAGTTGTCAATTGTGGCACAGCGTTTGAAATTGATTTTGCTGACGATTACGACGCTTTATTAGATAAGCAAATCGGGCCGGGCACAGCCGATTTGAGTTTAGAAAGTGCGATGACGACTGAGCAGTTAGAGCAAGCACTAAGCATTGGTCAGCAGGTTATTGAACAGGGTAAAAAAGACGGTGTTGATTTATTCATCGCAGGGGAAATGGGTATTGGTAATACGACGCCAGCGGCCGCATTGGGCTGTGTTTATACTGGCCAATCAGCAGCCGTCATGACAGGCCGCGGTACCGGCATTGATGACGCTGGCTTAAATAATAAAATCAGAGTTATTGAAAAAGCACTAGCGCGTTTACCGCTAACTGAGTTGAGTGCTGAGCAAATTTTGCAAGAGTTTGGCGGTTTTGAAATTGCGGCGATTACGGGGGCTTATATTCGTTGTGCTCAGCTGGGAATTCCTGTGCTAGTAGATGGATTTATCACGACAGCAGCAGCGTTAGCAGCATGCAAGATGAATCCGCAGGTTCATGACTGGCTTTTGTTTAGTCATCAGTCGGATGAGCCAGGCCATAAATTTATGTTAGCCGCGCTAGAGGCAAAACCGTTATTGAGTTTAGGATTACGCTTGGGTGAAGGTAGTGGAGCAGGTATCGCATTACCTTTATTACGCCAAGCCTGTGCGCTGCATAATGGCATGGCGACTTTTGCTGAAGCCGCAATCTCTGAAGCCGTCGTGTCTGAGTAAGAATAAATGAAAATGCAAACAACCTTTATTGATGTCATGCGTCATGGTGAGCCGGAAGGCAGCTGCCCAGAAGGTGGTACTATCTTACGTGGTAGCACGGATCATGGGTTAACGAAAAAGGGTTGGGTGCAAGCGCGTAAACGCAGTGAAATGTTATTAGCTGATGGGAATCGGTGGGACGTTATTGTCTCATCCCCTTTAATTCGTTGTGCTGACTTTTCTAAGTCATTGGTTGCTACACAGTTGAATGAAAACAGCGCTGGTTTTTTTATAAACTCAAGCTGGCGTGAAATTCATTATGGCGATTGGGATGGTCTGAGCACGGCTAAAATTTGGCAAAATCAACCTGAGCTGATGGAAAAAATGTGGCAAGATCCGCTGGAGTTTTGTGCGCCGAATGGAGAGCCTGTCAAAGATTTTAGTGCACGTATTGAACAGGCTTGGTTGGAGTTGATTACTGAATTTCAAGGCAAGCGTATTTTATTGGTTTGCCATGGTGGTGTCATGCGGCTTTTATTAAAGCAGTTATTGTTGTTGGCGCCAGCAGCGATGAATCGTTTTGCTATTCCGTATGCCGCTGTCTCGCGCTTTCGGGTAGATCATAGCCCAGTGGGTGAAGAGCCTGTTCAACATTGGCCAAGCTTGTTGTCTCATTTTGGTGAAGAGATTAAAGATGAATAACATAAGACTCGCGTGGTTTTCATTCTGGTATGCCATTGCATTTTTAACCCGAATTCCTGCGGTTAATTTATCAAAAGCCTTAAAAATACATAATAAAAAGATCGCTCAAGGTTCGCTCTATTTCTATCCGCTAGTCGGATTGATTATTGGTTTATTGATGTTAGCGATTTATTGTATTTGTGCTTGGCAGGTGAGCAATTCTTACTCTTTACCGTCCTTAGGTTTTGACAGTTCAAGTTTAGTGATTGCTGCGTTGATGTTGCTGGTTTGGTGTTTAGTAACGGGTGGTTTGCACTTAGATGGTTTAGCCGACGCGGCCGATGCTTGGGTAGGGGGTTACGGTGATAAACAACGCACGTTAGATATTATGAAAGACCCAACCATTGGGCCGATGGGCGCGATGCTGGTGGTAGTGGTTTTATTATTAAAATTTTCAGCCTTGGTGGTGGTCGTTGATAAGTCGCAAGGCTTCTATTTGATCGGTGCGGTTTTAGCCGTGCCTATGTTAGCGCGCTTGAGTATTTTGCCGTTATTTTATTTTACCCCTTATGTGCGTGATAAAGGTTTGGGCAGTAATCTTAAACAATCGATTAATCCGCTACTATTGACGATGGTGACCGTTATTTCTGTGTTACTTACGGTAGTATTTTTGCAGCAAAAGTCGATTTTAATTTTGATTCTTTCTGCCGCTATTTTACTTTGGGCACGCAATATTATGATGCAGCGCATTGGGGGGACTACTGGGGATACTGCGGGTGCGATGATTGAAGTTCAGGAAGCTTTGTTATTATGTGCTTTGGTTTTGTGATTCTAAGCGCCGTAATGCGAGAATTATTGAAGTGCTGCATTAGGTTGTTCGTTTGAGAGGACGCCGTGAATCCATCCCTGGAGGCTCTCCACAGCTCCTGCTGCGGGAAGCCCCTAAAACGAACAACCTAATGCATCACCAAGACGTTTTCTTGGATTCGTGGATTAGTGTTGGGCGTATTTACGACGTGTCGTAGAGCGAAGTCCCCTGCTCTGATCTTTAGTGAATCATGCCAAACTTAAGCGCTTCGGCGTTTATATCTAATGATGCTATTAATTATCTGCTTTGAGAAAATTCAGCCAGTGACTGCTCAAGTTTCACCCAATCAAAACTCTCGAAAGCAGAATCGGCCAAAGCATCCAGACTTTTCTCACGTAGCTCCTGATAATCAACCAACTTAGTTTCTGCACCTGCCCAGCGTAAAATAGCTTGTAGTGCTTCCGGAGTATCCATTAAACCGTGCCAATAGCTGGCTAGAATTTGTTGATCTTCTGAAAGAAGTGCACAAATATGATCGTCTTCTGTCGTGATAATCGACGTATTTTCAACTGAATTCGATGAAGCTAACGTTAAGCCTGCATGAATTTCATAACCTTGAATATCACAGCTTTCTTGATTTGGTAGGTTCAATTTCCCCGTTACATTTTTTAATGTCTTCTCTGGCTGTAATTCAGTTTTAATATCTAACCAACCAAAGCCTTCACTATTGCCTGGTAAGCCTTCTAGACCCAACGGATCATTAATTTTTTTTCCTAGCATTTGCAAGCCACCACAAATACCTAATACCTTGCCGCCATAACGCAAGTGTTGCTGTAAATAAGGCAACCAGCCTTGTTCTTTTAGCCAAGCTAAGTCTGCACGTGTATTTTTTGAACCGGGTAAAATAACTAAGTCAGCCGTTGGAATATGAGTCGCTGCGGTCACGCCATTACTTGCAATCGAAGAGCCGGAGATAGAAGGGCCAATGACCTCTAAATCTACTTGCGGGTGCGCCGCAATAGGATCCAAATCAGTATGATTACTAACTCGAGGATAAATGGGGACAACGACTTTGATTTTTTTCTGATTATCAGAACCGTTATCTGCCAAGGATGCGGATAAGCTAACAGAATCTTCGCTATCTAAGTGAAGACCCATCAAATAAGGCATCACCGCTAATACTGGCTTGCCGGTTTTTTCCTCAAGCCAATCTAAGCCGGGCTGTAGCAAACTAACATCGCCGCGGAAACGATTGATCACAAAGCCGACGACTCGATTACGTTCTGATTCAGACAAGCAGTCCAGCGTGCCAACAATATGCGCGAATACACCACCACGATCAATATCAGCAATAATAATTACCGGGCAATCGACTGCCTCAGCAAACCCCATATTAGCAATGTCACGATCACGCAAATTAATTTCAGCTGGGCTGCCCGCACCTTCCGCAACGACCCAGTCATATTGCTGTCTTAATCTTTTGTGCGAGGCTAATACTGCTTTCATCGCGGTGGGTTTATAGTCGTGATACTGGCGAGCTTTCATCTTGCCACCTTCTGCCTTGCCATCAGGGCTCAGTATCGGCTTACCGTTGATGATGACTTGGCAACCAATGTCAGACGTTGGTTTTAATAATACAGGGTTGAAGTCAGTATGTGATTTTAAACCGCAGGCTTGAGCTTGTAGGGCTTGGGCGCGGCCAATTTCTCCGCCATCTTCGGTAACCGCACTATTAAGCGCCATGTTTTGTGACTTAAACGGAGCGACTGAGATTCCTTGGCGTTTGAATACTCGTCCTAGCGCGCAGCAGAGTGTGCTTTTACCGGCATCAGAGGTTGTGCCCTGAACCATTAACGTGAGCTGTTTATTATTCTGAAAAAGGCGTTCAAGCGCATGTTGTTGCTCAAGTTGTGGAAGCATAAAAAGGGTAAGCCTGTTAAAATCAGCGGACTCGTTAATAGATTTTAAAAAGTATTAACGTATTGGTAAAAAATTCATGAAAACCTATTTTAAGAGATTTTATCTTGATCCTCAGCTTTTTTTCATTGTTATTGGCTTTAGCGTTAGATTATCGCTTCGCTGAGCCAAAAAAGTATCACCCTTTGGTGGGTTTTGGGCGTTATGTTGATTTCTTGCAGCAGAAATTAAATCGTCCGGCGAGCCCAGCTGTCGACAGTCGAACGCAATTTATTAATGGCGTATTGGCGTGCTTATTGGCGGTGACACCGATTATAGGTGCGATTATCATTGTTCAGCATTCAATGCCCAGCATTATCAATATTTTCATTGATGCAGGCTTGCTGTATTTGTGTATTGGCTGGTCGAGTTTGCAGCAACATGCACGGGCTATTTTTATCGAATTGAACATTAACCAACTCGACTTGGCGCGCACTAAGCTCAGCTGGATTGTAAGTCGTGAAACCCAGCAATTAGACAGTACTCAAATTGCTCAAGCGTCGGTTGAAAGTGTATTGGAAAATAGTTCAGACGCGCTATTTGCAACGATCTTTTGGTTCATGGTCGCAGGGGTAGAAGGTGCTGTTTTGCACCGTTTAATTAATACACTTGATGCAATGTGGGGGTATAAAACACATCAGTTTTTATACTTCGGACGTTTCTCAGCCTACTTTGATGATGTACTCAATTATATACCTGCACGATTAACAGCATATGGCTTTGCATTTTGTGCCAGCTCGGTCGAGCAAGGAAAAAAAGCTTTAAGTTGCTGGCGAATACAGGCTAAACATTGCTCGAGCCCCAACGGTGGGCCAGTAATGACGGCCGGTGCAGGAGCATTAAATGTACGTTTAAGTGACGGTGCTTATTATCACGGCAAGTGGGAAGAAAAACCTCTCATGGGCTGTGGCGAAGCCGCGCAAGCGCATACTATTATTGAATCATTAGAGCTGGTGCAGAAAACTTTATTATTTTGGTTATTTAGCCTTGGAGGACTGGTTTTTGTCCTTTAATCAAAACCCACTTAATCCAGCGTCTGGCAAAAGTTTTTTACCTGTTCATGGTGGGGCGCTTAACGCGGCGGCAGAATTTTTTCATATTCCTCGTGCAGAGTGGTTGGATATCAGCACAGGCATTAATCCGACCAGTTGGCCTGTACCTGAGATTCCTACTCGGGTATGGCAGCGCTTACCTGAAGAGCAGAAGCAGGCTGAAGAGAGTCTCGAGAACGCGGCTCTAGCATACTATTTAGCGAGCGAGCAGTGTGAAGCTCAGATAACTGTTGCTAATATATTATCCTGCGCAGGTTCGCAGCAAGGCATTCGCTTATTACCTTTCTTGTATGCTGCACTGCAACATGGGCGCAAGCATGAAGCAAAAGTGTGGGTAACATCGGGTAGCTACGCTGAACATGGAATGGCCTGGGAAGAGCAAGGTCACCGAGTGCGTAAAGTTGCTTGCGATAAAATTTCTGAGCTATTAACTCAGCAGCCGGTTGATGTTCTTATTTTATTAAACCCTGATAATCCCAGTGGTCATCGTTGGCCTGCAGAACAGTTGTTAAAATGGTGGTCTATTTTACATCGTCGCGGTGGTTGGTTAATCGTTGATGAAGCTTTTATGGATATGACGCCTCAGCAGAGTCTGGTCGGTAGTAGCGAGCGTGAAGGTTTGTTTGTATTGCGTTCATTAGGCAAGTTCTTTGGTCTTGCAGGATTGCGTTTAGGGTTTGTTTTTGCAGCTGAAAAAAATATTCAGCGGCTGCATAAAATGCTTGGTCCATGGATTGTTAGTCATCCCGCGCAATATTTGGGTCACTTAGCCTTGCAAGATAATACTTGGATTAACCAGCAGCGCTTTGATTTAAACGAGCAATCTTTGCGACTCGCCTCTTTGCTTGAGCAGCATAGTCGTTGCCAATGCAGTGGTACTGGATTATTCCAAACTGTGTATCATGAACACTCAGAAGACCTATTTAATCAGTTAGCGCAGCAAGGAATATTGGTGCGTTATTTACCCGCTACATCAAAGACTTTATCGGGTTTACGTTTTGGTTTGCCAGACAATGATGAAAATCATTGGCAGCGTTTAGATGACGCTTTGAGCCAGTTAACATTTTAAAGTTTTTTGATTTATATTTAACTGAATTTTCAAATCATTGGATCATTATGTTTCGTATTATCTCGTTAATCGCAGGACTGTTGTTTTCTATCAATCTGTTCGCGTCTCCCCTAAGTTTAAACGCCAATATAGATTCAAAAATTATGGTAACTGACGATGATGGAGTGGAGCATATTTTTGATCAGCCAGTAATGCGCATTGTTAGTTTGATGCCTCATGCAACTGAATTATTATTTGAAGTCGGTGCCGGTGAGCATGTTGTTGGTGCCGTGAAATACTCAGATTATCCAGAAGCAGCCAAAAATATTCCTCGTGTTGGTGGCTATAGCGCACTGAATATTGAAGCGATCATTGCCTTAGAGCCTGATTTATTGATTGCCTGGCCAGAAGGTAATCGCAGTCGTGAACTTGAGCGTTTAAAAGCGCTAGGATTACCAATTTTAGTTTCCGATCCGCGTGAATTCGAAGATATTGCTAATGCTTTAGCGGTATACGGAAAAATAACGGGTAAAGACAAGCAAGCCGCTATTGCCTTAGCCGAATTTAACAAGAAACTAACGTATTTGCGTAATACATATAGCCAGCAAGAAAAAGTCAGTGTGTTCTATCAGGTATGGAATGCTCCATTAATGACGCAAAACGGAAATACTTTTATTAGCCGTGCAATTGAATTGTGTGGTGGGAATAATATTTTTTCTGACTTGCCGATGACGAATCCTCAAGTCAGTATTGAATCCATTTTGCTACAAGATCCAAAAGTGATTGTCGCCAGTGGTATGGGGCAAGCTCGCCCTGAATGGTTAGATGATTGGCGACAATATACAAGCCTGCAAGCGGTGCAGAAGAATAATTTATTTCATATATTGCCGGAACTTTTTCAACGTCCCACTTCTCGTTTTTTAATTGGCACAGAGCAGCTATGCCAAGCAATGGAAAAGGCTCGCCATTAATGAATGACTGTAAAGTATTCATTCTACCTTCTATTCATACGCGGTTAAGTTATAACGCGCGACTGATTAAATGTATCAATATAGGTCAATCCAACTAAAACCTGTCCTTTTGGTCAGAATTTATTTGTTTCTCTTTCGATTCTTTAACTATACTGAATTACAGCTATGCATAATTCTATTAGGAATAAGGATTTTATGGACGACTATAAAGAGACTCAAGACAACGATCCGATTGAAACCAAAGAATGGGTGGATGCTATTCATTCCGTTATTCGGGCAGAAGGTCTTGAGCGTGCCCACTTTTTAATCGAGCGAATTGCTGAGCGCGCAACCCGCAATGGCGCGCCGCTACCTTACGCAATGAAAACTCCCTATCGCAATACCATTCCACCAGAAGCTGAAGCTCCAATGCCTGGAGATTTATTTATTGAACGCCGTATTCGTTCTCTTATTCGTTGGAATGCTTTAGCGATGGTGAGCCGAGCAAACAAAGAGAATGCCGGTGACTTGGGTGGACATATTTCGAGTTTCGCTTCGAGTGCGACCTTGTACGATGTAGGTTTCAATCACTTTTTCCGTGCGCCAAATCCAAATAGTGAAGAATCGCCATTAGGTGATTTGATTTATTATCAAGGGCACGTCTCTCCAGGTATTTATGCGCGCTCGTATTTAGAAGGGCGTTTTGATGAGAAAGATTTAGAGTCTTTCCGTCGCGAAGCCTTAAAACCAGGTTTATCTTCTTATCCTCATCCTAAATTGATGCCTGATTACTGGCAGTTCCCGACGGTATCAATGGGTTTGGGTCCACTGCAGGCCATCTATCAAGCGCATTTCATGCGTTATATGTCTGCTCGTGAACTCGTGCCGCGTAAAGACCGTAAAGTATGGGCATTCCTCGGCGATGGTGAGTGTGATGAGCCAGAAAGCTTAGGCGCAATCTCTCTTGCCGGTCGTGAAAAATTAGAGAATCTAATTTTTGTTGTTAACTGCAATTTACAGCGCCTTGATGGCCCTGTGCGTGGTAACGGTAAAATTATTCAAGAGCTAGAAAGCTCATTCCGTGGCGCGGGTTGGAATGTTATTAAAGTCGTATGGGGGCGTTTCTGGGATCCATTGTTGGCAAAGGATCGTAAAGGGTATTTGCAAAAACGTATGGATGAAACGGTTGATGGTGAATTCCAAAATTATAAAGCCAAAGGCGGAAAATATACTCGCGAGCATTTCTTTGATAAATATCCTGAGCTAAAAGAAATTATTAAAGATATGAGCGACGAAGATATCTTTAAATTAAATCGAGGGGGACACGATCCGTACAAGGTATTTGCTGCTTATCAGCAGGCAATGAATCATAAAGGCCAGCCAACGGTTATTCTTGCGCATACAGTCAAAGGCTATGGCATGGGGCCAGAAGCAGAAGCACAAAATCCAAGTCACTCGGTGAAAAAACTCGACTTTAATAGTTTGAAAGCGTTTCGTGATCGTTTTGACGTGCCCATTCGGGATGAAGACTTAGAAAAATTACCCTTTTATCGCCCAGCAGAAGACAGTCCAGAAATGATTTATTTGCGCAAGCAGCGTGAAAAATTAGGCGGCTATATGCCTGTGCGAACTGAAACTTGGCAAGCATTGAAAGCACCAGAGCTGGCCAGCTTTAAAGGGCAACTTGATGGCAGTGGTGAGCGTGAAATTTCATCTACCATGGCGTTTGTGCGAGTACTTTCTCAGTTAGTAAAAGATAAATCTTTAGGGGAGCGTGTCGTACCGATTGTGCCAGATGAAGCACGCACGTTTGGTATGGAAGGCATGTTCCGTCAGTTGGGCATCTATTCGTCGGAAGGTCAGTTGTACAACCCTGTTGATTCTGGCCAGATGATGTATTACCGCGAAGATAAAAAAGGTCGTATCTTAGAAGAAGGTATTAATGAAGCGGGTGCATTTGCCGCGTGGATGGCCGCAGCAACGTCTTATAGCACCAATAGTTTGGCTATGGTGCCGGTATACGTTTTTTACTCCATGTTTGGTTTCCAGCGCATTGGTGATCTAGCGTGGGCGGCGGGTGATATGCAAGCCCAAGGTTTTTTGATTGGGGCGACGTCAGGGCGCACAACCTTAAACGGAGAAGGTTTACAGCACCAGGATGGCCATAGCCATATATTGGCTTCCAGTATTCCTAACTGTGTTAGTTATGACCCAACGTATGGTTATGAACTTGCGGTTATTATGCAAGATGGCTTACGCCGTATGTATGAGAAGAAAGAAAAAGTCTTTTATTACATTACAACCATGAATGAAAATTATACTCATCCTGCTATGCCAGAAGGTGCGGAAGACGGTATTCGTCGTGGTATGTATTCATTAAAAACAGTCGGTGATGCGGCGAAAGATAATAAAAACTGCATACAGCTTCTTGGCTGTGGTGCGATCTTATTACAAGTAGAAAAAGCGGCTGATTGGCTGGCGGAAAAAGGTATTTGCTCGCAGGTATGGAGTGTAACGTCATTCAATGAACTTCGTCGTGACGGACTTGGCTGTGAACGCCAAGATTATTTATCGGCGGGTGAAACACTTGAAGAGCCTTATGTTAAACGACAATTAAAAAGTACAGCAGGCCCTATCATTGCAGCAACTGATTATATGAAAACTTACGCTGATCAAATTCGGCCTTATATTCCAGAAAATCGAGAATACAAGGTTTTGGGTACTGATGGTTTTGGCCGCAGTGATACACGTGAGAATTTACGTTATTTCTTCGAAGTGGATTGGCAGCATGTTGCTTGGGCGGCTTTATACGAGCTTAAGAAACAAGGATCTGTTTCTGCCGAAACATTAAATCAAGCGCGAGAAGAGCTGGGTATTAATCCAGCCAAACTTGATCCGCTATACAGCTAATAAACTGAATTAGGAATTAATGTTATGACGATTAAATCATTAACAGTCCCTGATTTAGGTGGGGCTGAACAAGTAGAAGTAATTGAGATTTTGGTTGTGACGGGTGATCAGGTCACAGCTGAAGAAAGTATTATTGTATTAGAAACTGATAAAGCAACCATGGAAATACCCTCGCCGTTTGATGGCACTATTTCTTCTTTGTCGGTGAAGGTGGGTGATAAACTAAATGAAGGGGATGAGTACGGCAAAATCGAAACAGCTACCTCAGACTCAGGCAGTGCAACGGACAGTGAATTAGCAAGCAAGGTAGAAGAAATAGCGCAAGAAAATGTACCGAAAAAATCAACGGAGTCAGCAGCGCTGAAAGAGCCGATAGCGGATGCTGCTGTGGAAGATAAACAGTCGAACTCAACTCGTATAGAAGTTATTCCCGTGCCCGATTTAGGTGGCTCAGATCAGGTAGAAGTGATTGAACTGCTGGTCAATGTCGGTGAAGAAGTCGATGCTGAACAGTCGGTATTGACGTTAGAAACTGATAAAGCCTCGATGGAAATACCAGCAGGCAAAGCTGGACGAGTAGAAAAAATATTGTTAACTCTGGGAGATAAAGTCTCAGTTGGGGATGCGATGATTGAATTGATGGTCTCTGAATCGTCAACTGAATCTGGATCAGAAGAACCTTCATTGCCAACAGAAAAAACGGGTGTTTCAGAAAACTCAGAAAGTACGCTCCCTGCCAGTGATAATAACTCAGCGAAGAGCGCTACAAGCCGTATTGATGATGTAAAGCCTTCTGGAAAAGTCCATGCTGGTCCTGCTGTTAGAAAGCTAGGTAGAGAGTTTGGGGTTGATCTTGCTTTAGTTAAAGGAACGGGAGTTCGTGGACGAGTTACTAAAGAGGATGTGCAGCATCATGTGAAATCTGCCTTACAAAACCCCACGGTTTCTGGTTCGGGTATTCCAAAAGTCGCAACGATTGATTTTAGTAAATATGGTGAAACAGAAACCTCTGCGCAGAACAAAATTAAGTTGGCGACAGCAAAGAATATGACCGCTGCTTGGTTAAATGTACCGCAAGTAACACAATTTGATCAAGCGGATATCACTGCACTCGAAGCCTTTAGAAAACAGGTGAACAGTGCCCCTAATAGTGAGCAGAAGTTATCAGCGGTGCCTTTTGTGATGAAAGCCTTGGCAATGGCCATGAAAGAGTTTCCACAATTTAATGCGTCACTCTCATCGGATGGTCAATCACTAATTTATAAAAAATATTTAAATATTGGTGTTGCCGTTGATACGCCCAATGGATTATTAGTCCCCGTTATTCGTGATGTCGATAAAAAGAGCATTACACAAATAGCACAAGACCTAACTGAAAAGGCACAGAAAGCTAGAGCTGGTAAGTTAGGATTAGCGGATATGCAAGGCGGGTGTCTCAGTGTGTCTAGTCTTGGTGGTATTGGTGGTACGGCATTTACGCCTATCGTTAATGCTCCAGAAGTCGCTATTTTAGGCTTATCTCGTGCAGAGATGAAACCTGTGTGGAATGGTAGCGATTTTGTGCCTAAGCTTATGTTACCACTGTCGCTTTCTTACGATCATAGAGTGATTGATGGCGCAGAAGCAGCACGTTTTAGTCAACGATTGGCTATGCTGTTAGGAGATATTAGACACCTAATGTTGTAGATATTTTTAAATATGGATATCTAGCGATTTACTCTTTTAGGGGGTGATAAAATAGGTATATTGAATAATAAGCATAATATAGAAGTGAGGGCGTTATGCTAAAAACGATTTTATGGCCTGCTATTCGTTTAATGGGGCGGTTAAGTTATGCCGCTAAATTCGGATTGATTAGCTTTTTATTTATGGTGCCTTTAGTTTTTTTAAGTGGCCAAGTATTTTACGCTTCCTATCAGAGTCTACAAAAAACTGAGAGTGAACTGCTGGCTGTGCACAATATTCAAAATATTATGAATGTTGTGTATGCACTTGAAGATTATCGTAACTATACATCGCCTTTAGTCTTCCAGAAGGATTCGACACTGAATAGTCGGATGTTAGATTATCGTACTAATGTTGACGATCAATTTAATAAGGCTATTAAGGCCATTGATAATGATGACCTAAAAGTGCAGCTTACTGTTTTTAAGAAAGAGAACTTTAGTAAACTCACTATTGATGGTGATGCTCGTACGCCAACGTTACCTGATCAGTTTAAATTTTATCAGCAGGTGATCGATGAGCTGTACCTAGTCGTTAATAAGTATGCGCAAAGTACAGGGTTAGCATTGGATTCAGATCCTGCGATTCAGCAGCTATTAATTATTTCTTTAGCAAATTCACCCGTCATACGTAATGCTGCAGGACTTGGCTTGACGGCAGGTGTTTATGCCATGATTGAAAAATATCTTCAATCTATGACTTATGATTTATTAAATGATGTATTTGACAGCATGGCAGCGGTTGAATCAGACATACAGCTTGTAACGAGTAGCTTAGAAGCGCTAGGTCTAGACGCTATTGCTACGCAGGCTAAAAAGTCTGGTAATGGCATGATTGCGATACAAACCACTCTTGATGATGAGGTTATCGCAGCAACAAGTGTGACCATGGATTGGATCGATTTTGAAGCGATTGCTCAACCTAAAATTCAAGCATTACGTGATCTTGATAGCATGATACTGCCACTCATTGGTGAAAAGCTGCAAGCTCGCTTAGATGATCAAAGTTCCCATATGTTATTGACGGCTTCAGTGTTATTAACAGTGATGACGATTATTATTTATCTGTATTCAGCCTTCTTTTTATCGGTTCAATATTCTATTGCTCGTTTCTTTTCTGCCGCACAAAAGATTGCTCAAGGGGATTTAACTCAGGTAATCACGTTTGCAGGTAAGGATGAAATGGGGCAATTAAGAGATGCTTTTAATGAAATGACATCTGAAGTACGAGGAATCTTATCAACGGTTAAAGATACCGCCGAAAATGTGGGTAATAAAGTCTCGGATGTTGAAGCTATCGCGAATAGCAGCCGTAAGTCGGTAAATACTCAAATGGCGGAAACCGAAGAAGTTGCCAATACCATTATTGATTTATCTGAGCGTGCCAGTACAGTTGTCATCATGGCAGGGGAAGCGGAACAATCAGCCTTATCAGGAGCAGAGCGTTCTACGCAAGCGAGTAAGGTTGTACTTAATGTTATTACCGATGTGCAGCAGCTATCAGAGGAAATGAGTAATTCAATGGAAGCGGTTAATCGCTTAGCGGATAACTCAACCAACATCAGCTCTATCTTAGGCACGATTAAAGGAATCGCTGAGCAAACGAATTTACTGGCATTAAATGCGGCTATTGAAGCAGCACGTGCGGGCGAACAAGGTCGTGGCTTTGCTGTGGTAGCTGATGAAGTCAGAACGTTGGCCAGTCGAACTCAAGGCTCTGCCGCAGAAATTGAAGGCTTGATTAAAGAAGTGCAGCAAAATATTCAACGTGCTGTCGATACGATGGAAATTAACCGAACAATGGTTAATAAAACTGTTGATAGTTCTGGTCAAGTGGGTGAAGCCTTAGAGAGTATTAAAGGCAGCATGCAAGAAATTCAAAGAAAAACATTAGACATTGTATCTACTGCTAGCAGCCAGCAAGAAGCCGCTAAAGCCTTGAATAATAATTTATCCGTTATTAGGGTGCATGGAGAAGAGACCGTCAATAATGTTGAAGGAACTTTAGATGCTGTGCGTCAGACCCAGTCTTTGACTGAATCTTTAACACAGCGAGTTGAGCGTTTTAAAGTTTAATTGCTTTTAAGCGTCTTTTTTCGATTTGGTATGGCGGCTTTTCCATAATACTTCTTGGCCGCCATTTTTCCTCGCAATATCCCTAGCTAATACAAAGAAAAAATCCGATAAGCGGTTCATATACTGAACCGCTAATGGATTAATGTCATTACCGGCTTCGGCTTCTTCGTTAGCCAAAGCAACAATAGAGCGTTCAGCTCGACGACTAACGGTTCTTACCATGTGGCAATAAGATGCGGCCTTACTGCCACCGGGTAAAATAAAGTCTTTTAACGGCGGTAACGCTTCATTAATAGTTACTAGAGTATTTTCTAACTCTTCGAGCATACTCGGTGCTAAGGCTTTATAACCTGGCACACAAAGCTCACCACCCAAATCAAATAAATCATGTTGAATCTGACTAAGAATAGTTTGATGGTGATCGCCTGAATCCAATTCAGCGGCTAAAACACCGACCCAAGAATTCACTTCATCAACTTCGCCAATGACGTGAATGCGAGTCGACGTTTTGCTAATACGACTACCATCACCTAAGCCGGTTTCGCCTTTATCACCTGTTTTGGTGGAAATTTTTGATAGTCGGTTAGCCATATTATTTTCCTAGAAATTAAATGTTCCATTAACAAGATAGGTTCTTTCTTGAGCTGAATAGTCTTTAGCGGCTGCATACTTTTTATTTGCTAAGTTATTAATACGAATACCTATGCTGAGATTTTTAGTGACTGTGTAATCGCCATAAACATCAGTAATAGTGTAAGCCGCTAGTAAATCATTGTTTTCAGCATCATCATAGCTTTCAGATAAATACCGAATACTTGTACCAGTACTGTATTGACCTTTAATATAATTTAAATTTAGCTTAGCTGCTCGAGCAGATTGACGCTGAATATTCTTATGAGTTCTTAAATCTATTGCATGACTCCATTCATAAGAAGCTTGGCTTGATAACCCATTTGACCAATCGTAATCCCAAGAAAATACAGTGTTACGTAATAACACCTGATCTACATTAACGGGTTTGTTTTCACCGCCGCCAATGTCTTGCCATTGAATGAGATCTTCGATGTGGCTAAATTGATAACTGGCCTTATAAGAAGACTGTCCTTCTATGTATTGAGCTTCAAATCTGCGATTTAATGATTTTTCTGGTGTTAAATTTTCATTGCCTTGATAAGATCCGAAAGATCCATAATCTGCAAGTGGATAATAAAGATCGTTAAAACTAGGAGCCTTAAAGCCAGTATTAATCGCAGCTGTTAACGATAAGTTAGAAAGTACAAACCATTGTGTTGATAAGGAGTATGAAAAGTTTTCATCAAAGTTTGAGGATTCGTCTCGACGTATTCCAACTTCTGAATTAAGGCGGTCAGAATTAAATGTGTGCGATAGTCCCACGCCCTTAATTGTACCCTTCGTTTCATCATATTCAGCATCGGACTTACTTATATCATCCTCTCTATAGTCAGAGACAAATAGTAATGATTGTGCTTCTGTTACTTGGGCTTTTGCAGTTAGATCAAAGCTTTTGCTTTCAGTTATGAAACCGTCAGATTTTGCGCGAGATGTTCCATTTCCATAGTTCCAACTTTTATCAAAACTTTCACTATAATTTGCGTTGACGCCATAACTAGAGTCTGAGTAATTCCAAATTATACTTGATACTTGTTGTTGATAATCTCTTTTTCGCCCTAAGCCGCTTGAACCATCATAATCAACAATGCCACGAGTGTTTTGGCTTGAAAAGATAACTTTTTGAGAATTGTTTAATTGGTAGCTTGAATCAAAATTTAAAGCATGTCGTTCGCTGCCATCATTATCCGGATCATTTGTATCTAGTACATCGAAGCCTTGAGTTTTTTCTGTGAATCCAGACAGATGCAGGGATAGATTATTATACTGTTTATGAAGATCAGCAGAAAATTGTGACGTATTTTGATTTCCCACTGCTACTCGTAGAGTATTTTTAGCCGCAGAATCTTTAGTAGTTATAATGTTAATTACGCCGCCTAATGCATCAGAACCATATATAGCAGAGCGGGCATTTGAGACAATTTCAATTCGTTCAATTATATTACTAGGAATGGTGTTATAGGTTGTTTGGCCAAGAGTTGCTGATCCAAAGCGTTGACCATTTAAAAGTATTAGTACTTTATCAGATCTAAAACCATTCATTACAAATGATTGATTGTTTGCGTTACCACCTTGCTGAGTGACTTGAAAGCCAGGTAAGGAATTAAGAATTTCACTTAAATTACTTGCTTGTAATAATTCAATATCTTCACGAGAAATAATTATTCCATTGGATAAAGTTTCTGATGATATTTTTTCTGCAGTCACTTTTTGAGTGTCTAGTTCCATCGCTGCGATAGATGGTAACGGAAATAAAGCCGTAATTAGGACTAGTTTTTTCATGGTGATACCGGATTTTGGCGTACTGAATATGAATCAGTAGTGAATTTTTATAGCACCCGCCGTGCTATTGTTAAAAATTCAGGCCGGTATCCGGGCTGACGGCTTGGAAATAATTTTCCTCTTATTGCACCTTCCCATAGGCTCAATCTTTTAAAGTAACAAAGAGAGCACCACAGTGGCATAAGACAATAAGTTAAGCCGATCACCGTTGCGGGGGCAGCGTTGGATTCGTTTGCGTTGCAGTGACTTACCAAACTTCCCGTTTAACTGCTAGGTAAGATTACCTAGAAGCACCTAAATGAGCGCGCAGGGTAAATGTTATTGAAATTCTGGTCAAGTCTTAATCAGGGAATGGAGATGAAAGTTTCTGTCATTTGTATTAGCTTGATTCATCTCATGGTTTTGGCAATAGTGGCTGGTTCGGAATTTTTAAAGTGAAGCATGCTCCCGCATTAGGTTTTGAATCAATTTCGAGTTGACCATGGTGGTGGGCGGTAATAATGAAGTAAGAAACCGATAGGCCTAAGCCTGTACCAGCACCTATGTCTTTGGTTGTAAAGAAGGGTTCGAAGATTCGGCGGCGTATTTCTTTTGACATGCCAGGGCCGTTGTCTTTTACTTTAATGTAAGTGTGGCTAGCATCCTGCTCGGCTGAGAGATGTATTTGTGGCATCCAGTTATCATCAGTAGGCAGGGGTTGGTAATTGCTGAGTGCTTGAGCAGAGTTTTGTAATAAATTTAAAATGACTTGTTCAAGTTCAGAGGGAATACAATGAAAGAGCAGTGTTTCATTAATGTTGGATAAATGTATGGTGATGTTTTTTAACTCGAGATCAGCACGAGCAAGATTTAAAGAGCGTTCTAATAAATCTTTTATTAAGGTTGGGCTTAGTTGTTTTTGATTGCCGCGAGAAAATTGCAACATATTGGAAACAATACTGGCAGCTCTTTGGCCGGCATCTTGGATGTTGTTAATGAATTTTAGTATTTGTCTTTGTTCCAAATAGCCAAGCATTGCCTTTAGGTCGAGTTGATGAATAGCGGCGATCTCTTGATTTTTTTCATTATCGATTTTAATTCGGCGCTGAATGTTTTGTATACCTTGTAATATTGCACCTAAAGGGTTGTTTATTTCATGTGCCATTCCTGCTGCTAAGCCGCCAACGGATTTCATTTTTTCCGTTTGCATAATCACTTCTTCCATCTTTTCTCGTTGACTAATATCGTCAATACGAATAACGAGCCCTTTCAAATTATTGTCTTTCAGAGGGTATAGGGTTATATCTGCAGGGAAGGTGCCAATAGGTAATGAAAGTTTTAAACGTTCAATTTTCTTCACGCTATTTTCTGTCAAACTCTGGTTAATCAGAGTATTAAAATTATTCAACTCTTTAATATAGTTGAATAGACGTTTTCCTACTAACGGGTGGCGTTCGCAGTCTAGCCAGTCAGCTGCTTGCTGATTGCATTGTATGATGTAACCTTTATTGTCTAAAGTGAACAGTGCAGAGGGCATAGAATCAATGATGCTATCTAGAATACTTTGCGTATGAGTTAGCTGAGACTCAACCGAGCGACGAATTGTGATTTCCTGCGCAAGTTTCTCATTAATATGGCGGGTTTCATTAGATAATCCTATTGCTCTAATTCTAGCGCTTTCAGCTTTTTCTTTTTCCTTGGTTAAGATCATTTTTCGATCTTCATTGATTATTATTAATGTATTTAATGCTTCGCTCAGTTTAGAAGTATCGGCATCTTTTAGATTGAATCGAATTTTTTCGTCAGGCTGTGATTGTATTTTCTCAATGGTCATTAACAAGTTTTGGTAGGGAGACCTTTGCCAAAAACGAATGCTGTTGTATAAAAAAAATAATAACAAAGTCGAAATGCTGACAATTAATAAGGCAGTAGATATCGTGTCGGCGTAGAAAAATTTAGCAAGGCCTACTTCTGATTCGATGATGAGCTTTAATGGTATCGCGCTCTTATTGCTGCGAAGGTCGTATATAAAACGCTCGTTTACGGCGGCTAGGTGATTGGCATTAGTCGATTCAAATTTGATAGGAAGGTTGCGTAAACAGGTATTGGAGCATGCGTAAATTATTCGTTCACTATTGGTATTATAAAATGCAATCTCTTGAATTTGATAATGTTGAACCATGCTATTGGCCAATGCCTGTAAGGTAAATATGTCGTCAGAATTCTGTTGCAGCTGTATCTGAAAAATATCAGCAAAAGACCGACTAATTTGTGGTGCCAGTTGTTCACGACCAATCCGGTCGGCCGCCAATATGTAGGCCGTAGTTGCAAGAATAACAATGAATATGCAGGTGAATATAGTTGCTGTTATTACCTTTTGCCGTACGAGCACATTGAACATCCTAATGAGTTATTTAAGGGTGATACCAATATAGTGATTTTTTATTATGTCACTATTATTAATGTTTAATTATCATCTAACTTTCTAGAGTAGTACTTTATGCTCTCGGAGTATTATAGTGACTTAATAAGATCAAATAATTTTTGATGTTGTGGCAGCTCATAATTAATAGTTTTGGCTTTATTAAGTAAATAGCCGTTAATGAAATCAATTTCTGTTTCACGCTGCGCTCGAACATCCTGCAGCATAGATGATCGATTTTTAGCCGTTAATTCAGCAACGGTTTTTACTCTTTCGGTTAAATCAAAATTCAGCGGCCAATGCATGGCTTTAAAAAAAATATCTGTTTCGATACATAAACTTTCGAGTTCTTGAATTAAACTTTGATTATTAATTAAGTCACCATTATGGCAGTCGTATTTAACGGTTAAAGGATTAATGATTACATTAAGAGCGAGCTTGGCGACCAAAATATCTTCAATTCTTTCATGCCATTTATGTTGGCCTTTAAGCTGGGATATATCCAGTTTTAAAGTAGTATCCTGTATTGAAGAGCTTTTCGGGCCTGAATAATAGCCCCAATGAGTAACCCCTTGTCCTGCATGAACGATTTGATGTTTATTATCGGGAGTGGACTCTTTATAAGCCCCTTCGGTTGTCGAAGCGGCAAATATCATATTGTTAGGCAGAATTGAAGCGACCAACTCATGCTGTCCCATGCCATTTTGCAGTAATACAATTTGGCTATCTTTATGTATCGCATTTTTCCATAAATCTAAAGCAGAAAGGCATTGAGTTGCTTTACAGCAAATAATAATGACGTCGAGCTTTTCATCTTGCCAAACAGGAATAGAGTATTGGCTACGCTGGCCGTTTGTATCAAGCTGAAAGAGTATGCAGGAAAGGTCGGGTTGGCTCGGCAAAGCCAAAATATTCGAGCTTTGTGGTAACTGGCTACTTAATAAGCAGCCAATCGCGCCTAAACCGATAATGCCGATATGTAATGTGCTGTTATTCAATGTGCTATTTGGGTTGTCCATAACCCTATTATAAGGTTTTAGCTAATAGGAGAAAGCACTTGTGACTCATTGATAGAGATTTTCTCCTGCCAGCGTTGTTGAATCTTAGTCAGTAACGATTCCGGATGTAGGTTCGGGATACTGCGCATCCAGCCCTCAATGATGGTTTGGTCTAGATCGAAAATAAAGGTTAATTGTTTGATACCGCATTGAGATTGTAATAACAGCCAAAGGGTTAAAGGCTCAACCTGATAATACTGACGGCGAAATCTTGGGTGTCGTATCTGCTCAACGGGCACTCCTAATATGTCACAAATTAAGTTTTCTGCCTTGTGTCGCATATCTTTAATTTGTTCTGTTGTATGCGCTAAAGTAGGTTTTTCTCCACGCAGATATAATGTGATATAGGCATCACTAGCAAGGGCTTGGTAGAGTCGGTTTGTGGCATTTTCAATAGACCAAGGCTGAAATTGCTCCATCATGCGTTCATAGCATAAGGGAGAGTTAAATCGTTGCTTAGCTAGGCGCTGCAGCATTCGGTGGCAAGCAAGACCGGCATTGGATTGTATCTGTTGGTATCGGGATTGGCGGTAGATCTTATCTGAGCTCCAAGGATAAACTTCGGGGCTAGCGACAATACCTTCTCGTACAGGCCAGTGGTGCAGCTCCATCACTAAAGGCACTAGATAGCGATCTTCTTCTACAAAGGTAACGTCAGCAGATTCAGATATTATTTGTTGATGCTTGTGCCAAAGTTTAAAATGCAGCTCTTGCATATGCGCACGTAGGTTGTCCAAGATTACTTGCCAATCTTGGTCACAATGCATTACCCACTGCGCTTGGTATTCTGAAAATACATAAGCGATGAGTTCGCAGCCGTCTTCTTTTACGAGCATTCTCTTGAAATATTCGTATTCGAATACTGAGCGAAATAAAGGGGCATCTTTTGCGCCGTGAACCTTGAAATAATAGGTTCCAGCTCCGTTGAGTATCATTCTTTTATCCATACTCATAATGTAGTCGATTATTGCCAGAGTGCCATTTAAAGGGTATATATAGCTGAATCATTCGATTCTAATCATCTATCCAATCTATAACTATCTATAAACTAATTAGGAGGCGACTCATGCCATCTTTTGACATAGTCTCAGAAATTGAAAAACACGAAGCGCAAAATGCTGTGGATTCAGCCAATCGTGAAGTTACTACTCGTTTTGATTTTAAGGGCGTGAAGGCGACCTTTGAATTAAAAGATAAAGAAGTGATGATGACCGCCAATGAAGAATTCCAGATTGAGCAGATGAAGCCGATGCTAGAGGCGAATCTGATTAAGCGCAAAATTAAAGTATCTTGCCTGGAATATGGAAAATTAGTCGGTGCGGGTAAGCAGGTGAAAATGGCAGCAGAATTACGCCAAGGCATTGATAAAGACCTTGGTCGTATCATCAACAAAAAGATCAAAGAAAGTAAGATCAAGGTAACCTCTGCGGTACAGGGTGAAATGGTACGTGTTACCGGCAAAAAACGTGATGAATTGCAGCAAGTCATGCAAATGCTAAAAGCGGATGAAGAGATCGAACTGCCGTTGATGTATAAGAATTTTAAGGACTAGGTCTGCGACAACTCTAGCGCTTAATGAACAAATAAAAGCTCGCCTTGCTAATCAGCAACTGCGGGCTTTTTTAGGTCTGCAGTTTGTGCATGCCATGGGGCGACTTTGAACAGCAGTAGCATGCCTGGAATTGCGAGTGCTGTGCAGAATAGGTAAAAATTGGTCCAGCCAATACTTTCTACAATAATACCCGTAGTTGAACTTGCAAACGTTCTAGGCAAAGCCGTCAGGGCAGTGAAAAGCGCCAGCTGGGTAGCGGTATAAGCGGGTGATGTTGTACGGGCAATAAAAGCCACAAAAGCCGCTGTGCCTAAGCCAACACCTAGATATTCAAAGCCAATCACCAGTGCTAATACCCAAAGGTTGTAGCCTACTTCTGCCAGTAGTGCGAAGCCTAAGATAGATAGTATTTGCACGCCGCCAAATAACCATAACGCTTTATTGATACCGATTCGCAGCATTAGGATGCCACCGAGGATGCCACCGAATATCGCAGGCCACAGAGCGGCATGTTTAGCAACCAAGCCAATTTCTGTTTTAGTGAAGCCTAAATCAAGATAAAACGGCGTCGATAACGCTGTCGCCATACTATCGCCAAGTTTATAAAGAAACATAAAGGATAAAATCCACAGCGCATATTGCACCCCGTGACGGCCGAAAAATTCTTGAAAAGGTTCAATGATAGCTGCTTTGAGTGTATGTGGCCGGTGGCTATTAATTTCAGGTTCTGCACTGAATAGCACCATGAAAATACCGAGGGATAAGAACGCAGCGGTGATGACGAAAACAACATCCCAAGCATAATGATCGGCTAAAATCAGTGAGAGTGACCCAGGTATGAGACCTGCGATTCGATACGTTGTTACATGAATACTGTTACCTAAGCCCAGTTCGCGGTCGGGTAAAATCTCACGGCGAAAAGCGTCAATGCTGATATCTAAGCTGGCACTTAAGAATGCCGTGATTGCACATAAAATAGCAATTTCTGAAAGCTGTGTTTTAGGGTCTAAAAATCCGAGAAATCCTATGCTGGCCAACATGAGTACTTGAGTGATTAACATCCAGCTGCGACGACGCCCTAACGTTGAAGGGGCGTAGCGGTCCATTAAAGGTGACCAAACAAATTTCCAAGTATAGGGAATGCCGACTAGCGCAAAAAAGCCGATTTCTTTTAAACCAACGCCTTCACTGCGCAACCATGCAGGAACGAGCTGAATAATAATAAATAAGGGCAGACCAGACGCAAAGCCTGTAAATAGGCAAATGAGTAATCGACGTTGTAAAAAAGGCGCTAGCCAATTAGGAATAGCCGCCGATAAAGAAGAGTCTGAATTAGATGTCTCTGAGTTAGAAGAGTTGCCTAGCATTGCCACTGGAAGTCCTTTAAACGAATGCGGCCATTGTGCAACAGAATGCCTTCATCTGCTAATTTGTCTTTCTGTACAAGCCAAGGCTCGCTGCCTTCTGGAAAACTGATTTTTCCTTGAGCATTAATCACTCTGTGCCAGGGCAGACGAGAATCTTTAGGAAGGTGTTTTAAGGTGCGGCCAACCCAGCGGGCGGAGCTAGGCCGTCCGGCTAAGCGTGCTAGCTGACCGTAAGTTGCAACATTGCCGCTTGGGATAGCGGCAATGAATTGATATAAGGTTTCTTCTGGAGTCATATCTTGATGATATAGAAGAAAGCTTACAAACGTAAACCGCCATCACACTCGATAATACGACCCGTATAATAATCGTTCTCAAAAATGAATGCTGCAGAGTGAGCAATTTCGTCTGGCTTGCCCATACGCTTTAGCGGAATACCTGCGGCCATTTTAGCTAAGGCTTCTGGTTTCATGCCTTGTGTCATTTCGGTTTCAATAAATCCCGGAGCAATCGCGGCAACACGAATATTTTGTCGTGCGAGCTCTTTTGCCCAAGTGACTGTCATTGCAGCAACACCGGCTTTAGCCGCAGAATAATTACTTTGGCCCATGTTTCCCGCTCGGGATATACTGGAAATATTAATAATGCAACCTGCGCAATCCGCCGTTTCTCCTGACGCTTGTGCTTGCTTGATCATTTGAATTGAAGCTTCACGAGCGCATAAGAAAACACCGGTTAAATTAACGTCGATAACCGTTTGCCATTGTGGCATCGAAAGCTTTGAAATTTCGTCACCTTTGGCTTTAACCATTAAACCATCACGCAAAATACCCGCATTATTAATTAGCCCATCTAAGCGACCCAGCTGGCTAGGAATGGCAGCGAAGGTTTGTTCAACTTGCTGCTCATCGGCGACGTTGCAAGTAAATACAGCCGCTTTACGCCCCGTCGCTTCTACTTGTGCCTGAGTTTCTGCCATTTGTTCAGTATTTAAATCAATAATGGCAATATCAGCCCCTCGATTGGCTAAGTATACTGCCATGGCTCGACCTAAGCCTTGGCCTGCGCCCGTAATTGCGATCACTTTATCGGTTAATTGCATGCTGTAATCCTAAGAGTTAGAAAGAGGAGGTTTTAAAAATGAGACTGCTGGCATTATAGACAGTCTGAGCCAGCAAAAAAGGCAGTAGAGCTAAATTCCTAAAAAACGCTAAGTTTTCAGTCTCAGGTATCGAATACTAGACGATTCTTTACTAAAAATAGTGATGAAATCGCCTGAGTATGACAAAGCGATCTTGAAATATGATCATGTGAACCCATTTAAGAAAGTATTAATTAAGTTGTTTTAGTTTAGGTTAGGAGGGCGAATGCCTTTATTAGTATTTTTTATTGTTATTCCATTAATCGAACTTGCCGTTATTTTAAAGGTGAATAGCTTCATCGGTATTGGCTGGACATTGGGCTTAATCGTTTTTACTGCGTTTGTGGGTGTTAGGTTATTGCGCCAACAGGGTATTAGTACCCTTTTGCGTGCCAATCAAAAAATGCAGCAAGGTCAGATTCCGGCGCAAGAATTAGCCGAAGGTTTTCTATTGGCTTTAGCAGGTGCTTTATTATTAACCCCAGGTTTTGTCACGGATGCGTTTGGTTTTATTTTATTGGTCCCTGCGACGCGTAAAGCATTGGTACATAAAGTGATCGCTTTTATTACCCCACGTATGATGACTGGGGGTTTTCAGTCGAGCAATACTTTTGAAGAGGGGACGTTTACTGATGTTCACTCGCAAACAGGTCGCTCCCATGGCATTGATCCTCAAGGCAAGGTCACGATTGAAGGTGAATATACCAAAGACAATAAATAGATTTTTTTTCGTCTAGCCGTTGAATTCTCAACGAAAGCCCCGATAAATTAACCATCTATTTTTCACAGGGCCCTAAGTTAAACTCAGGGCCTCTGTTTTACCTTAATTGATCCTAATATTTGGGATCCAACAGTTGGAGAGTCTAGCAAATGAAAATTCGTCCATTACATGATCGTATTGTTGTTCGTCGTAAAGAAGAAGAGACCGCAACTGCGGGTGGTATTATTTTACCGGGCGCTGCTGCAGAAAAACCGAATCAAGGTGTTGTGATCTCTGTCGGTACTGGCCGTATTCTTGATAATGGTTCAGTGCAAGCGCTAGCGGTTAACGAAGGCGATGTTGTCGTTTTTGGTAAATACTCAGGTCAGAATACTATCGACATCGATGGTGAAGAATTATTGATTTTGAATGAAAGTGATATCTACGGCGTTTTAGAAGCTTAATTATTACACTCACTTTTTTATTTAACCTACAAAATTTAAGGAAAAATCATGGCTGCTAAAGACGTATTGTTTGGCGATAGCGCACGCGCAAGAATGTTGGTTGGTGTAAATATCCTAGCTGACGCGGTAAGAGTTACTTTAGGCCCTAAAGGTCGCAACGTTGTTATCGAAAAATCTTTTGGTGCACCCACCATTACTAAAGATGGTGTTTCTGTTGCACGTGAAATCGAATTGAAAGATAAGTTCGAAAATATGGGCGCACAAATGGTGAAGGAAGTTGCTTCTCAAGCTAACGACCAAGCCGGTGACGGCACGACGACTGCGACTGTATTAGCACAAGCGATCATCAGCGAAGGTTTGAAGTCAGTTGCTGCTGGCATGAACCCAATGGATCTTAAGCGTGGTATTGATAAAGCCACTGCTGCTGTTGTTGCTGCGATTAAAGAACAAGCTCAGCCTTGTTTAGATACAAAAGCCATTGCTCAGGTAGGTACTATCTCTGCCAATGCTGATGAAACGGTTGGTCGTTTAATCGCTGAAGCGATGGAAAAAGTCGGTAAAGAAGGCGTGATTACCGTTGAAGAAGGCAAAGGCCTTGAAGACGAGCTTGATGTTGTAGAAGGCATGCAGTTCGATCGCGGTTACTTGTCTCCGTACTTCATCAACAACCAAGAAAAAATGACCGTAGAAATGGAAAACCCATTAATTCTATTGGTTGATAAGAAAATTGATAACCTGCAAGAGTTATTGCCAATTCTTGAAAACGTTGCGAAATCTGGTCGTCCATTATTGATCGTTGCCGAAGATGTTGAAGGCCAAGCGCTAGCAACATTGGTAGTGAACAACTTGCGCGGTACCTTCAAAGTGGCTGCTGTTAAAGCGCCTGGTTTTGGCGATCGCCGTAAAGCGATGTTGCAAGATCTTGCAATCTTGACGGGCGGACAGGTAATTTCTGAAGAGTTGGGTATGTCTTTAGAAACGGCTGATCCTTCTACTTTAGGTACAGCCAGCAAGGTTGTTATCGATAAAGAAAATACAGTGATCGTTGATGGTGCGGGTACAGAAGCAACGGTTAATACCCGTGTTGAGCAAATTCGTGCAGAAATCGCCAGCTCTACTTCCGACTACGACATTGAAAAGCTACAAGAACGTGTTGCTAAACTTGCAGGCGGCGTTGCCGTGATTAAAGTTGGTGCAGGCTCTGAAATGGAAATGAAAGAGAAGAAAGATCGTGTTGACGATGCACTTCATGCAACCCGTGCTGCGGTTGAAGAAGGCGTTGTTGCAGGTGGTGGTGTTGCTTTGGTTCGCGCACTATCCTCAGTAACGGTTGTTGGTGATAACGAAGACCAGAATGTGGGTATTGCGTTGGCACTACGCGCAATGGAAGCACCTATTCGTCAAATCGCGGGTAACGCAGGCGCTGAAGGTTCAGTGGTTGTGGATAAAGTGAAATCTGGTACAGGCAGCTTCGGCTTTAACGCCAGTACTGGCGAATATGGCGATATGATTGCTATGGGTATTCTTGACCCTGCAAAAGTAACGCGTTCATCTTTACAAGCCGCTGCTTCTATTGCTGGCCTGATGATCACAACCGAAGCAATGGTTGCGGATGCTCCTGCTGAAGAAGGCGCTGGTGGTATGCCTGATATGGGCGGCATGGGTGGAATGGGCGGTATGCCTGGCATGATGTAATCACTTTGTGATTAGTTGCCTTGATCTTCTTGTTGCGACAAGAAGATCAGTCTAAAGCCGTATCTTTTATTAAAAATAACTTTCTTATGAAGGCTGTATTTTTTAAAAGTACGGCTTTTTTGCTGTTAGGCATGAATAACTCACGTTATTATGTAATTTTATGTTACTCCTTGAGTTGTGATGTTGAGTTCCTGTGGGGGCCGTGATCTCATGGTGTCTCAATTTAAGCCAGATCAATACGGCTTTAAGAGTAATGTAATAATGCAACATAGAAATATAATAAGCGTATGGCATTAATGAAAACGGCTGCATTTGATTCCGATCAGCAAGCTTGGTTATCTAAGCTAGATCAGAAAGTATTATCTTCTTGGGTAGCACTGAAAAGTAAAGCTATCGAGCTACCGGCTCACTTTTTGGCACGTCCTGGACTATCTAACAAGCTTTCTCAGGGTAAAGCCATCACGTGGTTATTAGCCCCAGCGGGTTACGGCAAAAGCGTGCTGTTGAGCGATTGGTATGGTCGGCACGTTAACCAGCCAGATGCGAACCATAGCTCTGATCAAAATATTTTGGGCCTATGGCTCACTCTCGATAGTAAAGATAATCACGAAGCCTTCTTACTCCGCCATTTATTAGAAGCGGCCAATAAAGTGATGACAGGTGTTGCGACTGATGCGCTAGCGCACTGGTCAGCGACCATGAATCAAGGTTCATTGGATTGTGAAGAGGTCCTGTTACTGTTTTTAAGTGAGCTAGCAGACTTGAATTGCTCATTGGTTTTGGTATTAGACAATGTTCATGAAATAGAAGACTCCGCCGCTTGGCAGGTTATTCATTGCTTGATGGATCAATTACCGCCAAATATGCGGTTATTAATGGCGTCGCGCTATATCCCTAATGCTCTCGGGCGCTTAAGACTGGATCCTCGCTTAGAGTTTATTAAGCAGCAAGATCTGGCTTTTAATTTTCAACAAGTTACCGCTTGGTTACAGCAAGCCGGCATTAATGACCAGCAACAAGCGCTTAACTTGATGCAAAGAATGCAAGGCTGGCCTGCAGGTTTAGGCTTATGGTTATTGTGTCGAGAAAGTACTACTTGGCCAGAAAATTTGGGTCATGAAAGAGAGCAGCTCGCCGACTATTTAATGGGCGAAGTACTGTCTGGCCTTGACCCGCAGTTAAAAGATTTTTTAATCCAAATCGCGCCACTGACCAGTTTTAACGAAATTTTATGCAATGAAGTATTAGGCATTGAAGATAGTCGTCGCTGGATTCAGCAGTTGGTACACCACAACCTATTCATTGAAAGTATCGACCAACGTTCAGGTTGGTTCAGTTTGCACCCTTTATTAGCTGAGTTGTTATGCCAATACAGTAGTGAGCAAGACCGTCAGAAAATACATTTAGCCGCTTTTCATAGTCTTAAGCAGCATGGTTTCCGAGTTGAAGCGTTACAGCATGCGCGTTTAGGGAAGCTCACTCAAACGGCTGCGCTATGGATTGAAAATGAGGTTGATCGCATTATTGCCGACCTCGATTTTGCTACTGTGTTGGCGTGGTGTGATGTGGTGGGCAGCGATATTATTGCCAGTTCGGCGCGCTTACAGCTGATGCAAATTTGGAGCTTATTATTAACCTATCAATATGCTGCCGTAGGGCGATTGGTTAATCAATTGGATACACACCAGATTGAACGGGACTATCCTGGTCAGCTACTCGCGTTGCGTGGCTTTATTGCACGGGGAGAGGGGGATTATGCCCAAGCCCGTAGTTTATGTGAGCTGGCTTTGCGTGAATTACCGGAAGACCGTTTCCCTATTCGTGTCTTAATGTGCTCGACGTTATGCAACATAGAGCTGGTTAGTCAAAAGCCTGAAAATGCACGACTTTGGAATCGTTTAGCGATTGATATTGCACGTCAACATCAGGCATTGAGTTTAGAAGTATTTGCCCTTTTTGATTACGCGAGAGTTGAACAATACCGTGGGCATTTACTGCGCAGCGCAGAAGTCGTGGATCAAGGTTTAGAGTTAACCTCACGCCTACCACAGCAAGCGCGTTTATTTCCTCATGCACGCTTAATCATCTATCGCGCTTTTATGCGCTGGCTAAAAGGTGATGTTGACGGTGCTCGACAGGATGCTTATGTCGGTATCAATGAAGCTAATCGTTGCCGCGACGTTATTGTACTTTATGGTTATAGCTTATTGGTCTTGATTCATATTATGAATCAAGAAGGTAAAGCAGCGTTGGCTATTATTGCTGAAGCTGAGCGGTTAATGCAGCGCTGGCAGGTATCAGAGCAAGTATATCAAAGTTGGATTGCCATAGTAAAAGCCAATATTTGGATGGCGTTAGGAAAGTGGGAGCGTGCGCGAGAATGCTTAGATCGAGTTACTAAGGGGCATGATCAATTAAGCGCTAATCATGCTGAACTATTTCCCATGCAAGCGGGTTTATATCGCTTATCTTGTGCGCGTTTGTTGTTTCAGAAAAAAGAGTATTCGAATGTCATTCGGGTTATTGATAGCACGCCGCTAAAGGAACAAGCTGGGATTATTCAGCTATCAGGTACTTTACTTAAAGCGGCTGCTTATGCTTCGAAAAATGAAACGGGCAAAGCAAAAAAGATTTGGTTACAAGGCTTGGAGTTCGCTGAGCAGGAAAGGATTCAGCTGGATCTGAGTCAATTTATATCGGTCAGTATGATCGATCTAGAATCTAGTATTGGTTCGACGTTAGCGGTCACAACGATTGTGAAAACTGAACACAAGGCCGATAATAAATCCGATAGTCAACCCGCCAGTAAATCAGAGTCGACAATACCGTTGACGGCTCCCGTATTTATTGAGGCTTCCAATTTAAGTGTGCGAGAACAAGAAGTTTTGGGTTTAATCGCGCAAGGCTATTCTAATCAAGCCATTGCTGACCAGCTCTTTATTTCCCTACATACGGTAAAAACCCACGCACGTAAAATTAACGCTAAACTTGGAGCAAAAAGTCGAACTCAGGCCATTGTTAAGGCTCGGGAGCGGATGATTATTTGATCGTGTTAGGTTAGTAATTAGTATGATTTAGCATAAAGAATGAGTGCTAAAAAATACACTAAATTGCAAACTGCCTGCTATGTGTCTATACCTAATTGATAACTAATCTATTAATTGATTTTCAATGAGGTCGGCATGGCGCCTAGCTATTCTATTATTCTTCTTGGTTGTGATAATGATTTATGCCTTGAAGACCATCTTGATGATTCTTTTGAGTCGCTTTTAGTTAATGACGAAGCAGGCTGTCTGCAGGCGTTAAATGATAGCAGCTACCAACTGGTGTTGGCTGATATGACTTGCCCAACCGTGCCTGTATTTGAACTCTGCCAGAAAATTAAAGACGCCTTTGATATTCCTGTGATTTTTGTCAGCTCAGTTGATAATAATGAAGAGCGCTTAGCGGCTTATGATTGTGGTGCCGATGACTATTTAGCCATTGATGATCTTAAAACTGAACTTCATGGTCGTCTAGAGCGCGTTATTATTAACCGCATCGCGAATGTTCAGCTAAAAATGCAATTAGCTCAGGCCAACGAAATGGCCTTTATTGCCATGTCAGGTACTAGTGATTTAGGGGTGAATATTCAATTTTTATTGGATGTTAACCGCTGTAATAATCTTGATGAATTAGGGATGCGAGTCTTCCAAGCGTTAAAATCCTACGGAATTAGCTGCAGTTTGCAATTACGCAGTCAGTTTGCAATTAAGGATATGGAAGCGAACGGCATGGCGAAGTCGTTAGAATCTAAATTACTCTCAGAAATGAAAGACCAAGGACGATATGTTGATTTTGGCCATCGTTCAGTGATGAATTATGAATCAGTGTCGTTATTAGTAAAAAATATGCCGATCGATGATGAGAAAAAATACGGCGCTATAAAAGATAATGTCTTTTCTTTATTACAAGGAGCTGATGCTCGGGTTCAAGCGTTAGATACACTCGAAAGCTTAGCGTTAGAAAAAAACTTGGTGCGCAGTTTAACCATTAAAATGAAAGATTTAATGTCATCGGTTGACGAAAGTTATCAAGGCGTAATGAAGGATATTGCGACGGTAGTAGAAGATATGGCCGATAATATTGAATCGTCAATGCAGTATTTGGGAATGGATGAAGCGCAGGAAGCAAGTTTGCAAGCCACCATTGAAAAGGCTATTTCAAGTACTAATAAAATATTCAACGAGGGCTTGAGTTTAGACCAAGACTTACACAAGTTTTTGGTCCATATTGATGCACTGTTTAAAACTGAGAAGATTAATCCGACTCAGTTAGTCAAAATAATAGAAAGCCTAGAAAAGCTCGCGTAGCTATTTATCGAGTGCGGGCAGTTCTGCTTCGCACTGATCGTATCCTTCCATATCCACTAACCAAGGTGGATTAGGTCTTACCTGATCAATGACAAAATCAACGAAACTTCTCACTTTAGCAGACAAGTGTCTATTACTGGCATAGAGGGTATGAATTGGGTACGCCTCAAAAGGCCAATCACATAAGATCGGAATTAAATTTTTACTCTTAATCGCAGATGCGGCGATTAAGACGGGCAGAGCAGCAATACCCGCGCCGGATAGTGCAAGAGTATAAAGACTAGAATGATCGTTTACTTTTAAGCGTGGTTTAATATTGACGTTAATCTCTTGTGACTCAGGACCTTTAAGGCTCCACTGAGTCCAGCCTGTTGCTGAGATCACTTGATGGCTGCTTATTTCATCTGGGTGTGATGGTTTGCCGAAACGTTCGACATAATCTGGGCTGGCACACAGTATGGCTTTAACATCGCCTAAATAGCGGCCGATCAGAGAAGAATCTTCTAAATGTCCAACGCGAAAGGCGACATCGATACCATCTTGAACCAGATCTAGCATCTGGTCGGTTAAGATCAGTTCAATGTTTACCTGGGGGTGAAGTTCCATGTATTCGGCAATCAATCCGGATAATACGGTTGTGCCAAATAATACCGGTGCGGTGATGCGTAAGGTACCGGTAGGCGTACTTTGCATTTGAGTTACTGCAATGTTGGCTTCTTCAATTTCAGCAAGAATGCGAGCGCAGTGAGCATGATAGGCGCTGCCGGTATCGGTAAGGCTCAGGCTTCTTGTGGTACGTTGAATTAAACGTACACCTAAGCGTTCTTCTAGCTGGGTGATTTTACGGCTAACGGTAGACTTTGGTAAGCCTAAAGCTTTGGCTGCGCCGGTGAAGCTGCCGGATTCAACCACACGGACAAAAATCGCCATTTCATTTAAATCGAATTCTTCTCGTTTACCGATTAGCATTTTTTCCGCCCTAGGCTAGATTGCACTGGTGAGTAGCTAATGTAGGGTTGAATTACGATAAATCAACCCTCGACAAAGATTATATTAGGTATTTGCTGTCGCTAAAGACTCCGCTAATAGAGGTTCCAGCTTTACCATTCTACTGGCAAGTTCAGCAGGAATATCGCAACGTTGACCTATATTATAATCAAAGAAGAGCATGGTGCTTTCGCCCTTTGTTACTAGTCTAGACTGCTCTTGGCTCCAAATGGCATATTCTTGAATCAACTTCCCTCCTTTGGCCTTAATACTGCGGATACCGATAGACAGTGTATCTGGGTAGCTAACAGGGGCTAAAAACTTGGCTGATGTTTCTGAGAGAATGGGGCCTTTGGCATAGTCGTTCATGAAATCGAGAATTTTTAGCTCTTCAACGTACTTAGTACGCGCGCTTTCAAAATAGCGAAAATAATGCACATTGTTTACGTGTTTAAATGAATCCATTTCTCCCCAAGCGACGGGGACTTCGATAACTACAGGGTAATCGTATAAATTAGTCATTAGTAATCCTTACTACAGTTGGACTTTATCGTGGTGACGAGTAGCGCCTATGCTGGCGCTTGTCGTTACTAAATAAGGCATAATATAAAATTATGCCACTTTTATGACGTGATTTTGGTTGTATTTAGTGCCAATAAATCATCGCCATGATTAATCATGGCGAGTAGTGATTCAATAATCAATAAAGTTTTTTAACAGCGCTTAATAACGTCACGCTCTTGAGCTACAAATTTGCTTTGATACCAAAGGATATAATAGTGGGAAGCCCTGTTACGTCTTCTTTTTCAGAATAATCAGCGTTGTATTCATAGCCTGTGACGTTTGCTTGGTTATAGACGTTCAAAGCTTCGACATATAAATCCATGTTCCAGCTTTGATATTGGTAGTTTCGATCTAAGCGGATATCGAGTTTATGGCTGTCGGCTAAGCGCTTAGCGTTTAATTCGCCATACGTTGGGTTTACTAAATCTGGATAGTCGGGATCAGTACTGGCTGTAGTGCCTATAATAGGGGTAATTAGTTGGCCACTTTGGTAGCGCCATTTAAAACCGATGGTCCAATCTTCATTTAACTCATGACTGGAAACTAGATTGATGATCCAAGGTTGGTCGTAGGCGTACTTAAAGTCTTCGCCTGTGATCTTATTGCGACGGCGAGTTTCAGAATAAGCTGCGGATAACCAGCCATACCAGCCTTCACTGAAAGATTTATTCACAAACAGCTCAAAGCCATAAGCATCGCCGTCGGCGTCGTTGGTGTAGCGCGGTAGTGCTTGGTACTCTTCTTCCGTCAGTGTTGGGTAGACGGTGTCTTTGTCTTGGCGGGAAATAGCGAGGTCACCAAAGGTTTTGTAATAGGTATCTAACTTGATCAGGGTCGACTCATCAATTTGATGTTCGAGGCCAATCGTATAATGATCTGAAGTTGATTGTTTAAGATCTGGGTTGCCAAATCCTTTGGCTACTTCACCAAAGTTATCGGTGAATTTATGATATTGCCCCCAAGCCGTATTGAGCCACCAATAATCAACAAATTCCCAACGCAATTTGAATTTTCCTTGGATGAAGGTTTGCTCAGAATAATCATCGTAAGACCACAGTGCTCCGGGAGTTAACGTCAGCGTCGGACTAACGAACCAATCGTCGGCAATAAACACATCGTAGTTGTATATTTTCAGATTATCGCTTTCTACTATCTGTTCTTGGCCATCAACCAAACGGCAGTCGGGTCTGAACTCATCGCAAGCGGGTGCGGTGAAGTCACCATCGAAATCAATTTGGCGCTCCAGAATATCAATACCTGTGCGCAAGGTATGCTCTAAATTTATATCGGTACTGAGGTGTGAGCGCAGAGTGTAGTCGTTGGACGTTGCTTTTAAGCTGTTATCGAGACCTAGCCCTAATGAAAAATCACTCAGCATGTGAGAGAAGCCGGTTTTAAGTCGTGTGGTCTCAGATAAGGTATTTTCTAAGACAATACCTTGGGAATGGAAATAAGAACTGAATTCAATACCACCTGACAAGCCAGGGTCGCGCTTCACCTCGTCAGATTCATCATCGAATAACAGGCCGGCCTTGTCTCGTGTTCCCAATGCTTGGATGCTTAATGTATCACCACCGGATAGCTGTAACTGATACTTTGCTTGATAGTCGTAATATTCCGGCACGGTGGTGAATTGAAAGTCTTCGTCATCGAGCAAATTTTCAATATAAAGATGAATAAGACTTTGCCTAACGGACAGGTAGGCCGCAGAATTTTCTGTAATAGGGGTCTCCAGCAATATACCTGCTTTTAATAAGCTAAAGTCGATGACTGCTTGCTTTCTATCGGTATACGGTGCGCGTGAATTGGCTTCAATTACCGCCCCTGTGGCATCGTTATATTGGGCGTCAAAAGCCGCCGCTTCTAATTTAAAGTCTTCAATGACATTGTCATTTAATAGGCTAGAGCCATCAAAATGAAAAATGTTTAAGACCGGCATGAAATCGATGATGTAGCGGTTGTCATCGGGAGATGATCCGCGTACCGCAGGTTCCGCGCGGCGGCCCGTGGTAAAGGTGACACCGGGTAAGGCTTCTATGGCCCTGAGGGGATCATTACCTGCGCCAGGCATGCGTAACAGCTTTTTAGTCGATATCTCGGTTAGCGGGTCATCTTTGGCGGTAATACGAATGTTATCTAGCTCAGCTTCATTATTAGCATGACTGAAAACAGAGGTAAGAGAAATTACCGCTAAGCTTATGGCTTGGGAAAATAAACGAGGCATGTGCAGTCCTTGGCGAAAGTCATTCTTTTGTTTGTATCTTAGTTAATGTTGATTTTGATAATAAATCAACGCAATTAAATTGCATGCCTAGATTTCTTGCTTAACCGCAAGCTTAAAGTCTTTCCAGAATGACTTGGGTTATTGCATCTTGTACCACTTTCTCTTGGCCGACAGGCGGATGCAGTTTGGTGCGTAGGCCTAATTCAGCTTCAATGGCTTTTAGTTGTTTTGGTACATCAATACGCAAATGAATACCCGCGGCAAAGAATACTGGGTATATATTGATCAGGTTAAAGCCTTGCTGTGATAGTTGTTCGCACATTGATTCAAGGCTTGGCTCGCACAGTTCCATATAAGCAAGCTCTACGACAACTTCTTGTGAGGGGGTTGTGAGTGAAATAGCATCATGCTGTTTAATAGCCTGGGTCATCTCTTTGAAGGGGGTTTGCCACTGCGGATCTCTGCTTCCATGGGCTAATAAAATGTTGGCAGTTTTATCATTCATAACGTAAGTTTTGGCCTGATTAATTGAATAGAGTATACATTTATATTGGTTAAATTAGATACGTTGTAAGTTGCTCTATTGGATTACTCTATCTGAATTTATTTTACTGACTAAACGAACTAAGCTGAAAAAACTACTTAAAATCAGCCATTTAGCTGAGAGTACTAGAAAGTTGCGTTAGGCAGGTGATTTAAAAAAGAGTGAGCTTAAAAGTAACAGAGTGACAATCGAGTGACTATAACTAAGGAAAAATAGAGTAAAAACTAACTAAAAAATGACGTGTAAAAATGGTCTGTAGTTTTCTGTTATTTCGATTTGAAAAGCAGAAGTTTACTAGCTAATACTTATAGTGAATCATTTGTTTATATATAGGTAGTTCAGTCATATGAGCATCAGTCGTCAGCAGGTTGGTCGTTTTTTATACGAGTTTGAAGATGAGTATCAGGTCACTTATGTCAATTTTTCTAGAGCTAATGAGTTAGCAGACGCTCAACTAATTATGACTCTTGAGCGCGGTTGTGAACGGCAAACTTTTGCTTTCTCGCAGCCACACTTTCATGACATAGATAAGAACTTAATAACATCTAAAGGCGTTTATGTTGCGAGTTTGAAAAACTCACCTTTATCACCTCACCGTGTAGAGGTCGGAGATATTGAAGGAGGCTTTGCGTATTTTACGGCGAAAAATGTGAAAAACATCACTCCGACAGCTTAGCGTAAGACATTTGGCTGTTGGGAAATACAAAAAAGCAATGCTCACTAGCATTGCTTTTTTGTATGTGGGAAATTAATAAAGGCGAATTTTAACTTAAAAGAGCTGCAGTACTAAAGCGGCAGTTTCGCAATAATCCTTTTCTTTTACATCATTCTTTTGCTTGGCTTGCTGCGACTTAATGAAGGTATAGCTGTTTGGGGAGCCCTTGCAGATATTGATGCCCAATACGTTGTTTTGTGATTTCACAAAAAGATTCATGGTGACATCACCGCGAGTACGTGAACGCAAATGCACTTTCTTTGGTGAAATAGTGTACGACTTAATGCCATCTTTGGCGGTGACATTCATGCTTTGCCCTGGAGGAGCATTTACGAATGTGGCATCGTCGCGGATTTCAATCGTGGTCCAGTTACTATCAGTTTGCACTTCCAGTTCATAAATTTGCTCCGCGGCAATCGCCGGTTGAAAAGTCGCTGCGGTTAATAGGCTAGCAAATAAAAATCGGTTCATTATGTATTCCCTGATGGCACTGGCTGGGCGAATTTATATTTAGTCTTAGTTATATAGTAGACGTTTTTTAGAACGTCAAATTTTGGTACTGATCAGAAATACTGAATGTGAGTGTTCACTAGCGCTGTAGGCGCTATGTGAACAATGATTGATAGTTGGATTAAAAATTAATTTGGCTGAGTTATAAATGTGTCTCAGCGTACTCTGCCAGAATTGAACGGGGAGACCCTTGAAGCGTAATCGTACCTCCGTATTCAAAGTCTTTAAATCTTTCGACCAAATAGGTAAGTCCTGTGCTAATTGGGCTTAAGTAGGGGGTATCGATTTGAGATAGGTTACCTAGGCAAATAACCTTACTACCAGAGCCGGCTCGAGTGATGATGGTTTTAATTTGATGAGGTGTTAGGTTTTGGCATTCATCAATTAAAATGAGGCTTTGCTGAAAACTACGACCACGAATGTAGTTAAGGGATTTAAACTGCAATGGCACTTTTTGCAGTATGTAATCAACACTGCTTGGTGCATCTTCATCACCATTGTGCAGGGCTTCTAGGTTATCGGTAATGGCGCCTAACCAAGGTTCCATTTTTTCAGCTTCCGTACCCGGTAAATAGCCAATGTCTTCATCTAAGCCACGTGTACTGCGAGTGGCAATGATGCGCTTGAATTGCTTCTTGGCGACAGTCATCTCAATGGCCGCTGCTAGAGCGAGAATCGTTTTGCCCGAGCCCGCTTGGCCTGTCAGGCTAACTAAGTGAATGTTGGGGTCTAATAATAAATTAAGAGCCAGTGCTTGAATGATGTCTTGAGGTTTTAGTCCCCAAGCCTGTTGCTGCATCAAATGTTCTTTGGGTAAATCAATGAGGGTGACTGTTTCGTCATTAATCGCAGTAATACGTCCGACAAATTCTTGCTCGTCAATGATGAAATGGTTGATGTGTATATTTTCAGGCAATGCCTCTTTTAAAACCTTGTGATAAGTCCCTGTTGCATCATGAAATGTTTCTACTTGATGCTGCTCTTGCCAAAAAGAGCCAGTTAAAGCATGGAAGCCTTGTTCTAATAAGTCGACGTCAGATAGTAGTTGATCATTGTAATAATCTTGCGCAGCAATACCACACCCTCTGGCTTTAAGTCGCATATTAATGTCTTTGGTTATCAATGTGACATCGCGCTCAGGGTTATTCTGCTGCAATTTAACAAGGCTATTAATGATTTTGTTGTCGTTAAGGTTGGTGGGTAATACGGGGGAGGATTGCTCGAAACTGTCGAGTAAAATAGAAAGGCTGCCTCGGGTCTGCTCATCATCTCGTAAGATGGGTACCCCTTTAGCAATTTCTGTGGGTGGAGCGTTGCCAATAATTCGATCGATCTGGCGAATGGCTTGACGACAATCGGCGGCGATGGATTGCTTGCCCATTTTTAATTTGTCGAGCTCTTCTAAGACGATCATAGGGATGACAACCTGATGCTCTTGAAATTGTAAAATGGCACTAGGGTCGTGGATGAGGACGTTACTATCGAGAACGTAAAGCTTATGTGATGATTGATGTGCTGCCATGCAAAATACCTCTAAGCCTGAAGGATGAGAAGCCGCATTGAACAGAAAAAGTCAGTTGGTGCACTTAATCCATCAAGGCCCACTCAATTTAGTCTGCCCCGATTTGACATCATTGCCAAGTCTTTATTTAGTGATTTTGATGCCAATTTTATTGTGCCTATTTGTATCCGGGTGCAAACGAGGTAAGCTTGGAACTATAAAAATAAATGTAGATACCAGAGAGAACATTATGAAAATCATTCAAAAAGTAACTTTATTATTGGGCTTCATGATCAGTGCTGCATTAAGTAATGCTGTTCTTGCTCAAAATCAGGACCCTGCATTGGGTGGCTGGCATACTGTGGATGATGAAACAGGTGAAATAAAAAGTTTAGTTATGCTTTCTCTCGCAGACGATGGAACGTTGGTAGGGGTTGTAACAAAGATTTTAAAGGAAGACGCGGGTAGTGGTCTTTGTGAAAAATGCGAAGGTGACTTGAAGGACAAGCCGATAGAAGGCATGCAATTCATCTGGGGTGTTGAGCGCACTGACAACGGTGAATGGGAAGATGGCCAGATACTAGACCCTGAATCAGGTACTATTTACACCAGCAGCATTACGATTTCAGATGACCCAAATGAGCTTGAAGTACGTGGCTATGTTGGTATTTCTTTATTTGGTCGTTCACAGACTTGGCAGCGCGCGGAGATCAAAGCAGAAGTTAAATAAAGCCTACCACTGTTCCCAATTCCTATCTAACTGGCAGCAAAAGACCTTTGCTGACCAGTTGTTTGTTTTATGCCATCCCCCGCTGAAATCACACTTAATGAAGTGCCCGCTTAAGGCTAGCAATGGTCATTAATTGCTGTATTATCTCAAGCCAAAATAACAAAAAATTACATTATCGGGGATTGAAATGTACTTAAGCATTCGCACCGCCATAGCGGCACTGATTCTAATAACCATGACAGGTTGTAGTTCTATTTATACAACGACTGGCTGGTTTGCTTACGATTTTGCTGAAGACTATGCCATGCCGTATGTCATGAAAACAGACGATACGGAAATGGGCTGTGCAATGAGCGAAAGTATGACGCCAATGTTGCTATCTTTCAGTGAATTAACCTGGTCTCCAGATCGTCTAGCCACCTCTATGTACATGCAGGCAGGCGCTTGTGCTGAAGCAAAAGCAAGCGAAGAAGGCTTAACCTATCTTCGTGCCTATAAAGCACAAAATATTGGCGAAGCAAAAGATGCCCGTATTCGTCAAAAGCGTTTATTCGCCCTAGCCGCTAATCGTCAATATAAAGGTTATAAGCACTTAGTCGCAGAATTTGGTGAGCCGGGTGAAGCGTGTCCCGATTTAGACGAAGATGAAGAATTTTTCTGGATGCTAGGTTTGATCAGTGGCTTACAAGCCGTAATGAGTGATGTGCGTGGCCAAGGTGAAGTTGGCGTGCCAAAAGATATTGCCATGAAGTCTGTGCGTGGCAGCCAATGTATCGATGCTAAACGCTGGTGGGGTGTACCAAAGGCGATGCAAGCAGCTGTTTGGACGATGATGCCTGACAATGCACCCGATGGCGTAGATCCTTGGCAAGAGCTTGCCGATGCCAGTGACATGGCCGATGAGTCTGGTGTTCGTTTAGCACAAGCCGTTGAAGTAGTTATTGCCGATGGTTCAGGTAACGAAGAGCGTTTACGTGATGCTATTCGTCGTCACGCGCAGTCAGTAAAAACAACGCCTTCTAATCCGCAATACCGTATGTTGGATATTGTAGCGACGCAGCAAATATTGGCAGTCTCTGATCGTTTATGGACAGAAGCAACCGGCAGTCGTACGCCGATTGGTGGCTTAGGAACATTCTGGGATGATGCATCACCAGCAGAAGAAGCTTTAGACATTAACGATTTGTTGGAGGATTAATAACATGCGTACGATGTTACTTTTTGCGCTTTTATTACCGACCTTGGTATTAGCGCAGATTCCTCAAACGAAGTCGTTACCCAAATTGAGTATCTGTGTATTTGATCCACTCGGTGCTAATGGTTCCTTGTTTAATACAATGAAAGATTACCGCACCGTTGCTTTTGAATGGGGTGTCGATTTAGAGCCACGTGCTTATACAGATGAAAAAATTGCCGTTGACGATTTCAAAGCCGGTCAATGTGATGCCACATTAGTTACCGGAACCCGTGCGCGCCCATTCAATAAATTCACATCCACGATTGCCGCGATTGGTGCGATTAGTGATGAGGCAATGTTGCGTAAATTACTCGCCACTATTTCTAGCCCTAAAGCGTCTAAGTACATGCGAGAAGGGCAATATGAAATTGCGGGCATTATGCCAGCAGGTCCGATCTATTTGTTCACCCGTGATAAAACGATTGATACTCTCGAAGAAGTCTCGGGAAAACGAATCGCAACCATTGATTATGATGAACCTTCAATATTTATGGTAAATCATATTGGGGCTTCCATGGTGCCTTCAAATTCAGCGAACTTCTCGGGCAAATTCAATAATGGCAGTGTTGATATTGCCTATGCTCCAGCCGTAGCTTATAAGCCGCTAGAACTTTATAAAGGCTTAGAAGAAAATGGCGGTATTTTACGTTTCGTTTTAGCGTATATGGATTTTCAAATCATCCTTCGTGCCGATAAATTCCCCGCCGGTTTTGCGCAAAAATCTCGTATGAAAGTCGCCAGCTATTTTGATCGAGTGAATGAGTTTGTTGAAAAAGAAACTAATGAAATTGACCCTAAATACTGGCTCGAATTAACCGCGGATGCAAAGCAACAGTACGGTAGTATGTTGCGTGAGGTGCGTATTAAATTACGCGATCAAGGTGTATATGATGGGAAAATGTTGAAGCTGATGCGTAAATTGCGTTGCAAAACGAATCCGGCAGCAGCGGAATGCGTTGAAAAACTCGAATAGAAAAAGATAAACACTTTCTATAATAAATATAAAAAATACTTGAAAAGAAGTACTCGCAAAAGTACTCGAAAAAGTAATACGTGAAAATAGGTATCTACCATGATCCAGACCCTTCGCTTGGCGAATCGAACTGGCTTTGAATGGCTGGCAGCAATGCCTGCCTTTTTGGTTTTGATTTTTGTCATATTCTTTAATACCAGTCATACAACTCATGCTCAGTTATTGAAATTGGGTGAGAATGTATGGGATGGGTATTTCCTGCTGCGCTCAGATCCTGTTCAGCCTAGCTGTGAAATTAATGGTGACATTGATAGTCAGCTTGCACGTTTAATCGCTGAAAATGCGGAACCTGCTGATGAAGATGAGTGGGACTTATTTGACGAAGATCCTGAGCCGATTGATGATGCGGTGCTACGTCAGTCTTTGGTGAACGCGCAGGCCGTATGTGAAACCAAGCATCAGACGTATGAGCAAACTGTTGATCGTATTACGCCAGCGGTAAAAATATTTCGCGCCATTGAGTTAGGGGTTGCTGATTTCGGCGAGTTCGGCTTACATGCGCAGCGAATCATGCTTGCCGTTTTGGTATTGATTTGTGGAATGACCGCTTTATTCCGTCGTCATCATATTGCTTTACGCCCAATGGAAACGGTAATGGATTATCGGGTCGCGGCTTTTGCTCAATTGATTGCCAGCGGTATATTATTATTCTCCGTTTATAGTTTTAAAGAAGTTGTATTTAACGCTGGGGTCACGGTAAGTGCTGAGCATGGCTTTTTGCATTACTTATGGATTTTAGGTTTTGCTTCAATATTTCTATTGAGTGTTTATCAATTTGTGGTTGTTCCAAAAGATGCCAAGCCGGGTGGTAGCTTTATCAAAGCCCAGCTCGCAGTGCCTATCTATGCCACCATGTGCATTATTTCAGGCACTTACTTTATTGCTAATGGGCACATGGCTGGAATTGGTATTTATCTTAATCAGATGATGGAGCTTTCGCAGCTATTCTTAAACGTTGGCTTATACGTTTGGATTGGTATGTTGTTGAAGCGTACTCAGATGGCACAAGCGGTATTCAACATATTTCGCCCATGGAATTTCCCACCTGAAATGCTCGCGGTTGTCGTCGTGATGATTGCAGCGTTGCCCACGGCTTATACTGGTGGTTCGGGTATTTTTGTTATCGCCATCGGTGGCTTAATTTATAATGAGTTGCGTCGTGCTGGTGCACGTCGACAGCTAGCGCTGGCGGCAACGGCAATGTCTGGCAGTATGGGGGTTGTGTTACGTCCTAGTTTATTGGTTGTGATTATTGCGGCATTGAATAAAGAAGTAACCACCGATCAATTATTTGGTTGGGGCGTTAATGTTTTCTTATTAACCGCTGCGTTGTTTGCTGCGATTGCCATGCTGACAAAGCAGGGTGAGTCGAACATTACCAAAGCCTCTTCGGCTTGGCCTGAAACTAAAAAAGAATTATGGAAACTGGTTCCTTACGCCATCTTAATTACCATCACTTTGGCGTTTTACGCGGTGGTATTGAATGCGTATCTTGATGAGTTTTCTGCGCCGTTTATTCTTCCTGTACTTGTATTTATCATCTTGATTTATGAGCGCCTTAGTCAGGAAAAAATGAGCCGTGCTCAAATGAATATTGAGCACATAGAAAATCGCTTAGAAGAATCTTGGAAAAATTTAAAAGGTGGTAACGATTCTATTGAAAAGACATTGCGCGAAGCAACGACAGAAACGACGGGTCACATTGGTGCATTATTAATGCTGATGGGGCTTTCTGTGAGTCTTGGTGGTGTTATCGAACGTTCTCATATGATGGATCTGGTACCAGCAGGCTTTGATTCGGTTTGGTTAGCAATGGGTCTGTTAGTCGCTATTCTCGTAGTGATTGGCATGATTATGGAACCCTACGGCGCGGTGATCTTAGTGAGCGCTACGTTTGCTTCAATTGCTTACGACAGCGGTATTGATCCCGTGCATTTCTGGATGGTGACCTTGGTTGCTTTTGAATTGGGCTATTTAAGTCCTCCTGTGGCCTTGAATCATCTACTCACTCGGCAAGTGGTTGGAGAGCGAGAGGTGGCTTTGGCATCACAAGAAGGGCATAACTTCTGGTATCGTCATGAGAAAATACTGTTACCTCTCACCGTGATGGGAATAGCGTTAATCATAGTTGCCTTCCTACCGTTGGCTATTGGTTACCACTAGATGATCGATTGATAGTTTAAGTTTAAGCGTTATTAAGAAAGCCTCGTCTTACCTTGTGTAAGGCGGGGCTTTTTTGTTTATATCAGCAAGTAACTAATCACCTTAGCCATTAATAAGATAATGGACATAGATACTGGCGGCATAACCTAATGCAATAACCGGTGTCCATTTTAGGTGACTAAAAAAGGTATAGTGACCTCGAGCTTGGCCCATTAGGGCGACACCCGCAGCAGAACCGATTGAAAGCATACTGCCACCGACTCCTGCAGTAAGTGTAACGAGTAACCAATGGAACTCAGACATATCTGGGTTCATCGTTAATACCGCAAACATTACGGGAATGTTATCAACGATTGCAGACATAATTCCCACAAGTACGTTAGCAACATCAGGCCCCAACTCACCGTAGATGTAAGTAGAAGACAAGCTTAAATAACCGATAAAACCTAATCCGCCTACAGAAAGAATAACACCGTAGAAGAAAAATAAAGTATCCCACTCTGACTTTGCAATCTTGTCGAAAATATCAAAGCCTTTATTGTCTACTTCACTGCCTGGTGGTAAATCTAGGTCACTCATGTTTTTCATTGCCGGATCGCCTTCTTTGAAGCGACGAATATAAAAGCTATACAGTTTTAAATACGCTAAACCAAACATCATGCCGTATACGGGTGGTAAGTGTAGGAAGTTGTGGAAGCTGACTGCTGTAATAATGGTTAATAGAAATAAACCAACAATTTGCAGGCCACCTGGTTTTATCTCTACGGTTTCATCGTTGTTCGGTTTAGGGGTTCCAGCAGGTAGTGCAAAGCTCATAATAATTGCAGGGATTAAAAAGTTAACGACCGATGGGATGAATAAATTGAAGAAGGTGGTGAAATCAAGCAAGCCTTTTTGCCAAACCATTAGCGTTGTAATATCACCAAATGGGCTGAATGCACCACCGGCGTTAGCGGCTACAACGATATTAATACAAGAAATACCAATAAAAGCAGGCTTGTCGACACCCACAGCCATAACAACAGCGCACATGATTAATGCAGTGGTTAAGTTATCGGCAACCGGTGAGATAAAGAAGGCTAAAATACCCGTTAACCAAAACAGTGTTTTATAGCTGAAGCCTTTCGCGACTAACCAGCTGCGCAGAGAATCAAAGACGCCACGCTCTAACATGGCATTAATGTAGGTCATTGCCACCATTAAAAAGAAAAACAGTTCAGCGTATTCAAGGAAGTTGTGGCGAATAGCGACTTCTGCAGAATGGTTAAAACCATTACTGACATAAACCGCGGCAATTAAAATCCAAATAATACCCGCAGACATCATAACGGGCTTTGATTTTCGCATGTGAATTTGTTCTTCGAATATCACTAAGATATAGCCAATAACAAACACGGCAATAGCAGTATAACCAACCCAGTGGCTGGTTAAATCAATCCACTCGGCTGTATCACCTGAAGCAAAGGCTAGGTTAGGCAGAAGTAATAATAGTAATGGCGAAAGCCAAGAGACAAGATGTTTCATTATGATTCCTATCAAAAAATGGATACAACTGCGGCGGATTATAGACAGGGAAGCGCTCAATTCAAAGGAGATAACTTGACATGAGTCGGGATTATGGGCAAATAGCAAGAATGTTTAGGTATAATTAAGTCAAGTGCATTAATGACAGTTTAGGGAACGTTAACAATATGAAAATTTTAATCACTGGTGGCACACTCGATAAGCAATACAATCCGTTAAATGGAGCGCTTATTTTCAATCAGACTTCAGTGGCTGAGATGTTGAGACAATCAAGAAATACATTAAAAATTGATCTTGATACGCTTATGCTCAAAGACAGTCTGGAGATGAATGACGAAGATAGGCAGCGTATCTCACAAGCTTGTAATGACTGTGACGATAAGCACATTATTGTTACGCATGGCACCGATACCATGGTGGAATCAGCACACGCTATTGCCACTCAATTAACGCCTAATAAAACGGTTGTCTTATTAGGCGCGATGGTTCCGTATCAGTTCAAAGGCTCTGATGCGTTGTTTAATTTAGGCTGTGCGATTGCCGCAGTGCAACTATTGCCAGCGGGAATTTACATTACTATGAATGGCCAAGTTTTTGATTACCGCGAAGTGCAAAAAAACCGAGCCTTAGGTGAGTTTGTTGCTATTTAACTTAAATCGTCGGCAATAAAACCACCGGTTTGATGCGCCCATAACTGAGCATAAATACCCTGTTGAGCAATCAGTTCTTGATGGCTGCCTTGCTCCACGATTTTTCCCTCGTCAATAACAATCAAGCGATCCATTGCGGCGATGGTGGATAAGCGGTGTGCAATGGCAATCACGGTTTTCCCTTCCATTAGTTGATATAAGCTATGTTGAATCGCCGCTTCAACTTCTGAATCCAATGCAGAAGTCGCCTCATCAAGAATTAGAATCGGTGCATTTTTGAGTAATACTCGTGCGATTGCAATACGCTGACGTTGACCCCCTGACAGCTTAACCCCACGCTCTCCTACTTGAGCGTCTAGTCCAGTATTGCCGGCTAAATCGGCCAAGCCTAGAATAAATTTGTGTGCCTCTGCCTTATTAATGGCTTGCTGTAATTCTTCTTCACTAGCATCTGGGCGGCCGTATAAAATATTCTCTCGCACTGAACGGTGCAATAACGACGTATCTTGCGTCACCATGGCGATATTCGCACGTAAGGTTTCTTGCTGAACTTTTGCAATGTCTTGGCCATCAATGTGGATGGAGCCAGATTCTAAGTCGTAAAAGCGCATTAAAGCATTCACCAAGGTTGACTTTCCGGCTCCAGAACGACCGACGACACCGACTTTTTCACCTGCTTTAATATTTAAATTTAAATCATTAATAATTCGTTGTTGCTGAATCTCACCCTCTTTATTGGCCATGGCATAACTAAAGTTCATGTGTTTGAACTCTATATTGCCGTGTTTCACCACAAGCGCTTTTGCGTCTTTTTCATCGGTAACCTGTAAGGGTTGTGAAAGGGTACCCATACCATCAATAACGGTGCCGATATTTTCAAATAATGCACTCACTTCCCACATGATCCATTGAGCCATGCCGTTTAAGCGTAGAGCTAAACTGATTGCAATAGTGATTGCGCCAATGCCAATGGCATCTTCTTGCCAAAGAAAGATCGACAAACCGGCAATGACAAAAACCAAGACATAATTTAATCCTTGGATACTTACGTTTAGTCCTGTCGCTAAACGCATCTGCTGATAAACAGTCGCAAGAAACCCTTTCATTCCCTGCTGGGCATAATCAGCTTCTCTTCTCGTATGGGAAAACAGTTTAACCGTCGCAATATTGCTATAAGAATCGACGATACGACCTGTCATCGTCGAGCGTGCATCAGCCTGCTTAATAGAAACAGCTTTTAATCGCGGCACAAAATAATATTGAATGGCAATGTATGAAACTAACCAGACTAATAATGGCAGCATTAAGCGATAATCTGCTTGTGCAATGATAAACAGCATGGATAAAAAATAAACAACCACATACACCATAACATCTAATAATTTCGTCACGGTTTCACGTACGGCTAAGGAAGTCTGCATGACCTTCGTTGCAATACGACCAGCAAACTCATCTTGATAAAAGCCTAAGCTTTGCTTGAGTAAGTAACGGTGGGCTAACCAGCGCACGACCATGGGGTAGTTGCCAAGTAAGGTTTGATGAACAATGGCTGCATGTAGAAAAACAACCAGTGGTAAGGCGATCAATACAATAGCCCCCATCGTAATAAGAGTGATACTTTCTTCCTGCCAGAAGGTATCTTTATCTTTCGTTGCTAGCCATTCAACCAGTTCACCCATAAAGCTAAACAGTGATACCTCAAGCATGGCCAAGCTTGCGGTTAATACCGTCATGAGTAACAGAGGAATTTCAATACCCCGACTATAGTGGCGACAAAAGGCAAATACACCTTTTGGGGGCTGGGAGGGTTCTTCACTAGGAAAGGGTTTAATCAGTTTTTCGAAAAAAGATAACATAGTATTTCACGCAATTAATATCGTAGTAATTCGACTAGGATACACATATCATCAAGGAAAGCAGACTCTTTTCAGTAGCAAAATAGTTGATAATAGGGATTCAAATGATCAGTGCTAAGTCGCAACCCGTGTTAAATATTCAGTTTCTATTAACCGGTACAGAATTAATGGTTGGGGATATTGTTGATACTAATTCTGTCATGCTGGCCCAAAGCCTAAAAGACCATGGCGCAGAGCTAACGCGTAAAGTAACCCTTGGCGACGATTTTTCTGGTTTGGTGGCAGAAATAGAGCATATCAGCCAGCAAGCAGATGTGTTGATTATTAATGGCGGATTAGGCCCCACTGAAGATGACCTGACAGCAGAAGCACTCGCTCAGGTTATAGACCACCCCTTAGAAGAAAATGCTGAAGCGTTAATTCACTTAGAGGCCTGGTGTAAAAAACGTGGCTTTCAGCTTGAAGGTGCAAATCGCAAGCAGGTTGTATTGCCTAAGGGGATTGATCTGGTTGCAAATCGTGTGGGCAGTGCGGTGGGATTTTCTATACAGCATAATAACTGCCTCATTATTTGTACGCCGGGAGTGCCAAGTGAGTTAAAGGTCATGTGGTCGGAAGAAATATTACCGCTCTTAAAACCTAAGTTGCCACACTTGGATAAAGTGAAAACAATTAAACTGCATGTTTTTGGTATTGGAGAATCAGCGATTCAAAATTTATTTGATCGCCAGTTAGCGGATTGGCCACAAGACATCGAAGTGGGTTATCGTGCGGCGTCGCCACTGGTAGAGTTAAAATTAACAACGCGCAGTGAGCAAGCAGAACAGTTATTACCACGCTGGCAAGAAAAAGTTGAACAGTTATTAGGTGCTCATATTTTAACATTTGTAGCTGACAATGTCGTTGAGGGAATGAATAAAGCTGAGGAGCAGCCCGCTTCAGTAGCAAAATGTGTGGTTGATTTATTAGCACTGAATAAACAAACAGTAACCACGGCAGAATCTTGCACGGGTGGTCTAATCGCCTCGAATATTACCCGTATACCAGGTTCATCGCAGGTTTTTGAAGCAGGTTATGTTACTTATTCTAATAGAATTAAATCGAAGTTATTAGGCGTTAACGAGCAAACGCTACTCGATAATGGTGCGGTCAGTGAAGCTGTGGTAATGGAAATGGCGCAAGGAGCGCTAGCGGCTTCGTCGGCAAATTGGGTCGTGGCCGTTTCTGGTATTGCCGGCCCTGGTGGTAGTTGTGACGAAAAGCCACTCGGCACGGTTTGGCTATGTTGGGGAAAGGCCGGCAATTTAAAAACAAAGTGTTTGCTTTATCCATCGACCAGAATCAATTTCCAACGTTTTATCGCTAATGTAGGTTTGGATCTCATTCGTCGTGAAATATTAGGCGTAAGCGATGATCCCTCTTATTTTTCACGTAATGCAAAATAGTATTTAAAAATCAACGCGGTTTATTATTTAAAATATTCTATTATTAAAAAGTAGAATGTTTTTAAAGGGCTAACACTATGATAACAATTGAAGACAGTGGTTTAGTAATTGTTGATGTTCAAGGAAAATTAGCGCAGCAGATGCATGACAGTTCGGCTTTATTGAATAATCTTGCCATTCTAATTCAAGGTGCAAAACTGCTATCAATGCCCGTTGTGTGGGTAGAACAGTTACCTGATAAGTTAGGAAAAACGAACGCTGAAATAGCGCAACATTTACCTGGTAAAGCATTTGAAAAATCCAGTTTTAGTGTTTGGGGTGACGATAAAATTCGTTCAGAAATAGAAAACCTCAATTGCCGTAATTGGATTGTCGCAGGCATTGAATGTCACGTTTGTGTTTATCAATCGGTACGCGATTTACTAAAAATGCATTACAAGGTGCATGTGGTGACTGATGGCGTGAGTTCCCGAACGTTAGGGAATAAAGAAGTAGGGCTAAAGGCGATGGAGGGCGCTGGGGCTAAAATGACCAGTACTGAAATGGTATTGTTTGAGTTACAGAAAAAGGCCGAAGGGGATGTATTTAAACAACTGATTCAGTTGGTTAAATAGAAAATAAGTAAAATAAAAAATTCACCACGGAGGACACGGAGGCGCTTCGCTACACGGAGGAACAAAAAAGATTAAAGGGCATTAATCTATATGCTCTGTCCTTCGTGTAGCGAAGCGCCTCCGTGCACTCCGTGGTTAACAGCTTTAAAGCGTCTAACCAATATTAGTTATTCGCATGCAGCTCTTCATTCAACTGAATCGCTGTCTTATTCGTGACGCATTCAACCGCGCCAGAGATAGAGTTACGACGGAAAAGAAGATCCGATTTACCCGCTAAATCACGGCCTTTCACGACCTCTACAACATTCTTAGCATCATCTAAAACCTGAATTTTAGTGCCTGAAGTGATGTACAAACCTGATTCGATGGTGCAACGATCACCCATTGGAATACCTGTACCAGCGTTCGCGCCTAATAAGCAGTTTTCGCCAACAGAAATCACGATGTTACCACCACCTGAAAGTGTACCCATCGTAGAGCAACCGCCACCAAGATCAGAACCGTTACCAACAACAACGCCTGCTGAGATACGGCCTTCAACCATAGAAACACCCAGTGTTCCGGCGTTAAAGTTAACGAAACCTTCGTGCATGATGGTCGTGCCTTCACCAATGTGTGCACCTAAACGAACACGAGCGGTATGAGCGATACGAACACCACTTGGAACAACGTAATCAGTCATGCGTGGGAACTTATCCACACAGTTAACACTTAGCAAATCACCGTTCAAGCGTGCTTGTAGTTGAGCTTCTGGAAGCTCAGTAAGGTCGATTGCGCCCAAGTTAGTCCAAGCTACGTTTGGCAATAGACCAAACATACCCGCTAGATTGATACCGTGTGGTTTAACTAAGCGATGCGATAAAAGGTGAAGCTTCAAATACACTTCAGGGGTTGATTCAGACTGAATATCAGATTCAAGAATGGTAACAACTACTGGCTTCTTACTTTCAGTACAGGCTCTGGCTAATTTAGCTTGTGCAGGAGCAATCGCTTCTAATGCAGCGGCTAACGCTTCAAGTTCACCACCGTCTACTTCGATAGCTTGGTTGCCTGCTTCATAACCGATAGCGTCTTTCGCAGCGGCAATAATGTCAGCGCTTGGCTGGAAAAGAGGGGCTTGGTAATACACTTCTAACCATTCGCCTTTTGTATTTTTTGTGCCTAAGCCGATTGCAAATGCTGTGCTCATAATAAAATCCTTACTTTAAATAGTAATAAATGAATAATGGGTTAATTAGGAATTAATGAAATTCTGATAATCTTCGGCGTTAAAGCCTAATAATTTATGTTGTGCATCATCAATTAATAACGGACGTTTGATAATGGACGTATTGTCTAGCATGACTTGAATCGCTGCAGCTTGATCAATTGATTCTTTGACCTCTTCTGGCAGCTTGCGCCACGTTGTACCGCGCTTGTTCACTAGGGCTTCCCAGCCTAGATCTTTGACCCAGGTATTCAGCATATCAACGCTTAAACCGTCTTTTTTATAATCATGAAACTGATAATCAATACCTTCCACTTCTAGCCATTTGCGGGCTTTTTTGATGGTATCGCAGTTTTTAATTCCAAACATTGTGATCATAAGGGAAGCTCTGCTAAAAAAGAGCGCTATGGTAGCAAAAATCAATGGATTAGGGGAGTAGGGCACAAAATAGACATTTAGTACCCGTCGGCCACTTGTATGATTGCAGCCGAGAAAATAAAATAGAGTGATGACTTAATAGTAATATGGATGTCAATTATTGCAGTACTGATAATATGTAGTGCTGGCTATGTTGTATGAAGAGTCGCTAGTTTCATTGGGCGATCAAACATTATAAAAGGAACTCGGGTTGTATAACATTTTAAAGGTAAGTAACCCTATTAAGGGGTCAATCACTTTATTACAGATTTGCACGTTACTCATGTTTAGTGTGACGCCTATTTTCAGCTATGCAACGGATGTGGTTTCGTCAGCACCTGTTCTTCCTGTAACTCAGCAAAGAGAAGCCCTAGAGGGAGAAGAAAATAGTACCAAGACTGAAGAATTCTGCATGATTGAAGCGTTTAGTTATGTTGTGGATTGGGTGGAGAAGGCCATAAAACGTATTGAGGGTGAACAAAGCCCTGCCAAATCAACGGGGACGCCAGAAAAGACTGCACTTGTCCCCAGCGCTGCAGAAACACCTGTAGCAGCCGGTATTAGCGAGGAAGACACTAATGTTGTGCTAGATCTAACCATTCCTGACACTAAATACGAAGGAACTATGGGCGTAGATAAAGGGCAGAAACTTAATTTCCCCGACCTCTTTTCTACCCAAGCTAAAAAGCCTTACAGTAAAGAAGTTCCAAGTAGTTCTTTTGGTGGTCGCTTATTAATGGACGATGCAGAGCTCGAAAGTATGGAAGAGTACCGTCTTAATAGTGTGCGCGAAGCCGTGCGCGGCGCTGAAGTGTCGTTAGAATTTAAAACTAATTAATTTAATTAGATGCCAGACATAATGCCATCCATTGTTCGATACCCGCACTGCGAAACTTTTGGCGATGCAAAATAAAATAAAACTGGCGTTGAAAATCTCTATGCGGCACGGGCAAGCGTATTAAGCTGCCACGTTTGAAGGCATCTTCTAAGGTAATTTGAGATAAGCATCCAATACCTAAGTTCGCCTCAACAGCGCGCTTAATCGCTTCTGTATGCTGTAGTTCATGAGCAACCGCTAGGTTGGGTAGAATGCCATGCATAGCGCGTTCGAACGCCTGACGGGTACCAGAGCCGGCTTCTCGTAAAATCCATTGAGCTTGTACAAGATCTTCATCATTGATGCTCGCTTTATTCGCCAGTGGATGGTCTGGGCTACAAAAAACCGCCAGCTCATCATCGCGCCAAGGGATGACATCTAAATCAGAGTGCTGCAGCTCTCCTTCAATAAGACCAATATCCAAGTCAAAATTCAGCACCTTTTGACTAATGCTCGCGGTATTAGCGACTTCAAGGCTGATATTGGCATTGGGCTGTTGGCGCATCATATCCGCCATGATACTGACGGCTAAATAGTTACCGATCGACAAGGTAGCCCCTATCTTTAGGTGGCCTGCATCAGCATGCTTGAGCAAGGTTTGCTCTAAATCAGACGCTTGGGCTAATAAACTTTCCGCTTTTGGTCTTATCAAGCGGCCTTGTTCATTTAACTGTAAGCGTTTACCTATGCGATCAAATAGCTGCACATCAAATTGCTGTTCCAGTTCTTTTAATGCCGAACTGGCAGCGCTTTGAGAGAGGTTTAAGGCTTGCGCAGCTTTACTCACATTCTGTTGGTGGGCAATGGCAAGAAAAACCTCGAGTTGGCGTAAGGTATAGCGCATAGTGGTGGTCGGTATCTATATAGTTATAAAATCGATAAGTGTAATAGATATAATCTGTTTTTCTGATTAATAAGTCTAGGTTATTCTGTGTTCAGATAATGCAAGTAGACGATTAAATTAGATTTTATAAAAGCGAGGCAAGCCGTGAGCAAAATGATTCGTGAGACTGTAACCAAGGTTCATCATTGGAACGATACACTTTTTAGCTTTAATACCACCCGTAATCAGGGCCTACGCTTTAAGAATGGTCACTTCACCATGATTGGTCTAGAGATTGATAACAAGCCTTTGTTACGTGCTTACAGTATTGCCAGTGCTAACTATGAAGAAGAAATGGAGTTTTTCAGCATCAAAGTGCAAGACGGCCCATTAACCAAACACCTGCAAAACTTGAAAGTCGGTGACGAAATTTTGGTAGGCACAAAGCCTGTCGGTACCTTGATTGCTGATCACTTATTACCGGGCAAGAACTTGTACTTATTAAGTACTGGTACTGGCTTAGCACCTTTTATGAGCATTATTAAAGATCCTGAAATTTACGAACAGTTTGATAACGTGATTTTAACCCACGGCGTGCGTGAAACCTCAGAATTGGCGTATCAGCACTTCATTGAAGAAGAATTACCGAATAATGAATATTTTGGCGATGTCGTTCGTCAAAAGTTGAAATATTACCCCACCGTGACGCGTGAAGAATTCCGTAATCAAGGGCGTTTAACCGACTTAATGGAAAGTGGAAAGTTGTGCTCTGATCTCGGTTTACCTGATATCAACCTAGAGAATGATCGCTTTATGTTGTGCGGTAGCCCAAGCATGCTGAAGGATTTTTGCAAGATCTTGGATGCCCGTGGATTTGAAGAAGCGCGCCAAGGCGAGCAGGGACATTACGTGATTGAGCGAGCCTTTGTTGAAAAATAGTTTTTCACAATGCTCTAATTAATTATCTAAGTATGCGCATTGGGTCTCGACATCCCAAGGTGCATACATATTAACAAACGATAATCCTGGGATAATGGCATCAACAATAGCATTCACCGAAAAAACAGTTAGACCAGCAACAACGCCAAATTCAACCGTTACCTTCTTCCAAGGTTGACCCTTGCAGTTTTCATAGAGATTTACGGGATAACTTATCTCTACCATGCCATTGAGCGTTGTATCATGCCATTGTGAATGGGTACTGTATTTTATATTTTCTTGCTCTGTAACTGCTTGAGTAAAATGCATGGTACTGCATCCGACCGTCAGCAAAATAGCGAATGATATTAAACATTTTTTTATTATATTAATCATAGTTAGGTAGCTCTTCACACCATACTTTTGCTGTTCTTGGCGAATATATAAATAGGGTAAAAAATCCCCGAACCCAGTCAGATGATGTAATCACTGCTTGCATTTGCTCGACGCGACGATCTCCACACACTTGGTTGGTATCGATTTCGTGTTCGCCCATTAATCCCCAAAAATAATAATCTCTGCTATCGCTGTAATCCGGGGCACGCTTTTCTTTCGCGCCGCCATAAGGACGCATGGTGACGCTTGAACAAGCTGACAGTGTCAAAATTAATATTAATAAGTAGCCTGTTCTTAGTAGGTTATTGTTTTTAATCAGTCTATGCATATCTCATCTACTTAAATAAAATTAATCATGGCTAGCAACATGCGTATTAAATACTATTTTAAAACAAGCGCCACCTAACATTGAATCAGAGACATCAATCTCAGCTTGGTAAGCATCTAATATTTCTTTGACTAATGCCAGTCCCATACCTTGGCCTGCTTCTACAGTATCCAGGCGGACTCCGCGTTGCAATATTGCCTCTCTTTGCAATGCAGGAATACCAGCACCATCATCTGAAAAATAGAATATAAGAGCATGATCAGAATGTTCTATTTTTATCGCAACATTATTTTTACAATACTTACAGGCATTATCAATTAGATTCCCTAGAATTTCCATTAGGTCATTCTCGTCGCCCTGAAAATAACACTCTTGGTCTAAGGTTAGCTTAATTGATAAACCCTTATCGGCATATACTTTATACATGGCATCAACGACCGCATTGATCATTGGGGAAATAGCAATTTTATTAATGTTTAAACCTTGAAAACCATGCACTGCACGTTGCAGTTGGTAACGAATCGTATTGGTCATTTTACTGACTTGCGATTGTATATAATGCAGGTCTTCTTTATTGACGGTGTCTTTATACAGTATACCTTGTATAACGCTGATGGGCGTTTTCAAACTGTGCGACAGGTCGGCGAGGGAGTTACGATATCGATTACGTTGGTTCTGTTCGACTTTTAATAAGTGATTTAAATTAGATGTTAAAGGGCGTAGTTCTTTCGGGTAGCTGCCAGCTAACTCATCCTTCTCACCTGATTGAATTTCTTTTAAATCATCACTCAGCTGATGCAGGGGTTTTAATCCCCAGCGCAAAATAATTAGCTGCATTAAAAATAGAAATATAGCGGTTGAGCAGAGCAATATAATAAGGGTATTTCGGTAATCTGTAAGATCCTTATTAATTTCGTGCATATCTTCAAGTAAGACAATGTTAAACGTACTGTTTTTCCCGCTTCCTAAATCGACCCCGTAGCGGGCAATGAATAACTGTTCATTGCCATTGTTGGCGAGACTGTATTGCCATTGTCCGACTTTGATTTCCGTTTGAGAAAAATTGGGTAAATTCATTGCTGATATAGATGCCCAAACACGCTGATGATTTTCATTCAAAATGATGGCGTAGAGGCCAGAGTTAGGCTGATTGAAATGTTGGTCAGATAATTTACTGTCTAGTAACAATTGTTGATTATAGAACTCTACTTGCGCAAGAATACTATAACTATGTACTTTTAATCGCTCTTTCAGCGCTTTCATTTGTACTACCGAAAACGATTGCAATAATAAAAAACCACCACTGATCGTCAGTATAATGAGAATAGCAGAGGTCATTATTAATAGGCGGACTTTCAGTGAGTTCAGCATGACTTAGGGTGTCACATTAAATTTATAGCCGCGCCCGCGAAGGGTAACGATTGGGTTAAATCCTTGTTTAAGTGCAAACTTTTTTCTTAGGCGTGCAATCAGTACTTCAACAACATTACTGTCACGATCAAAATCTTGATCGTACAAGTATTCGGTTAACCGTACTTTAGAAATAACTTCGTTGGGTCGACGCATCATGTATTCAAGAATTTTATATTCAAAGGCGGTTAATTCAATACGTTGGCCAGACAGGTTAACTTGCTGGCTTTCTATATCTAAGACAATAGGGCCCAGAGTTAATTGTGCACTATAGCCAGTAATTCTACGCAGTAGTGCCCGACTGCGTGCCAGTAACTCTTCTATATGAAAAGGTTTTTCCATATAGTCATCGGCACCTGATTCAAGGCCTTCAACCTTGGCTTTCCAACCACCACGGGCCGTCAATATTAGTATAGGAAATTTGCTACCGTCTTTGCGTAAACGACGGATTAATTCAATACCATCGATTTTTGGTAAGCCAATATCAATAATAGCAAGATCATAGCTGTATTCGCTGGCTTGGTAATAACCTTCAAGACCATCGCTTGCCCCTATGCATTGATAGCCTTCAAGGGTTAAACCATTACACAGTTGTTGCTGTAATTTCAGGTCATCTTCAACGATTAAAATTTTCATTATTTGGCTTCTTCTTTTTGTATTTTAGCGTCAGATATAATGAATAATTTGCCGTTAAAGGCATGCACATTCACCGTTAAAACAGTGCCATTATCAGATAAGAGTTTTATTTTGTAATAAGGAGGGGGGCCTGTTTTGAATTGGCTGCGTAATACCTTGCCTGGGTACTTGTCGACGGCGGTATTGATCGCCTGTTGAACCGAAATTAAACGTGGATTGGAGGGTATGCCGGAAGTAGGGGTTATGGGTATATCGAGTTGTTGTTGGATACCATCCTCCATCCATTGGGTGAAAGGAGCAAAGACACTTTCGACCCATTGCGTTGGTGGGGCGATTTTCTTTTCTACCCAGCCTTCTTCTACGGCATTACTGTTAGTAATAGATGGTTCACTCTGTGGCGCTGCGCTGATTCTTGTAGGCACAGGCACTCCATCGGCCTTCAGGTTAAAGGAGGCGAGTAACATGCTTATAGAGAATAAAAGGATGAAGGACGAACATCCTTGCTTTCTTTTCACGGTAACATTGCTCTTTAAGGTGACACTAATATTGACAATCATGATCGATAATATAACAAAGATAACTTAACGGTAGTTGAATGGAAAATCTTTATAAGCCATCAATCTATTAAGCTTGGGTTCATCTTACATCATTAGAATCCCTAGCATCGCTGATTGTTGGCTAATTATAGCTTTAATTAAGTGGCCTCCCTACGAACAAAGAGAGGAATGCGGGCAACTCAACAGGTGACAGTATCGAGTGATGAGTGAATTGATGTGCTTGTGCGAATTAAGTTGGACTCCATTTTATTCGTTCAGCCTTTGTTCAGTTACGCTCTATATACTCTAAACAACGTAGTGGACAATTTATTGAAACATTCGCAAAAGGATCTCTTATGTTAAGAGTAATCATGGTATCGCTCATATTGATATGCTCAGGTTGTGCCAGACTTGATCATGTTCAAATTAGTGATATAGACCAGAGTCAGGGCCGCTTAACCCCTATTTCTGTCAAAATAAGCAATACCGGTTTCAGCGCCGCGCAGACAGTTGCCATTGCCAGTGAATTGGCCCAATCGGATAGTGCAAAAGATAATTTAGGCGATCTAGCGGCTATTTTAGCGCTTATCAATATGGGGCCTACGACAGGTAATCCCGTATATAACGACCGTTATGCCGAGAATATTTTAATGCAGCTTCATCAGCAATGCGCTAGCGGTAAGATTACAGCGATCCGAAATATTCGTGAAGCGTTATCTTATGGGCCTGTGAGTGGTGAAATTGTGCGTATTGATGCTGATTGTATTTTATAAAATTTGGAGTATGTAATGAAAAAATTATTTATGATGCTAACGGCATCAATAGCTATTAGTGTGTTAGCAGGCTGCGTTAGTTTAGATTCTATTTCTTTAACACAGCTGCCTGAAAAGCGTGATCATGTTGTTACCGCCAGTGCGTCTGATGTTTTGTTTTTGGGCTTCACAACACAAAACGATTTTGTTGATGAAGCGGTTATAAATTTGAAGTCTAAGTGCCCTCGTGGAAAATTAAGCGGTATTTTAACCAAGCACCAAACGACATCGTACATATTAGTATTCAAGCGAGAAGTGATTGCAACTGGTTACTGTAATACTGCGGAGGGATAGACATGAAAAATATCTTATCTTTATTTTTACCGTTAATGCTTTTGGCAGGCTGCACTCATAGCATTCACATGGTGCATACTGATGGCTTTGATTTAGGCATGCCGGCCGACGGTAAGGCACACTACGTGGAAGCCGTTGCAACTCAAGATGTTATCTTCTTTTTTGCTTTTGATACTGACTATGTCGATGAGGCCAAGGCAACATTAGAGCAGCAATGCTCAGGTAAGCTTTCTGCCATAAGTACTCAGTATTCGACGTCTCATGGATTTTTTCATTGGACCAATAAAATACTAATGAAAGGCCTGTGCGGTTAATCTTCACCTTCTGATAGCCATCTGATAAGTACTATTCATCAGATGGCTATCAGAAAAAATGTCATCATTACACCTAGCCAAACGCCACCTTTATCCTGCACACTAAGCCTATAAAAAATTAGTTATCTTAGCGGGGATGTTTTATGAAATTGTTTGTCAGTGCACTGATCGCTTTAGTGCTTTTAGCGTCTATGTATTCAGGTCGTTATTACATGGGCTTTGTTGATCTAGCGCCAGAAGTGGTTAATAGCCGCTATGCTAATGAAAAATCTAAATTTATTAAACTGGGTGGGCTGCAGCAAGGCATTGAACTGCACTATCGAGACGAAGGGTTAAGCGCGGATGAAAACCCTGATGCCCCTGTGTTGTTTTTATTACACGGCATTATGGCCAGTTTGCATACTTGGGATGGCTGGGTTGAAAACTTACAAGATGATTTTCGTATTATCCGCGTTGACATTCCCGGCTTTGGTTTAACGGGTCCGTATGCGGATGGTATTTATAATGTAGAGCGCTCGGTAGACATGTTGAATCAGTTAAGTAATAAACTTAATGTTGATTCTTTTTTTCTGGCCGGTAATTCGATGGGGGGCTATATCTCTTGGAATTTTGCCGCACAATATCCGGAAAAAGTTAAGCGTTTAATTTTAGTCGACGCTGCGGGTTATGTGTTTGAACTCCCCTTGCTATTAGAGCTTTTACGCACACCGGTATTAAAAGATAGTATGGCTTTTGTGACTCCAAGATTCATCGTCTCGCAAACGTTAAATGAAGTTTATGGTGATGGTTCTAAAGTAACCGACGAAACCATCGACCGCTATCATCAGTTAATGCTGCGGGAAGGTAATCGTACTGCCGTAGTGAGTGTCTTAAAAAGCCTCAACGAAGTTGATAATGACAAAATTAAACAACTTAAAATGCCAACGCTTATTCAATGGGGACAAGTAGACGCTTGGATTCCTTTAGCGCATGCGGAAAAGTTTGCTGCAGAAATTGAAGGGGCTAAGTTGATTACTTATCCGAAGGTGGGTCATATACCGATGGAAGAAATCCCTCAGCAGTCTGCTAGTGATGCGAAAGACTTTTTATTGTATGTGATTGAAGAGCCGCAAAATATCACGCCAATGCAAGTCACCCCTGTCATCTTATGATTTTACGATTCGAACATAATGAGCAGTCAGTTGACTGCTCATTTTTATTGCTGAGTAATTTTTCTATTAAGAATTATTTACAACGAGCGTCTAGGGTCGACAATCAGGTTAGCAAAAATCAAGCCCGCCACGAGCGACATTAAAATTAGAAATGACTGGCTACCGAGTTGTTCTATATGCAAAATTTCTTTGCCAGAAATAACAGTATTCAATCCCATATAAAGCTTACTTCCTGGTACCAATACAACGATGCCTTGCAATAGAACAATTGCCGCAGGTGCTTTAAGCCAACGTGCGTAAAGATTGGCGTACATTCCTAAGAACAAAGCGGCGAAGAATGTTCCGAGTGCGATGCCAAAGAACGCAGACGCTAACAAACTCACACCATGTCCAAGAAAACCCGCTGCAACACCCCAAGGCGCATCTTTTAAGCGAATTTTGAACATCACCATCAAACTGAAAGAAAGTACTAATACAGCTAACCAGCCAGTCCATTTGGGTAATAATATCGCTTCTTCTTGTGGCACGTTACCAAGCAGCACACTGGCGATAGCAAAGCCTAAAAACGCACCAAAATAGAGTTTGAATAATGCCATGAGTGCATCCATTACACGCACCGTGCCAGAAATTAAATCGCGAGCTGCTAGTTCAGACAAACCCACGGTTAAGGCTAAACCTGGAATAAATACAATAATACTGGCCAGTACGACCAGTGCCATATTAATACTGGGTTCAATAAAAGCCATTACCGATGCGCCAAAGGCAGCGACAAGTGCCGCTAGAGGCTCTAGTGCGGTTTGAATTCTACTCGACTTTGCTCCCAAAATGACCAAACCATAAATACTAATACCTAAAATGAACGAGGCGATAACATCGATCCAGCTGGTGCCCATTAGCATACTGAACGCAGCACTTGCGAGGCCAAATGCGATGAGAGTAACCCACTGAGGGTAGGGGTTTGGCTTGTTATTAATTTCTTCTAAACGCAGTAGGGCATCATCAAGATCGCGTTGACCTGAGCAAAGTTCTTCTACTAACTCATCGGTACGAGCCAATAAGCCCAAGTCTAAATCACCCGGTTGTACGCGGGCTATATAGCTGTTCTCTTGGTTCTCTCGATCGTCTTTTGGCCAGAATACGCAGGTAATTGACGTAGGGCTAATTAAGAAAGAGCCACCGAGTTCGAGTGCCTCACTGATTTTAACCAGATGGCCTTCTAGCTGATACGCGGGGGTTCCGCATTGGTGTAACGTTTTAGCGAGGCGGATTAAGAATTTGCGTCGTTTTTTGAATAAGCGTGTGGTCATAGCGTCGGTGATTAATATTTCAGTGGCGAGTAGATTGTTTCAGCTACTCCATAGGTAATAGTCAGTGAGTAACTGATGGGTATTTATGCTTAACAGGATATTATCTTAGCAGTTAAAAGCAAAACGGCCTGTTAAAAAAACAGGCCGGTTTCTAGTTGAGCTTCGTCAGTCATCATATCTTTGTGCCAAGGTGGATCAAAGATAAGCTGAACCTTAACTGATTCAACGTTAGGCACTTTGGCGACGCGGTATTCAACATCACTGATTAATACTGGCCCCATACCGCATGTCGGAGCGGTAAGGGTCATGCGGATGATAACGTTTTTATTGTCTATATCAATGCCGTAAATTAAACCTAGGTCTAATAAGTTTACCGGTAACTCAGGATCAAAGATCGTCTTTAGTGCTTGGCGAATTTGTTGTTCATGAACTAAGCCATCACCACTATCTTCAAACGTAATTTCTTCAGATTCAAGACCAATCAATGCCGCATCCGTACCATCAACTCGAACCATGTTGCCATTCAGTGTTAACGTATAGTTTCCACCCAGCGCTTGATTGATGGTTAAGAAAGAACCCGCTGGAATAATAGTCGGCTGACCACTGGGTACTCTGCGTGCAGGACAATCCTGCTGAGAAACAACCATGCGTTTTTCCACGAGATTGCTCCTAAACTGAAAACGATTCGCCGCAACCACAAAGGTCTTTGGCGTTGGGGTTATTGAACTTGATAGTGCTGTTTAAGCCTTCCGTCGAATAATCGACTTCCGTGCCTTTAACCATCGCCAGATATTCTGTTGGCACATACAGAGCAATGTCGTCAGCGACTTGAAAACAGGTATCTTCTGCTAACGGTATCGTCACAAATTCGATGTCGTATTTGAAACCGGAACAGCCACTTTTTTTCACGCCAATACGCACGCCTGTTGCATCAGAATTCGCTAACAGTTTACGCACATGAATCATTGCCGCTTCTGTCATACTGACTTGCTGGCTTTGTTGATTGTCTGCTGCGCTTGGGTCAAAGGTTTCTATTGTCATAACTTATCTCTCAGGAAAATGTTAATGCTTATAGCAAAAACATTTTCACTTTTTCAATCGCTTTAAACAGCGCGTCAACTTCTTCTAATGTATTGTAGAAAGTAAACGACGCACGTACCGTACCTGGAATATCAAACTGTTCCATCACTGGCATAGCACAGTGGTGGCCTGTACGAACCGCAATGCCTTGCTGATCTAATAATGTACCCACATCGTGGGGGTGAGTACCATCAATTAAAAAGCTAAATACGCTGGCTTTATTTTTGCTGGTACCAATTAAGCGAATTCCGTCTGTTTGCGCGGCTAATTCATTAGCGCGGGCAAGTAGAGCATCTTCGTGTTTCGCTAATGCGACTCGATCTAAACTGTTCAAATAATCAATGGCTGCCGCCATGCCGATAGCGCCTGCAATGTTTGGCGTACCCGCTTCAAATTTATACGGCAAAACGTTGTAGGTAGTCTTTTCAAAACTAACATGCAAAATCATTTCGCCGCCACCTTGATAAGGAGGCATGGCATTTAATAATGCTTCTTTACCGTACAGAACTCCTAAGCCGGTTGGACCAAACAACTTGTGAGCAGAAAATACATAGAAATCGCAATCTAATGCTTGTACATCGATGTCCCAGTGAGCAACGGCTTGTGCACCATCGATCAAAGTTTTCGCGCCAACCTTATGGGCTTCACGAATAATGTCTTCGACTGGGTTTAATGTACCCAGTGCATTAGATACATGAACAACCGCAACAAATTTTGTTTTATCGTTTAGCAGTTTTAGGTAGCCGTCATAATCTAACGAGCCATCATCTAAAACAGGAATAACTTTTAAAACCGCACCTGTTTGTTCACACAGCATTTGCCAAGGCACGATGTTCGAGTGGTGTTCCATGCCTGATATGATAATTTCATCACCGGCTTTCAGAGTTGAGCGACCCCAAGTCTGTGCAACGAGGTTGATCGATTCTGTGGTACCACGGGTCCAAATAATTTCTTCGCTTTTTTCAGCGTTTAGAAATTTCTGCATGGTAATACGCGCATCTTCAAACATCTGCGTCGCTTGATCACTTAACGTATGAGCGCCGCGGTGCACATTAGAATTCGTGGTGCGGTAATAATTAGCAATGGCATCGATAACAACTTGCGGCTTTTGTGTGGTCGCGCCGTTGTCGAGATAAACCAGTGGCTTGCCGTTCACTTGCTGGTGCAAGATGGGGAAGTCAGCACGAATTTGTTCGATGTCCATTTTTTTGCTATCGCTCATATTTCACTCTTTACTTTAAAACCAAGAAGTACTGTTCGCTAAAAATATAAGAAAAATTATGGGGTGTTTGTGTAGCAAATATGCGAGGCAGGGAATGCCGAACTTAAGGCTACAGGGATGTATCTACGCCGTTTTGCGGAATAAATACCCCATAATGTTTCGTTCTCTAGGGCTCTAAGGCTTCTTTTAATTAACCAAGGTGCTTCATTAATTCTTCATCACGGCCAAAGCGCTGGGCTAAAAGCGGACGAATCAAATTACGAACGGCATCAAGTTCAAGGTTTTCTAATAATTCATTAATAAAACCAAAGCTTAACATTACGTCAGCTTCTGCGGCGCTAATGCCACGAGAGCGTAAATAGAAGCGCGCTTGTTCATCAAGTTGAGCAATCGTTGCGCCGTGTGCACAGCGTACATCGTCAGCGTAAATCTCTAGCTCTGGTTTGGTATTAATGGTGGCGTCGTTCGACAATAACAAGTTCTTATTGCTCAATTGAGCCAGTGTTTTTTGTGCATCTGGATGAATGTGAATGCGACCGTTGAAAACCGCCTTCGATTTATCCGCCATGATGCCACGGAAAACTTCATTGGTTGTGCAGTTGGCAACCTTGTGTTCGATGTTGCTGTGGAAGTCGATTAACTGTTTATTCTGTGGCAGATAAACACCGACCAATTCACAGTGACTACCACCGACATTATGATTCACATTAATGTCGTTACGTACAATCTTAGCGCCTAAGCCCAGCTGAAAGCTGTCGTAATTGGCATCGCGATCTAGATCAACGTGTATACCACCCATTTGAATGCTGCCTTCTTGCATAAGTTGCAAGCGGTAGTGATTCAAACGTGCATTGGCACCCACTTTAGCTTCGATAATCGCATTAACAAAACAGTTTTGTTCTGCATCGTTGCTGGCGAAGTGCTCAACCACAGTCGCTTGAGCGCCGGTTTCTAATACAATCAATAACCGCGCGGCAACGGTAAAAGGTTTTGCCTGAGCGGTAGTGATGTGAGTAATTTGAATGTTAGTTTTTAACTGTTCATTCTTACCGACATAAACTAAAACCCCCTCTGTTGTTGTCGCGTTATTGAGCGCGGCAAAAAGGTGTTTTTCTTGTTCAATAGCGGTGCCTAAGTTGTCAGCAATAATAGCTTGCTGCGCTTCGTTGGCTTGGCTAAAGCGAACGACATTGCTTATGCTTTCATTTGAAGAAAGTTCTTCTGAATATTGGCCATTCACAAAGACTAAGCGCTGAGCGTTTAGCGCAGGGATCGTCGTAATAGCATCAAGGCCCGCAGCATTGTGAGTTTCAGCTAAGCGGCCATAACCTTCTTCGTTAGACGTAAAGTTATACAGTGAGGTGAATTTCCACGCTTCGGTTTTACGCGTTGGAATTTCTTGCTGTAAGAAGCTTTCGCTGCCGCTTTTATTTAATACTGAGAATAAAGCGTTTTCAGTATTATTAATGGCTAGCAGACCTTTATGAAAATCAGTCATTAGCCAGCTCCGTTCTCAGCGGTGTCTTCTAACCAGCTGTAACCTTTTTCTTCTAGCTCTAGCGCTAATTCTTTACCGCCAGACTTAACGATTTTACCGTTTGCAAGAACGTGAACAAAATCAGGCACAATGTAGTCTAATAAACGCTGGTAGTGAGTAACGATAATGAAGCTACGGTTTGGATCACGCAAGCTGTTCACGCCTTCTGCTACAACTTGCAATGCATCAATGTCTAAGCCTGAATCGGTTTCATCCAAGATACAAAGCTTTGGTTCTAGTAACATCATTTGCATGATTTCGTTACGCTTTTTCTCGCCGCCAGAAAAGCCTTCGTTAACGCCACGCTTCAAGAAGCTTTGGTCTAGGTCAACCAGTTTGCATTTAGCGCGGGCTAGTTTTAAAAAGCTAACAGAATCTAAAGCGTCTTTGCCTTGAGCGGCGCGAACTGAATCAACCGACGCTTTTAAAAATTCTAGGTTGGAAACGCCAGGGATTTCAACAGGGTATTGGAACGCTAAGAATAAGCCTAAGCGTGCGCGTTCTTCAGGGTCTAGATCTAATAAGTTTTTGCCTTCTAGTTCAGCGCTGCCGCCTGTTACTTCGTAGCCTTCACGACCTGAAAGAACGTTGCCTAGAGTACTTTTACCCGCGCCGTTAGGACCCATGATGGCGTGAATCTCACCAGGCTTAATATCTAGGTTTAGGCCTTTTAGGATGTCTTTTTCTTCAACTTTTGCTTTTAAATCTTTAATCGTTAACATTTTTAATGTTTTCCTGAAATTTTTAAATTTGTTGTTGTGGGGCAGCTTGTGGTCAGGGCGTATAGCGCTCTCTGTAACAATATAAAATAATCTACATCCCTGTACGGCTGCCGGCTCAGCCATCCATGGCTGATCGTAATCGAATAAACAAAGCGGAGCTTTGTTTATTCGATTACCCTACTGATCCTTCTAACGAAACTTCTAATAGCTTGCCCGCTTCTACGGCAAATTCCATTGGCAGTTCTTTGAAAACTTCTTTACAGAATCCGTTCACAATCATCGACACGGCTTTCTCTGTATCAATGCCACGTTGTTGGCATAAGAAAAGCTGTTCGTCGGATACTTTCGATGTGGTTGCTTCGTGTTCTACAATCGCGCTTGGGTTCTTACTTTCGATGTACGGGAACGTATGAGCACCGCATTTATCACCGATCAATAATGAATCACACTGGGTGTAGTTACGTGCGCCCGTTGCGCCAGGCCCCATTTTGACCAAACCGCGATAAGAGTTTTGGCTTTTACCTGCGGAGATACCTTTGGTGATAATGGTCGACTTGGTATTTTTACCCAAGTGAATCATTTTTGTACCGGTATCGGCTTCTTGGAAGTTATTGGTTAATGCAACGCTGTAAAATTCGCCTACAGAATTGTCGCCTTTCAGAATACAGCTTGGGTATTTCCAAGTGATGGCAGAACCGGTTTCTACTTGTGTCCAAGAAACTTTGGCATTGGTATGAGCAATGGCACGCTTAGTTACGAAGTTGTAAATGCCGCCTTTACCTTCTTTATCACCAGGGTACCAATTTTGTACTGTTGAATATTTAATCTCAGAATCATCATGAGCAATCAATTCAACAACCGCCGCGTGAAGTTGGTTATCGTCACGCATTGGGGCGGTACAGCCTTCCAAATAACTGACGTGTGAACCTTCGTCGGCGATAATTAGGGTGCGTTCAAACTGGCCGGTTTTTTCTTCGTTGATGCGGAAGTAGGTTGATAATTCCATTGGGCAGCGGACGCCTTTAGGAATATAAACAAACGAGCCATCACTGAATACTGCCGAGTTTAAAGCGGCATAATAATTGTCTTTTTGAGGAACAACGCTGCCCATGTACTTTTTAACCAATTCTGGGTGTTCATGCACCGCTTCTGAAATAGGCATGAAAATAACGCCTGCTTCGGAGAGTGTTTTACGGAACGTTGTACCGAGCGAGACTGAGTCAAATACGATATCTACGGCAACGCCAGCTAATGCCGCTTGCTCGTGAACAGGAATGCCTAATTTTTCGTAAGTCGCTAATAGCTCAGGATCGACTTCGTCCAAGCTTTGTGGGCGATCTTCCATGCTCTTTGGTTCTGAATAATAAGAGACGTCTTGGAAATCGATATCAAGGTGTTGAACTTGAGCCCAGTTTGGCGGCGTCATTTCTTTCCATGCGGCAAACGCTTTCAGGCGCCATTCAAGTAACCATTCAGGCTCGCCTTTTTTGTTCGAGATAAAACGGACGGTATCTTCGTTTAGGCCAGGGGCTAACGTTGCAGATTCAACGTCGGTAATAAAACCGGCTTCGTATTCTCTGCCTATCTGGCGATCGATTTCTGCGTTATCAGTCATAGGAACGACTCTCATCTCTATCATCGTCTGCGGCCAGAGTAAGTACTATTAATTCAATGGGCTGAGAAATAGTGGCCGGCCGGGATCTTGGTGTGTAATACCATACTAATTTGGTAGGGTATTTTAATCAATACCAAACTGGTATCGATTGCTAAATTATGGGCGCACATTCTATCAAAGTGGGCAGTTTATGACCAATGAAATTGATACTTTAGCCCTAGATACGAATGGGTCTTATTTGAGCTTGTGGTTGGAGAATTTATCTAAGGGCTCTGATATGATGAATGCAGTTACGACAAATGTTCGGTAAACAATAGAAGTATATAAATGCTTAGAATTGGCAAATTAACTGATTATGGTTTGGTGGCGCTTAACCAGCTGGCTCTGGCGGGGGCTGTTAAGCAATCGACCGATGATATCTCTAAAGCGACGGGCCTAAGCATTGCGACAGTACGTAAAGTAATGAAGGCGATTGTTGATGCGGGACTGGTGATTGCTCAGCGTGGTTCAAAAGGGGGCTATCGTATTGCGCGTGCGCCGTCTCAGATTAGTGTGCTGGATGTTGTGCAGGCATTTGAAGGGCCTATCTCTTTAACTGAGTGCAGCGCGGATGATAATCAATGTGAGATTACTGATTCTTGTTCCTTATCCAGTAATTGGACGGGTATAAATGATTTACTATTACGAGTATTAGGGGATATAACCCTTGATGATATTCGTAACCCCGATGTGCAAGACACCTTGCATCATCAAATTGTTGATCAGCTGCAGCGTATTCAACTGGTAAATCTTTGATAATTTTGAGTGAAATTAAAATCGCTAGCTCGAGTTGGCAATGAGCGCTAGTCGACAAAATTATTAAGAAGTCATACTGTTAATCTAGAATGAGAACTAGGTTCTATGAACGCGCATTAAATAAGTGCATTATCAGCTCATACTTAGCCAGCCTTGAGACGATTATGCATCGCGTCCTATTATTAATCATTACCGCACTTACCCTATCTTTTAATGCTGTCGCTGCTCATGCAGAGAATATTGAGTTGCAAGGTTATGGCGCATTCAGCAATCTTAATAAAGATTGGATGCTAATGGCTTTGTATGTAGACATTACTGGAAACAATGCAGAGCATAGTGGACAGATCTCAACTCCTCAGTCTTCAACCCCTCAGCGCCTTGAAATAAAAATTGCTCCTGAAAAACTTAGCCAGCGTCGTTTTCGTTCGTTGTGGCTAAATGCCTTAGCGATAGAGCATGGTGCGGAGAAAATGGCGGCTATGGATGCGGAATTGTCACAGTTTTTTAATATTATTCAGGATACTTTGCAAACGGGAGATACGTTAATTATTGAACGTTCTGCGCTCGAAAATGGCGTGCGCAGCGAAGTGAGAGTTAATTATCATACATTGGCGAATTTATCGGCCGAGTTCCTTCCTTTGCTTGTTCAAAGTCTTGTCGGTAAACACCCACCTACGCAAGCGTTAAAAACAGGTTTGACTGGTGAAGATAGCTTACGTAGTCAAACAAACCTCGGTATTCGTTTTGATCGACTTGAACCTACTTTACCGCGCATTGCAGAAATTTCTCGCTGGGGTAAGGGCATTCTTGCCAGCTACCCATAATCAATTTCCCCCTAATCAAGTCAGCGACAATATAAGTGATGGCTGCTAAACCATCACTTGGATGACTATCTAATTATCGAACTTCAAACTCGGTAATTGTTCACGGGTTCCAAAGTCCCATATTGCATTGTCCCAATCTTTAAAAAGATTAAGAGGGCCATTTAACCCTTCTGCTTCACCATCACTTGAAACACATTGGCTATTACTGCTGTTCGTATTTGCGTGAGTCGCACAGCGTAATATCGAGGAATCAAGACCGATATACCCAGTGCTTTCTTTGACATCATGACTGCTGGATTGTTGTGAGAGGTCTGTCGCCCAATAGCTGTGAGTAACATTGGAAATACATCCGTATCCCAGTAAACCAGCCTGTATTCTTTTATCTTCTATTGAGCCTTTTACGAGTCCAGTATTCATACTGTTAATGATTGTAATGTCACTGTGTTCATTGCGACTGTAACCACAAGAACTCACTAGTCCACCCGATGTCGAGCTTTGAATACTGCCATTATTGAGGCTGTTGCTAATCACTACCCCTGAAATTACTTGCCCGATCAAGCCACCAGAATAAGAGTCTGTTGCCTTAATATCGAGGTCATTGAAACTGGCGTCTAGGTGAGTATCAGTGGCTTGGCCGATAAAACTGCCAACCTTATATTTGCCAGTGATTGAACCTAGCTTGCCTACCAGTCCGACCTTCTGAATGCTGGCATTAGCGGTTTCACCAAATAAGCCAACACTGTAGCCATTGGGGCGATTTATGTATAAGTTTTTAATAACATGGCCATTACCTTGGAAGACGGTAGAGAAAGGCCCGTATTTCATTCCTATGGGCAGCCAGCCTTGGCCACTGCCATTTTTATCGGCATTCCAATAGGTATCAGTAGCATCTATTTTACCGTCGTTATTAGTATCGAAATCCAGATCTTTAGTCAGTTCGTAGCCATGACAGCGCGGCTGACTTTTACGCTTGATGATGACAATAGGGCAGCCTTCAGTACTCATTTCTGCTTCTTCTGTCAGCTGTAAACCATATCCTTGTAATTGAAAGCGCATGGCATTGAGCTTGGCTAGGCTATCAATATCGATAAGCCCATCGTTATCTCTATCAACATCTTTTTCACCGTTATTATTATCGTCATCGTCAATGCTATTTATAATGCCATCGTTATCCGTATCGTTGAGTTTATTATCCGCTGTTAGCCCTGATGTTAAACAAGCGGCATCACAGGTATCTGGCAGACCATCATTATCGTCATCAAGCCATATCAAAGGATTATTTGGGAATTTATCCAAGGTTAGTCCGTTATCACGGATGCATTCTGCGTCACAATTAATAGACCAATAGTCAGGGTATCCGTCTTTATCATGATCAAGGGATGCCGCAGGATTTGATGGCCAAGTATCGAGTTCATCGATAGCACCGTCGGCATCAGAATCTCGGATTATTCTATGGCTGAATTTCAAGCCAGGTAGTTGTTTGGGCGTGCCAAAATCCCATATTGAGTTGTCCCAGCCTTGATAAAGAATAAGACCGCTGCTGAGTTCTTCTGCGGCGCCGTCACTAGAAACGCAGGTGCTATTTTCACTGCTGCTATCAGGGTGTATCGCACAGCGTAATATCGAAGAATCAAGGCCGACATAGCCTGTGCTTTCTGTGGCACCGGTACTGTGCATTTGTCGCGATAGATCTTTAGCCCAATAGCTATGAATAACATTAGGGGAGCGGGCTCCTTTACCGAGTAAGCCTGCTTGTCTTCCTTGGGCTTCGGCAAAGGTTTTAATGACCCCAGTATTGAGGCTATTAGTGATTGAAAGTTTACTTCGATCAGAATTCCCAACTAAACCAGCAGCAGTAGCGCCTTTAACCGTGCCGCTATTAATGCTGTTGCTAATAGAAACTTCTGTTTGAGTAAAGCCAATAAGACCGCCAGTCGAGGAGCGATCATTGGTGGCATTAACATCAATACTATTAAAGCTGGAGCTGAGATGTGTATTGAACGCTAGGCCTATAAAACTACCAACCGATGTGCTGCCTATGACTGAGCCCAGATGACCCACAAGGCCTAATTGTGTGATGGTTGCATTATTGGTTACTGAGAATAAACCGACTTTCGATTCGTAAGGCAGGTGTATGTATAAGTTTTTAATAACGTAGCCATTGCCCTGCAATATGGCAGAGAAGGGCGCTTTGCGGCTACCGATGGGGAACCAGCCATAACCTTCATTCCAATAGGTATCCTTAGCATCCATAATACCATCGTCATGGGTATCAAAATCTAAGTCGGTGGTTAATTCAAAGCCGTTACAGCCATCTATTTTATCGGCCGCTAATGTTGGACAGCCTAGCTTTGCTTTATAAAGGGTTTTACCGTCAAGGTTGTTGCGAATTTCATCTAAGTCGCCGAGGTCATTAATTTCAATGAGGCCATTATTATCTAAGTCGTAATCGCTGCGGCCAGAATTATTAGTGCCATTGGCGGCGATAAGATTCATGCTGAATAAGCAAGTGAGAAGCGCTGCGAGTATTTTTCGCGTCGCTGTTTTTTGAAAAGCAGGCATACCGTTAATACGGCCAGCTTTGTTGGTTAATAGCATCAATTTCATCCTTGTAAGTTGATTGAGCGCGACATTAGCACAATATAAATAGACGAACAAAAAGAATGCAATTTCATACACCAAAATTAGTCCCTATTCAGGTACAATCCGCCGCCTACTACCTTTTTAAATAATTCGTTTGTTCGGAACCACAAAGTTTATGACTGATGACTATCTTGACCGCTTTGGTGGCATTGGCCGTTTGTATGGCATGGAAGGCTTAGAACGTCTGCGTAATGCGCATGTTTGTATTATTGGTATCGGTGGCGTTGGCTCTTGGGCCGCAGAAGCGATTGCTCGTAGCGGCGTTGGTGCGATTACCTTGATCGATATGGATGATCTTTGTGTAACTAATATCAATCGCCAATTACCGGCAATGGATGGCAATACCGGTAAACTTAAAATCGAAGCGATGGCCGAGCGTATAAAAGCGATTAATCCTCATTGCAAAATTACGACCCATATGGAATTTGTTACGGCAAATAATATGAAGGAGCTGATTCATACCGGTTTCTCTTACGTGATTGATTGCATCGATAGTGCCAGAAGCAAGGCCGCGTTGATCGCTCATTGCCATATCAATAAAATTCGCATCGTTGTGACAGGCGCTGCAGGTGGGCAAATAGACCCTACCCAGATTCAAATAATCGATGTTAATAAATGTGCCCATGACCCTTTGATTTCGAAGGTGCGTTCATTGTTGCGCAGCGAATATGAATTCTCTCGAAACCCTAAGCGTTACTACTCGATTCCTTGTGTTTACTCACTTGAGCAAATGACCTACCCCCAGCCAGATGGATCTGTGTGTCGCACGAAATCAGGTGATGATAGCAGTACGCGTTTAGATTGTGCTTCAGGATTTGGCTCGGCGACCATGGTGACAGGAACATTTGCCTTTATTGCTGCGTCACGAGTGGTGAAGCGTATTGCAGAGGCGGCTGGCAAGAAGTCATAAATGACTACTAATACCTTCAGCAAGGGTTAAAAACCAGATAAGCTCAAGGTCTATAATGATATTAAACAAAGATGATAGCGAGTAGGGATAGTGATGGCAGATCCGAAATACGATATTTATTTTCGCGGTGAAATATTACCAGAGGCCAATGAGGCTGAGGTAAGAGTGGCTATTGCAAAAATTTTTAATGCGGATGATACCAAGCTCGCTCAGTTATTCTCTGGAAAGGTCAATACGATTAAAAAATCGGTTGATAAGGCGACAGCGGCTAAATATCAGCAAGCTTTTAAAAAAGCGGGTGCTAAGGCCGTTATTACCGTTGCTAAAACCGTTGTTAATGCTCAGGCTAGTAAGCCGCCAGTAGAGGCTCTTCAGCCTCCTAAAGAAAAGCCAATTAACGAAGCAGTGCCTAAGGTTGCAGAGGCAAACTGGGGTATTTTGCCAGCAGGGAGTGACTTATTAACGTCTGATGAACGCCGAAATATTCCAGACGCTGATATTGATACGAGTGCTATTAAAATGGTTTCGCCTTTTGCAGAGGTCGAAACTGAAGAGAAAACTGCCCCTTCAGCTCCGGATACTAGCCATATTTCAGTTGCCAATGTCGGCGAAGATATGAACCCTAATCGCTCTGCGCCTTTACCCGAATTAGAGCTAGACCTATCTGAATTTTCAGTTGCAGAAACGGGGGCGACCCTTGTCGATAAAAAAGAGAAAACAGATCCTCCGGCACCGGATACAAACCATATTAAATTAGTTTAAGTTGCTAGCACCAGCTAGCGATTCCTTGCGGTTTTTCTAATAGCTCTTGTACATTGGCTTCTAAAATACGGTAACCCACGTTGCCATAAAGTTTCTGGCGGCCATTATCAAGCAGGTAAGTTGGGCTGCCTTCTAGCTTATATTGTTCTCTCATTTCCATATCGCAGCACAGTGCTGCTATAGCGGAACCATTATCAATATTTTCTTGTATGGCGGCTATGGGAAGGGACAGCTCTAGTGCTATCTCGTTAAGTACTTTCATATCACTGATGTCTTTAGCATCTTTAAAAAATGCACTGCGAATGTGCCAAACAAGCTGCTGAAAATCGGCGCTCGATATCTTTTTTTCATTACTTAATAGTTGCACAGATTTTAGAAATAAGTGACTGTTTGCCGATGATCTTGGTCGACAAGTTGTCCATACATTAGGATTGATTTTTAAATGGGGAAACTGCTCGGCAACGTGCATGACATGCTTGTTGAACCCTTCGAAGCCGCCTTTATCTTTCCAGCCCTCGCCAATACGTTTTTCAGTATTGCCAAACAGTGTAATAAAGTGCTCGTTTACCTGAATATCATCTGCAAATTGCTGATGCAGTTCATCTAAGCGAATCTGTGCAACGTAGGCCCAAATGCACAGTACATCAGTAAAATAATCGACAGTAACTTTTGTCATATTTGAGCCTTTTAGTGGAGAGTTTGATGAATAAATTCAATATAACTATAATGGAATATTGCTGTGAGTCAAATAGCGTGATTCGTGCTGGCGAATGCGTGTAATTGTCACTATGATTATTGAAGCTGAAAAGTGTTCACGAATGGAATCATTAGGCAAAATATGACATCAGATAGCACGACTTTAGAGAATAAAAGCTTAGTCAGCAAGCATATAGACTTATCGTGGAATAAAGGTAAGTACGGTCTATTGAAACAAATCGTGGCCAAGGGCTTTCGCTATCAAACAACTTTTAGGGATGGCTTCCGCGATTTTGACGGTTATGTCGAGTATGTTGAAAATATTCGGCGAGCAGTGCCAGATTTGGAAGTCACGATAGAAGAAATTATGGCGGAAGAGGACAAAGTTATAACATTTTCGACATTCTGTGGCAGTTTTAATAAGCCGCTGTTTGGTATGCCTGCGAATGGTAAAATCATCGCCTTTTCAGCGGCATCGGTTTGGATTATTTATCGTGGCAAGATAATGGAACAAACTACGATGGTCGATTTGGCGGGCCTGCAAAAGCAGTTAAGGGCCGAATGACGAATGTGTCTTAATGCTATGTTAAACATTTCTAGTCTGTGGCTTGGGCAAAATGGGTCAGTCCTATAGACCTAGTACGACATCTTCAAGTTACATATCTTTACGTAAGTATCTCATTTTGAAACAATATCTGTTTATTTAAGCTGGCATAATCCGCGCGATTTTCTTTTGCATTCATGTGTCCACAGAACATAATTTAAATAACTCGTGGGCATGTACTGCTGACTTCTAAAATAGGTTCCCTACGATGAAACATCGCGTATTAGTTGCTGCTATCTCTGCAGCTGTTGTTGCTCCGACAGCTATGGCTTCCGGTTATAAATTAAATGAGCAAGGCGCTGCGGGTGCCGGTAATGCGTACGCAGGTCGTGCTGCGGTTGTTGAAGACGCTAGTATCGTATTTTATAACCCAGCCGGTATGGTGAAGTTAAAGCGCCCAGAATTGACAGTAGGTGCTTCTTATATTGATGCAACCGGTAGCTTTGATCTTGATAGTTATACTAATGGTGCAGGTAAAACATACAACTCTTTAGAAAACAGTCCTTATTCAGATGGGGGTGACTTCATCCCTAGTGCAATGGTTCCGTACGCTTATTTTGCCATGCCGATCAATGAAAAATTTGCTGCAGGTTTTGGTGTGTTTGCACCGTTTGGTACTAATACTGATTATTCCGATGATTTCGTTGGTGGTGGTTTTGCCGATGAGACGCAACTGACTTCGATTGAATTTCAACCAGCGGTTGCTTATCGCTTAAATGATCAAATTTCTTTAGGTTTTGGTTTAGACATTACCTACATGAAGGGCTTGTTGTCTAAGCAGGTTGATACGATTCCTTATAATGAACAGCTTAAATTCCTGAACGGTGGCGAAAATCCAGCGCATGCGGGGCTTGGATTTGCTGAGCTAACTGATCCACAGTGGGCTTCAAATGAAGGTTTTAATAATCATTATGAAGTCTCTGGTGATGATTGGCAGTTGGGTTATAACTTAAGCATGATGTGGGATATCAATTCAGATATCACGCTAGGTGTGGCTTATCGTTCAGAAATGGAATTTAAGCTAAAGGGTGATTCTGAATTTGCACAATCAGCAGGTGTTTTTGGATTAACAAAAGCCCCTACAGATATACCGGGTACTTCGGTAGAAGCGGGTGACTATATTATTGCTCCGGTTGATGGTGCTACGGGTTCAGTTCCTAAGCAAGGCTCAGAAGTCCCTATTACGACCCCGCAGTCTTTGACAGTTAGTTATGCACAGCAATTAACCAGCAAGCTTCAGTTGGTTGCCGGTGCTACTTGGACTCAGTGGTCAGTATTTAAAGATTTTGATGTTAAATCTACTGAATCTACTCCTGGAATGATTGAGCAGCTTAGTGATCTTGAACCTGGTTATATTGGCCACATCGAAGAAAATTGGCACGATACTGTTGCTGTTGCAATCGGTGCTAACTATCAGTTGAACGATGATTGGTTATTGCGTACTGGTTATGCCAATGACCAAAGCCCAGTAAGTAATTCTTATCGTACCGCCCGTGTGCCTGATAACGATCGTGAGTGGTTATCTGCTGGCTTCAACTACCGCATTAATCAAGATTTAGATGTTGATTTTGCATTCTCTTATTTGTTCTTTGAAGATACTGAAGTCGATGAATATGATCGTGAGGTAAGTGGCGAGCCAAAAGCTGGGTCTCCAAATTTGAAAGGTACTTACTCAATGGATGCCTTAGCGTATTCATTGCAGGTTAACTATAAGCTATAAGCTAACCTTTAATCGGTGTCTAGTTAATGTGACATCTGATTGAAATGAAAGCTCAAAAAAAGGCGACTGGCTAAACCCAGTCGCCTTTTTTCGTTATAATCGCTTAAGGTTATCGGAATAAGGGAATTAGGAATGTCAAAAAAAGCAGTCGGTCTGGCGGGCTTAGCCGGTTTAACGGGGTTAGGTAATAAAGAGTCTGTCGATAATAATGAGCAGACACAGTCGCATTCAGGTTCCGTTTATTCGACTGAAGTTGGAAGAGTTTGCCCTGGCTGTGGTAAGGCCAAAGGTCAATGTGCTTGTACGCTTGATGCGCTCCCTGAGGGTGATGGCATTGTCAGAATTCAGCGTGAAACCAAGGGTCGTAAGGGCAAGGGTGTTACGTTAATTAAGGGTATTTTATTAGCACCAAGCGAATTGAAAGCTTTAGCGAAAGAATTAAAGCAGAAGTGTGGCGTCGGGGGTGCAGTGAAAGACGGCGTGATTGAGATTCAAGGGGATGTACGCGATCAGCTGTTTGAAGAAATGCAGCAGCGTGGTTTTAAGGTTAAAAAAGCAGGCGGTTAACACAAACCGTAGAGGTTCTTAAAGTAGGTGTTATTACAGTAGCTGATATGGAATGGTTAAAAGCGCCTGATGAAATACATCAGACGCAGTCTGTTCACAACATTTTATTCAGTAACTTACTTATTCATCAGGTAGTTAACTAACAAAGATACTGGGCGACCTGTCGAGCCTTTGTTTTTTCCACCCGAGTGCCAAGCGGTACCAGCAACATCAAGGTGAGCCCAAGATTGGCCTTCAGTGAAGCGCGCTAAGAAACACGCAGCGGTAGTCGCCCCAGCCAAGCGACCACCGATGTTGGCGATATCGGCAAAGTTAGAATCCAGCAGCTCTTGATAATCGTCTTCTAGTGGTAAACGCCACACTTTATCATGAGCATCGACAGCGGCTTTTTGCAATTCTGCTGCTAGCGTTTCATCTTCGGTAAATAAACCAGAGTTCACCGTCCCCAGTGCCATCATACAAGCGCCGGTTAGGGTGGCGATATCAACAATAGAAGCGGGCTTTAAATTATCAATGGCATAGGTTAGTGCATCGCATAATACCAAGCGGCCTTCGGCATCGGTATTTAGAATTTCAACAGTTTTACCCGACAGTGTTGTTACAACATCACCAGGTTTGCTGGCGTTTCCGGCAGGCATATTTTCGGCTGAAGTAATCATGCCGATAATATTGATTTTCGGTTTCAGCTCAGTTAGAGCGGTCATCGCCCCCAGTACTGAAGCAGCACCACACATGTCGTATTTCATTTCATCCATGCCAGCGCCAGGCTTAAGGCTGATGCCGCCAGTATCAAAGGTGATGCCTTTGCCTAGAATCATATGAGGTGCTTCGTTAGGGTCTTCTGCACCTTGGTATTTCATAATGATGAACTTACCAGGTTCACTAGAGCCTTTGGAAACAGAAACGAAAGCTCCAGCGCCCATAGCGTCTAATTCGGCTTCATCGATAATAATGGTTTCTATTAATCCAGTTTCTTCCGCTAATGCTTCCGCTTGTTCAGCTAGATAGGTTGGGGTGCAAATGTTGGGTGGCATGTTACCAAGGTCTTTGGCGACAGAAATACCATGAGCAATGGCTTGGCCTTTTTCTAATGAGCCCTGCAAGCTGGCATCACCTGCCCAAAGAATGTTTTCAATTGAATCGGAGTAATCTTCTGCTTCGTGTTCAGGCTTACTCTTGGTTTGATCAAATAAATACAAAGCATTTTCACAAGCGATTGCGGCTTGCTCAGCTTTCCAAGCATCATCTTTATTGATTACCGGGATGTCTTGTAGATACAAGGCGGCTTGTAGGGCGCCTGATTTTTTAATGGCAGCCGCCGCCGCTTCGGCAATTTTAATAAAATTCTGGGCTGTTATCCCCTCTGCTGTTTTACCACTACCGACTAAAATGAGGCGTTGAGCGGTTATGCCTGGCACTTTGATGAGCATGAGAGTTTCGCCGGTTTTACCGTCAAAGTCGCCGCTATCAAATATATCGGTCAAATATTGTTCTGCTGCTGTGTTGATGCTGTCGGCGGCGCTAGACATCTGGCCTTTATCATCAATGCTAACGACGATGCAGCTAGCAGAAAGTTCGCAGGCGGTCTCTTGTGTGGTGCTAAATTGCATTCTTTGCTCCAAAAATTCAAAAATGGTTAAGTGCTGTGTTTTAGGGCTGAGCTTCAAAACGGTATTAGTAGCGCTATGTTTAATGGATATTTTTAAAACTGGCTAGTTCTTTCGTATACAGTATAGATGGGTTCTTTGTGGGAGATATCAAGCCTGATTCGAATTCGTCTGTGCTGGCTGATTTCGCGAGAAAGTTATACACTGCGCGATAGTAGTAATATTGTTATTTTATGGCGCTAGAGAAGGCTGAAAGTTTGATTATTTTTCGATATTTATCCCGCGAGTTGTTTACCTCAATGGCAGCCGTCACGGGTATATTATTAATGATATTAATGAGCAGTCGCTTAATTTATCAGCTAACGGCGGCCGCTGCCGGTAAAATCCCGCTTGAAATTGTTTTCTTCACGTTATTATTACGCATGCCTTCTTTCCTCGAGATGATTTTGCCTTTGTCTCTTTTTATCGCAATTCTATTGGCTTATGGTCGTTTATACGCTGAAAGCGAGATGACTGTTTTAACCGCCACTGGCTTTTCAAACGGCAAGTTATTGGGTTATACCTTATTGCCGGCGGGGATCATTACTTTATTGGTTGCTTTCTTTAGCTTGTATCTGAGTCCGTTAGGGGCGCAGAAAATGGAAGATTTATACCGCAAGCAAGCGACGATGACAGAATTTGAACTCTTGGTCCCTGGTCGATTTCAGAGTACTGCAAAAGGTTCCCGGGTCACTTATACGGAAGGCTTAAGTGCTGATAAAAGCCAAATGAACAATGTGTTTATTGCCGACGGTAATACCATTCTATTGGCTAAAACAGGAACACAAAAGGTTAATCCAGACACAGGTTCACGTTTTTTAGAACTGCATGATGGTAAACGCTTTGATATTACTCCAGGAAAATTAGACGCTGAAATTTTAGATTTTGAGTTGTATGGGGTAAAAATTGCTGATGAGCAGGAAGAGCGTCGAAAAATTAAAAAGGAAGCGATTCCAACGTCGGAATTATTTGATAACGACTCGCAAAGGCATGTCTCGCAATTACAATGGCGTTTTTCATTAATTATTATGGTGCCTATTTGTGCCATGATCGCGTTCCCCCTTTCGAAAGTAAACCCGCGGCAAGGGCGCTTTGCTCGTTTATTTCCTGCGATTATCTTATTTATGATGTACATCACTTTGTTGATTTCTTTACGCGGCATGTTGAGTAAAGGTGATATATCTCCGGCCATTGGTATGTGGTGGGTGCATGGGGTGTACGCACTTATTGGCTTAGGATTGCTGTTTATTCCCGAGTGGAATCGTCGCCGTAAGATTAGGAGTTTATGATGCGCCAGTTAGATTCATATATTGCTCGTACGGTATTGATGGCGACCTTGGTGGTTATGGTGGTGATTGTTGGCCTTGATGCCATTTTTACCTTAGTGGATGAGTTGGATAATTTAAAAGGTAACTATCAGCTGGTAGATGCACTTTTCTTTTCAGGCTTACGTTTACCGCGCCGTGTTTATGAATACATGCCGATGGCTTGCTTAATCGGCTGTTTAGCAGGGCTGGGTTCTATGGCCGCTAACAGTGAATTAACGGTAATGAGAGCCGCGGGTATTTCAATTAACCGCATCGTTTTGGCGGTATTAAAGCCCATGGCGGTTTTGATGTTTGTCTCTCTTATATTGGGCGAATACGTGGTGCCTTCTTTAGAGAAAATCGCTCAAGCACATAAAGCGGTTGCTCAGGGAGCGAGTGAAGCATTATCGAATAAGGGCAAAGGGTATTGGCACCGAGAAGGTAATACCTTTATGCGTTTTAATGCCGTTGAGCCGGGTGGTGTGCTGCACGGTATTACACGCTATGAATTCGGTCAAACTAAAGAATCACAGTCGTCTGACGAATTAAAGCAAGTTGTGTATGCTCAGCGCGCGATATATCAGCGTTCGTATTGGCAGATGGAAAATATTGTTATTACCCACTTTGAGGGTGATAACGTTTGGCAAGATAGGCAGGCAACCGGTCGTTGGGATACTAAGCTTACCCCTGAAAAACTTAGTGTGGTGATTGTTAGTCCGCGTGATATGTCGATATCTGGGCTTTATCGCTATGCCAGCTACTTGGATGATCAGGGTCTAAATTCCGATGCTTATATGTTGTCTTTTTGGCGTAAAGTTACTCAACCGTTAAGCACCTTTGCTCTGGTGATTTTAGGTATCTCGTTTATCTTTGGGCCGTTACGCTCTGTGACTCCGGGTTACCGCATCTTCAGCGGTATTATTGTTGGGATGATTTATAAATACGCAGAAGAGCTACTTTCACCTGCCAGTATCGTTTTAGGCTTTGAGCCGATTCTTGCGAGTATCATTCCTATTGGCGCTAGCTTTGCCTTAGGTTTGTTACTGATGAGAAAAGCAGCTTAACGGATTTTATTAGAATTGTTCTTTTTTTAAAAAGCTCGTTAATTCTCTAGCGAGCTCGAAACAAAGTCTTTAGTATGAATAAATAATTTAAAATTGGCACAACAATAATAAAAGGCCACTTTATTCATGCTAGAGCTTTTCTTTTCAGCAAGCGGTGCTGGCACCTGCATTGTGCTCATGATGTTAATCGTAAAAGATTCTTATCATTCAGTCGCTGCTCGTGCATTTTTAGTACTTATATTCGGCGGCTTTGTTCACTTATGTCATAACTGGTTGCCGCAATCATTCTCTAGTTACGCTTATATGGTTGAAAGTGCGACGCCGGCTTTTTTTTGGATCAGCTGTCGTTTAATTTTTCAAGAGGGAAGAAAGTTACCCTTTATAGGCTTTGCTATTGCTCTCTATAGTTTCATACCGCCGATCGTAACGTACTTTATTACAATGTCTTTGGGAGAAATTCCAACTTGGCTAAACTTTATAGGGCGGGTCATTCCACAGTGGCTGGAATATACCTTGATCATTATGGGGCTTATAACGCTATTGCGAAGGAGGGAGGATGACTTGGTTGAATCTCGTCGCCGTCTGCGCTGGGCAATTATGGGGGCCGCTGGATTGTCTTTAGGTTGGTCTGTATTTTCTTTTAACTTCCACTTTGGATCGGCCGCTTCTCGTATTCTAGCGATCGATATTTCTCTTCTTATTATTATTGGTTTCTTATTTAAGGGGCGTAGTGATATTTGGGGGATAGACAATACTGTTATTAAGGTGTCATCTATCGGCACGTCAGTTAATAACGCAGCAGCGTTGGATGGTGGGCTGAATGCTCAGTATTCTCCGTCAGAAGCTGACGGTCATCAGGCGAGAGAATCTGTTGATGAGCAGTTAAAAGAGTCTGAAGAATTAGTTCAGGTTAATACGGTGATGTTACAAGGCTTTTATCGCCAAGAAAAACTCACCTTAAAGGATTTGGCGGTTGAGTTAGGCTTACCTGAATATAAGGTTAGGGCCGTTATTAATAAGGAGCTGGGCTACCGCAATTTTAATGAGTTCATTAATGAGTACCGTATTACGGAAGCTGCTCAGCGTTTAATCTCTGAACCTGATACGCCAATCTCTAATATCGCCCTCGATGTTGGGTATCGTACGCTAAGTTCTTTTAATCGTGCGTTTCGTAAAGAAAAAGACACAACACCAACCGCTTATCGTGAATTAGGATGACGCATAATGACAAGGTGTTTGTTTGATTTTAATAATTGAACAAGCGCTTGCTACATAAATAGCACCCCTCTGAATCCCTTATGAATACTGGCTTTTAAAAGAATTGCACAGCGATTGTAACGAACTCCTCAGCGAATTTAATGTACCTATTGATCGGTAGCCGTTTAACTGGAGGCACTTCAATGAATTCGCTTTGGCATAAGAAAACTAACAATAGCCAATAATCTCGAACTCCCTTGAAGCCAAACTATAAAAAAGATAATTACCCTTAAATGGGACCTTCTTATATGAGGCACAGAAAAATGAAAACGAGTATTCCTTTAATGAAATTGGGCTTGGCATCAGCCATTGCTGTGGCGTCATTCGGCATGACAGGTTGCGGTGGCGATGATGATTCGACATCAGGTGCAAAAGATCAAGTTACCGGAGGGATTGTTAGTTTATTTGACTGTACTGATGTTTCTACCGCAGGAGAGCGCGTAATTTGTATTGGTTCGGCTGGCGATTTAACGGATGCAACGATTTCAAGTGAACTTGTGTCAGCCTTAAATAATGCACAATCAGGGGATACCATTGTATTACCTCAGGGCCGTTTCAATATGTCTACTGAGTTGACTTTCAATGGCAATAATAGCTTGGGTCAACAAGTTATGGTTGAAGGTTTGACGATCCGTGGTGCTGGAATGGCTAAAACCATTTTAGATTTTACTGATTCTGAGGCGGGTGCAGATGGCTTCTTCATTACGAATACCAAAGATATTGTGATGGAAGATATGGGCGTCTATGAGGCTCCTAATAACGCGATCAAATTAAAGAGTACAGACGGTATTATTTTACGTCGTGTCGCGACCGTTTGGGAAACAGATTATCAATCAACCAACGGTGCTTATGGTTTGTATCCGGTAGAAACCCAAAACGTATTGATCGAAGATTGCTATGTTAAAGGCTCTGCTGATGCGGGTGTTTACGTCGGTCAATCTTCAAACATCGTAGTACGTAATACGATTGCAGAAAAGAACGTTGCCGGTATCGAAATTGAAAACTCAACTAACGCAGATGTCTATGGCAATACAGCAACGGGTAATACCGGCGGTATTTTGATTTTTGATTTGCCTATTGGTAATGGCCTTTACGGTTCGGGTGTGCGTATTTTTAATAATACGGTTACGGATAATAACGCGCCTAACTTTGCCACGGCGAGTGATTTTGCTGGCGGTGTTCATATTGTTCCACCAGGCACGGGTGTGATCGTTCTTTCAACATCAGACGTTGAAATTTATGATAATACAATCACAGGTCACCAGACGACATCGATCGCATTATCTTCGTATGTGCTAGCGGATGACAAAGTTCTTCAGGTACCTAATCAAGATATTGGTGGTGCTGATCAAGATGACGATACCCCAGCGGTTATGAATTATGGTGATATAGCAACTTATGCACCAGAATTTTTAGATGGTTGGAGCCCTTTGGTTCGTTCAATCAGCATTCATGATAATACTATCGTTGCCGGTAAATATAATCCTAAGGGCAGCTTGATACGCGATATTATTCTCGGTTACGCGATCAATGGTAGTAAAGTTCCAGATATTCTTTATGACGGAATTGGTGAGTTAATGGCTCAGATTCCACAAGGACAAGGCGGTTTATTAGATATTGTGGGTGGTATTGACCAGCTAGCACAAGCGCTTGATGCGAATATGCTTGAATCCGATGGTGCACGCATTCCTAATCTAGCTGAGTTTGGTGGTTATGCTGCGGGTGATTACGTTTGTGCTTCAAATAATGGAGAGATTAACCAAGGGGCTGTATTCGCGACCAATCCTGCGCAAGCTACCTTTGTTGATGGTGAACCTCAGCCTCAGCTTTTACAGAGTGATGACAGTATGACGTGCGGTGGTAATACTGGCAAAACTCCTTATGTTGGTGCTGCTGCAACGGCAACGATCTCTGGTACGGTTTATGGTTGTGGTGTGGACGATACAACTTCAACGGCTTGTGCCCCTCAGTAATATTAAAGAGTGCTGTTTAGGAGGGGCATTTGCCCCTCCAATTTCCCCTTGTATTTGTTAGAACCTTAATGGTGCTGTATGAAAAAAGAATTAATATTATTAAATTTAATAACATTAGGGTTGTTGGCCGGTTGTGGAGGTTCTGGATCTGATTCAGGCAGCGGCGCATCAAATGAGCAAACGTCTATTGAGTGTGTCGCTAAAACTCAAACGGTTCAATGGCAGGCCCTATTAACTGAAAATGCCGCTAAATTATCTGATTACCAATTATTTTCAAGTCAATGTAATCCAACCACAGCACCGAGTGAGCGAGGTTTGGCTTATGATTTGAGTGTTCCTTTATTTACAGACTACGCATCAAAATATCGTTTTATATTTATTCCAGAAGGCGAAAAAGCTACTTATGTATCAGGTGCTGATACTACTATAGAAAATACCGATACTGGTCGAGTTGAAACAAATTATATCGATGACGGTACGCTAGATTTTCCTGTTGGCACAGTCATTGTGAAAACATTTTCTCTGCCTACTAATACTAATGATAGAGGTTTTGATAACGAAAAATTAATCGAAACTAGATTGTTGATTCATCGTGAAAGTGGTTGGATTGGACTACCTTACGTTTGGAATGCTGATAAAACAGATGCTTTATTCGATGACAATGGTGAGCTTTATAGAAATACGAAACTGACTCATAAAGGTGAGCAGTATACCTTTACTTACGGTGTTCCTGATTTCCAGAAATGCAGTGTCTGTCACAGCTCTGGAAACGAAATTTTACCCATTGGTCCTAAAGTTCGTTATTTGAATATGGATTATAATTATGGCGATGCGGTTGAAAATCAACTGGAGCGCTGGGTTGCTAAAGGTCTATTGGATGATACCAATTTACCTGTACGCAGTGAGCGAGAAAGCGTTTCTATATTTAATGATGATATTGATCTCGATAATATCCAACCTGAAGTATTAGAAGGTTATGCTAAGAGTTGGTTAGATATTAATTGCGCGCATTGCCATAGTTCTGGTGGTAAGGCGAGTAATACTAATATGTTTGTAGAATATACGCGTCCGTTCACTGACCGCTCGGGTCACGGTGTCTGTTCTGACCCTGTTTCAGGTGCTGGTGCTGGTTATCAGTATATTATTGAGCCTGGAAATCCTGCCAGATCGCTATTGATTTACCGTATGAGTACACAGGACTCAGGTGATCGTATGCCGCCTCTAGGTCGTGATCTTATTCATAATGAAGGTCTTGCGTTAGTGACTAAGTGGATCGAGAGAGTAGACGGTAGTTGTAATTAATTATTATTAAAAAATACATCGCTAAGGGCTCCTTTTTAGGGGCCTTTTTTATAAATAATAGCAAGGCTTCACATTGTTTTTGGTATGTTGGAATACTATGAAAAAATTATATATTTTAATTTTATTTTTTTTTATAACTGGCTGTGGCTCTTCGTCAGATCCATCAGATAATGTTCTTGCTGATAAAGAAACTGAAGAGGTTGAATTAAATTGTCAAGTTCGCAATGGTGGGATTAACTGGGACGCTTTATCAAATTCTGAATGTGTGAAATTATCCAGTTATAATTTATTTTCTGATAATACTGATCCAAGGGCGGGTGCTAATGCGAGCGGTATTCGTTATGAGTTAAATTCTGAACTCTTTACTGATTATGCCCGTAAATACCGTTACGTTTTTCTTCCGCCTAATGAAAAATCTGAATACTCTGAGCAGGAGAGTTTTAAGTTTCCTGTAGGGAGTGTTTTGGTTAAAGTTTTTGCATTACCGCTTGATACCGCTTTGCCTGAAGAAAATATTATTGAAATCCGCTTGTTGATACATAGGGCTGGAGGGTGGGTTGGGTTGGTTTATGTTTGGCAAAAAGAAAACCAGGATGCTGTATTGGATCTTGATTCCGAAAGCATTGATTTTTCTTTGCTGCATAACGGAGACATTTTTTCCGGAGTGTATCGTGTTCCCTCTTTTGGTAGTTGTGCCACGTGTCATCAGTTTAATGACAAGATGTCTCCTATTGGCCCTAAGGCACGGCTATTGAATAAAGACATTGATTTTCAAATTGATGGGGATGATCAGAGTATCACCATCAACCAGCTACAGCTTTGGGGTCAGCAAGACATATTGTCAGGATTGCCTGATAACTTATCTGAGATCGATGCTGCACCAGATTGGCGTGATGAAACCAAAAACTTAAGTGATAGAGCAAAGGCGTACTTGGATATTAATTGCGCTCATTGCCATCGGGCAGAAGGTGCGGCGAGTTTATCAGGGTTGAAGTTGGAGTATGGGCGCAAGACGATTGATTATAATCACGGTGTTTGTAATTCTGCTCATGGATGGCGTGGCGGCGGTTTTGATATTTGGCCAGGGAGTAGTGGTCAATCTTCTTTGGTCGAGCGAATGACGTTATCACCCGCGCCTGACCGGATGCCACCTTTAGGGCGAAGCCTAGTTGATGTGGATGCTGTTGAGTTGATAAAACAGTGGATTGATGCGATGCCTTATCAAGAGTGCGCGCAGCAGAATAATTAATAAAACCTTATCCTAGTTTTCAATATTGGGGTCAAATACAATGCGCGTAAAAGAGGCGTGGTCATGCCACGTCTTTTCTTGCTTATCCCATAATGCCCACCAAAAACCAAAACCCACGAGTCCAATTGAGAAAAAGCCAATAGCAATACGTAGCATGCATTGCCCGAGTGAGAGCTGCTGTTGTGGTTTTAATTCATTAGCAATTTTTAATCCCCAAGCTTTCATGCCTAGTGTTTGTTTTTGGCGGCGCCAGAATGTGGTGTAAAAAAAGAAAATGATAATAAAAAAGTAACTAGCGGCTACTGGAATAGGAAGCTCTCCAATAGGTTCGCCGTTATTGAATAAATAAGAGCTGGCAGGAATAAGGATGGCAGCCAGTAAAAAGCTAATACCCGTAATATTAAATAAATCGTAAACCATGGCGGCTAAGCGGCGCCAAAGGGGAGCAGAGGGTAAGTTAATATCTGACATAAATAACTAGCTTCGAAAAAGGTGAAGGAATTCCACACATTCTAACAGTTAGCTGAAATTCGGTCTAACGAAAGCGATTGAATAAAATAGCCCATCCTTAATCTCTTAATGGCTGGGCTATTCGGTGAGATAAGGTATTTAAGCTTTCTTTTCCCATACTAGATTTTTAAACGGTGCATCTAGTGGTGTTTCAGCAAGGTGGTTAACATAATTACTGATGACTTTTTGCGACAAACCTAAAATAATTTCTAAAATTTGCTTTTGTGCATAGCCTGCTGCAAAAAAGGTGTCCATTTCACTTTGAGTTAAATGACCACGATTGCGTACCAATAAAAGGGTTGCTGTGCGTAATGCTTCTAACTTTTCTGAAGGTAGTGGTGTTTCATTTCGCAATGCTTCAGTAATTGCTGGATCAACCTGCATTGAATTGGCAATCATAGAATGAGCCGGCACGCAGTAGTGACAAGAGTGTTCAACGTTTATCGTCTGCCAAACAACCGTCAGTTCATCTTTATCAAAAGACGTTTCCATAAATAAAGCATGCAGTGTTGTATAGGCTTTATATAATTCAGGCGATTCAGCGAGCGTGCCATGAAGGTTAGGGATCATCCCCATTGCTTTAACACCTTCTTCTAATTGGGTTTTACTTTTTTCTGGTGCTGATTCGATTGTATGAATAGTGAAGTTGCTCATGTGTTTCTCCGCTGCTTTTGCTGTCGTCATCATTGATTGTTAATAGACATTTAAACTGATATTAAATGCTACATTAGTAATTGTACTAGCTGGTACAATTGCAATACTGTACTGATTAGTACATTATTGCAAGTATCTATTTGGAACAGTGTGTTTATGGCTAAGAAAAAACAATTTGATGAGGCGATCGTATTAAGCCAGATATCCCAGTATTTTTGGGATCACGGCTATTTCGCTACCAAAATGGATGAGCTGTCGGCGTTAACAGGGTTAACCAAAAGCAGTCTTTATAATGCCTTTGGCAATAAAGAGTCGCTCTTTGCTAAGTCGGTTGATTTTTATATTGAGCAACAGCTTGCGCCTTTTAAAAACAGTATTGCGGAAACGCTGTCATTGTCTGATGCGGTGAGTGGCATTCTTGAAATGAAATTCTTGAATGACAATAATCCACTGGTAACGCAAGGTTGTTTATTGACCAATTCCATTTTAGAGTTGAAAAGCAATGAACCTGATTTACATGCGCATGTGATGCAAGGCTATGCAGAAGTGCATCTTGCTATGGAGCGTTTCTTTGCTTGGTTCGTTCAGCATAACAAGGTAAAAGCAGGTATTGATGCTCAGAATTTGACGGATTTGTACATTACCTTTCAGCAAGGTTTGAACGTACAGTCTAGAAATGTGCAGGCAAAAGAAAGCATGGCACGAGGAATTGAGATGTTTCTGATGCTGATAAAAACATTGGAAGTCACTTAATCGAAAGCAAAAAAAGCCCCGTATATCGCTAGATATACAGGGCTTTTAGAATAATGGTACCAGTGGGCGGAGTCGAACCGCCACTCCCTTGCAGGAACCGGATTTTGAATCCGGCGTGTCTACCAATTTCACCACACTGGCACTGAATCTCGTTCAGAGGCCGCATATAATACTGTTTTCTAAATAACTGTCAAACACTTTCAGAATAAATCGTTTATTTTCATTATCTTGCCCGACTTTTGGCGGTCATTAAGCTTCGAATTGTCAATTCTTGATGACAATCACACTGAGCGTTCAATGGGTGCTTAACTTGTATGCTTTGCTCAGGTAAAATGCGGCCTAAATATCGATTGACCGTCTATTGGCTTGTAATTATCCAATAGCTTATTTCAGTGACCCTTCATGAAAACCAGTGACTTTAGTTTTGATCTTCCCGATGAATTGATTGCCCGCTTTCCGATGGAAGAGCGCAGTGCTTCACGCCTATTGTGTGTTGACGGAGAAACCGGAAGCATTGAGCACAATGGTTTTCGTGACCTGGAAGGTTTATTAAACCCCGGGGATTTATTAGTTTTTAATAATACCAAGGTTATTCCTGCGCGCTTATACGGCCAAAAAGAAAGTGGTGGTAAATTAGAAGCATTGGTCGAAAGAGTTCTTGATGAGCACCATGTGATTGCTCATGTTAAATCATCGCGTTCACCCAAGGCAGGTCAGCGTATTATGTTGGGTGGTGCGGACGTTGAAGTGATAGGTCGTAAAGGCGCGTTATTTGAACTGAAATTTTTAGATCCACGTCCCGTATTTGAAATATTAGAAGCTGAAGGCCATATGCCTTTACCGCATTATATGGATCGCCCAGATGTGGAAGACGATAAAGAACGCTATCAAACGGTTTATGCTCAGCACGATGGTGCGGTAGCGGCACCAACGGCAGGATTGCATTTTGATGATCCATTGCTGGAGCGTTTAAAAGAAAAAGGCATCGAGTTTGGTTATGTGACATTACACGTCGGCGCAGGCACGTTTCAGCCGGTACAAGTTGATGATGTGAATGACCATACAATGCACTCTGAATATGTCGATGTTGATCAGGCTTTATGTGATCAGGTTAATGCTGCTCGTGCTCGTGGTAATCGTGTTATTGCCGTCGGCACAACGTCAGTCCGCAGTTTAGAAAGCGCGAGTCAGAGTGGGCAGATTCAACCGTTTAACGATGATACTCAGATTTTTATTTATCCTGGTTATGAGTTTAAATCGGTAGATGCTTTGATTACCAATTTTCACCTGCCTGAGTCCACCTTGATTATGTTGGTATCGGCATTCGCAGGGAAAGCACATACTTTAAACGCTTACGATTGTGCGATTAAAGAAAAATACCGTTTTTACAGCTATGGCGACAGTATGTTTATACCGCGCCCAAAGAAAACAGATTTAAGTAAGGCAAATGATGACTAGAAAATGTTTTATGGATTTTGAACTCAAAGGCACCTCGGGTGAAGCTCGACGTGCTACTTTGACGTTTCCTCGCGGTAAGGTCGAAACTCCAGCGTTTATGCCAGTGGGTACTTATGGCACGGTTAAGGGGATGACACCGCAACAAATTCACGACATTGGTGCGGATATTATTTTAGGGAATACCTTTCACCTAATGCTGCGTCCTGGTACTGAAATTATTAAAATGCACGGTGATTTGCATGATTTCACTCAGTGGGATAAACCGATTCTTACTGATTCAGGCGGCTTTCAGGTTTTCAGTCTGGGTAAAATGCGCAAAATCACAGAAGAGGGCGTTGCGTTTCGCTCGCCAGTGAATGGTGAAAAAGTTTTCATGTCACCTGAAAGCTCGATGCAAGTGCAGCGAGATTTAGGTTCTGATGTGGTGATGATTTTTGATGAATGTACACCGCACCCAGCCACGCCAAAAGAAGCGGCTGATTCTATGCGCTTATCTTTGCGTTGGGCACAGCGTTCAAAAGATGCTCATGGTGACAGTCCTTCTGCCCTGTTCGGCATCATTCAAGGCGGCATGTACGAAGAATTGCGTGATGAATCTTTGGCTAAGTTAACTGACATCAACTTCGATGGTTATGCCATTGGTGGTTTGAGTGTGGGTGAGCCGAAAGAAGATATGATGCGTATTCTTTCTCACTTGACTCATCAGATGCCAGCGGATAAACCTCGCTACTTAATGGGCGTAGGCAAACCAGAAGATTTAGTTGAAGGTGTTCGTCGTGGCGTCGATATGTTTGACTGTGTGATGCCAACACGTAATGCGCGTAATGCTCATATTTTTACTCACACGGGTGTATTGAAGTTGCGTAATGCAACTCATAAAACTGATATTCGTCCTTTGGATGATCAGTGTGATTGCTATACCTGTAAGAACTTTTCTCGTGCTTATTTGCATCATTTAGATAAGTGCAAAGAGATTTTAGGTTCAACGTTGAATACGATTCACAACTTACGCTATTACCAAATATTGATGGCTGGCATGCGTAAGTCTTTAGACGAAGGTACTTTCGATCAGTTCGTGATTGATTTTTATGCAGCTCGCGACCTTGAAGTTCCACCACTTGAACCATAAATAGAAGTTAATTCATCTGGTTAAGGGTGTTGTTGCTTGGATTGACAACACTTGACAGAAAAATTTGATATATTACGGCAACTGACTAATGGAAATGAACATGAATTTGAAATCTTTGATGGCTGCGGCCGCGTTATTAGCTCCTGTATCAGCATTTGCTGAAGGTGCTGCTCCAGAAGCAATGGGTGTTACTGGCCAGCTAATTTTCTTGGGTGGTTTTTTACTCATCTTTTACTTCTTGCTTTGGCGTCCACAGAGCAAGCGTCAAAAAGAACACAAAGCGTTGCTTTCTGATTTGGCGAAAGGTGATGAAGTAGCAACAGCTGGTGGCCTAGTAGGTAAAGTTATCAAGGTTAATGATGACTTCCTAATGATTGAAGTGGCTGATAATGTTCAATTGCCAGTACAGAAATCAGCTATTACTGCTGCTTTGCCAAAAGGCACGATTAAAGGCATTAAAGCTTAAATCGCAGTAACAATAGAAAGGCAGCTTAGGCTGCCTTTCTTGTGTGTTGTGGGTGCAAAATTGATAACCGCTTAAAACATCACGAATATCAAACAAAACCAATAATTAACGATAAATTAACAATAGGGCAGGATTGATGCTCAATAAATACCCATTATGGAAAAATATACTGATTGTCTTAGTGCTAGCATTAGCCACTATCTATTCAGTACCGAATTTATATCCACCTGATCCAGCGATTCAAATCACTCCGAATCAGGCGGGTGCAGAATTAAGTGAATACTCGTTAGAAAAAATACGAGCTAACTTAAAAGAAAATAATATCGATTTCTTTGGTGAAGAAGTCACTGGTGGAACGGTACTATTTCGTTTAACGGATGATGAACAACAGTTACCTGCAAAAGATAAATTGCAACGTGCATTGGGTGATGAATTTGTTGTTGCTTTAAACCGTGCGCCGACAACACCACAATGGTTATTGGATCTTGGTGCAGGTCCAATGACGTTGGGTCTGGATTTGAGTGGTGGTGTGCATTTCCTCATGGAAGTGGACATGGAAGGTTACATGAAAGGTCAGATGAAAAATTATCAGGCCGAAGTTAAGCGTCAATTGCGTGAAGAAGATATTCGCTATCGTCGTGTAACGATTGAAGATAATAGCTTACGTATTAGTTTTAAATCTGAAAAGCTGCAAGAAGAAGGCGATTCATTTTTGCGCCGTTCGATGACAGACTTTCGTGCAAGCACAGAAACCAACGAAACGTTTGATGTGATCATTGCTCTGACCGAGCAAAAACGCAAAGACTTGCAAAATTATGCGGTTAAACAGAACTTAACTACTATTCGTAATCGTGTGAATGAGTTAGGGGTTGCCGAGCCATTAGTTCAGCGTCAAGGTTCTAATCGTATTGTTGTGCAATTACCGGGTGTACAAGATACTGCTACCGCGAAAAAAGTATTGGGTAAAGCGGCTAACTTATCTTTTCGCTTAGAGGCTGAACCTGATGCGAGTCGCTATTCGAGTGAAGAGTTTGGCTTTCGCAGTAATGAGTTCCGTACGGCTCGAGTCGAGAAAAAAGAAATTATTTCGGGTGATCGTGTAACACATGCCAAGCCATCTTTTGATGAAACGGGTCAGTCGCAAGTTAATATCGATTTAGATTCTACTGGCGCGAACATTATGGCCAAGGTTACGCGTAAATCGATTAAGCGTCGCATGGCAGTATTGTTTATTGAGCAAAAACCTTCGACTAAATATGAACTGATCGACGGTAAAGAAGTGGCCACAACTAAGTATACTGAAACACGCGGTATTATTTCGTTGGCAACTATTCAAAGCCAGCTCGGTTCTAGTTTCCGTATCACAGGTTTAGAGCCTGCTGAAGCGTCAGAGTTAGCCTTGCTATTGCGTGCGGGTGCATTGGCCGCGCCAATGTATTTCGTTGAAGAGCGTACGGTTGGCCCTAGCTTAGGTAAAGAAAATATTGAACAAGGTGTGATGTCTGTATTGGTCGGCCTTGCGCTCGTTCTTTTCTTTATGATGGTTTTCTATCGACTGTTTGGTTTCTTTGCCAATGTGGCTTTGTTTTTTAATCTAGTGATTTTGGTTGCCTTGATGTCTTTAATTGGCGCAACGCTGACCTTGCCTGGTATTGCCGGTATCGTATTAACGGTCGGTATGGCTGTTGATGCGAACGTGCTTATTTTCTCGAGAATTCGCGAAGAGATGAATGCAGGGCGTTCACCTCAGCATGCAATTAATGAAGGTTATGATCGTGCATTCGTTACTATTTTTGATGCTAACTTAACAACTCTGATCGTTGCCGTTATTTTGTTTGGTGTTGGTACGGGTCCTGTGAAAGGCTTCGCCGTGACATTGTCACTGGGTATTATTACGTCGATGTTTACAGCGATTGTTTTAACCCGATCATTAGTTAACTTCACCTATGGTGGTCGTCGAATTAATACGCTGTCGATTGGTGGTATTAATAAAAGAGACGGCTCAGAAACAGAGCTAGCGGTAGAGGAGGCTAAATAATGGCTAAGGAATTAAATTTTGACTTCATGAAGCTACGTAATGTAGCCATGATACTGTCTGCAATATTGCTGATTGTTTCCATTGCATCATTAGCGACTCGTGGTTTAAACCTAGGTTTAGATTTTACGGGTGGTACTTTATTGGAAGTTTCTTATCAGCAGCCAGCAGATATTGAAAGAATAAGAACGCAATTGGACTCCTCGGGATTTGTTGGCTCAACGGTGCAGCATTTTGGTAGCGAAACTGACGTATTGATTCGTATGGCGGAAGCTTTTCGCGATACGTTAGGTGCTGAAGTGCTGGAAGCATTACGCTCAGGCAGCTTAGAAGATGGGCAAGCATTTAATGATGTTGAGTTACGTCGTAGTGAGTTTGTTGGCAGTCAAGTGGGTGAAGAGCTACGCGACCAAGGTGGTTTAGCTCTATTGATGGCATTGTTTGTGGTAATGCTTTACGTTGCCTTTCGCTTTCAGTTTAAATTCTCTGTCGGTGCTGTGTTTGCGTTATTTCACGATGTTGTGATTATTCTTGGCTTGTTTTCTCTCTTCCAGTGGGACTTTGATCTAACTGTATTTGCGGCGTTATTGGCTGTTATTGGTTACTCATTGAACGATACTATTGTTGTTGCAGATCGAATCCGTGAGAACTTCCGTATTGTGCGCAAAGGGGATGCGCTTGAGATCATTAATATCTCGCTGAATCAAACGCTCGGTCGTACTATTATGACTTCTGTAACAACGGCGTTGGTATTGTTAGCGCTGATGTTTTTAGGTGGAGAGCTTATTCATAACTTTGCTTTAGGATTGTTTATTGGTGTGATTGTAGGGACTTACTCTTCGATCTATGTATCGGCTAATATTTTAATGCTAATGAACATTTGTCGTGAAGATCTGATTCCGGTTGAGCTTGAAGAAGAAGTGGACGATCGTCCGTAGCACGCAGGGTTAGGGCTCGTAAGAGCCCTAACCTCATACCTATTAAGAGACGGCTAGTCGTGCAAGCGAATGGTTACGCTTACATTCGATAAGTCGATATCTTTGATCATTAGATCTCCAAGATGCTGGCCTTCAGCACCTTTCACTTGTACATTTTTAAACGATAGTTGACCTATGTGGGTTGGCAAAGCCACAGCAATGCTGCCATCGGCATTGAGCCTTGTTCTTGGTCCTTCGGCAAATGTGACTCCGGACATCTCAACATCAGCATCTAAAAAATTCGTGGCTGGCATCAATAAATTGCCCAGTGTACCCAGAGTACTTTCACCGTTATCACTGGTATCCAATGTGTTCGCTAGAATGTCCTGCACGGTTGGAATGTTTGAATTAGTCCCTTGCGCTGTTATCTCGCCCATATCGGAATCGGTCATGGGAGTTAAGCCAGATGACTGTATTCGATCTTTCTTTTCAATCACTTGTTCTGTGCTAATCGGGTCGCGTTCTATGCTAGCAGAAGCCATAAAAGGCTGTAGTGGGCCTAAAAGTAAAGCAGCAAAGGCTGCAGCGTAACGATAGCGTGATTGTTTCTTTAGCGAGCGATTAAGCTGTCGCTCAGTAATCCAACCCTGATCGATTAAGACTTCACCGAGTCTCATGCCTGTTTCGCTTTGCAATCGCAAGGCTTGGTCTAGCTGAGGACGTGTAATAAATCCTTTATTGATGAGCAGTAGACCTAAGCGGGACTTCTGCTGAATCTCTTGCCTTTTTTGCATGATGATTAAGCCTTATATTCCAATTATTTATTATTAGCCGTCCCGGAACATGGGGTACTGACTAATGCTGCCTGCGTCTCATCTGTTAGACAACCACTAGGTTCTGACAGTATTCATGATGTTACATAAAGATCCTTTAAGTCTTTGAAATACAAGGATAAAACGTTTATGAAACGGTTTGTTACCGAACGCTGTCTATCGTGTAAGACGGATATTTAAGAGTATAGTCAGGATTGGGGTGCTGCTTGGGAGAAAGGTAAATATTTACACAGCAATTGCTGTGAAAGGGTCAGATTTTTTAAATATTGGCTAAATTAAGCCGCAATTGACGGTTAGCTATGCCCTCTTGACTTTAATTCCCCTATAATCGCCCCATATAAATGAACAGTTCTAGTATCGTTATTCCTCGTATGAATTGAGGATTTTTGGAGAGTTATTACTCATGAGTAAGCCAAGACACATCAAATTATTAATATTAGGCTCGGGTCCTGCAGGCTATACCGCAGCGGTCTATGCAGCGCGTGCCAATCTAAATCCTGTGATGATTACCGGTATGCAGATGGGGGGTCAGCTAACGACCACGACAGAAGTTGATAACTGGCCTGGTGATGTTGAAGGTTTGCAAGGACCTGCATTAATGGAGCGAATGAAAGCTCACGCAGAACGTTTTGATACTGAAATTGTATTTGATCACATCGATGAAGTGAATTTGCAGCAGCGTCCTTTTTATCTTAAAGGCAGCTCTGGTGAATATACTTGTGACAGTTTAATTATTTGTACCGGTGCAAGTGCTAAATACTTAGGCCTAGAAAGTGAAGAGGCGTTTAAAGGTAAAGGTGTTTCAGCGTGTGCAACGTGCGATGGTTTCTTTTATCGTAAGAAAAAAGTGGCTGTGATTGGTGGTGGTAATACCGCGGTTGAGGAAGCTTTGTACCTTGCCAATATCGCCGAAGAAGTTATTGTCGTTCACCGTCGTGATAAGTTTAGCTCAGAGAAGATCTTGCAAGATAAGATCAATGATCGTGCTGAAAACGGCAATGTGACGATTAAATGGAACAGTGAGCTGGATGAAGTTCTGGGTGACAGCATGGGTGTTACTGGTATGCGTATTAAAAATCGCGAATCCGGTGAGACTGAAGATATTGCGCTAGAAGGGGTTTTTGTTGCCATTGGCCATTCACCAAATACGCAAATTTTTGATGGCCAGCTGGAAATGAATGGTGGCTACATTAAAGTTCAAAGTGGTTTAGAAGGTAATGCAACTCAAACCAGTATTGAAGGTATCTTCGCGGCGGGTGACGTTATGGATCATACCTATCGTCAAGCCATTACATCGGCGGGTACAGGTTGTATGGCGGCATTGGATGCTGAGCGTTATTTAGACGACTTAGAAGGTTAAATCTTTTAAGTTCTAATATCGCAGTCAACAAGAAAAAGCGCCGCTCTGAATGAGTTAGGCGCTTTTTTCGTTTTCGGCTTGCTGAGGCATATGATCTGAGAAGAAGTCTTCGATTTCCTCTCGGCGCGCTAGGCCATCTTTATAGCCTAAATCAATTAGGTCTTTGCAAAAACCTCTCGAAAACAGTAAATAGCTTAGAATACCAGAGCCATTACGGCTGGTATTACCGCTGCCGCCTAAAAATAGACGCAGAATTTTAGGCAGTTCATCAACATGACGACCGGCAATATCATCCAATGACTCGCTGGGATTAATTTCTAACAGCTCTACGGGTTTTAATTCCATGCCGTGCTTTTTTCGCACATTTTCAGGAATTCTATCAACGGTACGATTGATTCTCTGTAAGCGCTCAACATCCGTTTCCATACTATCTAAAAAGGCAGCATTGAGCATGTGCCCTAAAATTTTTGCCGGAGTAGGGTAGTTGCTTTCTTTTATGTGTTCTTTTCGCTTATGGGCATCAGCACTGACACCAATCACCAGTATTTTTTCTGCTCCTAAATGAAGTGCAGGACTTATAGGAGCGAGTTGTCGTACGGCGCCATCAGCATAATATTCCAGATTGATTTTTACCGAGGGGAAAATCATTGGAATAGCGGAAGAGGCCATTAAGTGATCGATACCAATACGAGATCGGTAGCCAATGCGACGGTGGCGCTGCCAGTTAGTAATGCTGTAATGCCCTTGAAAGAAACTGACGGACTCGCCACTCTCTAAGCCGGAGCCGGTCACACACATAGCATGCAATGCGCCGTTATCGATGGCTTTCTGAATGTTGTCAAATTGAATGACCTTGCCAAGCAGTTTGCGCAACGGGGAGTTATCTAGCAATGAGACTTTATCGTGCTTATATTTTCGACCAATCAAGGTGGTTCTGGTTAGCCGTATGAGTGCACTGATAACGCCTTTAAAGTCGGTGCGGTATATGAGATCTGGGCTGAAGCTTGTCCAGATTCTTTCTAGGTGGCGAATACCAATACGATGGTGCTCGGCATAGCTTGCCAGAGCAACGCCGTTAATGGCACCCGCAGACGTTCCTGCAATGATGTCATAGGGGTTGCGAGCTTCTTTGGGTAGAATTTTATGAATAGCTTTCAAAACACCGACTTGATAGGCGGCCCGAGCACCACCGCCAGAAAGTATTAGGCCGATTTTTTTACTGTCAATCACAGGCATGCGAGAACTTATCTTATAAGATGTTATTAGTTTTTAGTATAGAGCATAATATGCGCCTTTGAGAATGACTGATATAGGTTTCCATATGTTCAGCGGTATCGTACAGACTAAATTAGTATTACAAGAAATTAACAAGCAAACTGATTTTGCCAGTTTGGTTTATGATTTTCCTGCCCAGTTCGCCGCCGGATTGCAGCTAGGCGCATCGGTTGCCCAAAACGGTGTGTGCCTTACTGTGCGTACGCTTAAAGCGAATGCCGATGGCAGTATGCGTATTAGTTTTGATGTCATTGCGCAGACACTTAAATTAACCAATTTGGCTGATTTGAACGTTGGAGATGAGGTGAATATTGAGCGTGCTGCTCGTTTTGGTGATGAAATTGGTGGGCATGTTGTATCTGGGCATGTATTTGGCTGTATTCGTATCTTGTCGATCGAGCAAGACGAACTTAATATGCGCTTGGTATTCGAAAGACCTGCAGAGCTGCGACCTTATCTATTAAATAAAGGCTTTGTGGCGCTAAATGGCTGCAGTTTAACGATTGCGGAAGTAAATGATGATACGTTTACCGTGTGGTTGATTCCAGAAACTCGCGATGTAACAGTCTTCGGTACAATTGAGGTTGGCGCTAAGGTCAATTTAGAGATCGACCCAAGCACCCAGGCAACAGTAGATACCCTTAAAGAATTAATGTCATCAGGTCAGTTGGCCGAACTTATTGCGACTGTAAAAAACGCATAATATCCATCGATTCAAACATCCACTGACTATCAGTGCCTGTTTCAATACGCAAGCAAGGTACCGTGGTGCGTCCAGTCGCTTTTTGCAGGGCGCTTCTGTGCTTTGAATCGGTTAAAATGTCACGCAATTCTACATCAACTTTAAACCCTTTTAAGGCGCGTAATACTCGTGCACAAAATGGGCATGAATCGTAATAATAAAGTGAATATCGGGTCTCTGCTGATGTGGATGGAGAATTGCTCATAATGTCGTTTTACCTGAAGAATTTAAATTAATTGGCTGGACCAATCCATGGATTATACCCAACATTTGCTGTTATTTGTTATCGCTGTTATTGCCAATTGGTTTTCGGCCTTAGCGGGTGGTGGTGCTGGACTTATTCAATTACCGATTCTGATTTTTATGGGGTTGCCATTCTCTTTGGCTTTGGCAACGCACAAAATCGCCACCGTAGCATTAGGGCTTGGGGCTACGGTAAGACACCTTAAAGAGAAACATAGTTCAATTCGTTTATTGGCCTTGATGCTTGTCGCAGGCATTCCTGGGGTTGTTTTGGGTGCTTATATCATTATTGATGTTGATGATCGTTGGGCGGAGATAATCTTAGGTACATTAACATTAAGCTTGGCACTTTATTCTATTATGAGGCCGCTGTTAGGGCTCGAAGGGCGCTTATTGCATCGTGATATGCCGGGAGTCATTATCGGGGCAGTAGGGCTTTTTGTTATTGGCTTTGCTAATGGTGCTTTATCGGCGGGCAGTGGCTTATTTGTGACACTGTGGCTGGTGTATTGGTTTGGTCTTGATTATCGTTTGGCAGTCGCGCATACCCTAATCGCCGTTGGCTTAGGCTGGAATGCTTCCGGTGCTATCACTATGACCTTGTTAGCCGAGGTGAAGTGGGATTGGTTACCTGCTTTGATTTGCGGTTCTTTGGTCGGTGGTTATTTAGGAGCACACAGTTCTATAAAAGCAGGCAGCTTGTGGATTAAGCGCTGTTATGAACTGGTGACCTTAATCGTAGGCATTAAATTATTAGTCGGCTAGCCAGTCTTGTAGCTTGGTGCGGATATCATCAAGCTGAAAAGGCTTACTTAAATAATCATTCATTCCCGCTTGTAAACAGCGCTCTTTATCACTAGAAAGAGCATTCGCAGTAACCGCAATAATGGGAATGTTGGCATAAGATTCGCCTGAAATTCGAATATTTTTAGTCGCTTCAAAACCATCCATTACCGGCATCTGGCAATCCATTAGAATGAGATCAAAGCTCTCACCTTTAGCGTCGGCCTGCTGTAAAATAGAGAGCGCTTTGCCACCATGGTCTGCGGTATCGTTCTCTACATTTAATCGTTGCAGCATAGTTTTAAGCACAACCTGATTAATATGATTGTCCTCAACAATAAGAACGCGCGCATGTTCTTTTATTAGTCTGACTTTATGACTATTGTCTTCTTGTGAATTTGGTGTTGAAATTTGTTGAGGTACCTCAATCGGCAGCGACAGTTCAATTAAGGTGCCATAATTTTCTTCACTGGTGACATGAATTGAGCCCTCAAGTTGCGAGCATAACGCTTGCACCAGAGATAACCCAATACCAAGACCACTGAATTGACGTGAGGACGACCCGTCTCCTTGAGTGAAAGCGTCTAAAATATTATCGCGTTTATTTTCGGCGATGCCGATTCCAGAATCTTCAATTTTAATCAACAAAACGTATTGCTTATCCACATACTTAACTTGTACCGATAAGTTAATATGACCACGCTCAGTAAATCTCAGTGCATTATCTAAAATAGGGTTGATCGCTTGTAATAAACGTTTTTTATCCGCAACGATTATTTTAGGATTGCGAGGGTTGTTTTCGACAGTAAACTCAATGTTTTTGGCAGCGCAGGCCTGTTGCATATTATGATTAATCTTCTCGAGAAATTCGGGAAGATTAATCGCTGCCGCTTTAATAATAAAGTTGCCCGCTTGAAGTTCGGTATAACTTAAAACTTGGTCAACCAAGTTAAGCATCTCATGAGCGCTGCCCTTCGCCATGTTAATCGTTTCATGGGTAATATCTAATTGTGTGAGTTCTAAAGAACCTAATATTCCGTTAAGAGGGGTTCTAAACTCATGGCTAATGGTCGCTAAGAATTCATCTTTTAAACGGTTATTTTCTTGTAGCTTTTTATTGGTGCGTTCTAGTTCTTGTTGAGCTCGAAACTCAATGACTTTCTTTTCGTTTTCAATGACTTTAATACGATCTGCTAATGCGAAAGACAATAAGATAATTTCGAGTACACTGCCAATTTTACTCGCATGAGTCATTAAAAAAGTATTGGGGAAAATGCCCAGCATCATGCCGATAGTGAACAAGCCACCTAGTATTAATGATACCCAAGCTGCTAAGAAGAAGCGTGCTTGTCGGTGGCCGCGCAACAGCATAGCCACGGACGCATATAAGATAAATAACAAGAAGGCGAGAACAACAACTTTTGCTAATGCCATAACAGTTGCGGTATCAGCTATAAAACTCAGCACAAAGACAACAGCAGATAAGCCTAGGACAGAGCGCAATAAATTGTCTGCTACCACATGGTATTGACGGGTATGTAAGAATCGCCTGGTAAAGGCGGTACCAAAAAAACCGACCAGTGCAATAGAAACCGGAGGGGCAATGCTTTCTAACCAAGGGGAGTTTGGCCATAGATATTGATAGCTTAAACCACTGGTTGTTGCTTGTAATATCGCAAAAGAAGCAATGTAGCCAATGTACCAAAGGTAGTTTGAATCACGAATGCTAAACCATAAGAAAAAGTTATAGAAAAACATGACCAGCATCATTCCATAATACAAACCAAGGCCGTATTGTTCTGTGCTATGGGCTTCAAAGAAGAAATCGGGATGCCAAATGAAAATAGGAACCTGCATAGAGCTAGAGGTAGCTATGCGTATATAGATATCCTTTCTTTCATTATCGTGAAGAGGAATAGGGATAATGAAGTTTCTATGGTCAATCGGTCGTTGATTATAAAGATAAGTATCACCCAGTTTTATATGTTCGATGTTTTTCTGTTCATCGACGATGTAAATGTCGAGATAATCTAGCAAAGGGTAGGTGGTCTCTAATTTCCAACTTTGAGTTTTTTTATCGATGGTACGATCTAACAGAGAAAACTTCATCCAGTAGGTCGAGTGAGTAAAGCCCTTGTTCAAACTATCTTCGGTTAATAGCTCAAAGTTAGATTTGTCTAACTCGACGATATCAAATAGAGAGTATTCCCCTGTAAGATCTTCTAAATAATAAGCATGATTCCCCAGCGTTGTTTGGGTACTGCTATCGTTGAGAATTATCGGCTTTATGGCGCCATGGCTTAAGCTCGCTAAGGAGAATAAGCAACTGATGAAAAGAAAGCGCAATAATCGAGATATATTGATAGGCATTAAATTCTATTAATTGATGATTAATGGTCTTTAGTATAAGTCATCAATAGCAAAAATCCTCTGCTAATCACCAAGATTTAGCCTCTTTTGTAATATTATTTGCTTTCGTCGGTAAACAAGTAGCATCAGACTCAGTAGTAAGATGAAACTGTTACCCGCCGAAGTGCCTGTATTGACAATAGGTTCTTCATCTATTGGCAAATTTTCTGACGGATTATTACGTTGAATTATTTGTAATGCGTCAATATGAATATTGATCCTTGAGTCAAATTGATTGTTTAATAAATAAACTTCTTGGACTATCTCACCATGGCTAACAATCAATTTTTCAGCATTAAATGCTAGCTTGTTAGTAGTGATAGAGTAGTTAACGGAGCGGGTAGTGATTGCGCTTAGCTGCGCCAGTATGATTGAGCCATCGCTGGCGCTTAACTGAACAACAGGGTTTTCACTGGCAAAGTTCAAATTGGAGGTGGTGATGCTGCCAGAAACGGTCATTGGATTTTCGAGTAACTCTAATATCACCGTTATTTGATCAAGCTGGGTATCAACTTCGGCTATTTTAGTTTGATAGTTTTCTGCAGAAAGCGATATCGATGTTGCTTGATCTTTAGGCAGAGCTAATAAAATATTGCCAAGGGAATCTGTCACTTGCTGTGGGTTCAGTCCCCAAGTCGAAAATCTATTATCGTCAATATTAATGCTTGTATTGATGCCGCGGCCTGACAAGTCGGTTACCGTTAATTCTACATTATGAAAAGGTAGAGTGCTCAAGCTAGCACTGCCTGCAGGCAGCAGTGCACTATCTGCGCTGATGTTAATAACACTTACTTCTGAAGCGTCGTTAATATCTAAAGTTACCACTGCGCGGTTGAAATTATTGGCATCGTCAGGAGCTACAATCTGAGTGACCAGCGAGTTATCAATTTTAAAATCAAGCAATCCCGTACCCTGATTCAGGTGTAGGTCTAAAACACTGCCAGCAGGAGCGCCGTCAATATACATCTCTTGAGTTATAGAAGCTGAAATTAATTGATTGATATTTGTGCTGACTTTTAATGGGCGTTGAATAATAAAATCGGCGCTTTCACCGTTACCATCAGTGATGGTGATGGTGTAGTCACCGGCAAAAGCTCCACTTGTTGGCATAGCTAAAGAGTAGCTTCCAGCAGAGGAGGTCAATAACGCGTTTGTAGCACTTTGACCATTAAATACAACATCAACCGTGTAGTTATTATCGCCACCGCCTAATGTGAATTCAAAGGTACTGTTGGATATATCTAAGCGAGTTCCTTGGCTTAAACTGCCATCGTTACTCACTAAAGAGAAGTCATTGAAAACGCTGAGGTTGATTGTTTGCAATACCGTGATAGTGCCATCATAAACACTGACTTCAATGGATGTATTACCGGTGAAGTCATTAACAGCTTGCAGTGTTAATACTGAGCTTGTTAATGACGCGCTTATTTGCGCCGCATTATAAGATGTTACGCTGAAGGTTAGCTCATCTGAATTTGCATCTACTGCAGTTAAAGAATGTGCAAGGCTATTGCCATATAGCGTTGTTAGGCTATCGCTGCTAGTAAATATTGGAGCATCATTCGCCGGAGCCGTAATGGCTAAGGTATACACTTGATCTGTTATTCCCGAGTCAGAATCTGTCGCCCTCAATGTGATGTTCGTATCACCGATGTAGTCATTAACCGGTGTTAGTGTGAGCGAAGCGCCAGAAATAGAGGCGGTGACTTGGCTTGTATTCGAGCTTTGAACAGCAAATGTAATATCACCGTTAACGGTTTCAATATCGGTGGCGGTGAGCGTTACACCGAGATTATTACCGTATTGAGTGCTGCCCGAGTTAGCGCTAGTAAATACAGGTAAGTCATTATCTGAGTTGATGGTATACGTCACGATTTCAGTATCCGATAGGTTGCCATCGGTTACGCTGACAGTAATGTTTGCACTGCCAAAATAATTAGCGGCTGGGGTTAAGGTCAGTGTCGTCCCAGATACGGAGGCGGTAACTGAGGCATTATCGGAGCTGGCTGAATAGGTTAATGCATCCCCTTCACCATCGGTTGCGGCTAGGGTGATTATTTTGGCGCTATCTTCAGTGCTGGATTGAGCGCCGATAGCGGTTAAAACAGGGGCTGTATTAGGAATAGCGGTGATGGTTAATACATAGCTTTGATCGGTTGTGCCCGAGTTTGAATCAGTCGCTCTCAAGGTGATTGTGGTATCACCCAGGTAGTCATTAACCGGTGTTAGTGTGAGCGAAGCGCCAGAAATAGAGGCGGTGACTTGGCTTGTATTCGAGCTTTGAACAGCAAATGTAATATCACCATTAGCGGTTTCAATATCGGTCGCGGAGAGGGTTACACCTAGATTGTTACCGTATTGAGTGCTGCCCGAGTTAGCACTAGTAAATACAGGTAAGTCATTATCTGAGCTGATGGTATACGTCACGATTTCAGTATCCGATAGGTTGCCATCGGTTACGCTGACAGTAATGTCTGCACTGCCAAAATAATTAGCGGCTGGGGTTAAGGTCAGTGTCGTCCCAGATACGGAGGCGGTAACTGAGGCATTATCGGAGCTGGCTGAATAGGTTAATGCATCCCCTTCACCATCGGTTGCGGCTAGGGTGATTATTTTGGCGCTATCTTCAGCGCTGGATTGAGCGCCGATAGCGGTTAAAACAGGGGCTGTATTGGGCGTAGCGGTGATGGTTAATACATAGCTTTGATCGGTTGTACCTGAATTAGAATCAGTTGCTCTCAAGGTGATTACTGTATCGCCAAGGTAGTCATTAACCGGTGTTAGTGTGAGCGAAGCGCCAGAAATAGAGGCGGTGACTTGACTTGTATTCGAGCTTTGAACAGCAAACGTAATATCACCGTTAGCGGTTTCAATATCGGTGGCGGTGAGCGTTACATTTAGGTTGTTCCCATATTGTATTGAACCAGAAGCTGAGCTGGTAAATACAGGTAAATCATTTTCTGAGCTGATGGTATACGTCACGATTTCAGTATCCGATAGGCTGCCATCGGTTACGCTGACGGTAATATCCGCACTGCCAAAATAATTAGCGGCTGGGGTTAAGGTCAGTGTCGTCCCAGATACGGAGGCGGTAACTGAGGTATTATCCGAACTGGCTGCGTAGGTTAATGCATCCCCTTCACCATCGGTTGCGGCTAAGGTGATTATTTTAGCATTATCTTCAGTGCTGGATTGAGCGCCGATAGCAGTTAAAACAGGGGCTGTATTAGGAATAGCGGTGATGGTTAATACATAGCTTTGATCGGTTATGCCCGAGTTTGAATCAGTCGCTCTCAAGGTGATTGTGGTATCACCCAGGTAGTCATTAACCGGTGCCAGTGTGAGCGATACACCAGAAATAGAGGCGGTGACTTGGCTTGTATTCGAGCTTTGAACAGCAAATGTAATATCACCATTAGCGGTTTCAATATCGGTCGCGGAGAGTGTTACACCGAGATTATTACCGTATTGAGTGCTGCCCGAGTTAGCACTAGTAAATACCGGTAAGTCATTATCTGAGTTGATGGTATACACAAATATTTCTGAGTCAGTGGCATTTCCTGTCGCAGTGCCGTCATTTGCAGTAATCGTAATATTAGCGGTGCCAAAATAATTAGCAGCGGGTGTCAGTGTCAGTGTTGTTCCAGATACCGAGGAAGTTACTGAGCCGTTATCTGAACTGGCTGAGAAACTGATGGTATCACTATCGGCATCAGTCGCTGATAGCGTGATGATCTTGTTATTATCTTCCAGACTGCTTTGTGCGCCAATAGCGGCCAATATAGGAGCATTGTTGGTAGCAGGTACTGCCCAGCCAATATCTTGTAATAGTTGAGTTGCCATACCAGGGGTCGTTAAAAATTCAGTATAGCTAGGCTCCATAATTTCATTTGGCGTTGCTGCGATACTAAAGTGAGAAACTGAGCTGCCACCTTCGTAAGGGTTGGGGGCATACATCTCTACCTTGCCGCTATTAATACCATCGCTAAGGGCTGAAGCCGCCGATGAGGTATTTACATTAGTGCCAGTCCAAACCAAGTTATTAGTATTGGTCATAGAGCTTAAACGTTCGCTATCATTCATCGCTGACCAGGTTTTACTGGTCGATTGATCGTAAAGATTTGCGCTATAGGCATCCATAAAACCGCTGTTTAAAGCGCCATTAGATTGAACCCAAGAAGTGACGCCTAAGCCATGCAGTAGTTCATGAATGACTACCGATAAGAAAGACGTATCATTAACATAACCTGCCCCTGCTAATGCTGGGTCATCATAGCCGTAGTACCAGTCGACTCCGTTAAGGCAGTTTGCATTATTATCGATATCGGCATTAAACGTTGCGCTGATTTCTGCGGTGGTAGAGTTGAGATCACTAAGGGCTAGGTTATTCGCTAAGGCTACTGGGTAAATCGTATTGGCTAACGGAGCATTGGCTTGATTGATATAGCCACCTGATGCCCCGGCACTGCCTAATACGGCTGATCCAGCGCTGCAAGATAAGCTGCTGAATGCGGCATCAACTTCCACATCGATTTTTATATCTAGAAAAGTTTCTAAAATATCGGCCGCTTTTTGAAAAGTATTGAGCCTTTGGGCCCCTAAGGTTAAACCGGGGTTGCCACCGATTGCGCTGGTTGCTGTTGCGTCGGAGAATCCACTAACGGGGTTGATGACAATATTGGCCCCGTATCCAAATAAAGGGGTAATGGCTAGCAGACTTAATATCAATGCTCTAACAAACATAACTTACCGCCCTATAGACTGAATAATACTCAGGTATTAGATTAGGCAGAGGCTCTGTTTAATAACACTCCATTATGTGGTCAAAATGTAAGCAAAGGTAGTGAATGTATGGGCTTGCGTAAAATACGCAGTAGGTCGTATAGGTAAGGGAAGAAAGTTCTGATCATTGCTGCACAATAGTTCTAATTATTGGTCTGCAATGGGCTCAATTCGGGTTTCAGTAATCTTAACTTTGCCGTCTTCGCCAATAACAGCAACAGGAACGTGTTGATACTGCCCTTTGAAGTCAATGGAGCTGCTACCATCGGCATGTTTCTTTTCAACCAAATCCGATGCTGGTATGCGTTTAGCGTCTAAAGAGTCTTTTATATATTGCGGGATTTCAACTTTGTCATTCGCATTATGCTCTTCATGGTCATGGGAAGGATTTAATGGACTAGTTGATTGAGTTTGTGAATTTTGTGGTGGAGTATCCTTTGTCTGTGTATTTTTCGCCTGCTCTGGCTGGGCCGTTTCAATGGTCTGCTGTTTCTTAGCGACCTGAACCTGACTGCCAGGGCTGAGGAAGTAAATAACCGCTGCTAAGGCTATTAAAATTGTTAATGCACCCAACTTACCCATAATGATTCTCCAGCCATTTAGATTTCTTTATTATTGTGACTCTATTTCTAACATGAGCTTTAACTGACTAGCAAATTGAAAGTAAACAAAATTGATCTGAAATCAATATTTTTTGCGTTTTGTGAAGCGAGTCGCTTCACTTTCTAGTGGATTCTCTGGCCATGGGTGCTTGGGGTATTTTCCTCTCATTTCTTTGCGCACATCAAAATAGCTGTTGGCCCAAAAGTACGGTAAGTCTTGAGTTATTTGCAGTGCTCTGCGAGCGGGAGAAAGCAGATGCAGCATGAGGTCAATCTGACCATGGCAGATACTTGGCTTGCCTTGATAGCCGAACATTTCTTGCAGTTTTACAGCTAATACCGGAGGGTTTTGAGAATAATCGATTTTATAATGAGAGCCGCTGGGTACGGCTATCTTTTCGGGAACGAGAGCTTCAAAGTCAGTTACCTTGTCCCAACCTAAGCGATTTAATAAGGCTGCTTTAAGATCAACCTTGTTCAATGCTTTTTGTGATCGGCATTGGCTGAGCAGTGGCATCAGCCAGGTTTCGATATCGGCTAACAAAGCTTCTTCGCTGAAATCTAACCAAGGGGAGCGGTAGTTTGTGGCGGTATCTGGCTGTTTTTCATGATACTCAAACGCCAACTGTAGTCGCGCAATTAACTGCTCATGCTCGTCTGTCCAAGGTAATGACGTTATACCGTTATCAATGAAGTAGTTTCGCCATGCATCTTGCCATTGTTCATTACTCAGAGACGATAATCTTTTTTGGCTAATAAGTAGGGCGCCAAGGTACTCTCTTTTTTCGGCTTCAAGCTGGCCTTTTTCATTCCATTCTATATGGCTACGAGTCTGGATGTGGGAGGAGAATATATCGAATAATTCGGCCTCCGATATGGGCATGGCTTTACGAATTAAACTGCTGCCCTGAAGATTATCTTCAATGTCAGTGACGATCAGCCAATCTTCTCGACTTAAGGAAGAGCTAAAGTGTAATTGTGCGCCACGCCCGGAGCTGAGTAAGTATTGTTGGCCATTATTAGGGTGGTTTTTTTGACCATTACTGGTCGCACTAACCTGACTTTTTTCTGTTCTGCGCTGGGCGACTCGGTCAGGAAAGGCGAGGGCCAATAACTGCGGTATATTGGCTTGCTGTTTCGGGGACGAATTAACTTTTTTAGCCCATGCTTGGGCTTGTCTATGTATCGCATTGAACGATTTAGGTTGTGCTTTGACTTGTTGTAATAAACTGGATAAATCATCGTTATTGCGCAAGGCTTTTGGGGTATCGGTTAGCAGTGCCGCTAATAAGCAAGCATCACTTAAACTTTGCTTTGAGCCTGCGTTCAATAGCATATGAGCAAATCGAGGAGACATACCAAGTTGGCTGGCCTGTTCACCATGAGGGCTTATTTGCCCTTTGTTATCCAACAGATCAAGATTGCTCAATAAAGATTGAGCTTGTTCTATAAAGCGAGCAGGGGGTGAGGTTAGCCAATCGAGCTCGTCAATTTCAGCGCCCCATTGTGCAACGTGTAAGACAAGGTCGCTAAGTTCAATACGGCTGATTTCAGCGGGACTATGAGCTTCCAAGCCAGTTTGTGATTGCTCACTCCATAAACGGTAGCAAACTCCAGGCTCTATTCGCCCAGCACGACCAGCGCGCTGTATAGAAGAAGCTTGGCTGATTTTCTTGGTAATGAGGGCGTTCATGCCGCTGCGGGCATTATAATTCAGCTGTTTTTCTAATCCAGAATCAATGACGATTCGTATCCCTTCTATGGTTAGCGAGCTTTCGGCAATATTGGTGGCGAGTACTATTTTACGTTGACCTTTTTCTGTTGCTTGTATTGCGGCTTGCTGTTCTTTGTCGCTGAGCTGGCCATAGAGAGGGTGAATGCTGGTATTGGCAGAAAGTTTAGAAAATTGAGTATTGGTTAATTTATCCATCAGTTGTTGTTGAACAAATTGAATATCACGTACACCAGGTAAAAAGGCCAAAATACTGCCGTCTTCTTGTTGTAATGCGGTGATGATAGCATCGCTCATCTGGTTGCTGAGGCGACTTTTGGTATCGAAGCCGAGGTAGTGGTATTCAATCGGAAAGGCGCGTCCAGGGCAGAATAACGTTTCAGCCTCCAGCATGTTTTCGAGGGCATCTTTGTCTAATGTGGCTGACATTACTAGCAGCTTTAGATCTTCGCGGAACAATTGCTGGCACTGCAGGCTCAAAGCTAAACCGAGATCGGTATTGACTGAGCGTTCGTGGTGTTCATCGAATATGATGAGGCCAATGTTGCTGAGTTCTGGGTCTTGCAATAGGTAGCGGGTTAAAATACCTTCGGTGATGACTTCGATGCGGGTATTTGAGCTAACGTTGGTATCTTGGCGCATGCGATAGCCAACCGTTTGGCCGACGGCTTGGTTAAGACTTTTGGCCATAAAAAGTGCGGCGTTGCGTGCAGCAAGGCGACGAGGTTCAAGCATGATGATTTTTTTGTAGCTGCCATCATCATTTCTTAGCCAATCTGCGTCTAATAATGCCAGTGGCACTCGGGTTGTCTTACCCGCACCAGGTTGGGCGGATAATATGACATTTTTGTTTTGGCTTAAGGCCTGATTTAATTCTGTTAAGATAGAATCAATCGGTAAACTGTTCATTAATTATGTGGCCTTAGCTTTTGATAGTGTTGATTAGATCGTTTTTAAAAGGTGAGGTTGTTGGTCTCTAAAGGGTATTGTATGTCAGATTCGAAAGATGTTTTAGATTTTGCGCAAGCTGCTGAGCGTCGCAAGCATGAAAAGCGTGAGGAGAAGGTTACGGACATTCGTGATCAGTTTGATCGCGCCTTTAATACAAGTACTAAGCCAACCCCAGTGAAGGACTTTTTACGTAAGAAAAAAGCTAAGAAAAAGCGGTAATTGGGTTAGATTAGTAAACAATAAAACCCAATGTCGATCCGCGAATTGCTAGCGTTTATTTTAAATTTTTAATAACAGTTATAGCCAACAAAATTAGGCTTTACGCTGTAAAAATACCCCACACTCAATGTGGTGTGTGTAAGGGAATTGGTCGAAAAGCGCGAAGCGTTTAATATCGTGGGTTTTGGTGAATTCTTGCAAGTTGTTGTGCAAGGTTTCAGGATTACACGAGATGTAAATGATGTTGTCGTAGCCTTGAGTCTGTTTTACAGATTCGTCATCCAAGCCTGAACGTGGTGGGTCAACTAACGTCGTTGTAAATTCATAATCATTCAAATCAATGCCTTCTAAGCGACGGAACGCACGCACGCCCTGTAGGGCTTGAACGAACTCTTCACTCGAAAGGCGAGCGACAATTAAATTATCGATACCGTTTTTTTCGATGTTATCTTGCGCTGCATAAACCGAGGTCTTAGAAATCTCAGTCGCCATTACCCTATTGTAATGCTCTGCTAGCGCAATCGAAAAGTTACCGTTACCGCAATACAGCTCAACCAAATCACCACTTAAAGGCCTTGATAATTCTTTCGCCCAAGCCAGCATTTTCTGATTCATGCCGCCGTTAGGCTGAGTGAATCCGCCTTCGATTTGCTTGTAGTGATACTCTTTGCCATCAATGGTTAATGTTTCGATGACATAATCACGTTCCAGCACTAACTTCTGCTTGCGCGAACGGCCGATAATTGGGAAACCAATTTTTGCTTGTAGCTTTTCCGCTGCGGCTTGCCATTCTTCATCCAGTGGTTTGTGATAAATCATAGTGATCAAAGCATCGCCGCTTAGAGTCGTTAAAAACTCCATTTGGAACATGCGCTGCATCAGTATGTCGTTTTCAGGCTGGTGGATAGCGTCACGCATCTCTACCATAAGGCGATTAATCAGCTTGCTGGCAATCGGAAAGTCAGTGACTTCATAAGGAACCTTGTTATTGCCCTTCTCAAACATCGCATAAAAACAGCGGCCATCTTGATGCCAGATGCGAAACTCAGCACGTAGGCGAAAGTGTTCAGGCTCACTGGCAAAGACTTCTAATTCAGGTAAGGTTTGTGGCTGTCCAGAGCTGTTAATCGAAAAATTGGCAAAATCTTGTTCGATTTTTGCTTTCTTTTCATCTAACAGAGATTGGTACTGATCTGGATTTGTCATGGTCATGTCTAAGAATTCTTTTAAAAATGTCGGCAAATGGCCTTATTGCTGGGCATTATACGAGATAGCCCTGATTAGTCATAGCCGCAGAGGCTTAATTTAGAGGCGCGATTTGAGCAGTGGCTATTAAGGTCGTGTCATTTGGGCCAATGCAGGATCTTTGAGGCTGACTAAACTGTTGTAAAGAATATTGAAAGGAAAAATTCATGTCCCATGTACAAGAGCTTGTTGATCTATTACGCCTAGAGTCTATTGGAGTAAATCGTTTTCGTGGTGGTTGCCAAGACTTGGGGTTCCGTAATTTGTTTGGGGGGCAGGTATTGGGGCAAAGCCTATCGGCCGCGAGCCAAACGTTACCAAAAGGTGAGTGGGCACCGCATTCGTTGCATGCCTATTTCTTACGCCCTGGCAATGTGATTGATAGTATTGAGTTTGAAGTGGACTGCGTACGCGATGGTCGCAGCTTTGCTATGAGGCAGATTACTGCGAGTCAGAATGGCAAAGCCATTTTGACTATGATGTGCTCATTCCAGCATCCTGAAGAAGGCTTTGAACATCAAGATACCATGCCTGATGTGCAAGGGCCTGAAGGACTAGTCTCTCAGCTTGAGCTAAGCCGTATGTTTAAAGACAAGTTTCCAGAGCGAGTGCGCGATATTTATACGGCGGATAAGCCAATTGAGATTCGCGCGATTGATCCAATTAATATTTTTGCCCCTCAAAAGCAGGATCCGATTAAGCATGTATGGATGAAAGCTGATGCGCCTCTGACTGATGATCCAATGGTGCATGCAAGTGTACTTACGTATGCTACTGACTTTAATTTAATCGGTACATCTATGATGCCTCACGGTGTTTCTTTTGCGCAAAAAGGCATGCAGGTTGCCAGTTTAGATCATGCTATTTGGTTTCACCGCCCGGTAAAAATGGACGAGTGGTTATTGTATTCTTTGGATAGTCCAAGTGCCTCTTCAGGGCGTGGCTACTGTCGTGGACAGGTTTATAATCAGCAGGGTGAATTGGTTGCTTCGGTTGCTCAAGAAGGCCTTATTCGTCAAGTTGATGTTGCTGACAATCCGGCTAAAAAATCAACTGAGAAGTAATCATGAATTTGATTTTTAGAATGCTGCGCTTGCTGTTGTTACGCAAGCGATTATCGCAGATTGAAGTCTTGGAATTAAGCCATACGCAAATAAGAGTATGGCCTACAGATTGCGATTTTAATTTCCATTTAACGAACTCACGTTATCCTGCCTTGCTAGATTTGGCGAGAACTCAGTATCTAATACAAATAAATTCGCTATCAAAATTTTTTGGGGGCGGTTGGAAGTCGGTATTAAGTTCACAAAGTATTTCATTTATAAAAGAAATTAAACCGTTAGCCAAGGTTGATATTACGACGCGCGTTTTAAGTTGGAATCGAAAATATTGTTATATAGAACACCAGTTTTTAGTGGCCGGACAACTTCATGCGAAAGCGTTAGCACGGGTTGCGTTCATTAAAGGCCGAAGAGTGCGAGCTTTTGATAAGTTATTAATAGAGCTTGATGAGGTCCATGTTATTGAATCACCAGAGGAATCTGCACAGATTACTGCTTGGTTACAGCTATTAGAAAGCAAAAAAGTTTAACTGTGTCTGAATCTGCTCAAAAATCATCATTCTTTAATTTTCCTTAAAATATGACCAAATCTACTGACAGTATTTGTCAGTAGATTTAGTTAAACTGCGTTTGAATTATTTATTGCTCTGAACGAAAAGGATAAACATGAAAGGCAAGAAATTGAATGTGACCGAAGAATGGTTACAGGTTATTACACAGTTAACATTAAATTATCGACGCCATCAGAATAACGCTGTGAATGCTGAGAAAGGTAAGGTAATCGATAGGGAGGACGTTATTGTACCCCCCCTTAATAGTTATCATATTAAGCAAGGAAATCCGCTATTTTGATACGCCACTTATCGGGGTCAACGGAGCTTTTAATGCTGTCCTGGCTACTCGGTTTACTCAAATCAACAATTTCTGTGGGTATGTATTGCTTTAAACGGGAGTGGTAAATTACCTTAATTATCGGGCGCGTTTGATCTTTTTCGCTGGCTTCAATTACCACGGCTAAACGCCCACTCTCCATCATAACCAAAGAGCCAACCGGGTAAATCCCCATGCTGCGAATAAAAGTATGCACGAGGGCTTCTTCTAAATGAGTGCCACTCCACTCAAGCAATTTTTTTAATGCCATGGTGGGAGGTAAACCTTTGTGATAACAGCGATCTGCCGTTATCGCATCGTATACATCGGTAATGGCGACCATTTTCCCTTCGCGGCAAATATCACAACCCATCAAACCTTCTGGATAACCACTGCCGTCAATGCGTTCATGATGCTGCGCAGCCACGTCGACGGTCAAAGGATGAATGCCAGGGGTTTTTTTTAATAAATCTCGGCTGAATACTACATGTTGTTTCATGCGAGCAAACTCATCGTCATCAAGTTTACCGGGTTTATGTAAAATGTTATCGGGCACCATGATTTTGCCAATATCATGTAGCAACGCCCCCACCATAACTTGGTGCATGGTTTCTCTCTCAATCTTCATTGATTTGGCAAAAATGCCCATCAATACAGCAAGATTGATAGAGTGCTCCATTAAATAATTATCTTTTGCCCGAATACGGCCAAGGCACGCGAGGGCGTTATGGTTGCGGACAACGGAATCAATCATGCCATCGGCAAGTTCATCAAAAGCCTCTGTTTCCAAAGGCTTGCCAAACTTAACGTCGCTGAGAACCCCTGTCATGATGCTTTTGGCTTTGTCTTGTAGCTTGTGGGCTTTAAATAACTCTTCTTCTACACTCACCGAGCCTGCCTTATCCATGCTTTGAGCGCCTGCTTTATTCAGTTTGGCTTGGTTTTTATCATCCGCTTCTTGTTGAGTTATTGCGTCGTCTTCATCAAGGCCACGATCCGTATCGATGTAGACCTCTTTTATCCCTTTGCTCTTGAGTTGTTGGATGGTCGCATCATTAGGAATGCGGCCTTCTTTTTTCATTGTATGGTGGGGGATCCAATCACAGTTAAGATCGGATACGTACATCTTAGGACGTAATTTATCAATCGATATGCGTTTGATCATAGAAAATTATCAAGGCCCGGTGATGTTTGTGATCGAATGTTCTTTTATCGGCTGTTCTCTATTGAGCAGTCATTTCATAAGTATAGGCAGAGGGGCTATATTGTGCAGATATATTTTGAGATTATTTGGGCGGGAAGTTGTAGGCCTTTCGATACTGTATGAATCTAAGGCCTAGATAATAATTACAGGGTTAAAGAGTAGGTTCTGAAAGAAATAATAATGGCTCAACGCGATTATTGTTTAGGCTGACTGTCCAGTGTAGATGAGGCCCAGTGGCGCGGCCAGTAGAGCCTACTTTGCCAATAACTTCACCTGCCTTTACCTTGTCGCCTTGCTTACGTTCTAATTTATCCATGTGGCAGTACATAGTGATCAAGCCTTGGCCATGATCGATGAAGATACTATTACCGTTGAAAAAGAAATCACCGGTTAGAATAATTTCTCCCGCCGCTGGGGCGATAATATCAGCACCTCTAGCAGCAGCAATATCCAATCCGCTATGGGGGCGTCTAGCTTGTTTATTAAAGAATCGCTTGAGTCCAAATGGACTGGATGTCGGACCTTGGGCAGGTTTCAAAAAGCCTTGAAAGTGCTGACTTTGATAAGTATTAGAAAATGTCGTAAAGGCTTTTTTTGATAAACGGCTCTCTTTTTGAATACGCTTAATCTGGTCGGCCGGTGGGTTGGAGTGTTTACGCTTTACGGTGAGGTATTGCTCTTTGTAGGCTTTGTCGCTGATGACGAAGGTGTAATCTTTACCATCAATCTTATAACTCACTTTACCTGCTTTCTGACTCAGTGGAATGCCAATGATTGCCCAGTGATTATTAGCGCCGTCATTAAGTTTCCATACTTGTTGATCATTAATGGTAATCGATTTTTTGACTTGCGCTGGGGTTAGAGCAATGACGGCCAGACCTCCTGGGACACGACTGTCTTGAGGCAGCATGAATGATGATTGGTCTTGTGCTTCGCTCGTTATACTCAATGCTATAAGAGAGAAAAAAATTGAAACTAATAGATTATTTTTCACTGACTTTCCTTTCATGTTTGACCTTGTCGACAGTCAGTTCAAGCTTGCCATGGCCTACACGTGCAGAAACCAAGTCGCCTTTTTTCACATCATGACTATCGCGAATAATAACATTAGATTCTGTTTGCAAAATGGCATAGCCTCGGCCCAGCGTTTGTAATGGACTGACCGCATTTAATAACAATGCATGTTGCTGTAAACGCTCTGTTTTATTGGCAATTAGCTGTTTGATACCTGTTGATAAGCGTTGTTGTAAATAACTTAATTGAGCTTCAAATTTTTGCAATGTATTGGTTGGACTTTGTTGTTGTAACGCTTGCTGGCTATTGGTCAGTCTTTTCTGTAGCTGGCTAAGCTGATTTTTTTGACTTTGCTGCAAACGCAATTCAAGTATGTCAAGGGTTTGAGCGTATTGAGCAAGCTTATCCCCTGGATGTTGCAGGCCACGCTGGACGCTGTGCAATTGCCATTGTTTATTTTTTAACTGTTGTTGAATATTCTTGGTTAACTGGCTAGTTAATGCCGTTAATCGTTGCCAGTAGTCTTGCTGATCTGGGCTAAGCATTTCAGCCGCCGCAGAAGGGGTTGGCGCGCGAACATCGGCGACAAAATCAGCTATGGTGAAATCCACCTCGTGGCCAACAGCGCTGACGATGGGTAAGTGGCTATGGAAAATTGTACGGGCTAAACTTTCATCGTTGAAGCACCACAAATCTTCAATTGAGCCTCCACCACGGCCGACGATAATAACATCGGCCCTAGCGTCGGTATTGGCTTGATTAATCGACCAGATAATTTGTCGGGCGGCATCTTGCCCTTGCACTTGGACCGGATAAATATCAACTTCAATAGCAGGAAAACGGCGCTTTAAAACCGTTAATATGTCATGAACTGCCGCACCCGTCGGTGAGGTAATGACTGCGATTCTATTAATCTGAGCCGGTAGCACTTGTTTGCTTTCGTTAGCAAATAAGCCTTCAGCACCAAGTTTCTGTTTTAGTTGAATAAACGCTTGTTGTAACTGGCCCTCACCGGCAGGTTTCATTGCATCAACGATGAGCTGATAATCGCCGCGATTTTCATACAGGCTGACTTTACCGCGGACGACAATTTGATCGCCTTCTTTGGGTTGAAACTTAATCTGAGTGGTACGCGAGCGAAACATGGCGCAACGCACCTGAGCGCCTTTATCTTTTAGGGTGAAATACCAATGGCCCGATGAAGGCCGTGATAGATTCGAAATTTCACCTTCAACTTTAACCGAGCTAAATGTAATTTCTAAAAGCTGTTTGGCACGCTGGTTCAGCTGCGAGACGGTAAAAACATCATTGCCAGTTTGTAGCACGAGTTGCCTATGACCAATTTGTAGAGGAATTATTTCTTTGTATTAGAAGGTACTTTGCCATAGAACAAGTGTTTATCAAAATAATGTTTCAGATTGTTTTTTGATCATGCATAAGCTGAAGGAGTGATAAGCGAATGAAATTTATCCAAAAAATATGAACTAGGTTTTAAAATATTAATAACTTTGTTCATATTACTAGACTTTTTAAAAATGAGGGTCTAACTTATGGCCTATGATCTGATGATCATTATTAAAATCAAAAAGGATGAATATTATGAAAAAAGTTATTGCTGGTGTACTTTTAGCCGCTTCTTCAACAATGTCTTTTGCTGCTAGCCCAGCGGGTTGTGGTTTAGGAACAGCTGTAGTTTTCAAGGATGCTAACGAATGGCATGAGCACGTTCTTGCTGCTACAACTAACGGTACTTCTGGTAACCAAACTTTTGGTATGACCTCTGGTACTTTGGGCTGTGAAGCTGCGAACGGTCCTCTAGCTGGCGTTCAAACTTTTATGGATAACAACATGGATCAACTAGCCATGGATGTTGCTAAAGGTCAGGGCGAAACTTTATCTGCTCTTGCTGAAATCATCGGTGTTGAAGCTTCTGATACAACAGCTTTCAACTCTAAGCTACAAGCTAGCTTTGATACTATGTTCTCTACAGAAGCTACTTCTGAAACTGCTTATCAAGCAATGAAAGATACTATGCAGTCTGATCTTGTATTAAAGAAATACCTAGGTTAATTTCTACCTTGGTATCTTAGTTGTTAAAAGCAACTTAAAAAAAGGCGTGCCACGGCACGCCTTTTTTATGCCTATAAATAAAGTAGTGGCTAAGTCGGAAAGTAGGTCGATAAATAGGTAAGGAAGTTTATGTGTATTTTAATCTGTCGCAGATTGACAGAAATTGTTAGTAAAAATTTTTATGCTTTAATTTTTAGCATTTTTTTTATGGTTCCTTATCAGAGTTTCTCCAGTGATCAGGTTGATATCACTTCGGTAGAAAATATTTCAGCCATGCAGCAGTGGCAGCACTTGTTACATTATCGTTCTCATAGTCTTTTAGGATTTATGGAAAGTGAAAATGATACCGACAGTTTTTTTATCTCTCCAGTCGGTAAAACAGATCTTAAGGCAGAGTTGATCGCTGAGGTGGCGCTATTTTCACTGAAAAATCAGCCGGATAATGAATCTTTGCAATGTCGCTTTCCCGCACGATATAAATGGTTAAAAAAATTCTATCCTAATTGGCAAGATCAGTCTTGCAGTGAGCTAAAACAATGGAAAATGGATGTCGGTGCACATAAATTGACTCTCATCTTTCCTGCGTCGTATTTAAATTCACCTTCTTCTATGTATGGCCATACCTTGATTCGCTTAGATCGAAAAGATGAATCAAAGAGTAAGTTGCTTTCTTATAGTGTGAATTTTGCGGCTAATGCTGATCCCACCGATAATGAGTTGGTTTTTAGTTATAAAGGTTTGGCTGGGGGCTATCCTGGTGTGGTATCTATTTTACCTTATTACGCTAAGGTCAATGAATACAGTCATTTAGAGCATCGCGATGTTTGGGAGTATCAGTTAAATTTAACCGAGCAGGAAGTTGATCAATTCGTAAATCATATTTGGGAAACCAAAGAAACAGAGTTTGATTATTTTTTCTTTGATGAAAATTGCTCTTATCGTTTATTGGCATTGTTGGATGCATCCAGTGAACGCATTGATGTGGCAAAAGATTTTTCTTTAAAGGCAATGCCCATTGATACCATTCGCAGCTTAATTAATAGTGATAAAGTTGACTCGGTTGAATATCGAGCATCATCTGGTGTCATGCTGAATCAACAGCAGGAGCAATTAACCGAAGCACAAAAAGATTGGGCCAAAAAAATAGTTGAAGAACCTACTTCTTTAAATGATAAAGAATTTAATCAGTTCTCTGAATTTGAACGTGCGCAGATACTGGAAGTATCCATTAGTTATTTGCGTTACCTCGTTGTGAAAAAGAAACAGAATTCTCCAGAAAATCGTAAGAAATCATTAATTTTATTATCCGCCCGCAGCAAAATTCCTATGCAGGATGTTTTTCAGCCTATTGTTGAACCTGCAATAAGAGATGACGAAGGGCACTTAACCCATCGAGCAATGGTTGCTGTAGGGCAGCAAAATCAAGATGAGTTTATTGATGTGCAAATGCGTATCGCCTATCACGAATTAATGGATTTACCGGACGGTTTTATTCGCGGCGGTCAAATTGAAATGGGTGCGCTCACATTACGCGGAATAAATAAGAGTAAGGTTTCAGGTTCAGCTGCCAGTGAGCATGACGATCTTTCATTACAACTTCAGCGATTTAGCATTATTAATATTTTATCCTTGGGTTCACGTGATCATTTTCAGCAGCCTATTTCTTGGCGGGTTAATACAGGTTTTGATCGTTTTATTTTAGACGGCAGTGATTTGTTCGCACATTTAGATGTGGGTGGAGGTTATAGCTTTGATCTTGGTTTTGATCGTGATGGTGGCAGCGGAGGAAAAAATCCCTCGGACTGGGGGCAGGTATATGGCTTGCTAGAGACACGGTTAAAAGCCAGTGGTCAATTTGAAGATGATTATCAATTATCCGCGGGTGCCCAGGTGGGATGGTTATACCAGGGAAGTCAGTGGCAAATGAATACTTATGGCAGTTGGTTACCGTCTGTTTTAGGGGATGATTTTGATTATCAAGATGTTGTTATTTCGGTTGGCAGTAAATTACAACGAAATTTTCAGCTGCGCTTAGAAGGCAAAAAACAATGGTTAACAAAAGCCGGAAATACCGTGGATGGCGATAGTATTAGCCTTGGTTTAAATTGGTACTTTTAATGCGTAATTTTTCCGTGGTGTTATTGAGTTTATGTTTGTTGCTGCCGTTAAGTGGTTGTTCAAATTTAACCAGTCTGTTTTTTTACCCGCAGCAAGAATATTTGCGCACCCCGGATGATATTAATCTCGCTTATGAAGAGGTAACGACTCATGCCGCAGATGGTACAGAAATTAAGTCTTGGTTTTTGCCTGCGCTAGCACGTGAAGGTAAACCGGCTGAGTCACCAGTGGTTTTGTTTTTACACGGCAATGCTGAAAATATCAGTACTCATATTGGTAGCGTGTATTGGCTACCAGAGCAGGGAGTGAGCGTTTTTCTGTTGGATTATCGCGGCTATGGTCACTCTCAAGGGGATCCTTATATCCCAGCGATATTTCAAGATGTTGAATCATCACTGATATGGCTTAGAGAACGATTTCCGCAGCGTAAAATATTTATCTTTGGTCAAAGTATCGGTTCGGCGATTGCAACCACCAGTATGGCGCTCTTTAAAGATGAGTACCAAGTATCTGGTTTGATTTTGGATGCCAGCTTTACCGGCTATCGCGACATTGCCCAAGAAGTTACCGGTAACCATATTATTACTTGGCTTCTTTGGCCATTTACTTGGTTGCTACCGACCGAATGGGATCCCAAGGCGCATATCGCTGATATTTCACCGAGCCCGATTCTTATGTTTCATAGTGAATCTGACCCAGTATTGCCGTATGCGTTGGGGTTAGAGCTGTACAATAGCGCACAAGAACCTAAGCATTGGCAGCCTTCGAAAGGCGGTCATATTCAAACCTTTAACTTTGAGGAATATCGACAAACCTTGCTAGATTTCTTGACTAGGTAGTCAGCTTGTAGCAGTATCCCCTCTTTATGGAGCTTTACTCAGCGAACACTTGCCAAATAGCACATTCATCAGTAAAATGCCGCGTCAAAGTTGTACCCACAATACCTTCTATATACGCTCAGGTTGCCTCATATGTTGCGAATCGCTGAAGATGCTTTGACATTCGATGATGTCTTATTAGTTCCAGGTTACTCTGAAGTTCTGCCTAATCAAGTGTCGCTTAAAACGCGCATTACAAAAGGCATCGAGCTTAATGTTCCCCTCATTTCTGCCGCTATGGATACAGTGACTGAAGCCCGCTTGGCGATTGCTATCGCACAAGAAGGTGGCCTCGGCATTATTCACAAGAATATGACTGTTGAAGAGCAGGCTGCTGAAGTTATTAAAGTTAAGCGTTACGAAAGCGGTGTGGTTAAAGATCCTATTATTACCGCAAGTACAACGACTATTCGTGAGCTGTTAGAACTTACGGGTAAAAACAATATTTCTGGTGTGCCGGTTGTTGATGGTGACGAGCTAGTCGGTATTGTGACTAGTCGTGATGTACGCTTTGAGAAAAACCTTGATGCGGCGGTATCAACGGTGATGACACCAAAATCAAAATTGGTAACGGTTCAAGAAGGCGAAAGCCGTGATGTTGTGCAAGATTTATTGCACACTCACCGCATTGAGAAAGTTTTAGTTGTTGATGACGCTGGCAAGTTAGCGGGCATGATGACAGTAAAAGATATAAACAAAGCACGTGCTTATCCATTAGCGTCGAAAGACGAGCGTGGCAGTTTGCGTGTTGGCGCTGCCGTCGGTACTGGTTTTGGTACTGATGAGCGTATTACAGCATTGGTTGCTGCAGGTGTTGACGTGATTGTTATTGATACGGCTCATGGCCATACCAGTAATGCATCAGGCACGGGTGTTATCGACCGTGTACGTTGGGCGAAAACCAACTTCCCAGATTTACAAGTTATTGGTGGCAACATTGCTACTGCGGCAGCGGCAATTGCATTAGCAGAAGCCGGTGCTGATGGCGTTAAAGTCGGTATCGGCCCTGGTTCAATTTGTACTACGCGAATTGTTGCTGGTGTTGGTGTTCCTCAAATCTCAGCGGTAGCAAACGTTTCGGCTGCGATGGAAAAATACGGCGTGCCGGTAATTGCTGATGGTGGTATCCGTTATTCTGGTGATATTGCTAAAGCGATTGTTGCGGGTGCGAGTGTTATCATGGTTGGCTCTATGCTTGCGGGTACTGATGAAGCGCCTGGTGAAGTTGAACTGTTTCAAGGTCGAGCTTATAAGAGCTACCGTGGTATGGGTTCTATTGGCGCAATGGGCCAATCGCAAGGTTCTTCAGATCGTTACTTCCAAGATAAAAACAGCGGTGTCGATAAATTAGTACCAGAAGGTATTGAAGGTCGTATCGCTGTTAAGGGTCCATTGACTAATATCGTTCATCAGCTGATGGGTGGTGTTCGTGCTTCCATGGGTTATACCGGTTGCGGAACAATTGAAGAAATGCGTACTAAGCCTGAGTTCGTTCGTATTACCAATGCGGGTATGAAAGAGTCTCACGTACACGATGTGCAGATTACGAAAGAAGCCCCGAACTACAGAATGGGCTAGAAGCTACTTACGTTGTTAGAGCTTTGTTAAAAATTGGTTCAAGATCCTCACTTAGCACGCTAAGCTCCGGTCTTTCGCAAATTTTTGCCTCACTCTAACGGCCTCAGTAACGCTTCTAAAAATAGAAGAATTTAAAAGAAGTATGATTGAGTCGTAAATACTCAATCATACTTCGATCAATTTAGACAAAAATTTTAGCCTGCTGATTCGTCTGCGGGTTTTTTCATTTTAGAAAGAGATGGTTATGACTGACATTCACGCTCAACGTATTTTAATTTTAGACTTTGGTTCTCAATATACTCAGCTTATCGCACGTCGTGTACGTGAATTGGGTGTGTTTTCTGAAATTCGTGCATGGGATATGGATGATCAGGAAATCATTGATTATGCACCAAACGGTATTATTCTTGCCGGTGGCCCTGAGTCGGTGACGGAAGAAAATTCTCCACGCGCTCCGCAAGCAGTATTTGATTTAAATGTACCTGTATTGGGTATTTGCTACGGCATGCAAACCATGGCTGAGCAGTTAGGCGGCAAGGTTGCAGGTTCTAACTTACGCGAATTTGGTTATGCGCGTATTAAAGCGGAAGGTGATTCTGCTTTATTAAAAGATATTTCTGACCATGTTGAGAATGGTGATAAGCATCTTGATGTGTGGATGAGTCATGGTGATAAAGTAACTCAAATGCCTGAAGGCTTTGAGTTAATGGCTTCTACAGGTTCATGCCCAATTGCTGGTATGTACCACGCTGAGAAAAATTATTACGGCGTACAGTTTCACCCAGAAGTAACGCACACACTTCAAGGTGAGCGTTTATTAGGGCATTTCATTCACGAAATTTGTGCTTGTGAATCGTTATGGACGCCAGCAAAAATTATTGAAGATCAAATTGCTCGTGTACGCGCACAAGTGGGTGATCGTAAAGTATTGTTAGGTCTTTCTGGTGGTGTTGATTCATCAGTTGTTGCTGCTTTATTACATAAAGCCATTGGCGACCAACTAACGTGTGTGTTTGTTGATAACGGCTTACTTCGTAAAAACGAAGGTGATGCGGTTATGGCTATGTTTGCCGACAACATGGGCGTAAAAGTAATTCGTTCTGATTCTGCTGATTTATTCTTAGGCAAGTTGAAGGGTGTTTCTGATCCAGAAGAAAAGCGTAAAGTGATTGGTAATACCTTTATCGAAGTCTTTGATGAAGAAGCAACAAAAATTAAAGACGTTGATTTCTTAGCTCAGGGTACGATTTACCCAGATGTTATCGAATCAGCTGCGTCTAAAACCGGTAAAGCGCACGTCATTAAATCTCACCACAACGTGGGTGGGTTGCCAGATGATATGAAGATGGAGCTAGTTGAGCCATTACGCGAACTGTTTAAAGACGAAGTACGTAAAATGGGTCTTGAATTAGGTTTACCATACGACATGGTTTACCGTCACCCATTCCCAGGACCCGGTCTTGGTGTGCGTATTCTAGGTGAAGTGAAAAAAGAATATTGTGAAATCTTGCGTGAAGCCGACGCTATCTTCTTGGAAGAGCTACACAACTTTGATTGGTACCATAAAACCTCTCAAGCCTTCGTTGTATTCCTTCCGGTTAAATCGGTAGGTGTGGTAGGTGATGGCCGTCGTTACGAGTGGGTAGTATCTCTACGAGCAGTAGAAACCATCGATTTCATGACAGCACGCTGGGCACACCTTCCGTATGAACTGTTAGAGAAGGTTTCTAACCGTATCATTAACGAAATCGAACACATCTCGCGTGTTGCTTATGACGTAAGTTCTAAGCCACCTGCGACGATCGAATGGGAATAATCTAGCGCTTAGGAAGCGCAGCTTCCTGCTAGATTATTCGACTGCCCAAGGAGGGGCAGGCCGGCGGACACTACAGGGACGTATTCTTGAATATATTTCAACGCCGTATTCTTTTACGTTACCTGTCCGTCAAATAAAAAAACCAATGCCTTTCGTATTGGTTTTTTTATGCCTACGATTTACTATGACTAGTCAATCAAGGATGTATGTGTAGTAAATATAAATAATGTTGCGACAAAAATAACTTATCAAGTCTATAACTCCAACTTAGACAATAACCTAAATATCACGGTAACCCAGTTCACTAACCTGCTAAAAAATTCTACTTTAGCTGAACGTCGCCCAATAGAAGACGAAGAATGTTTGAAGGGAATGTCAACAACAGTAACCTAATCATCAGTGCCTGGGATGGCGAAAGCCTAATTGGTATTTCCCGCTGTGTAACCGATTTCCATTATTGCTGTTATCTATCAGACTTGGCGGTCGCTCAAAAATACCAAAGTCAGGGTATAGGTAAAGAATTACAAATACAGACTCAAAAACAACTCGGTCCAAAATGTAAGTTGATTTTGATATCGGCACCGGCCGCCAATACCTACTATCAAAAAATAGGTTTCAGTAATAATGAGCGTTGCTGGGTATTGAACCGAGATGAGTCAATAACGGCATGATCTGAAAGAGGTTGTTTGACTAACTGGACAGCTTTCAATACTCTACTGCGTTGTTTAAAGATAAGTGCCTGAGTAAACATCATGACGTCAAAGCCTGTGTTCATCGGTTTCGCCTGTGCAATTGCCGCTACTATTTTATGGTCTGGAAATTTTGTCGTTGCCCGTGGGCTTAGTGCTGAAATTGCACCATTAACACTCGCATTCTGGCGTTGGATCGTTGCTATTTTGGTATTGCTGCCTTTTGCTATTAAGTCTTTATTAGCACAAAAATCTTGGTTGAAAGACAATATTGGCTACTTGAGTCTCGTATCTTTATTAGGTGTTACCTTATTTAATTCGTTAATCTACTACGCGGGTCAAACTAGTAGTGCGATTAATCTTTCTCTAATCGCCATTACTTTTCCTATTTTTATTTTGGTTTTATCAAGAATATTTTTTGCGGAAGTGATTGGCTGGAACAAGCTTGCTGGCATTGTATTGGTGGCGACTGGAATTCTATTGTTGATTAGTAAGGGGGAGCTATCTGTATTAGCTGAATTAACTTTTGCAGAAGGAGACCTTTGGATGCTGATGGCTTCTTTTATCTTCGCAATATATTCCATGCTATTGAAAAAAAGGCCCGCTGGGATTACTGTGCCAGCCTTTCAGCTTGCCAGCTTTATCGTTGGTCTTGTATTTTTATTACCATTTTTTCTACTAGAGCTTTATCTGATACCCGCTAAAAGCATTGAAAGTTCAACGGTAATGAGCATTTTATATGTGGGGGTTTTTGCATCTTTGTTTGCATTTATTCTCTGGAATAAGGCGATCTCCTCTATTGGTGCAGTTAATGCCGGAATGGTGTATTACGCAATGCCTATTTTTAGTGGCATGTTAGCGATCATTATTTTGGATGAAGTAGTCACAAAATTACATCTTTACAGCACCTTATTAGTCTTTTGCGGTATTTTGTTAGCGGTGGTTTATAGCCCTAAAAAAATAAGTGCATAACAATCTATCCTCCTTCATCTTACTGCTTTGTAGAGAAAGGTGAATTATCTATCTTTAATAATGCTTAAATCGTTATAATTGCGACTTTGTTGTACAACTCCCACCTTATTTTATAGTGAAATTTTAGCATGCAATTACAAACCATCGATAAAGCGCTTTATCGCAAACGCCTTAATATCGTTTTAATCACCAGTGTGGCGGTATTGTTGATTACCTCTTTAAGCGTATCTAATATTCTCATTGCGGCTTTTGGCAGTGGTATTGAGGGGGATAATTTTTGGCTGAATGCCTGTGGTGTTATTGCGGGTGCAGTTGTTGTCGCTGGCTTATTTAAAATAATGGTTAATAAGCCATTTATGGCAGAGATAAATTATGTTCGTAGTTTAAAAAGAGAAATGAACCGTATTTATCGCAGTTCTAAGAAAATAAACTTAGGGCTTGAGGTAAATGATAAAAATGCGATTATTATTAGTTATTTCAATCTTCAGGCTTCAAAGCAGGTTTATCAACTGGATAATAATACGTTAACGATGGCAGAATTGGACGAAAAAATTAGGCTGCTGGATGAAAAGATTGAAGTATTAGGCTTGAGTATTTCAGTATACGACTACCAGCCAGAACTTGTTAAGCAGTTAGGTGAAAGCTAAGGCGATTAATTATTTGAAGGATAAGCTTTTAAAACGTAAATTGGCCTGACAGTTAATTAAAAATGCGCTTTACTATTGGCTGAATATTTATCTGCTAAAACGACTGCAAGGGAATGTCATGAGTTCAGTAAAGCCTCAAATGTCAGGCCAAATGATGGCGCAGCCATTATTGATTTCCGATCTAATAGAATATGCCGCCCGTCATCACGGTCAACAGCAAATCATCAGTAATCGCTTAGAGGGTGATGTGCACAGTTATTCTTACCGCGACTCTTTGCTTCGTTGTAAGCAGCTGGCTAAGGCACTATTAGCACTTGGTGTTGAAGAGGGAGATCGAATTGGTACTTTGGCATGGAATGGTTATCGTCATTTTGAATGCTACTACGGTATTTCAGGTATCGGTGCGATTTGTCATACTATTAATCCTCGCCTTTATAGCGAGCAGATTGAATATATTATTCAGCATGCCGAAGATAGTTATCTTTTGGTTGATGCGTGTTTCCTTCCATTATTAGAACCGATTGCTGATCGATTGACCTCGGTTAAAGGCATTATTGTATTAATCGATGCTGACCAAATGCCGGCTAGCTCACTCAATAATCTTATTAATTACGAAACGCTGATTGCTGAACAAAATGATCAGTTAGTCTGGCCGCATCTCGATGCTGATAGCGCCGCGTGTCTGTGTTATACCTCAGGCACAACGGGGAATCCAAAAGGGGTTTTGTATTCTCATCGCTCAACCGTTACTCACGCTTTTGCCAGTCGTAATCCTGATGCGTTAAATATATCTTCAGATACTGTGGTTATGCCTGTTGTTCCTATGTATCACGTGTGTGCTTGGGGGCTTCCTTATATTGCCCCTATGTCAGGGGCTACTCTGGTACTACCAGGTCAGGGGATGGCAGGGAAGGATCTCTATCATTTAATCGATTTCGCCAAGGTTGATTTAATGCTTGGAGTGCCAACCGTCTGGTTGGGGTTGATTGAATATTTGAAAGAACATGATTTGACCATACCATCGGTAAAAACAGTAGGGGTCGGTGGCGCGGCTTCCCCTAGAGTCTTGGTGGAAATTCTCGATAAAGATTATGGTGTTTATTTATTACCTATATGGGGTATGACGGAAACCAGTCCATTAGCCACACTGGGAGCGAATAAAAAAGCCATGGCTGCGATGACGGATGATCAGCGTTATAGCATTCAAACATCTGCGGGTAAGCCAATGCTGGGTATTGAAATAGCCATCTTTGATGAGAAGACTAATCGTCCTTTAAAGCATGATGGCAAGGCTCGCGGTTTATTAAGAGTGCGTGGCCCTTGGGTATTGAGTGGTTATTATAAATCGGATAAGTCCGATTGCTTTATTGAAGATCAAGAAGGAAAAATTTGGTTTGATACTGGAGATATTGCCACCATAACTGAAGACAGTTACTTAAGAATTGTCGATCGCGCGAAAGATGTGGTGAAGTCTGGAGGGGAGTGGATCAGTTCAATTGATTTAGAAAATGCTGCGCAAGGTTGTGAAGGTATTGCAGAAGCCTGCGTGATTGGCGTCAAACATGTAAAGTGGGATGAAAGACCATTACTGTTTATTGTGGCGCAAGATAAAAATTTAACCAAAGAAACGGTTTATGATTTTCTGGCCGACAAGGTTGCGAAGTGGTGGTTACCCGACGATATTATCTTTGTTGATGAGTTACCCCATACTGCGACTGGTAAGCTGCAAAAGCGCACGCTACGAGATGAGTATTGGAACTACCTAGAGTGTGAAGCCGTTAATTAATTAGAGTAAAAAAACAAGAAGGTTTAGTATTAACGGGGATGGTCATCTCTCTCGTTAATACTAAGCGATCATTTCAGTAGGCTTGGTCGTTAATTATTTTAAACTCGATTTTTTAGCATGTTGTTTAATGAAGTCTTTAATCATTGGCGCGATGGTCTCTCGATATTTTCGGCCATTAAAAATGCCGTAATGACCCACTCCAGCTTGCTCGTAGTGTTTCTTTTTCTCGGTGGCTAGATTGCTGCATAAGTCCAAGGCAACGGATGTTTGTCCACGGCCAGTAATGTCATCGTTTTCCCCTTCAATCGTTAATAAGGCTGTTTCTGTTATTGCCCCAAGGTCGATTTTTTTACCTTGATATTCTAACGTGCCATTAGGCAGTTGATGCTCAAGAAATACCTTGCGAATTGTATCCAGATAATACTCCCCTGGCATGTCCATTACAGCGAGATATTCATTGTAAAATAGTCGATGATCTTCGGCGCTATCACCATCTCCAGCGACTAAATCGTTAAAAAATTTAACATGCTTATTAACATGGCTATCCATATTCATACTGAGGAATGCTGACAGTTGAATAAAACCTGGGTAAACCGCTTGCCCTTTGCCAGAAAAACCAGAAGGCACAGTGCAAATTACATTTTTATCAAACCACTCTAAATCTTTACCGCTGGCATAATCATTCACGTCGGTAGGGCTTATGCGCACATCAACGGGCCCGCCCATCAGTGTTAGAGATTTAGGTAGGTTGCGATCTTTTTCTTGGTGCATAACAGCCAATGCTGCCATGGCAGGAACGCAAGGTTGGCAAACGGCAATCACATGAGTATCAGGACCTAAAAAGGTGATGAACTCTATTAAATACGTTACATAGTCATCAAAGCTAAAGCTTCCTGCCCCAAGTGGAACATCCCGAGCATTGCGCCAATCAGTAACATAGGTTTCGTGGCCGGGTAGAAACTCTTTTGCTGTCGAGCGCACCAATGTTGCAAAGTGGCCAGATAATGGCGCGATTAATAGCACCTTACTTTGCTTGGGTTGAGGTTGGTCGCGTTTAAAGTGCAGAAGATTGCAATAAGGTTTATGAAAGACAACCTTCTGACTAATATTCACATCTTTCTTATTAATTATCGTGCTGTCCAAGCCCCATTCAGGCTCTTCATAATCCGCTGTTAAACGCTCGAATAACTCAATAGAAGCAGATGCCGTGCGAAAATAGAAATGATCAGCAAAGGGGTTGATTGGGTGTGAAATTAAGTGTCGGGTTGTATTCGCCAGATCATGCCAAGGGCGAACCATCTTCATATATTGCGCGTTTAATTTATACAGCATGTCTAGCCCGTGTGGTGAGTGCTTAATGATCTATTAATTAGAGCATGATTAGACCGAAAGCGTTCGTTGTGAGCTAGTAATACCGAACGAGAATAAGGCATTAGGTTTAGATTTAACCTGAATGCCATCCCGTTTACCGTGACTCTTTATTAGACATTATTTATTGAGTTATCTTTTCGCAGCATAAAATAGGTAAATAACGAGGCACTTAAAAACATGAATAAACTGTAAATACTCGGTGCTATCGACATTGCGCCACTTTCTAAAATAGCGGATGTGATCAGTAGTGCAAGCGTCCCATTTTGCATGCCGACTTCAATTGTAATGGTACGAGACTGAGCCTCTTGATGAAGTAAGAAACGACCAGCAAAGTAGCCAAGTATCATAGTGGTTAGATTCAATATAATCACTGCTGGGCCAGTGGCGATGGCGAAGTCGATTAACTTGTCACCAAGATTAATGCAGATGCTAATAATAACAAAGGCCAGTACGGCCATTGAAAACCAGCTGACATAGCTTTCAGAGCGTTTAGCGGCATCAGACCATTTGGCGCGAATTCCCATGCCGATTAATACCGGAATAACCGTCACCGCCATTAATTTAATCCAAGTAGAAATAATCGGTAGCTCAAATTGCTCGCCGGCAGCGCCATAAAAATTAATTGCCCATACGGCTAATAAAGGAATGGTGAAAGGGGTAATAAAACCGATAACCGCGGTTAGAGAAACAGATAAGCCCACATCACCCTTGGCTAAATAGCTGTAAAGATTTGATGTCGCACCCCCTGGGCACAAAGAAAGGATAAATAAGCCAATCGCAAGCTCACCTTCTAGGCCTGTCAGTGCAATCACTGCAATAGCAATTAATGGCAGAATCAGCATTTGGCAGGCAGCGCCGAGTAAAAATGCTTTTGGTTGTAGAAAGACGCGTTTGAAATCGGCGGGTACAAGGCTTAAGCCAACACCCATCATAATCAGGATAATCGCTATAGGTAGAGCGACTTGAGTTAAGGTTTGGAACATCGATCAGGTCCTGTTTATTGTTATTGTGGCTACTATTTAGAGGGCCAGATTACCTCGGGCCAGAGAGGGCTGCAAGCTATTGGATTTGCTAATAATTTAGTGTAGAATACGCGACCCATGAATTTTCATGGGTCAAACAATTACGGTAGGCAATATTAACACCTACCCACAGATAAACGATCGGAGCGAAATACTTTATGGTAGTTATCCGTTTAAGCCGTAGCGGCTCAAAAAAACGTCCTTTTTATCACCTTTCTGTTGCAGACGCGCGTAACGCACGTGACGGTCGATTTATCGAGCGTGTTGGATTTTTCAACCCTGTAGCCAGAGGTTCTGAAGAAGCCTTACGTGTTGACGCTGAACGCGTTGAATACTGGATGAGCAAAGGCGCACAGCCTTCTGCCCGTGTTGCTAAGTTATTAAAAGAAAGCGCTAAAGCATAGCGTAATCTTGCTTTCACCGGGGAATATCATGGCATCACAGCAATCAAAGTTGATTAGCGATTCTGACGTAACAATTGTTGGGAAGGTGACGACCGCATTTGGTATTAAGGGTTGGGTAAAAGTTCATTCTTTTACTGATCCAATGAACGGCATTCTTGATTATAAGAATTGGCTACTGAAAGTTAAAGGTCAGTGGCAGTCTTATAAAGTGATAGAAGCCAAGCCCCAAGGTAAAGGCATCGTTGCAAAGTTTGATGGTATAGACGACCGCGATTTGGCTTTGGCATTAAGCCAAATAGAAATCTCAGTCCTATCCTCTGATTTGCCACAATTAGCAGAAGACGAATTTTATTGGTCTCAGCTTGTTGGTTTGATCGTCGTTAATAAAAACGGCGAGTTGTTAGGTAAAATCGATCATTTGTTCAACTCTGGCGCGCCTCACGATGTGATGAGTGTAAAGGGATATGAAGGCAGTCTTGACCAGCAAGAACGTCTGATTCCTTATGTTGATGCAGTGATTGGGAAGATTGATCTGGATGCTGGTGAAATGCAGGTTGATTGGGAAGCAGACTTTTAATTAAGCCTGTTTGTGTGGTGAAACCATGTGGTTTGGAGTGATAACACTGTTTCCTGAAATGATTCAACCTATGACCCAATTGGGTGTAATAGGTCGATCAGTGAGACAAGGTTTATTGAGTTTAAGTATCTGGAACCCTAGAGACTTTACTCATGACAAGCACCAAACAGTGGATGATCGTCCATACGGTGGTGGCCCTGGCATGTTGATGAAAATTCAACCGTTACGGGACGCGATCAATGCCGCTAAAGAAGCAGCCGGTGTTGTTGAGGGAGATGATGTAAAAGTTATTTACATGTCACCTCAGGGGCGCAAGCTGGATCAAGCAGGAGTCGTTGAACTGGCTCAGCATGACAAACTTATTTTAGTCGCAGGACGATACGAAGGCATCGATGAACGTTTAATCGAGGCCGAAATCGACGAAGAGTGGTCTATCGGCGATTTCGTACTCAGTGGTGGTGAATTACCTGCCATGACGTTATTAGATGCAGTAAGTAGACAAGTAGCGGGAGTTTTGGGGCACGAATTATCGGCCGTACAAGATTCCTTTGCGGATGGTTTACTCGACTGCCCACATTATACTCGCCCGGAAGAATTTGAAGGGCAAGAAGTACCCAGCGTTTTGTTGAGTGGCAATCATAAGCTGATTCAACAATGGCGTCTGAAACAGTCCTTAGGACGTACTTGGCAACGACGACCAGACCTATTAGACAAGCTAGACTTAAACAACGAACAAGTTTCGTTATTAGAAGATTTTAAGCGTGAGTCAGAAGATCCTCACGATTATTAGGGAGCGAGCAATGAGCAATAGAAACGTAATCATTCAGCAGATTGAAACAGAACAGCTTAAGAAAGATGTGCCAGATTTTGGCCCAGGCGATACTTTAGTCATTCAAGTTAAAGTTGTTGAAGGCACTCGTGAGCGTCTACAGGCGTTCGAAGGTGTTGTAATCGGTAAGCGTAACCGCGGTGTTAACTCTGCGTTTACAGTACGTAAAATTTCCCACGGTGTGGGCGTTGAGCGTTCTTTCCAAACTCACAGCCGTTTAATCGATTCTATCGAAGTTAAACGTCGCGGTGATGTACGTCAGGCTAAACTTTACTACCTACGCGAGCGTAGCGGTAAGTCTGCACGTATTAAAGAGAAGTTGGGTAAAAAAGCATAATTCTTTTAACAAGAATTATGTGATTTTAACCAAATCTAAAAGAACGGGCCTAGTGCCCGTTTTTTTATGCCTGAAATTATGTACACTAGCAGGAACTTATTGAGAGCCTTGTTCTCAAAGCATTAACACAATTTCATCTGTAAAAAACAGCGCGGAGATAGAATGAGAATATTAGCGACCCTGTTGACCGTTTTTGCGGTAGCGACGACGAGTTATGCAGCAGAGGTGCCTCAACCTGCTGTTGATGCCGCTGAGCAGAACAAACAATTAAGCCTGAGAGTAGAAGCTCAAATTTCTCAGTCATTTGGCCAGCCGGTTAAAGTGAAAGAAGTGATTAGTTTGGCGAATAAGCAAATCATTGAAGCGGTTTTGGCTGATGGTTCTCTTGTTCACTTAACCCCAGATTTGACCCACATGGTCTATCGCGGTGAACTGTATGAATTGTTACCACTGAAACCTAATAACATTACTAAAAACCGTAATAACATTAAGCGTAAAGGCTTAATGGCGGCATTGGACGACAAAGATTTAGTGATCTTTAAAGCCAAGGGCGAAGAAAAAACAGTGATCAACGTATTTACTGATATTGACTGTGGTTACTGCCGCAAGTTACATGACGAAGTCGCTCGTTTAAATGATCTTGGCATCAGCGTACGGTATTTGGCTTATCCACGAGCTGGCATTACCGATCGTCGTACCGGGCAATTAACAGGCTCTTTTAAGAAGATTAAGTCAGTCTGGTGTGATGAAAATCGTGCAGAGGCAATGACTGCCGCTAAGAAAAACCGCACCATTAAAGATAACCTTGAATGTGATGCACCGATTGCAGAGCACATCGCCCTAGGCTATGAAGTGGGTGTTAGTGGAACGCCTGCCATCGTCTTACAAGATGGCCGCTTCATTGGTGGTTACATGGCGGCTGATGAGTTAGCCAAAACGATTGGTTTGGATTAATCCCCAGTTGAGCTAGCTCAATGAACAAGAGAAGTATCAAGGAGCCTATGGCTCCTTTTTTTTGTCTGTTATACACAAGACAAGGTTTTGTCGTCAAAAAACCATCGTATGCTCTGCTCATTCTCCTATCTAATTGATAAATATACGAAAAGACTAGTGTATTGATCAATGGGCTGAATAATTGCTGCGCTGTAATCAGGCTATTTTGGTCTATAACTCGTTAGTATGATTATTTTATCCACAATAGGCCTGAGTCTGTGAAGAATAACATAATGTAAGTGCTTACTTATCCAGCGCGGCTTGATATCTCATGGGTAGACTTTTTTATTAATTGGTTTAATCAATATTGAAATTGTCGTCAAAAATGCTTGACAGAATAGTAAATTATTTAACGTCATGTGTTTTTATTCACAATTTAAAAAGAGAGTATTTATAATTGAAAAAATCTTTTAATATCTTGAGTTATGGCTATTGACTCTTATAAGTTATTGAATTTATTAGCTTTTTATGATTGGTTAAAAAACAACCAATCTAACAGAGGGCTAGAAAGCACGGGCTTTAGAGTTCCTTTTGAAGAGGATATCAACCGACTTATCCACAGAATCTGTGGGTAAGCAGGGCAGCCCATTAAAGATGCGCTTTTGTTAGCTTATCGCTCAGATGTGACATTTAAATTTTTTCGGCTGTTTTTCTAAAGTTTTAGAATTTAGCTATTTATTAAAATCTCAGGGCTGTTGAAAAAGGTTGTTCACAGGTTCGAATTCTAATAATGATAATACGATTATTAACTGAGTAGTCGCCAATTATTTGTCTCTGCCACACTAAGCTATTGAAAAATAGATCATTTTTTAGTGAGTGAAAATCATGCAAGTTAACAGCAAGCCGCTATTGGCAAGGGTTTGCGGGTATAAATAAGAACTTACTAAGATACTTATCCACAGAATAAGTGGATAAGTTCGTTTATTACTGTTCTTATTCACGCTAAGCTATTGAAGTATTAGGTAATTATTAGCGCTGATATGAATAATAACGCTTTAATTAGAGGCCCATATGTCGGCATTCATTCGATTCAAAAATAAAGCGATAAAGGCTTTGCTGCTATTTGTCGGCTGGCTGAGTGTAGTATTGGGTGTCATAGGCATTTTCTTACCGATTATGCCCACAACGCCGTTTCTATTATTAGCCGCTGCGTGCTTTATGCGCACGTCACCTAAGTTTTATAACTGGCTTGTCGGCCACCCCAAGCTTGGCAAGTATTTGCTGTATTACTTAGAAGGCAAAGGTATTCCGCTAAAAGCTAAGATATACAGCATTGCCTTGATGGCGATTAGTATGAGCGTCACAACGTATTTTGTGCCGATCATTGAGGTAAAGATTCTTCTTCCTCTGGTGGGAGTTCTGGTAGCTCTCTACATTGTTCGTCAACCAACACTCGCTCTGTCGCCTGAAGTAAAGGACTAGGCAGGCTAGTGAGCCAATCAAATCTCTCTAATAATCCCTTCATCGGAATATCGAGCCCCGCGTATAAATCAACTCGTTCACCGCTGTAAGGATGTTCAAAACTGAGCTGCCAAGCGTGTAACAATAAACGACCAGCATCAAAATTATCACGGAAGTAGCGGCTGTGACGACCTTTGCCATAGCGCGCATCACCAATAATGGGGTGGCTCAGGTGTTTTAGATGACGACGAATCTGGTGCTTGCGCCCGGTTTTTGGCATAACTTCAACCAAGGAATAACGAGATTGCGGGTACTTATCAATCTCGACATCGAGTTCCACCGTCGCCAATAATTTAAAATCGGTAATGGCTTCTTGGGCAGGCTTTATATGCTCGTGTTTGGCGTATTTATCGACCGGAGGCACCATTGCATAGTCTAGGTGCAGCTCTTCTGGCATATAGCCACGAGTGACCGCTAGATAGCGTTTTTCGACATCACGTTGGCGCCATTGCTCAACCATCAAACTGGCGGTTTCAGAATTTAGCGCAAACAATAAAACCCCTGACGTTGGTTTGTCTAGGCGATGAACGGGGTAAACGCGCTGGCCCAATTGATTGCGTAATAGTTGCAATGCAAATAAGGTTTCACGGCGATCTATCTCGCTGCGATGAACCAATAGGCCTGAAGGCTTGTTAATCGCGACTAGATTTTCATCTAGGTATAAAATTTCCAGTTTCATTTGTCATCTAAATACATAAGAATGGTAAAAAAATTATAACAAATTTTAGTGTTCAGTTTGGGGAAGAAAATGTCTTTTGCAGTGATTAAACGAATTTCTCTCATCATCTTATTGGTATTAGCTGCTGCTTTTATATTAATACGTCATACCTATGTTGAGACTGAAGCTTTTCCCGACCGTACTTCAATGCCCATTATGGCGAGTACTGATCTTAAACTGGTAGCTGATTTACCACTGCCGCCGGGTAATATCGCGGTGGCTGATAATGGTGATATTTTTTTCACGTTTCATCCTGAAGCTAGCCCTAGTATCAACGTGGCTAAGCTCGTTAACGGTAAAGCAGAGGCATTTCCATCTATGGATTGGCAGCCTGGAGGCATACAGCCATTAGCGTTCAATGAAGTACTGTCGGTTCGAATTGATAAAGTGCAACGTCTTTGGGTATTAGATAACGGTAAGCACGGCTTAGAGAATGTTCGATTATTGGCGTTTGATATTACCTCCGGTGAGCTGCTGAAAAGTTTTACCTTTGCCCGTACTGAATTTTCTCTAGGCTCTCATGCTAACGATTTTCAAATCAGTAACGATGGCCGCTTTATCATCATCAGTGACGCCAGTATCTTAGGTAAGCGCCCAGCGTTGGTTATTTATGATGTCAAAAATGAATCGGCGCGCCGCGTATTAGAATTGCATGAATCGGTGTTGGCGGGGCATTTTGAGCCTGTGGTGCAAGGACGAAAAATGACATTGTTAGCAGCCTTTACGGTCAACCCTGGGGTTGATGGCCTGGTCTTGGATCATAACAATCAGTTTTTATATTACGCCAGCATTAGTGCTGATCAACTGTATCGTATTCCCTACACGGCCTTAATCGATAACAAATTATCCGCCGCTCAGTTAGCCGCACAGGTTGAAGCCGTGGGGGCTAAGACGATGACTGACGGAATGGCCATGGATGTCGCGGGTAACGTGTATTTGTCGGATTTGGAAAACTCAGCGATTGTTCGTCGTCGCGTCGATGGAAAATTAGAAACCCTGTTGAAATCTGTCTCCATCCGTTGGCCTGATGGTTTCAGCAATGGCCCAGAGGGCAAGCTCTACTTTACCTGTTCAAGCTTGCATCAAGTCATCGGTATGAGTGCTGACAGTATTACCGCTAACGCGCCTTATCAAATATACAAATTCTTACCACCGCAAACTCTACAGAATGAACCGCACACCGAAGAATTATTAAACGAATGATGCCAGAAACAGCTCTGGCTAGATCAACTAAACTGATTAATAATGAATTGAATGAAGTGCTTGCAGGTAACGTAATATGAAATGCGTCTATGAAGCGTCTGATGTATTAGAAGCTCATGTAATTCAAGGTTTGTTAGAGCAGCATCGTATTAGCTCTTTTATTGAAGGAGAAAACCTTGTCGGAGAGGTGGGTAGTGTATCTGCCGGCTACGTGGTACGAATCATGGTGAATAACGATGATTTTAGCAAAGGAGAGTCTTTGATGCGTGAATATGATTCAACCAATGAGCCTTTGAACGAACAAGTCTCTATCGCCCGAGGTGGAATGCCAAGGCATGGGAATACCTTATTAGTGGCAACCGTCATTATAATTCTGATGATTTCGATGGAAGCATTTCGCTACTTTTAATCATCACCGGGCATTGCGATAAAATCAGTGGTGCCATAATCCACTCCCAGCTGGCTTAACAGTGCAGTAATTTGACCCCTATGATGAGTTTGATGATTAAACAAATGCTGCATCACATCGGGTAAAGGCTTTACTTGCGCTTCTTCTTGGCTATTAATATATTGCAGCTTATCTGCGCAATCACTTTCGCGTAAAAAATCACACCATTGAATTATTAATTCATCCAATAGCTGGCGTTGCTGCGCGAGTTCTTCTAAATTGCTATATAAAATTTGATCGAGTTGCTTCGGTTTAGGCCAGTTATCCATTTTGTCATCGAGAATGGGAAAAATCGTCGCTAGACGATTCAGCCATAAAAGATCACCCACCATAATATGATTCCAACTGCCCGTGAGGGAGTGAAAGAAAACACTCTGGTCTTTATTCTGCTCGGCGATCGTAAGGCTTAAGCTTGCCTCTAGCAAAGATTGATTAATCCAAGCATTGTAGCGGGCATGGCGACGGTAGTGATCAGACCATTGCATATAAAACTCCTTCAATTCACGCGAATATCCCCTATTATGCTATGCCTATTAGCGCTAAAGTTCTATGCACAAATAGCTGCATGATAAAAAAACGCGATAGGCTTATTATATAAGCGATAAAGCGAATCATCTTATAAGGAAGTTACATGCGTATTTTAGCCTTGCTGAGCATCTGTATTTTACAGCTCGCAAATACATCTACTAGCCAAGCCAATTTTGCCGCTTGGGATAAGCCGATAGCCGAAAACAAAGCGACTCAATGGCAGGTCAAAGAAAGTAAGCATTTTAGTATCACGTACCCTGCAAATAACACGGTAATGGCTGACAAGGCATTGAATATTGCCGAGCGAGTGCACCTAGAGCTAGAGCCTTTCTTTGAATACGTATCAAAAACCAAAACGCGCATGGCATTAGTTGACGACTTCGACTTTTCAAACGGCTGGGCGACGTTTTTTCCTTATACTCAAATTCGTTTATTCAGCAGCCCACCAGACAGTGTTAGCGGTTTAGAAGTTAATGATGATTGGCTGCATACTCTTATTCGCCATGAATACGTGCACATATTACAGCTGCAAATGGCAAGAGGTTTACCTAAAAATATTAATCACATCTTGGGGAATGTTGCTTTAGCTTTTCCACACGCAATGACCCCATCGTTTATGTTGGAAGGACTTGCGACGTATTTAGAAACCAATCACGAATTGGGCTATGGTCGTTTGCAAGGATCTTTTTATCGCATGCAAATGCGCACCGAAGTGGCGGCTCAACGCTTGAAAACGTTAGGGGATGTCGCAGCGCCACTGCGTGAATGGCCTCTAGGTATGCAATATTTATACGGCAGCTATTTTTATCAATTTCTTGCCGAACGTTACGGTGAAAAAGCCATTAAAGAATATTTATATAAATACAGTGGTGAGGGCATTCCCGCCGTGATGCAAAATAACGTGATGTCTTCAATTGTTGGTAAAGATTTTAATCAGCTCTGGCAAGACTATCATCAATGGCTAAACGCAGAATTTTCAGCAGAAATCGCATCGTTAAAAAGTACCAATCAACAAGGTGTGGCGCTGAAGATTGAACAGGGCAGGCAGGGGCTTTTTAAAGATGTTAGTAATAGCCAAGGTAATCGTTATTATTTTATTGATAATAATGGTGAAGATACACCGGTTCTAAACACTTATGTGACAGATGACATTCATACTAAGAAAAACGGTGAAATTAAAAGTAAATTTTCAGAACTGGCAGACACAAAAGATATTTTAGCGCTAGCCATTAATGACCAGCAAGACATCGTTGCCAGTCGAATGATCAGCTGGAAAGATGGGCGTAGCTGGGCCGATATTTATTTATTAGTTGAAGGTATTACAGGGAAAGAATGGCAAGCGATAACCACCCAATCTCGTTTACGTAATGTACGCTGGTTAAATAATGATTTAATGATTGCCAGTCGAAAAATTAATGGCATTAGTGAACTTGTCCTCTTAGATAAACAAGGTAAAAGCAAAGGTTTATGGCGTGGTAAAGACGAGACAACGGTGTTGGGGGACTATGATATTTCAGCGGCAGGCGATTACATGGTGATTGCCGTTAAGCGTGCCTTACAAGGATGGAATTTAGAGAAAATTAATTTTAAAACAGTCAATCTAGAAAGTGAAAATAAAGATAAAAAACAAGCCCTATCAATCACATCATGGAGCAAAATAACGAATACCAAAGCGATAGAAAATAGCCCACAGATATTGGCCAATGGCAATATTCTATACAGCGCAGATTATGATGGCATTTATAATTTATATCTTTTAGATAACGCAGCAGAGCCTACTGTCACTCAGCTAACTCATATGCTGACAGGCGCTTTTGAACCTAAATTAATAACCCCCTTAATAAACCATTCACTAGAAACACAAAATGGAACAGCCCAAACCGCAGAAATTATCTTTCAAGCGTATACCGCCGATGGCTTCGAAATAAGAACAATCCCTTTCAATGAAAACTCACTTGCGTCATTAACCCGTTTTCCACTTGCCCAGCAGCAAGGGCAGTATGATTACCCAGCGCCTTATCAACTAGAGGTAGAAAAAACAGCAGCTGAAAATTACCAACCTTGGTCAAGCTTAGCGCCGACTTGGTGGTTTCCGTATTTTGGCGCTACCGCCGAAGCCAGCCAAATTGGATTATCAACGGGTGGCAGTGATGTACTTGCTCGCCATAATTACGCCCTGAGTTTTGCGGTTGATAGCGCTAATGAATTGGCCGATGCCAGTATTACCTACACGTATGACAATCGATATCAGCTTAGCTTTCAGCGCAGCCATGAGTATATTGACGTGATCAATGACAGCAAACCAGAATATATTGTTGAGCAAGATCGTTGGATATTCGCCCGTAATCACATTGCGACCGCCTTTGAAGATAAATTATCACTGAATGCTGCGATTCTGGTTGAGCGTGAAGGGACGGTCACTCGTGATGATTTATTTTCAGTGCCTTGTCTTGATGCAAATTTTGAACTTCACAAAACCTGCGAAAAAACATTAGCGGGATTGGGGCTGCAATTTGATAATCGCGAAGGTTACTTAAATAGCCCTGGATTTTCGGCTGGGCGCTATTTTGATTTAGTTTATGAAACTAATGATATGTTGGCTGGATTATCAGATAGCGATTATCGTGGTGGAATACTACAAAGCCAATGGCAAGAAATGTTTGATTTACCAGGCCGACGTTCATTATCACTGCAAGTACTCGCAGCCCGAACCAGTAAAGATAATGAAGCCGTAATGATTGGCGGGGAAAACCGTTTAACCGAACTCAGCCTGTTTGGTCGCGATGATTTTGCTTTAAGAGGTTATGCCGCTTCAGTGCAAGGGGGAAATAACATGAACGTTAATCGCCTTAACTTTAATCAATGGTTAGGGCGAATCGATAAAGGTTGGGGTATTTGGCCAATCGCGGTTGGAGATTATTCGGCCAATTTTTACGTTGATTATGGCAGTGCTTGGCAAAGTGGAGAGTCCCCAAATTATTTAACCGGCGTTGGCATCGATTTCAACATTGAAGTATTGGCTTTTTATAACTTAATGATGCCGATACGTTTGAGCATTGCTCGCGGATTGGATAGTGAGGTAGGGGAAGATAGGGCTAGCATTGGCATTAGTTTGCCTTACTGAAGGAATAGAATTATAGGGTTTTGACTGAAGTGTTCGCCTATCAGTATTTAGGGGGATTTGTTAAGTAATTGAAAATATAAGGAAAAGGGCTGATATATTGACGTGCCTTGATAAGCGAATAGGCGATGAAAGTGATATCAAATTGACAAAAGCGAACGGTGAATATAGTGTTGTGTTTGTTATTAACAGGGATAGTAACATGATTTTAAACAAGTTTTCACTTCATTCGCCTTTCCCAGATATAAGGGGTTATGCGAACACGGTTCGTATAACTCACTGTTATGAGTCTTAAGCAATGAATTGGAATCTAGCGAAAGAGTACTTTGATGACGACGGAATGCTTATTGATGTTTACTATGAGAATATGACCACCGATGGTTGGCTGAAATTATTCGTTTGGTTATC
>JBLGBO010000005.1:0-178089 GCA_047616865.1 Oleispira sp.
TCGCAACGCCGATTAGTTTTGCTAATTTAGGCCCGGTTAATTTTGATTTTTATATTAACCGTGCAGCGATGCAAGATCATGAAGTACTCACCGTTAAAGGCTACCAAGCCTATGCAGCATTCCATGCTTCTGGATCGGGTATTAATACGGTCGCCAGCAGCTTGAATGGCGAATTAACACTCTGCCTAACCTGCCCAGATCCCGTTATTAGTCAGCAAACGTTAGATCGTTATGCGGATGATGTGGTTAACTTATTAAAAAACTGGTCGCTGCTTACTTAATACTAGGCCTGTTTATGATTGAACTAACTCGGCATCAACTGTCGAGTGAGTTCCGCTAAGCGAGCTAATGCTTGCTTCACGTCATCATTCCAAGGGGTTGCACAATTTAACCTAATATAATTTCTGAAGTGATCACTATTAGAAAAAATCTCCCCAGGAACAATCGAAATCGATTCTGCTTGAGCTAGATGTAATAACTCAATGGAACTGACATTTTCTGGTAAACAGATCCATAATATAAATCCTCCTGCGGGCACTGATAAGCGCGTCCCTTGAGGAAAATAATGCTGCACCGTCTGAGAAAATAATTTTACATTTTCAGTGACCATCTGACGCAAGCTGCGTAAGTGCTTATCGTAATGGCCATTTTGTAAATACGACGCCATGGTCAGTTGCGGCAAACTACTGGTCGCCATAGTACTGAAACGCTGCGCTTGTATGACCGCTGCTTTATTACGACCCGGTATACACCAGCCAATGCGCAAGCCTGGACCGACGGTTTTAGAATACGACGAGCAGTACATCACTCTGTCATCACTATCATGGGTTTTTAAAACCGTATTCACCGGTTCCCTACCGCCTTTAATACCCTGGCTATTATCCAACGGCATCTCGCCATAGATATCGTCTTCAATGATTTGGCAATCATATTGACGTACCAGCTCAACCAGCTGCTTTTGTTTCGCCGTATTTATACTACCGCCGGTAGGGTTACTATAACGGCTAGTGACCATAATCGCTTTAATCGGCCACTGCTCAAACGCCAATTTTAACGCATCAATGCTAACACCTTGGCTCGGGTCGGTTGGAATTTCGATAACTTTTAAACCGCGCAATTTTGCCATCTGTAAAAAGCCATAATAACAAGGTGACTCAACCGCAATAATATCGCCACGCTGAGTCGCACTGCTTAAGCAAAGATGTAGAGCTTCCGAGCAACCCTGAGTTATCACGATGTCATCCGCGTGACAGCGTAAGCCAACATCACGCATGCGCAAGGCGATTTGTGCACGCAAGCTTTCTAAGCCCGGAGAGAATTGATAATTGAAAACTTCCTCCATATTAAAGCGCGTCACTTTTTGCATGTGGGTTTGCAAAGAGCGATAAGGCAAGAAAGAATAATCTGGAATGGCACAGCTTAGATCAATGCTACTTTTGACATTTACATGCTCTAAAATATGATTAATCAATTCGGTTTTCGTTACCGCTTTTGGCTGCCCACCTTGGGAGACTGGCGGAGCGACTGGTTCATCATTAGCGCCCTTGCGAACAAAATAACCGGCTTGCGGCTTAGCCAAAATTAGACCTTGGTCTTCTAACAGTGCATAGGCTTGGCTAATGGTTGAGATACTGACTTGTAGCTGTTTGCTGAGCTTACGGACGCTAGGAATTTTTTGCTCGGCCAGATACACACCCTGCTCAATATCTGCAGCGATATCTTCAGCGACTTGGCGATACAAGGTGGTATTGCTATTACTCATATTCGGCTCTTTTCTGCTTTCGATGAATCATTACGACTTAATATCGCTAGGTTATCAGTTCAACTGTACTGCACTACAGTACAATTTTGTTATTTTAAAACAGTACAGTTGCTATTTTAGTATCACTGTACTGCTTTTAACGCTTACCTCTGCCTCTCTGCACCTATCGCTATTTACGCCACAATATTTGGACTCAAGGAAAGCGCTTGGCCAATCTAAAAATAGTGAGCAAGAACATGACAAGTTTAACCCGCCCCACAGAGAATTTAGTTTCTACAACCACCAGCCTTCCATTAGGCTCTAGCGGTATTATGAAAGGTTTATTTGCGGTGATTTTATTCGCCATGACGATCCCGATGACAAAACTGGCGCTGCCATTATTTAGCCCTGAACTTATCGCCGCATGCCGAGCTTTTTTTGCAGGGCTGCTTGCCTTAATGGTTATTCATATTAATAACTGGTCACTCCCGAATTACAAAACTCTCGCTTGGCTCGCATTAGCTGGGACTGGGGTTGTGGTTGGTTTTCCCTATTTATTAAGCTACAGCCTAGTGAACTTATCAGCAGCTAATATGGGTGTAGTGTTGGCTGGACTGCCCTTAATGACCAGCCTATTTGCCGCACTGATCATGGCAGAACGCTATAGCCGAAGCTTTTGGGTATCATCGGCTTTAGGGGCGTTATTATTGCTGGCGTATTTTTTAAATGGTGCCTCGTCTGAGGGCTGGGACATGCATACTCTGGGAATTTTATGCTTGGTATTAATGTTTGGTGGGCTAGGATATAGCGCGGGAGCAAAAGCAGCTCAGTATATTGGTGGCTGGCAAACGATCTGCTGGATGCTGGTTTTGTATTTACCCTTTTCTGCAATTGCATTTGGCTATTACGCTGGCGATGAAACTTTCATTGCAGAATTCACGGAGACAATGAACAACCCGGCAGAACAAGATAGTTTTTGGATATCAATGGCGGGCTTGCTTTATTTAGCGGTAATTAGCCAGTGGTGGGGGTTCCGCTTTTGGTATCAAGCAATGGCAGAAGCCGGCGCCGGGCGTATCAGCCAGATACAATTATTGCAGCCGTTTTTTACATTACTGTTTGCCGTGATCTTTTTAGGGGAATCATTTGATGTTGAGCAAGGGTTATTTGCGCTGTTGATTGTATTGGCGATATGTTCGGCATTGCGAGCTAAAACTGCGTAGTTTTTAGCTCTTAGTTTTTTGCCTTTTTAGCGTATTTTTTTACTGCGGGCTTTCGGCTAGTACTTTTACCTTTAGCCCCTTTTCTTTTAAAACTCTGCCCCTGTCCTTTCAACCCTTGCAGCGCTGTCGGTATGTGCTGTTTGGCTTGTTCAATCAATGCCAACAGATGCTGATTCAGTGGCCCCATAAAGCCTTGGTAATTCAACTCGCGCTGACTGATGGCATTCAACTGCTGCTCCCACAGTGCTGTCATATCTGGGGTGATCGCCGACTCTGGCAAACTCTTAATCAATCCCCTGCCGATATCAGTACTTACAATCTGTTTACCACTGCGCTGTAAAAAATTGCGCTTAAATAATAATTCGATAATACCCGCACGGGTCGCTTCTGTGCCCAGCCCGTCGGTTTCTTTTAAGGTTTTGCGAATGTCACTATTCTTTACATAACGGGCAATGCCTGTCATCGCCGCCAACAAGGTGCCGTCGTTAAAATGTTCCGGTGGTGTGGTTTGTTTTTCTATTAAATTAGCGTTGTTACATAACCAGGCATGCTTGCCATGTTGCTTATCATTTGGGTCTAAGGTGATTGGCGGCAGATCTTGTGATTTTTGCGCACCAACTGGCTGACCACTTCGATTACTTGTGTTTGTTTTATCACCATAAAGTGCTTTCCAGCCCAACTTAAGGGGCTGCTTGGCTTGAGTTTTAAATAAGCCACCAGCAATCATGGCTTCGACCTTAGTCTCGGCGTATTGATACGCTGGAAAAAACTGCATCAGATATTGACGCGCAATGTGGCGGTAGACTTTTTGTTCAAACTGATTGAGCTTTTCAAACTGCGCAGACGAGATCGACTTTTCACTCGGCACAATCGCATGGTGCGCTTCCACCTTACTGTCATTAAACGCTTTGCTCTTTAAGCTGGGCTGAGCCTGCGTTGCATACTCTTGCAGCGGCAGACAGTTTTGGCCAATTGCTTGAATCACACTCGGCGCTAAACTGTGCTGCTCAGCAGGTAAATGACGACTGTCGGATCTGGGGTAGGTAATTAACTGATGACGTTCATACAGACTTTGACAGGTATCTAATACCTGCTGCGCGCTCATGGCGAATGCTTTCGCCGCTTCGATTTGCAAGGTCGATAAATTAAACGGCAGTGGCGGTGGCTGCTGCTTATCTTTTTGCTCAAGCTTGGTGATTTCAGCGGGCTGTTGCTGAATACGCTGACAGACGTTTTCAGCGAGCGGTTTATGCAGTACACGCCCTTCTTCATCTTGATACGGTTTGCAGGCTTCACTGGGCTGCCATTTTAAGAGAAAGCATTCATCATTGGCATTCACCAAGCTTACTTCCACTTGATAAAAGTCACGACTGACGAAGTTTTCGATTTCTTCATCACGCTTAACGACCAAGCCCAATAAAGGAGTCTGTACGCGCCCAACCGATAGTACGCCCTGATAACCCGCTTTCTGACCTTGCAAGGTATACGCTCGGGTCATATTCATGCCGTACAACCAATCGGCTCGTGAGCGCGATAGTGCCGATACGGATAACGGCACAAATTCTTGGTTGCTGCGTAAATTGGTCAAAGCGCGCTTAACGGCAGGAGGATTCAAATCGCTGATTAAACAACGCTGGGTATTCTTTCTTTTATGGGTACTGATTTTAAGGTGGCTTAGCACTTCGTCGACTAATAGCTGGCCTTCGCGATCGGGGTCACCAGCGTGAACAATTTGATCGGCTTGCTTCACCAGTTTGCGTAACACGGTTAATTGCGACCGGGTTTGGCTCTTGGCTTTTAATTGCCACTCTTCTGGCACAATAGGCAGGTGTTCGAGCTTCCAAGACTTATACGCTTCATTATAAGCATCCGGCTCTGCCTGCTCTAATAAATGACCAATACACCAACTCACCACATCGCCATTCGCCAGCTCGATATAACCTTGCTGCTTTCTGTGTGGTTTATTTAATATGCTGGTTAAGCCATCGGCAATGGCACGCCCAAGACTGGGTTTTTCGGCGATATACAGTTTCATACAACTGACTGTATAGATAAACAGTGTTTATTTCAACATCAAGTTTAAACACGCTTTTGATTAATAGTCAGCTATTTCCCTTTGGTTAAATAGTGACAATTTTTTCAAATGTCCTCTCCGTCAATATTACTCCGCTCTTGTCGTGCTTTGTCTTAGAATAATTTTTTAGCGTGCAAAAAAGCATCATTTTAACCTCGGGCGAGCCGTACCAAGGCCCCACTGTAGTTTCCCGCATGTTATACCCAACCTTATCCACACAATCTGTGGGTAAGATTATGATAAGTATTCAAATTAAATCGTTTTTATTGAAAATCAAGACTTGCTTTGCACTTTTTTCAATTATTTTTTAGAGCGTATTTTGTCCAATAAATATTTTTATTATTATCGCTGAAACCCTTGACTTCAAAGGGTTTCAGCTAAAACGACACACTGGTTAAAAAACAAACAATCTGACTGCAAGCCAGATAAAACGGGGATAAAATGGAGTTATATTTAGATTACACACAGAGTTATACACAGAAGCTGTTAGTAATTAACATTTCTTCTTCATTTCACTATTTTGTGGGTACTTTATTCTCCCTGTCATAATAATTTTGTGTCAATTTATCCACTAAATCCGCCGCAAGCAAGATACGAGACAAGGTGCTAGAATAGTCGGATTCAAAGCTTATTTAGCCCTCTATTTTATCGTCAGCGGAATCACCATGCCTGTTACTCATTTCATTACTCATCAAATTAATAAAGAAGCGCAAAAACCTGCGGCTATGGTAACAACGACGACCAATGAGGCTGAAGTGGATGATTATTGCCACTTAGTAATGAGCCAGTTGAAAGGCATTTTTGTGCAGCGTGCTAGCAAGCGTTACGGCTGTTTCAATCCTGAAGTCACTCGTATGAAAGGTCTTACCCTAAATTGGCTGAACGATCAGCAGAGCTTTTTATCGTGGACCAAAAAAATCAGCGAGCAGTTTGCTGACATGATGGACAATACCGAGCTAGAAATTGATGGCTACCTCGCCTTCGCCACCGAAGAACTGGCCGATACCGATAAGCTGTATATATTCCATCTGCGTGAAAAAAGTAATATCTGCTTAACTGGCGATATGCAGTTAAGTGAAAGTCGCATTATCGATTTTTCGAATACCGGCTTTGGCTTGTGCATCGATACTTCGGCATTAAAGAAAGAACAAGAAGAAGGTAAACGCAGCGACGAGAAGTATTTCACTTTCAGCTTTGGCCGTGGGGACAAACCAATACAAAAGTTGTTTTCCGATTTCGCCGGTTTTATCGATACTCTGGATACAGAGCAAGAAACTCAAGAGTTTTTACAAATCGTTGAAGAGTACGCTTCTACTCTGCCAGAGGAGCAATCGATAGAAACCAAAACCAAGGTTATCGAATATTGTGTCGAGCAAGATAAGCAAGGGGAGTCTGTTGAATTCAAAACTTTGTCGGGTCAGCTTGATAGCAGTGCACCCGAAAAATTTGAGCAGTTTGTCGCCCTTAAAAAACGTGAGCGTCGAGAAGTACGTCCACGTTCAGAGTCTACAATGAATGAAAGCTCATCAGAGTTAGCCCATGGCGAAAGTGTGATAAAAACGGATTTGATTCCAGATCGTAAAAGCTTAAAGAATTATTTACGCTATAGCGGTAAGAATAAAGAAGTGACGCTGAGCTTTGCTGCAACGGCGCTGGGCAGTGACATTAGCTTTGACCCTAGCGAGAATAGTTTAACCATTAAGAATCTTCCTAGCCGCCTATTAAAGCAGCTGAAGCCTGAAACTACCTCCGATTAAATAAGAGTGTGTCACCATGCTTAAAAAGCTTCATCAATGGTTATTAAAACGAGCAGACAAACAAGCCGATAATATTTGGATTTTCACTCTCGGTGCGGTCGGGTTTTTCTTTGGTATGGGAATCATTCTTTATGCCGAAAACACCTTGGCCTCATCCTTGGGGCAAGAGATCATCGTGCTGTTTGGATTTATATTAGCGATTATCGGCGGTATTGCCGCTATAATAGGCTATCTGTCTTTAAGCCTGTTACGCTTTTTAAGCTTCGCTAATCGCGAGCGCGTTAAGACCCCTACCCCTGAATCTATAGAAGTCGAAGAAAAATCATTATGAGCGAACGTTTTCCTGATATTGAAGTTTACCTACTTAAAGCTGAAGCCACTGAAATTTATGACTGGCTTTGCACGCATTTCACCACAGTAGAAGAGCAAAAAAACACACCAAAAACAGTGCAATGGTTAGTGGATGGTAATGAAGTTTTGTTCACACTGAACAGCAATAAAAACTTTGCTAGCCTATGGTTTAAAGTGAATCAAACCCCTTGGAATAACGATCTAGAATGTGGCCGTATTTTACATACTGCATTAGGCAAAGAAGTTCGCTGCTCTAATGCTACTTGGCAAGATACCGATGAAGGCCCTGCTTGGACTAAGTTGATTCACGGTGAAGAAAAAGATTTTGATTGGGATAAGTAGTGTCCAATAATATTCTGCCCCTGAAACACCTTTCATTAAAAGACTTACAGCAACGCTACTTGCGCTTGCTGGAAGCTATGTCTGAAGGTGTTTATGGGTTAGACGCTGACGGTTTAGCCACGTTTGTAAATCCCGCTGCCGAGCGCATTACAGGCTGGTCGTCAGAGGATATTCTCGGTAAAAACATTCACCAGTTTCATCATCATAGCCACGCCGATGGCCGCCCTTATCCCGATACCGACTGCCCTATTTATAAAACGCGCCTCACTGGTGAAAGTGCTCATTGCGAACATGAAGTATTTTGGCGCAAAGATGGCAGCTGTTTTCCGGTTGAATATTCCAGCACGCCTATCGAAGAAGATGGTGAGCGCCTTGGCGTAGTGGTGGTGTTTAAAGACATTAGCGAACGCTTAGTTCAACAGCAAAAACTGCACACCGCGTTACAGCAAGTTGAACGTTTAAAAGAACAACTGGTTGCTGAGAACCATTTGCTCAAGCAAGAAATTCAGCTGCAATCTCAGCAAGAACTGATTGGCCAAAGCGATATCATGGCGGCCTTAGTTGAACGTATCGGTCAGGTAGGCCCAACCGACGCTTGCGTACTGATTCAAGGTGAGAGTGGCACTGGCAAAGAACTCATCGCCCAAGCGTTACACAGTGCAAGCCAGCGTACAGATAAGCCTTTAGTGAAAGTTAATTGTGGAGCGATTGCTGAAAGCCTGATTGAAAGTGAACTATTTGGCCACGAGAAAGGCGCTTTTACCGGGGCAACCCAGCGCCGTTTGGGTCGCTTTGAAGTCGCTGATGGTGGCACGCTGTTTCTTGATGAAATTGGCGAATTAACCCCAGCCGCACAAGTGAAATTATTACGGGTGCTACAAGAGCAAGAATTCGAACGTGTGGGCAGTAGCCATACGGTGAAAGTCGACGTGCGCATTATTGCGGCGACCAATCGTGATTTGCAAAAACTGGTTGAACTAGGCGAGTTTCGCGCCGACTTATTTTATCGCCTTAATGTTTTTCCTCTTTGGGTTCCAGCACTGCGCCAAAGAGCCAGTGATATTCCGTTACTGGCTAATTATTTCTTAGCCAAAATTCAACGTGACATCGGGCGTTATTGCGAAGGTTTTACGCCGCTCTCATTACAAAAAATGATGCAGTACGCTTGGCCAGGTAATGTGCGTGAATTGTATAACGTGATCGAGCGCTCCTTAATTCTCCACTCGGGTAATGGCTTATTAATTTTGCAATTAGACGCTGAACTGGCGATCTATAAAAATGCTCATGTGCCTTTATCTAAGCGCCAATCCATAGAGGATTCTTCTACATTACAGCACTCAGACAGCCGTGAATTATTAACCTCTGCTGCCGCTGAGAAACAGCATATTCTGCGTGTGCTGGAAGTATGCAATGGCCGAGTTTCAGGCAACAAAGGCGCGGCCGAATACCTAGACCTGCCCGTTTCAACTCTGCGGTCACGCATGAAGAAACTCGATATATCGTCTTCATAAGTGATATATCACCAATAAAATAAACGATATATCACCAATCTCGTTATAACATCCTAAAAACTCTAATAAATACAACAACTTAAACATTGGCCCAGTGATTGCTATCCAGCCTCATGCTATTTAACGATATGAGAGCTTTATGAGTAAGTTAATCGCCACCTCCCAACAACCACAATCTTCTGGGTTACGACAATTTTTAAGCTTTTTCAAAGCGACCTCTCTGCCCCATAGAGTACGACTTATTTCCGGTCGCTATCTAACGTTACGGCGCATTATCAGCTGGCCGTTATTATTACTCTGCTTCTTAACGCCTTGGTTAACCTGGAACGATCTCCCACTGGTGCATTTTGACTTAGTCGCTAAACAGTTTCGTTTAGGGTCTGTCATATTCTGGCCGGAAGATCTTATGGTACTGACGTGGGCGATGCTCGCAGGCGCCTTTGGTTTATTCTTTGTAGCGATGGCGTCGGGCCGACTCTGGTGTGGCTTTAGTTGTCCGCAAACTGTCTGGACGTTTCTGTTTATTCGCTTAGAAGAACTGATTGAAGGCTCGCGCCACAAACGTTTAAAAATGGATCGTACGCCGTGGAATAGCGAAAAAGTGCTGCGTAAATTTACCAAGCACATCAGCTGGCTGAGTTTGAGCTTATGGACCGGCATTACCTTTATTGCCTACTTCTATCCACTAGAGGCAATGGCAAATGATGTTAGCCAGAATGATTTGGCGGGTATGGGGTTATTTTGGATTCTATTTTTTGCCGCCATGACTTACCTAAACGCCGGCTTTTTACGTGAACAAGTTTGTACTCATATGTGCCCTTATTCGCGCTTTCAATCAGTGATGTCAGACAAGTCTACTTTAGTCGTGCAATACGACGAGCCCCGCAACGACTGCATAGACTGCCAAGTCTGTGTTCATGTTTGCCCCACTGATATGGATATTCGTGATGGCATGCAGCTTTCTTGTATTGCGTGTGGAGCCTGCGTTGATGCTTGTGACAGCATTATGGAGAAGATCAACAAACCTACTGGGCTGATTGCTTTTCGCCCGGAAGAGGTGACTATGAAGGAAGCGTTGAATCTCAAACAGCGACCTCGGTTGGTCGGTTATGCCCTCGCCTTTGTTATATCTGTTTTTCTTATTGGCTTTCAGGCAAGCAGTCGCGACATCATTCAAATCAGCCTCGAACGTGATCGTAATAGTCTGTACCGCATTAATGCAAATGATGAGATCGAAAACAGTTTTTCACTAAAATTTCATAACAAAACTCAGCAAGACATGCCAATTCGCCTGCGCATTGCCGATAACCTTTATGGCTTTGAAATCAGTCAGCCTTACTTCACGATTGCTGCAGGCCAACGCCAGCAATTTCCTTTATTAATTTCTCTGGCACCGCCTGATCCAGATTCAAATGCACAAAAACTATCTAATAGAACGGCCATTCATATTGAAGTGTTATCAGCAGAGTTTGATGAGCCTATTAATGATATGAATACCTCTTTCTTCATGCCCACCATGATGAGCGGTCGCTAACACAGTTTCGACAGCATCACTTTTAAAACGGACTCATTAGTATTTAGAATTGCTTAAACCTTTGCCGTATTCGTAAGGGTTTAATATCCCTAAATGTTCTTTTACAAAATAGTAATTTCGTATTTAATTGAAGCATTAATCGCCCATTTAATAGGTACAGTCATGCAAGGAAATCCAAAAGTTCTCAGTATTTTAAATAAGGTGCTGACCACGGAACTGACCAGCATTAACCAATTCTTTTTACATGCTCGTATGTTTAAAAATTGGGGCTTAGAAGAGCTGAACGAAAAAGCTTATAAAAAATCAATTAAAGATATGAAACAAGCCGATGAGCTGATTGAGCGTATTCTATTTCTTGAAGGTCTACCGAATCTGCAACAGCTGGGAAAATTACAAATTGGTGAACATGCCCAAGAGATGCTGCAATGCGACCTTAATGTTGAAACCGTGCAAGTCGCTGAGCTGCGTGATGCCATCGAGCTGTGCGAACAAGAAAAAGATTATGTCAGCCGAGAACTGCTTGCAGGCATATTGGAGTATGAAGAAGAGTACATTGATTGGTTGGAAACTCAGCAAATATTAATCAATTCAACAGGCATAGAAAATTATCTACAAGCGCAAATGACGAGCTAAAGGAGTATTAAGATGAAAGGTAGCACTAAGGTCATTGACCTGCTAAACAAACAATTAACCCTAGAGCTCACGTCAATGGATCAATATCTTGCCCATAGCAAGATGTATGAAGACTGGGGAATCAATAAACTGCATGAAAAGCTAGCCCATGAATATGACGAAGAGCTAGACCACGCCAGACGTATTATCGAGCGTATTTTGTTTCTTGAAGGCAGCCCAGATACCGCCTCGCGAGAACCACTGATGATCGGTGATAATGTTGAGCAGATGTTACGTAACGACTTGGCAGCGGAAAATACAGTAGCGGCGAGCTTGAAAAACATCATCGAGGTGTGTGAGCAAGAGCGCGATTATGTTACTCGCGAGATCCTCGAAGTGCTGTTAGATGATACTGAAACGGACCATATTTATTGGCTAGAGCAGCATTTGGGCCTAATCGATAAAATCGGTTTGCAAAACTATATACAGAGCCAAATGGGGACTGCGGCTGTTTAGCCGCATGATCGACACTCACAGCAACCTGAATAACCTGACAGATGTGTATTATTAAACGGAATGTAATTGATAACTATTATTATTCGCGATAGTATTAGCTTATCAAATTCATAGCCCGTGGTCATACAATGTACGTGTGCATCTGTCATGCAGTAAACGAGAAAGCCATTCACCAAGCAGTCGCTGAAGGTGCAAAAAACGTGCGCGATGTTCGTCGCTGCCTCGACCTAGGTTCTCAGTGTGGACAGTGCGTTCGTCAGGCTCATGAAGTCATTGAACAGGCTAAATCAGAACTCATAAAGACTGAATTTTACGCCGCTTAACTCAAGCCAAATCGTCTGCTGCTCACGCCATCAAAGCAGACTCGCAAATGCCAATATATGCCTATACTTAACAGCATAGCTCGAATTCTAAAACGCTGAATTCGACCATTAAACTGTTATTAAAAAGGTATAATTATGGTGCTTCGTTTTTTATCCTTCTCTCTTTATACCTTTTGCAGTCTTCTTTTTATCTTGCCCGCCCCAAGCCAAAGCCAAGAGTCTATCAAGATCATCACCAATAATTGGACCAGCCAAATTGTGCTCTCTTATATCACGGGTAATATTTTTCAAGCTCAGGGGGCTACCGTTGAATACATACCCAGCTCTGTCTCCAACCAATGGGGAGCTTTAGCCCACGGCGCTGCTCACATTCAGGTTGAAGTATGGGAAGGCACGATGTCAGACCAATTCAATCGTCTTGTGTCCGCAGGTACTATCATTGATGCCGGCTCTCACAATGCCACAACTCTGGAAGATTGGTGGTATCCAAAATACGTAGAAGCGTTATGCCCAGGCCTGCCCGATTGGCGAGCACTCAAAGCTTGTGCAGCAATTTTTCAGCGTCCTGATTCACAAGGCAAAGGGGTTTATTTTGCAGGCCCTTGGGAAAAGCCTGATGAGGCAAGAATCAGAGCCTTAGGACTCGATCTGCAAGTACGAGTGCTATCACAAGGCGATGATCTCTGGGTCGAATTGAAAAAAGCCTATGAAGCACAAACCCCCATTATTCTCTTCAATTGGACACCCAACTGGGTTGAATCTCGCTATGAAGGTGATTTTGTAGAATTCCCGCAATATGAGCCAGCGTGCGAAACGGATCCTAGCTGGGGCATTAACCCGCAATTTATTCATGACTGTGGCAACCCCATTGGCGGCTGGCTTAAAAAAGCGTCAGCCGTAAGTTTCACTCAAAATTATCCCTGTGCATTTTCAACCTTAAAAAATATCAGCCTTAACAACCAGCAGATTGCTGTTATTGCAGCGCTCGTGGATGTCGATAAATTGAGTTTTCAAGCAGCCTCTGAACAATGGATGCAAAATAACACAGCGCTTTGGCAGAGTTGGATTCCACAAGAGTGTCTTAAATGAAGTCATCTCTGAGTTCACAACATTCGTTGAGCCGACAATTATTCAAAGCAATTTTTGGTCTTTACTGCGTTATTGCGATCAGTGTTACTGCTATTCAAATCTTTGAAGAGTACCGTCAAACTAAAGTAACCATTACTGCTGAATTAAAAAGCTATCAAAAAATATTTGGCCCCGTACTCGCCAAAGCACTTTGGAACCTTGATAGAGAACAGATGAATGATATTATTAAGGGCTTATCGGAAGTACCGATTGTCGTGGGTATTAAAATTGAGCGCCTACAAGGTGATAAACTTATTCCCTATGCTGAAAGAAAATCCAAACAAGATAATACCACCCTCAATAACCGATTCTCATACAGCTTCCCTATTGAGTATGCCGTCGCTGGTGTGTCACAGCCTTTAGGTCAAGCAACGCTTTATTCCGACTCATCAATTGTGCTTGGGCGAGTAAAAGTGGGGTTCGCTTTCTTAATCATCAACGCCCTCATTAAAGGTATTTTTTTATGGCTTATTTTTTGGTGGTTCAGTAAAAAACTTCTGATAGTTCCATTGAATAAATTAATTCAATCTATTACTAACGTTAAGTTTGATAACCTTGCCAACTTTCATATTGATTTAAACATTAAAAATGAAAATGAACTTTCACTCATAGAAGACTCCTTTACCAACATGGTCGCTGAGCTATCTAAAGCAAAACAGGACGTGACAGATTTCAATCAGCGTTTAGAAAAGAAAGTAAAGCAAAGAACACTCGAATTAGAAAAGGCAAAAAATGAAGCAGAAGCGCTGACTCATATCGCCGAGTCAGCAACACAAGCCAAATCCACTTTTTTAGCCACAGTCAGTCACGAATTAAGAACACCAATGAATGGTATTCAAGGCATGTTGTACCTGCTAGAGCAAGGTTCATTAGATGAAAAACAACAGTATTATACCGAAGTCGCCTCCTCCAGTGCTAAGCGCCTATTAACGTTAATTGATGAAATATTAGATTTATCGAAAGCTGAAGCGGGAAAGTTCACCCTTGATAATAGTATGTTTGAAGTCTATCCAATTTTTAATGAATTAATAAAATCTTTCAAATTATTAGAGTCGGAGAATAAAGAAATAGAGATACGACTTGATGCTGACAAAATCCAAGACCTGCAAGCCATCGGCGACCCTTTACGCTTACGCCAGATATTAATAAATCTACTGGGAAATGCCAGAAAGTTTACCAAGCAAGGCCAAATAACAATAACGGCGACTTTAAGAGATCATCCCGACTTAAACAGAGAAAAATTTTATTTAACCGTTGCGGTGCAAGATACGGGGATTGGTATTGCCGAAAAAAACATGGGCCACCTATTTGATAGTTTTTCTCAAGCAGATTCGTCAACTACCCGCGAATACGGCGGTAGTGGCTTAGGTCTAGCCATCTGCAAGCAACTGTGTGAATTAATGGAAGGAGAAATTGAAGTCAGCAGTAAAGAAGGAGTCGGCAGCTGCTTTACGTTTTATGTCGCATTAGGAAGGGTGAGCAAGACAATCGCGTCACCCTTTCAATAAATATTTAGCTGAATATTTGGTCCAGGGTATAGCTTTCTTTACCCTGCCCGTCCCTTTCTGCAACAACTGCCATTTTAGCGGCAACTTGCTCGCCAGTAATCGGACGATAGGTTTTTAATAGCGGAATGTATTGTAAAAGCGGCATTATTTTAGCCGCAAGATCTTCTCCAAATCTTGGCTCTGTGCGTTTTCCCAATAATAGCGACGGACGAAATATCACACTGCGAGGAAAATTTAGAGCGAGTATTTTTTCTTCTAATTCACCTTTCATTTTCAAATACGCTGATGAACTTTTAGCATTTGCGCCACTTGAAGAAACTAAAAAGTATTCATTAATACCCTGCTCGCGGGCAATACTGGCGGCATGGTATTGATAATCAAGATCGACTCGACGTTGCGCCTGAATCGAACCAACTTGTTTCTTTGTCGTACCTAAACAAGAAAACAACACATCCGCTGAAAACAAGCCTGTAACATCGGCCAAATGTTCAAAATTAATCACATGATTTTTAAATTTTTCACAATCAATGACCAAGGGCTTACGAGTTAATGCGACCACATTAGAAAAGTGAGCTGAAGCAAGTAGTTCATCAACAAGATGACGGCCAATTAGCCCTGTGGCGCCAATGATCACGGCGGTTTTATTTTTCATTTAATACCTGCTGAAAATTATTTTTATAGCAATGATGACTGCTGGATATCACACTACTGAATCAGCGCAGCAGATTTAACTTGAGCCCACACCTTCTGGCCCACATTCAAATCAAGGCGATCAACTGAGCGCTGGGTTAACTTTGCCCGTAATAAAGCATCACCCAATTGCAGCTGCAGCATTAATAAACCATGCGGCAATCGCTCGATACTCAAGATAGTCACCGGTAGAATATTACTGATACTGGTATCGTCATGATGGCTTAACGATAAACTCACATCACTGGCTAAAATATTAAGCCGTACTTCCTGCCCTGGAGGTAGGTCACATTGCTGCAACCATAAAGAATGTTGCACTTGACCTTCTCGTAAACTCCCTTCCATTCCCTTCAGAGTAAAACGCGTCAGTCCCCACTGTTGATTATGCTCTACTACCTGACATTGCAATAAACTACTGATATTTTCTTGCTGAGAAATAGGAAAATCAGGCTTATTAATGGCCTGTAAAAAGTTCTCTGATTTTGTAATACGTCCTGCTTTAAGCATCACAATATGATCGGCTAATAAAGACACTTCCCATAACGAATGACTGATATAAATCACTGGAACCTTGAACTGATGACAGATGCGCTCTAAATACGGCAATAGCTCTTGCTTGCGCTGATGATCTAGTGACGCCAGTGGCTCATCCATCAGTAATATTTGTGGATTAACTAATAAGGCGCGCGCTATCGCAATTCTTTGGCGCTCTCCCCCTGACAATTGATCAGGGTATTGCTCTAGCAAGTTACTCAAACCTAATAATTCAACTACTTCATCTAAGGTGGTTAAGGGTTTACCTGGGCTGGCACGCTTTAACGCATATACTAAATTATCCCCAGCGCTTAGGTGAGAAAATAAACTGGCTTCTTGAAAAACATAACCAATAGCCCGCTGGTGCGTGGGAACAAACTTGTTAGCACTTTGCCAAACTTGATCACGAAATTTCAATTCACAATTTTTGACTTTTTCTAGCCCAGCAATACAGCGTAAAAGACTGGTTTTACCTGAGCCTGACGCACCGTAAATGGCAGTAACGCCCTGTGCAGGAATAACCAAATCAAGATCAAGACTGAAAGATTTTCGCGGCCACTTCAAAGCCATAGATAATACGTTGTTATGGTCCATTAATTAATAACTCGAATGGATTTTTGCTTTTGGTTAAAACCGTATAAAAGCAGCAATACAATAAAAGAAAATATAATCATGGCCGCCGACAAACTGTGCGCTTGGGCATATTGTAAGCTTTCTACGTGCTCATAAATCAATACCGAAATCACTTGGGTTTCACCCGGAATATTACCGCCAATCATGAGAATAACGCCAAATTCACCGACCGTATGAGCAAAGCCTAATATAGTCGCCGTCATAAAGCCGGGCTTCGCTAGCGGTAAAACCACCGTAAAAAAAGTGTCTAAAGGTGAAGCTCTTAACGTCGCGGCAACCTCTAACGGCCGCTTTCCTAACGCTTCTAAAGAGTTCTGAATCGGCTGCACGACAAAAGGAAAAGAGTAAATAACAGAAGCAATGACCAAGCCTGCAAAAGTAAAAGGCAATGTGCCAATCCCTAGGCTTTGGGTTAATTCACCAACAGGGCCATTCGGCCCCATTGCAATTAATAAATAAAAACCAATCACAGTCGGTGGCAATACTAAGGGCAGTGCCACGATAGCGCTAATCACAGGCTTCAATTTAGATCGGGTTGTGGTTAACCACCAAGCAACAGGAGTTGCGATCACTAATAAAATAACAGTCACTAAAGTAGCAAGACGTAATGTTAAGAATATTGCTTGCCAATCTTCTGAGGTTAAACCCAAAACGAGATCCACGAATAATTTTTCCTATGCCGACGTTAGTGTATGAATGATTTTTCAGTCACCTGATAGCCGTAGTCTTGAATAATGACCGCCGCCGCCGGGGATTGCAAATATTCAACCAACTCAAATACCGCTTTATTATCGTGCACCCGCGTTAATATCACCGCATCTTGTTGGATAGGCTGATGCAGCTTTTCCGGCACCAACCAAGCCGAGCCTTGCCCCTGCCATTGAGATGCGGCAATAAAACCATATTCTGCATTTTGGCTCGCCACAAACTGATAAGTCTGCGAAATATTCTCACCGACCACCCACTTAGAGCGCGTTTTCTTTTCTAAGCCTAAACTAACCAAGACTTCTTTTGCCGCTTTACCGTAGGGCGCAAGCTTAGAGTTGGCGATGGCGAGATGCTTGAAATTAGCAGAGGATAAGGTGTCGGCACTGATTTTTTGCTGGTCATCAGCAGACCATAATACCAAACGACCATAAGCATAGGTAAAGAGACTATCGGGAATAGCCAAGCCCGCGGCAATTAATCGTTGCGGTTTATCGCTATCAGCGGAGAGAAATAAATCAAATGGCGCACCATGGCTAATTTGCGCGAAGAAGCGGCCTGAGGAACCCGATATCAATTTCACCCGATGCAGACTTTTTTGCTCAAAATCGATCATCAATTTTTGCATAGGACTAATAAAGTTCGATGCAACCGCAACTGTCACCTGATCGGCTACCGCCGAAGAGCACAACGCTAAAGTGAATATTAATAATCGTTTTAGAGAGAGAGTAAAAACGCAAGCACGATACATAATAAGATGAGACCAAGATAATTAAAGGCGCCTTATAATAGAGCGCCTGTAATACCTATTAAACCCTAGTCAATGATTGGGTTCAATATAACCTGCACTTATGCTTCTTTTCGTTTGAATACCATTTTATATAAAGCCCCAAGACCTAATAGAATAAAAATACCAAACTTTTTCAAGAATAATAAAGCAACCACTAAGAAGCCTGTTTTTGCAATAACCTTACCCGCAACCAAAGCGCCGATACCATAAGCTGCCACTTTGTCTAAATCAGGATTAAAGTCCGCATAACTGGCGCCTTGATCAAATTCTGCGATATCTAAAACCGCACCTAAATTTTGCTTAATTAGCGGAAGCTGATTCATGCCAGCGATAAAGTCTAAAACCAAAACACCTTTACGCCCCAATACTCGAACGTTGTAATTCAGAGTATTTTCTTCAGTGCCTTCAAAACGTATTTCTTTTGCCCAGTGTAGCTTATTGCTGCTGGCATCATAATATGGCGCCGAAGCCCAACCCACTAAAGAGACCGTGCCATAACCCATTTTGTCTCGCTCAATACTAGAAGCACGAGTATCTTCCTGCATTTGCTCTAGTAGTTCATCATAATCAATGTCTTCGGCATTCTCGTCGGAGACGTATCCTTCCTCTTCATAAGCGATCGTAACGGCCCAAGCCTCGCTATCTAGTGGAGAGACTCCTGCAGGGAATAACATACCTAGCGCATTCTGCCCAGGTGGATTCCCCCAAGCTTCAACTAAAACACGTTCAGCATCTTCAGCATTTAAAAAATAAAAGTTTTCCGGAATATTCAGTGTTGCGCCGGCTTCTTCAATGGTAATTGAACCACTTTGCGGCTGTATAGAATTTAAAAATTGGGTTGCCCATTGGTTGTATTGTTCTTGCTCAGACAATGCTGAATCAGCTGTTTCCACGGCTGAAAAAGAGACTGAACTCAATAAGAGCATAAGGGTAAAAGATAGAATGTGATGCATTAGTAACGTCCTTGAACTATGAATAAATGACCTCTTCGAGTCATTTTGAGGACGCAGTCTATACGAAATTGATAAAACTACCAAGAAAGCCATTTATCGACACACACTTGACAACCGCTACAGAAAAGCTCTATCTTTATAATGTAAACTTTACACTGTATAGTTAGCCTGAATATGACTAGCTAAAAATAACAATACGAGCAGAGGCTTATATGACAGATTTTGATGCCATCGTGATCGGTGCAGGTAATGCGGGCTTAACTGCCGCGACGGCCTTACAAAGAGGCGGCGCACGTACCTTACTGCTGGAACGCCACAATATTCCTGGAGGTTGTGCCACCTCGTTTGTTCGCGGCGAGTTCGAATTTGAAGTCGCATTGCATCAACTCAGTGGTATGGGGACGAAAAAGAATCCTTTTATCATGCGTAAGATATTCACTGATCTTGGCATTATGGATCAGCTCAATATTGTCGAAGAACGTGAGCTCTACCGCATTGTCATGCCATCGAAAGTAGCGCCTCAACATGAAATCGATGTCACGCTGCCAGCCAATATCAAGGCATTGAAGAAAACTCTTTGCGCCCATTATCCCGCTGAGAGTGACAACATTGAGGCGTATTTGACCCTGTGTGAAAAGCTCTCACTGGAATGTTTTATGATGCTGCCTCGAGCACAAAAAATGGCAGATCAAACCGTATTAGAATCCACCTGCCCCCATTATCTGCAATACGGCTTAACCCCATCAAAAGATGTACTCGATGAATTTTTCAGCAACCCAGACCTAAAAGCCGTTATTGCCGCTTATTGGTGTTACATCGGCTTACCGCCCAAAGATATTCCCTTCTGTGACTTAGCCGTGATGATTTACGCCTATGCCGCCTTTAAGCCGAGTCATGTTCAAGGGGGTTCGCAAGCCATCTCTAGTGCATTATTAGAATCGTTTTTAAACGCTGGCGGACAAGTTCTATTTAATACTGGGGCGGCTAAAATTATTACTGAGCACGAGAAAATCAAAGCGGTGCAAACAGAGCACGGTGATATTTTCAGCTGTGACTATGTTATTTCTAATACCAGTCCTCAGCATACCTTCAATGAACTATTAGATATTCCAACGCCTAAGCAAGCGGCTGATGACATGAAATCTCGCCGCCTAGGCACCTCCGCTTTTGTGCTGTATCTCGGTTTAGATTGCAGTCCAGAAGAACTGGGCATTACCGCTGCGTCAAACTTCATCATCGATGATAGAGACGAAGAAGTGGCCTTTAAAACCATGCAAGGTATTAACGATCCCAGCCATACAATGCTCACCTGCTATAACCACGATGATCCAAGCTTTGCTCCAGCCGGTAAATCGTCGTTATCATTATTGTGTCTGCAGTACAGCCAAGCATGGCAAGACTTACCCGTAGAACAATATGCCCAAGCAAAATATGAATTTTCCGATAAGCTAATTGAGCATGCAGAGCGTGTTTTCCCTAACATTCGTCAACACATTGAAGAAGTCGAAGCCGCTACCCCACTCACTATGATGCGCTATTTAAATACACCGGGTGGCGCTATTTATGGTTTCCAACAAAATACCCAAGACGCGGTTATGTTCCGAGAACGTATCGATACCATCTCTGGCTTGCACATGGCGGGCTGCTGGAATGGAATGGGCGGTTTTCAGCCAACCTATATGATTGGCGAAAGTACCGCACGTGCCGTGTTGAAAAAAATAGCGAAAGATACTGAAAATAAAAAATCTCAAACTGATACAGCAGAACAGGAGATGAGCAATGCCTAATTCAAATGCGAACATATTACATGCAGTTAACGGCTATCAAGATGCGTTAGATCAGCAGCGTGAATTAATTAAAACCGGTACTGATTTTAACGAACAAAATGGCCTTGTCGCTAAAACCATTGCTAGCTTACACCCTAAGCGTTTACAGCTTGTGGTCAGTGAAATAATTGAAGATACCGCCAGTACTAAAACGTTACGCTTTAAAGCGGAAGGAAATTATTTACCCCCATTTCAGGCGGGGCAGTACATTAATTTATTCGTCAATATTAACGGCACAGAAACGGCTCGCCCTTATGCTATTTCTTCTGCACCGCAGGCAAGAGGTTATTACGACCTCACGATTAAGCGTGTCGCAGATGGTTTTGTTTCGCATTATTTATTGGATGATGTGAAGGTTGGTGAGCAGTTTCAAAGTACCGGACCGATGGGAACGTTTTACCATAATCCTATTTTTCACGGCGATGATTTAGTCTTTCTAGCGGGAGGTTCTGGCATCGCGCCGGCTAGAAGTATGATTCTTAATATGATTGAGAATAAACACCTAAGCCACAATGGAGCGCCGACGACTGCGCAAAAAATACACCTTATTTATGCTTCAAGCTATGAAGCCGATGTTATTTACGAGAATGAACTTAAGCGCCTAGAGCAAGAACATGAATTTCTAACAATCACTTGGTTAATTTCACGTCCAACTCAAAACTATAACGGTCGCACAGGACACCTTACGGCCGAGCTGTTAACGGAATTACTGGGTAATGATCTAGATACCTTACAGGCTAAAATGTTTTATATCTGCGGCCCGACTAGCTTCCACGACTTTTGTGCCGAGCAACTGCAGCAACTAAATATCAAAGCAAGGCGTGTTCGTATTGAGTGCAATGGTCCACCCAAGCACCCTGAAACATTAACCGGCTGGCCGAAAAATTTAATCGCGAGTGATAAAGTAAAAGTCACCCTGCATAAAGCAGACGGCAGCCGAGGTGAATTTGAAGCCCGAGTTGATGAACCGTTATTAAATAGTATGGAAAGGAACGGCTACAGCGCAGAAAATGCCTGTCGTTCTGGGGAGTGCAGTTTATGCCGCGTTAAGGTATTGAAAGGTTCGGTATTCAACCCCGCAGAAGCGAGGTTACGCTCCACCGATGAAGCGTATGGTTGGTGCCACTCTTGTGTTGCCTTCCCCACCAGCGATATTGAAATATTACTATAAGGATCAATCGGCAAGAGGTGTGGCAGCGGCTAAGAAGTGTTTAAAACTGGTTCCTTCAGGTACTTGAATATGACCCTCTATCATTAACGCTGCCATACCGTGCACCATCGACCATGCACCCAGCGCTTGCGCTTTCACTCGTTCGTCAGTATCACCACGCAAAGCAAAGGCTTCACGTAATAATATAAAAGGTTTTTTACTGCTTTCGATAAAAGGGCTACTCACAGAATCTGATGTAGTGCTTGCTGTAATATCTTCTTTTTTACTTTTTCGACCGGTGGTTTCTACCTGCCCTAACATCAAGCGATATAGCTGAGGGTTAGCCGTAGCGAATTCTAAATAACTCGCCCCATAAGCTAGCACTAACTCACCTGGCGCCAAGGTCTTTTTGGCTTTCAGCTCAAGAGCAACGGCCTCCATGGTATCGGCCATGCGTACAAAACCGGCCTCAGCGATGCTTTTTATCAGTTCTTTTTTATTCTTAAAGTGTGCATAAGGGGCCATGTGAGAAACACCAACCTCCGCCGCAATCGCTCGTAAAGACAAAGCATCGGCACCATCACGCAATAGAATAGTATTGGCGGCTTCAACCAGCGAGGCTTTCAAATCACCATGATGATACTGTTTAGAACTCATATAAAAATAGATCCAAGAAGGTATAAATAGCGGCGCAGTATACCCCAAACACCTTACCCATTTGTATCATTAACTCTCTAACGCGCTGCCTACATCAAGTGCCTCGAACCAATCAAAAAACTGCTCGATTTCTTTCCCCCTAAAAATACGACCATGTTGAGGTAGCATCATATCAATATCCAACTTGCGTACTCGATTTAACCAATGCATTTTTGCTTTATTGCTTGGCATCCAGCGCTGATGGAAGAATTTCATTTTATCGCAGTGAGATGCAAAATCTTCAATGAATAACGAGCTATCTTGTGGCTCTAATGCAGCACCGATATCCCCCGAGAACAAAATTTTAGCGACAGGGTCATACACATGAAAATTAGCCGAAGAGTGTAGATAATGCGCAGGAATAAATTGTAATACCGTATTACCAATTTTTAATTCACCACCCCCATCTTCGATGCCACAAAACTCAATATTTTCACAGCCAAAATGGCGAATAAAACCTTCCCATAATGCCGGTGTATAAAGCTTAGCCTTGGGAATAACCTGATCCCACATGCCCAGCGATGAAATAATATCGGGATCTTGATGGGAGGCAAATAAATGCGTCACTTGTTCGATAGGAATGAACTTCAATATCGTTGATAACATCGAAGAGAAAAGCTCGATACCACCAGGGTCCAGAACTAAAGACTCTTTATCGCTAACGACCATATATTGATTAGTATCGATAATTTTTTCTGGTTTATCAGGATCACGAGCAAAGACATACCATTGGTGTTTTTCATCAAATAAGAGCTTGGCTTCCATTACCACTTCCTTGTATTTACGACTGCATTAAGCGGTCGATATAAGATTTAGCGCCCAGTACATGCTGCTTAATTTTTTCGGAAAAGACATCAATGTTATTAGCCATATCTTCTAAGATACCCTGATACTCATCGGTTTGAGTTGCTTCCAAACGAAAAGATACTGCAACCACTCGACTGGCCTGCATGTATTGTTGAATTTCTTCTAGCTGACTTTCTAAACGTCTAATTTCGACATTAAAACGAGTATTAAGCGCTGACTGTCGGTGCTTAGTATCGTCAATAATGACTTCGATATGAGCGTTATGATTTTTTGCTTGGCTCTCACACAAGTGTGATACCAAGGTATTTTGACGCCAGCGTTCTACCGCCATATGGGATATGTCTAACGAAATACGATTGATTTCTTCTGCTAATTTTATGGTCTTTAAGGCGAGGTCAGCAAAGTATTCAGAAATTACTTTTAGGCCAGCAACTTTACTGCCTGCTCTATGTACGACGGCCTGAGAGTTCTTCGCCGCTAATGATAGTTGACGAGCAATTCGACTGGCACGATAAAGCTCACCCGCGACTTGAGACGAAGTGATTGCCGATTTGACGGGGCTATATTCTTTAACCATAAGCGCTACGCTTCATAAAGTAATTGAGTAACTATAGAAAGCGTAGTCGAAATTATGAATGAATCCTTGTTTAATATACCGGTGTCTTAAGCCTATTTAGTTATTCGTTTTATGACGACAATCACATCATCTCTTTAACTGTACCGATAGCGCTGCCTACACCGACTTTCAATTTTAGCTTGAACAGTTCATACGATTCACCGGCGGTTAGCTCTTCGTTGTCTTTACAGCGTGGATCTGTTCGTTGAATCAAATCAATCACTTCTTTAGTAATCGGAATGGTTTCACAACCATGGGTATCTTCACAAACCATATCCCACTGTGGCTTAGCTTGAATATGGCAGGCAAAGCAATTACCGCCAAAGCGATTCACCACATCGACAAAACCACGCTTTCTAATGTCAGAGCCCTCTTCTGAAACATCTAGCTCAAAGAATTCCCAACCCTTGGTCGCTGGACTAAAGCCAGCTTCATGCTTCACCATGACTTCTCCAGGCACAAGCTGCACGACAGAACCTGGAGGATAAATCCCTCCTGTCTCTGAATTAGCGACGGCTAAGGTTCCTTCAAGATCGCCTTTTAGATTATCCACATAAAAACCACGTACCTTGGTCATGTCACGGATACAGCTGAAGGTATCGCTAGTGACCGCTAACTGCCCTGCTTCGTTAGCGGTTGCTAACGATATTGTGGTGAAAGTGAATAATAGTGCGGCCGACAGCCTAGTCATCCAATTAAGGTTTAAAGACCTACTTATCCAGTGCTTGATCATCATCAATTCTTCCTTCATTTAGTGACGCTAACTTAAGTTGCTTAAAATTATATTGTGCACAATATAGCAATAAGAAGACGAGAGTCAACTAACGGTTAGTGCGCTATTGCTAAAAATAAAAAAAGAAGGGGAAGATAACTGACAACAGGGGTCGTGAACTAGCTACAATGCCTCAAAGAAAACATAAGAAATTTTCGCTTTCTTTGCTTGGTACATGGCTTGATCGGCGCTATGAATAAGTGACACAGCATCACTGCCATGATCAGGAAAGGTTGCGATACCAATGCTGACACCGGTTGTGATTTCATGACCATTAATGAAAACCGACTGCTCAAATAGAGCACTGATTTTTTTTGCCACACTTTCGCTGATGGCTTTAGACTCATGTGAAGGCGCATCCAAATGTACTATGAACTCATCTCCTGCGAAGCGTGCAAGCATGTCACTGGCTCGTAACCCTGCACGCAGAGTTTTTGCAATTTGTTTAAGTAATAAATCACCGACATCATGACCTAAAGTATCATTCACTTGCTTAAAACCATTAACGTCCATAAACATAATCGTCTCTGTTCGCTGCCAACGACCAGCGCGGATTAACCAAGGTTTTAAATATTCATTAAAAGCACGACGATTATGTAAGCCCGTTAACTCATCTTGATTCGCCAACATGTATAAATGCCGTTCATACGCTTTGCGTTCAATCGATGACAGAATCGCCAAACCGAGATGGCGGCTGTTATTCGCCGATTTGATAATATATTCTTGTGCTCCACCTCGAATGGCTTCAAGTGCTGTTTCAGTATCGTCATGGCCACTCAATACAACAACGGGAGTATCAGGACTCTGCTCTTTAATACTTTGCAGGTTTGACAATCCTTTGCCATCACCTAGATTCAAATCCAGCAAAATAACATCAAACCTTGCTTCTTTTATTTTTAATAAACCAAGATCGATAGCATCAACTCGTTCGAGCATAAAACTTTCACGACCAAACTCTTTTGTACAATCACGTCTAACTTGCTTAGCGTCTCCATCATCATCTTCAATGTGAAGAATTCTATTTATCTGTTGCGCCATATTTAATCCTATGTATTTATAATTGATAAATACTCATACTTAATATGCTTCTATAAATGAATGTTAAAATATTCATTGATTTTATTTAACATGCTTTACGGTAATTCGACCAAGCGCCAGTAATTATCTATCAGGCCAATTAAATCGAGAAAATCGACACCCGCAGTTTCTTTTACAATGTAGCCCGCAACATTAAGGTCATAGGCTTCTGCTTTATCTTTATCACTTTTTGATGTGGTCAGTATAAAAACAATGGTTCTATTTAGCTCGGGATCGCCACGTAGTTCTTTCAAAAACTGAATGCCGTCCATACGGGGCATATTTAAATCAAGCAATACAATATATGGACTGGGAGGTTTTTCATGCCCTCCTTCACCTCTAAGTGATTCTAATGCTTCTAAACCGTCGTATGCTCTAACAATCGGATTAGCGACTTTAGCCTTATTAAATGCACGAATAACCGCTTTGGCATCACCATCATCATCTTCCACCAGAAAGATATTCAGAGGCTTAGTATCAGCATTGTCCTTAATTGTTGTTACCATTAAACGATCTCCTTAGATGGCTCTATTTGATTTATTTTTTCTGTTTGCTGCTTAGGCCAAGTAAAGCTAAAAGTACTGCCTTGCCCTTCTGCAGATTCTAGTGTGATGGTTCCGCCTAATAATTCGATGTGTTTACGTACAATCGTTAGCCCCATACCACTGCCCTCAACACGATCTCTAGGCTTGAGTGTTTGAAACATCTTAAATATTTTCTGATGAAAATCAGGATTGATACCTGGGCCATCATCGTTAACCGTCATTAAATAATTATTTTCTTGCTCTTCAATACCCACGTTAACCGTACCGCTTTCTTTATCATGGTGCTTTATGGCATTACTAACGAGATTCAATATCACCAGCTGCAACGGCATGCGATTAAAACGGAGGGCTAAGAATTCTGGGCTAGCACACACGGTAAATCCTTTGGGCATATTGACTAATAAAATAATGTCTTTTATGAGATCTTCGCCGCTGACAAATTCTTTATAATCAGCATCGACCTTGCGCCCAATTCGGGAATATTCCAGCAAATCGTCTAATAAACTATCCATTCTATTAACTCGATTACGTAACAGCTGCATATTCTCGATACTTTCTTCATCGAGTTTTTCTCCTAAGTCTTCTTCTAACCAATGTGAAACATTTTCGATTACTCGTAATGGCGCTTTTAAGTCATGGGAGGCGACATAAGCGAAATCATCCAATTCATCATTACTTTTTTCTAATGCAATAATTAGCTCTTCTCTTTCTATTTTTGCTAGTTTGCTCGCAGTGATATCGCGTTCAATGGCGGCAAAGTGACTGGTATTACCTTGTTTATCAGTGATAGGGACAATGTTAATATCGATCCAATATTCCCTGCCATCTTTGGCATAGTTTATGAGTTCGGTAGAAAAAGCTTGTTGATTTTTTAACGCCTGTTTTAAAGCTTCTAATTGAATACGATCGGTTTTTACGCCCTGTAAAAAACTTGGCGTACGACCAATCATTTCTTCCGGAGAATAACCACATATTAGTTTTGAGGCTTTATTTACGTACACTATAAGTGGGTTTTCTGGATCAGCTTCTGTGATCACCACAACATCGGTTAAATGATCAACAGCTCGATCTAATAGTCGCAATTTTAATTCATTTTCCTTTCGCTCGGTGATATCACTTAAGCTACCTGCCATACGAGTAGGATTTCCTTCGTCGTCCCATAAAGCTTGGCCTCGTGCGAGGAACCAGCGCCATTCTCCCAATTTAGTAATAAGGCGATATTCAACATCATAAGGGGTTTTGTTTTTAATATGCTGATCTAAAGCGGCTAAGGTTTCATCTTTATCATCAGCATGTAAACGGCTAGACCACTCTTCAAACTGATGCGGAATTTCTTCCGGCTTATAACCTAATAATACTTTAAATCGATCTGAAAACATGACGGTATCGGTGCACACATCCCAATCCCACATGCCATCGCCTGCGCCTTGCCAACCCAGAGTTAAAGCCTCTTCACTTTTTAATAATTTCTTCTGCGTCATTTTTTGCAGATAGACTACGATAGCGGTTACCCAGACAGCCACAATAGCAAGCACACGATTGGTCACGACAAATTGATTATCTATTCCGATACTTGATGAAGCCATATATCCTAAAAAGATAAGCACTGTTGCTAGTCCTGCAATAATAAAGGCTACTTTGTCGTAGTAAAAAAACAAACTGCAAAAGACCAAAGGAACGTAGGCAACACCTATCGCCGCCCCCTTTGGAAACAGCAAATCGGCGAGTAGAATAATAAAACACAACAGCCCCGGCAGCCATAAAGGCATTGCAGCAATATCTTGCGCTCTATGATTTATTGTAATGGCAAAAATACCGATGCCTAAGACAATAAAGCCCGCCGTGGTATGCAATGCCATACGAGTTAATTGCCCCCAAGCATAGCCTTTCTCTTCTCCTATAATGTATCCCGCTAGAGCCATTGCTGAGAATGCCAGAATTAATAAAGATAAAATTTCAATAAGAATGGGGCTGTACTCAGATTTTGCTATTGCTGAATGTACTACCAGCGCAACCCCAGTTAACAAAAAGCAGACTGCTGTATTCGGTGCCATGCGGCCAGGATGAGAGGTATGAACGGTAATATAAGCATCCATTAGCAGCTGATCTATGGCTAGATCAATCACCAAGATATATTGCAGTAATGTCAGAAAGCCCATCAGCATAAGAAAAGTGCCACAGGCCAAGTTTAAGCGATGTTTAATATTTGTTATTGCTAGAAGGCCAATACCGCCGACTAAAAAGCCAAGAGCGGTATTATATTGCATAGGGGCAAACTGCGGAAATACCTGAATTAATGCAACAGCATGAAGATACCAACCAGCAAGAACCACGCTTCCTAGTAACGCGGAGCATACTGCTGCCATAACAGGAATTTTAGTACTTAATAACGTTGTCATTATTAACCATCATCTTTACCGTCTATTGATACTTTATATACCTGCCATTAATTATAGCCACTCAGGTAAATATGCAAGTCATAGTACGGGCCAAATATCAGTCGCGAGTATCCAAACTATGCAAGTTCGTTTGATAATAGACTACTGGCAATACTAACAACGTTAATATTACTACACTGATCATACCGCCTAACATAGGCGCGGCGATGCGGCTCATGACTTCCGAGCCAACCCCTGCGCCATACATAACGGGCACCAAGCCTGCAATGGTGGCAATGGCGGTCATCATCACAGGTCGCACACGATTCACAGCGCCATCAAGAATGCTGTTTTGTAATGCTACTCTCGTGCTGGGTTGTTCATCTTCAATTGCCTGTTTTAAATACTGCAACATGATAACCCCGGTTTCTGCAGCTACCCCCGCGAGTGCAATAAAGCCGACGCCCACTGCCACCGAGAAATTAAACTGATAATACGACATCAATAAAATTCCGCCGACTAAGCCCATCGGCAGGGTTAATAAAATCAGGGCAACGTCACGGGCATTTCTAAAATTTAAATACAGTAATAGAATAATTACCCCGAGGGTTAATGGCACAACGTAGCTGAGTTTTTCTTTTGCACGCTGCATGTATTCGTATTGCCCAGCCCAGCGAATGGAATAACCTGCGGGGATTTTTAATACGCCGAGCTCAATGTTTTCCGCGACGACTGTTTGTGCATTTTTTACATAGCTGCCGATATCAATGGCATTAGCACCTTTAGTTTCAATATCAATGTAGGTCCAGCCATTAATGCGGGCGTTTTCGCTTTTAATCATTGGCGGGCCATCTTCAATATAAATGTTGGCGACGTCTCCGAGCGTAATATTGTGGCTCGTCCCATTTTTAGAAGGGGTCACAATAGGCAAGCGAGCTAGCTGCTCAGGCGAGTCTCGATAATGCTGCGGATAGCGCAGATTGATCGGGTAGCGTTTATCGCCTTCTACGGATTCAGCAATATTTTTTCCACCAATAGCGCTGCTGATAATTTGTTGTACATCTTTGATACTCATACCGTACTGGGCAGCTTGACGACGTTGAATATCAATCTTGATATAACGCCCCCCTACCACTCGTTCAGAGTAGACCGATGCTGTGCCTTTTACGTCGGCCAGTACTTGCTCTAATTGCTGGCCAATTTTTTGAATTTCAATTAAGTCAGGTCCCGATACTTTAATACCGACCGGCGTTTTAATGCCTGTGGCAAGCATGTCTATACGAGTCTTAATCGGCATAACCCAAGCATTAGTCAGCCCTGGAAATTGAATTAACTGGTCCAGTTCGTGACGTAAATCCTGGCCGGTTAATCCTTCACGCCATTGATCTTTTGGCTTTAATTTAATGAAGGTTTCAATCATGGTTAAGGGGGCAGGATCAGTAGCAGTATCTGCTCGACCGATTTTTCCGAAAACATGCTCAACCTCTGGCACAGTCGCAATCAGCTTATCGGTTTGCTGTAAAATCTCGCGCGCCTTGCCTACCGATAAACCAGCATAGGTTGTCGGCATATACATAAGATCACCTTCATCTAAATCGGGCATAAATTCACTGCCGATTTTACTTGCGGGATACAAGCTTAATAGCACAATCATTAACGCAAATAATAATGTTGTTTTAGGAAACTTTAATAACCCTGATAAGAGTGGCTGATAAATCGCGATTAATATTCTATTCAGCGGGTTTTTCTTTTCGCTAATGATTTTTCCGCGAATAAAATACCCCATCAAAACGGGCACCAAGGTAATGGCTAAAATAGCCGCAGCGGCCATAGCATAGGTTTTGGTAAACGCTAACGGTGAAAAGAGTTTTCCTTCTTGCGCTTCTAGAGTGAAGACGGGTAAAAAACTCACCGTAATAATCAGTAGGCTAAAGAATAAGGATGGCCCTACTTCACTGGCGGCTTTAGCAACGATTTGCCAGCGATTTTCATTAGTGAGCCGCTCACTTGTCTTAGCAAGAGCCCGCTCCATATGTTTGTGCATATTTTCTATCATCACAATGGCACCATCAACCATGGCACCAATCGCAATCGCGATGCCCGCAAGGGACATAATATTGGCATTAAGGCCTTGCAGATACATGATGATAAAGGCGATTAAAATCCCAATCGGTAAACTGATAATCGCCACTAACGCAGAACGTACATGGAATAAAAACAGAATGCAGGCCAACGCGACCATAATGAGTTCAGCAGCCAGTTTCTGCCATAGATTTTCGATCGCGGCGTTGATTAGATCTGAGCGATCATACACAGTTACAATTTCAACACCTGCGGGTAAACCTGCTTTTAATTGATCCAATTTTTCTTTCACTGCAGCAATTGTTTTTTGTGCATTTTCACCCGAGCGCATCACGACTATGCCACCGACAACTTCACCTTTGCCATCAAGTTCGCTCACCCCACGGCGCATTTGCGGGCCTTCAACAATGTCGGCGACATCGGTTAAAAATAACGGCTGACCGTTAACGACCATGCCTAGTGGAATGTTTTCTAAATCTTCACGACTAGAAATATAACCCGTCGCACGAATCATATATTCCGCTTCTGCCATCTCGATAACCGAAGCTCCGACTTCTTGGTTACCTTGCTGTATTGCATTTTCTAATAATGATAAAGGGATGCCATAAGCGCGTAATTTATGTGGGTCTACGCGCACTTGATATTGCTTGATCATACCGCCAACTGCGGCAACTTCTGATACCCCAGCAACGGTTTGTAGCTCGTATTTTAAAAACCAGTCTTGCAGCGAACGTAATTCTGCTAAATCTAAATTGCCACTGGTATCGGTTAAGGCATAAATAAAGACCCAGCCCACACCGGTGGCATCTGGGCCTAATTGCGGCTTAGCAGCGCTGGGCAAGCTATCGGTGATCTGACTTAAATATTCTAAAACGCGGCTGCGGGCCCAGTATAAATCAGTATTATCATCAAAAATTATGTACACATACGAATCACCAAAAAACGAGAAACCGCGTACCGTTTTGGCTCCAGGCACCGACAACATAGCGGTTGTCAGTGGATAAGTAACTTGGTCTTGCACCACTTGTGGCGCTTGCCCAGGGTATGAGGTTTTAATAATAACCTGTACGTCTGATAAATCAGGAATGGCATCAACGGCTGTGTTTTTTATGGCAAAGCCACCTGCTAGGATAACCAAGGCCGTTATTAATAATACCCAAACACGATTGAGGATAGACCAATGAATTATTTTAGTGATCATTATGGCTCTCCATATCTGAGTCATTCATATCTGAGTCATCAATCACAGAAGCGTCCATACGCTGTAAATCTGAATCAATGTTCGATTCAGAATCGATTAGAAATTGCGCGCTGGTAACAATACGATCTCCTGCTTGTAAACCTTGCAGAACTTCTACGCTTTGATTGAAGAAGCGACCGATATTAACCGACACCGATTTGAAACGCCCCTCACCCAATGCCATCACAACCCGAGTATCATTTTCAGTACGAATAAGTGCTTGGCTAGGAATTAATAATGATTTTTCTGCGGCGGTAATATTACCTTTCAGATTAAGCCACATGTTGGGCTTTAATAATTGATCGTTATTATCCACCAATAATCGCACTCGAATGGTACGTAGTTCTTCATTCATCATTGGGTAAATGTAATCAAGTTGGCCTTGCCAAATTTTAGTTGGCATCAACTGAGAGCTGAGCGTCCACTGTATTTGCCCAGGGAATTGACTTAACCAAGCCGCATATTGATGGTCTAATTCAACATCGACTGTGAGCTGACTAAGATCGGCAATGGCTAATAAGGTATTCTCAGGTTTTACGTACATGCCTTCGTTGATATTGAGTTGCTCAATATAACCGTCTTGTGGCGCATAGAAGGTGGTGATCTGGCTGACTGATTTTGTGCGTTTGAGTTTTTCGATCACCTTATTATCGACGCGTAAAGCCTGCAAACGATTTTTTGCCGCACGCATTAAGCTCTCGTTTTTGGAATTCAGCGCACGCAGATAATCTTCTTGCGCATCAATAAATTCTAACGAATAGATGCCATATAGCGCTTGGCCTTTTTTTACTCGTTGGCCCATATCACTGACATGAAGTTTTTCTACCCAGCCGCTGGTACGGGCATGCAGGTGCACGAGACTTTCTTTCGCGTAATTAACTTGGCCGCTGCTAATAAAACTTAACTCAGGCAGTGTCCATTCAACCTCAGCCGACTTTACCCCAAGATTGTTTCCCACCGCCGCTGAAATTTCAACGACCCCCTTTTGTGTATTCCCACTCGCGTTGGCATAGACGGGTACTAAATCCATTCCCATCGGCGATTTACCCGGCTGATCTCGGCGGAAATTCGCATCCATAGGAGCCACCCAATAAAGGACACTAGGTTCTTGAGAGAGCGGCACCTGCGAAAGGACTTGTCCCGAGTTTGATGTTTTATCTAGCAGAAATGTCTGGCTAACAATAAAAGCCAACACAGTAATAGCACCACCTAGGCACATAAATACAAAATTTTTCATGAGGTTTTCTCAATACACAATTAAAAGGCACTACGAATAAAAGCCAAGCAAACTCATCGCCAAGCGGATTCAATATCAGGGTGTATTAAGCAATTGGAGGTCGAAAAAGAGCCGAGTCGATTTGGTTGGGGAAACCAATCGTTGAATAATAATGAGGCTGTTCATTAATCGAAAGCGAGCCACACGAGAAACTAGCGATAAAGATAAACGATGCACCGCAACCGCTATCAGCACAAGCGCAGTCATGGGAAGTCATTGCTAGACCGGCATCAGAATTTGTTGAGTCACAGCAATCCATCACATCTATTTTAGTACTTGTAGCAGTCATAGACTGAACATTGCTATTGGATTCAGACATCATGTCATGACAAGGTGACGAGGCACTGACCTTCGTCACCTCATTAGCAGGCATCATACAAACCATCGGCGTCGCAAAAGCCTGACCCACATAGGTCAAACAAAAGGACATAAGCAAGGTCAGCGCTAGGCGTTTATTCCTAGAGGCAGAATGACTTATTAATGGATTGCGAATTAATGATCTCATGCCTTTAGGATACCCTAGTAAGCTGAAAGTTCAATCAGCCAAGTCAGGATTGTTCCCTCGGTTTAGCCTGACTTGGTCCAACTTGATCTAAGACAAGCGTATACTAGAAGCTTTCGTGTGGACCAAATACTTCATAATGAATGCGAGTATCATTGACACCCAACGTAACCAATTGCTGCTTAGCAAACTGCATAAACGCCACAGGGCCACACAGATAGAAATCGCCTAATGCTAACGGTAATTGTTCTTCAACCGAGACAAGATCCATATAACCCTGATGGATACCTGCCTGTTCAAGGGTTTCAGACTTATACCAAGTCAAAGCCTTTACCTTATTTTGCTGTACAAGGCTGGCTAAACGCTTTTTAAACGAATGCTGTCCACTATTTTCACACGCGTGTAAAAAATGTATTTTTTGCTGAGCGCTTTTTTGTAAAGAGCTTTCTTCTTTAGAACCTTGTTCAGCCAGCAAGGTTTCTAACATCGACTGCATCGGGGTTAGACCAACGCCTGCTGAAATCAAGACCACTGGCGCATCCGTTTTGTTTAAAAAGAAATCACCCGCCGGAGCATATAAGGTCACTTCATCAGCCAAGCGCAAGCCGTCGTGCAAGTAGTTTGAAACAATACCGGGCTTGCCGACAATTTCTCGCTTTACAGAAATACGATAGCTTTCACCATTGGCTTTATCTGATAATGAATATTGGCGAATCTCTTTAAATTCACTTTGCTTCGGCTGCACTTCAATACCGATGTATTGCCCCGCCTGATAATCAATAACAGGGCCACCATCAACAGGTTCGAAGACCAAACTTTTTACCAATTCAGATTCAATGCGCTTCTCAACTAATTTAAATTGTCGGCCACCCTTCCAGCCACCCTTCAATACTTCGCGCTGTTTATAAAGCTCGCCTTCACGAGCAATAAAAATAGCCGCTAGCGCCTGATACGCAACAGTCCAAGCTTCTTCAATGTCTGCTGTGAACTGCTCTGGCACGAGTTCACGCAGGGTTTCAATTAAGTGATGACCCACTAAATCATAGTGCTCTGGTTGAATATTAAGGCTGGTATGCTTTTGCGCGATACGCTCAACCATCGAGAGCAGCTGCTCAACGTTATCTAAGTTTTTAGCGTAAGCCGCAATCGCCGAGAATAAGGCAAATGATTGCTTACCCGAAGCCTGATTACTCATATTAAAAATATTTTGAGCTTCAGGGTTGTGCGTAAATAAACGATTATAAAAATAATCGGTGATCGCACTACCTGAGGCTTCTAATAATGGCACGGTACTTTTTACCAACTGAATGTGCTCGTTACTTAACATCGTTTCTTCTCTTTCTGGGTCTATTTATGTATTGAGTCGTTAAATTGCTATTAGCTTGTTTGAGCTATTGTTATAAATATTTTTCTGTCTTCTATTAGTTTTCGAGATGCGCTCGTCATAATCACAATGCTGCGCCAAAACCTTTCAAAGCAATGCAACGCATGATGTAGCCAAACTTAATTGAAGTAGCAAACAGTAGCGTCGCGATATGCGCTGCAACTTGAGTCATCAAACTAAAGTGGTCTGCGAACACGTAGCTCACTTCTATCGATAGCACCGTACCTGTTAAGCCTAATAACATAAGCCAGTTACCCGCTATTAAAAGCCATTGAAAGCGCTCGGCATTCGGAATAGCAGGAAGGTGTTCGGAAAACTGAAAGTGTGAGTACATAGCAAATTCACCTAGATTTAATTCATTCTTAACCTTGTTATAGCGAAGAGCATGCCAATTATATTTATCGTTATATTTCAAGGGCTTGAGACAGAAACAAGTAATAACCGAGTCATATTGACTCAACGACAGCTGGAGTCAATATGACTCTACTGTGCTATATTGATGACATCGCCAATCTCTTATCTGAAACCAATGGGACTATTAATGGCCAACATCTCTTACACCTCACTGATTGAGCTCGCCATTGATCTGAGCAGCAGCTTAATTAATAAAGACCGATTCGAGCGTTTATTAACCACGGTGCGTAAAACGATTGAATGTGATGCTGTCGTCTTGCTTGCCCTACAAGGAGAGCGCCTTAAACCATTGGCTCTGCAAGGCTTAAGTCCAGATACCCTAGGCAGACGTTTTGAGATTGACCAGCATCCGCGTTTCCTGCAGATTTGCGCTAGCAAGATTCCTGTTCGCTTTGAAAGTGATAGCCAGTTGCCCGACCCTTACGATGGTTTATTGCTAGCAACGGAAGGTGATTTACCCGTTCACTCCTGTATGGGCTTCCCTTTATTATTTGAAGGCTCTTTGATTGGACTGTTAACACTCGATAGTCTGACGCCCAATAGCTTTGATGATATTCCGCAGCGCACCTTAGATATTATTTCTGCCATGTCGGCCGCCACGCTGAAAACTGCTCTTACTTTAGATTTATTAGAACAACATGCCACTCATAGCCGACAGATCGTTGCAGAGCTGACGCATGAAGCCTTAATCAAAGACGGAGGGGAAATAATTGGTAATAGCTCGGCGATGAATAAATTAAAGAAGGAAGTTCAAATCGTCGCACAATCTGATTTCACCGCATTGATTTCTGGTGAGACTGGGGTCGGCAAAGAATTAGTTGCACGCACGCTGCATCAACAATCCAGTCGCAGTGAAGGGCCTCTGGTTTACGTCAACTGCGCCGCGCTGCCAGAGAACTTAATTGAAAGTGAATTATTTGGTCATCGTAAAGGGGCATTCACAGGGGCTAATGAAAACCGCTTAGGGAAATTTACCATTGCCGATGGTGGTACTTTATTTCTTGATGAAATTGGTGAGATCCCTCTTACCGTGCAAAGTAAATTATTACGTGCCTTGCAAAGCCAAGAAATTCAAGCCGTAGGGCAGGATAAAACCCATACTGTCGATGTCCGTATTATTGCCGCGACTAATCGAAATTTAACTCAAGAAGTTGAAGCTGGCAATTTCCGCCCAGATTTATTTCACCGCTTAACCGCTTATCCTATTCATGTCCCCGCATTGAGAGAAAGAGGAAATGATGTTGCATTATTAGCAGGGTATTTCATCGAAAAAATTCGAAGAAGACTGGGGATTCAACAGATTAAGTTTGCCCCAGGAGTTACTCAGTATTTAACACAATACGATTGGCCCGGTAATGTGCGCGAGCTTGAACATACAATTAATCGTGCTGCGCTGAAAGCGAATAGTAACCAAGCAAAAAATGATCCGCACGGAAATAATATCGTTAGTCTTGAGCTATTACACATTGGGGAACTGGTGAGTTCTTCTGACAGTACCACTGACAACACCTTAGATAGCGATGATACATTCGCTGAAGCATATGATTTGAGCTTTTCAGTTCTTGAGCTGGGTATAAAGTCGGCGACAGAAGACTTTCAGCGCCAAATTATTATAAAGGCGCTCAATCAGCAGCAAGGTAATTGGTCTGCAGCCGCACGCCAACTCAAAACAGATAGAGCAAACTTAAGTCGTATGGCTAAACGCCTTGGGATTAATATCATCAAAACAATACACCCGTAATTATTTAACCCTGAGTAAGTTCTCAGATGGAGATACCGGTCTCTTTAACCAAGCGGAAATAAATACAGTTTTGATATTAGTAAAATGCACGCACAATGTGCATCTTACTAAAGCAGTTTATTCATAGCTCAAATAGAGCAGTATCTGTGCACGCTGAGGTGAATCACTCATCCACTGCCTGATACGATCTGCTTCTTTAACCGTTTCTTCACCTAGCACATCCACAAAACGCTGACGGCGACTTTCTTCAGTCACCTGCTGGCGCACTTGTCGCTGCCACTGCTCGGTAAACACTGCTGGCATCTTTGAACCTAGATTAAGTGACTTTAATAATGACCACTCACCTTTATCAAGCCAAGCCTCATCACAATTAGCACATAAATCTAAGCGGTTATCATGGCCACTGGAGATTCGATACTTAGTCATAATTCGACTGCACTTTGGGCAGCCCATTGCAGCGTGAGTATTTTCAGCAGCTTCAACTTGCACCTCTTCCGCCGCCATACTCTCAGTGCCAGCCGCAATGCCAAAACGCTCAGCCCAATCTCTATAATACAAAAGAGAGACAAATACACCTTCGCATTCTTTACACCCCATCGCTGATAAACCTTGATCCATCTTTGTTGGGTGTAAATCTGGGCTTTTACATTTTGGGCATTTCATCTTTGCTTCCTTACTTTATAAATTTAGATCGCTCTAATTTTTATCAACTTTTTTAGCCGTACTTTTAATACTGTATTCAGCCTCCAAAGCCCTTAACTGTGTTGAAATTTCTTTCATCTTGTCATGGGTTTTTAAATCGATATCAATTTTACGATCCATTGATCGCACGATAGGGAAGATACTATTTTCCATGGTATCGGCGAGCGCTTTCAGTATTTTCTCCAGCCCCGGCACAGGTTGATTTATAACTTCAATCTTCGGTGCAGGTTGCGGTGGAGTTTGCTTCGCTGATTGCTGCGCGATCAATTTTATACCAGAAGAGATGATCGATGAGAATTGACTCATCGATTGATTCAGACCTTGTAGTTGCTCAATACTCGCAGCTTCATAAGGCCGCTCTTCGCTTCTACGTTGAGCTTCTTCATTTCTTAACAAAAGCTCTGACTCTATTCGCTGCTGCTTATCTTTCTCACGAATCTGGTTAGACTGCTCGGCATTCTCTCCAAGAGACTTCACGCCCTTTACGAGATCGACAAGTTGCCCAATAACTTTCCCACCCACATCGGCATCATCACCGCCCATAGCTTTATTACGAATAAAGTCGGCTTTAATTTTCGCCCAGCGAGTCGCTTCTTCATCCGTCATTTCACCGCGCAGTTCTGCCAGCTTCAATAAGTTTTCTTCAGAGCCATTGGTTAATAACTGTGATTCACCGACATAATGATCAGCAATCATCTGCATTAGTTCGCTATGATTCATAACCGAAGATACCTTCTCGGCCATTTTATTCATATTACGATAACTACCTTGTAACCTGAATGACGGCTCAATACGGTATTCATCTGACTGTGCAGCCGAAGCGATATATTGCTGATTGATTTTCAATACCACGTCTTGAATCACAAACAATTTTTTCAATACTGCTGTTATTTCATTGATCTCTGCCCCACTGTACTGGTGGCTTAAATCGGTGGTGGCAATATTTTCACCTTGAGTCATGCGCACGATTTTATACAAGTCGTTTAAGTCGCGTGTCGCCAACGGTGCTAACACGGTATTCGACGTCATACAGTTCTCGACGTAACTCAAGGCAAATTGTTCATCCATGCCCCCTAGAATGTCACCTAGGTTATAAATGTCTGCACGGTTCGCCAACATGTCCGGAACTTGAAAAGCTTCACCGGTTTCGGTATAAGGATTACCGGCCATAACGACACAGAATTTCTTGCCGCGCATATCATAGGTTTTGCTTTTACCTTTCCATATACCTTCGATGCGACGAGTACCATCACATAATGAAATAAACTTCTGCAAAAACTCAGGATGCGTATGTTGAATATCATCCAGATACAGCATTACGTTGGTGCCCATTTCTAGACCTAGATTTAACTTCTCTAGCTCTTGGCGGGCAGTCGCATTAGGCGCTTGCTCTGGGTCTAGCGATAAAACGTCATGCCCTAATGAAGGACAATTAATTTTCATGAAGATCAAACCTAAACGGCTTGCGACATATTCCATCAGAGTCGTTTTACCGTAACCTGGTGGTGAGATCATCATTAATAAGCCCATTAAATCAGAACGTTTATTCTCACCTAACGTGCCCATTTGCTTGGCTAAGTTATCACCAATTAATGGCAAATAAGATTCATTAATTAAACGGTTACGCACAAACGAACTGAGTGGTTTCGGCTTAAATGATTCAAGACCGAGTAAGTCTCTTTCCTGCTCAATAATTCCCTGACGCATTTTATGATAATGATGAAAACCCGTCACAACACGTTGTTGATGGTCATCTAAACGTTGTAAGAATTCATCAATCGCCAACGTCATTGTTTGCTTATCGATTCTAGGATGGTCACCTAATAAACCGGTAATGGTTAATTCTGTATCCACTTCCGTTGGACGACGTTCAATTCGACCTTCGGCATTGATCATCGCTACGGCTTCAGGAATGTAACGAGATAAGTGTGCTAATCCTTTGCCTTCTACCAAAGCAGTCAACCAGGACTGGGTTAAACTCCAACGCTGAGCTACTTTTCCTTTAAGCGTATCCAGTGTGCTATGAAGTTTGCGCCATGAAGAAGAGTCTAAAGAGTGCTTCAATTCATCAACGAGTTTCTGAGCATATTTACTGGCAATGAATTCAATACGATCACGGCTTAACTCATGCACTAAATAATCAGCACTGCGGTTTAATTCATGTTGCGTTGACGGCAAACCATAATGATGATTAAAATCTGTTAATGCTTCTAGTATTTCAGTCCGTAATAATTGAATGGCTTTATTATTATTGAAAATGTCTTTCATTTGAAAAGCTGATTGCGCGCGTTCGTGCCAGCTTTGAGTTTGGACTTTTAAGCTTAATAAATTATCAGCTGCATTCGCTTCTAAGTGCTGAATATTAGCCCAGAAAATTTGTGCCAGCCCACGACATAAAGGATCAAACCTTAGTTGGTCGGCACTGTCCATTGCGGGTATTAACTTTTGTAGTAGCAATACCGCATCATGATCATGAATGCCTTTTTCATAACCTTCTTTATAGCGAGGATTGGCAAAGTCACGTACTAAACTACTCAGTTTATCCTCATCTAATAACGCATGATTAAGCAACTCATTATTCAGATCATCCGTATTGTTATCAGCTGCTTGAATAATTAAGGCAACTAAGTATTCACTGCGATAAACATCAGGGCTTTCTGATTCAATAGCCATTTCCCAGTAAGGTCTTAATTCTAAAAGATCGGTACGGGTTAGCTCTTCAAAATAATCAGTACCCGTTAAGTGAATATTTAATTCACCATCTCTCGGCACGATGGTTAGATCAAGCTCTTGTGTGTTGACACTGAATTTATGACGTGGGCCAAGCTTAATAACATTGCCGCCATCTTCATAAATATCGGTTTTATCTCTTAGTGAGCGTAACGCTTGCTCTTTAATTGATTTAAAACGAGATTCAATATCATCAGCTTTAACTGCATTTTCTAGGTCGCGTAGACGCTCGACCATGTCGTGGGTTTTAAGCACTAATGAATCAGAAGCAAAATAGGTATTAAGTTGCTCAGCATCGGTAAACTTTAACGAGCGACGCTCGATGCTGCTTAAAATACGATTCGCAGCATCCGTCACCGATTGCGCTTTGCGCAGTCGTTCATCAAGTAGCTTCTGTTTATGGCCTTCGAAAGATTGATAAACTTCATCTCTCTTCGCCATTATGTCACTGAGAAATTCTTCGAAGTCGCTGAACTGACTTTCTAATTCCTCTAATTGCACTAACAAGCGAGATAGCTGTTCATCGCAACGCTCAGGTGTTGTCGACATGCCCAAAGCGTTAGTAATACTTTGCGAGAATAATTTGAATTGAGCACTAAACTGAGCAACAGCTTCTTCTGATCCTACTGATTTCTGCTTGTGCTTAGCGGCCGCTCTACTTTGATTCAATTTTGAATACACTTCAGAAATTGAATCAATAATACGTGTACGTATAGTGGCATCATTCACTTTAAGCGAAGACATCAATTCTGATAATAGATCGAGACCAGAAGCGGTTTCTTCGATCTGCTCGATAATTGGTATTAATACGGCAATGGTTTCCGCATTATCGACTTCGCTATCGAACGCCTTGATTTTATCAAAATACGGTAATAGTGCCGCTTCCTGCGATAAGAACTCAACCGTGCTTTCACTGAGCTTTTCTTGCGCCTGAATTAGTTGCTGATCGAGCTCTTCTAGACGAGCGGTATCAATGTAGCGATTTTCTTTGATGGTGGCTAAATGGCCACGCTGTTGGCGCAATGAATTTAACGCCGCCACAAATTCTTCCGCTACCTGCCAGTTTTCAGGACGAATAGAGGCAATGAGCTTCTGCTGCTCTTCTTCTGCATTCGCCATCGCCAGCTGAGACTGTTGACGAATACTTTGAACCTTCTCGAACTCATCAATAACAAGTTCAGAAGTTTTGGATATCTGTTTGATTAAAGCCGCTATCGAATTATTTTTATCGACAAGGGCTTCTTGGCTATTTGAGTATTCTTCAATCCAATAGTGTGAATCAAAAAAACGATTAGCAGTCTTACTCAGTTCTTCATAAATTCTTGCCGATACGGTCTGATCTGAAATCATACGGTGCAAGCTGTACAGGTCGGAGACACCCCGCACTAATGAGGCATTGCCTATTTTTCCGAAGAAGCTCTGACTCACGTCTGCACGGCTGGCGTAATCAGCACTAACGTAGGCTGTTTGCCAAATTTGCATGGGATGTATACGCGTCGGCTCACTCTCGGCCGAAAAGATCACCAGTATGCCATCTTCTGCTAAAGCATAGCCGTGACCATAAATAGGGTTTTGCATTGATTTGCTGATTAGGTTGTAAGAAAACAAACCAAATAAACCCTGCTCAGGTTCATAAAAAACAAATAATACATCTTCACCATTAGGGGATTTAATCATGCGCTTAAATTTAAGCGATTGACCATCTTCAAGTGAGGCTAAAGCATCCCCTTCAAATTTTTTCATTTCCCCTGTTTGCAGGTAATAACCGCCAGGAAATATAATGCCGTGATCTTCAGGTAACTGAACACAAGACTGACCAATATCGTCAATTTTAACGACTTCGTCGGTTAATGAATTAAAAACAAAATAACGCCACTGCTCTTCACGATAAGGCAGTATTTTTAACAGTATAAGTGCACCCAGACTGGCATAGAAAAACTGGCCATCATCTAAGGATTGAGTTTTATCTTCAACCGGCTCACTATAAATACCTTTACCATTTTCGGTATTGTTTTCGATCTTAATGGTTAAATCACCATTAATTGTTTCTACAAATACCTTGTCTAGAATATTGATATGCGAATGGCGACCATGCACCGTATTCTCACGATCTGTCGCTGTCCATTCAAAATCGTATGCACTAGGCAGTTGAATATCACGTTCGCCACGATTATCAATGTACGTTATATCTTTACCATCAGCCGAGACAGACCAACGGAAAACGCGAATGTCTTCTAAGCGTTCACCAATTTGAAAGCCTGCTAGCAACTTGCCATCTTTTACAGTTAATTGTACAAGATGAGTTTGCTTGTAATAACGATATAATTCTAGAAAGTCACTTTGAAAAGATGCCGACGTTAAAAAACTATCTTGATGATTTACGGCTTCAAGGCTGTAGTTTTCACCTTCAATGTTTAACTTAAATAACGAAAAAACATCATCAATATGAGTTTCTTTCTTTAATCCAATAAAAACATTGTAACCAAAAAGAAGGTAATCACCGATTTGAACCATATCGCGGGCGATACAGTTATTTTCTGTGCGTACACGAACTCGGGAAATAACACTAAGATCTGAACTTCCAAATTCAGATAAGCGCGCATCATTTAAAGTGCGAGCCTGTTGATTCAATAACCGCCCTTGCTCGACTAAGCGCTTACGAATAACTTCATAGGCACCACCTTCTGCAACGGCATTTTCGACTTGATTGGGATTTTGTTCAGCCATAGCGAGATCCTTGTGTTCTTACGATTGTCGTTCCAGACGAAGAGTAGGAGAGCATAATTGCTATGCTCTCCTGTATTAGCTTAAATACTAAATCGTATTAACTATTTGTTGTGATGTCGCTATCACTACTTGCTTTCTTTTTGCTTTGATTTTCCATCACGGTTGCTAATAACGCGCCGACTGTGCTGCTCTTTTGAGCAACACCATCAATCGCTTTACCTAATGATAGAGACTTAGAGAAGGTATCGAAGAAGTGACCTTCACCACCCACGATATCAATTTTCGCTTTCTGAAGAGCCGTTGCAAGAACCTCGGCATTATCACTAGCAATCTCTTTGCTCGCATCCAGAGTAGCGATTGCTTCTTTAAATGCCGTTTCTAAGCTCATACGGAATTCTTCGTGATCACGTGCTTGCTCACTCATGCCGCCCATAGCATCGAATTTCTCAACCAGACCTTCGGCTTCTGCTTTAAAGTGCTCGCGAGTAACATCAGCTTCAGCCAGACCCACTTCTTTGGTTGCCTTCGCTTCTGCACTGCCTTTCGCACTGATAACTTCTGCACCAGCCAAGCCAGTATCGCGTAAGGCTTTACCTTCAGATGAACCTTTCGCAGCGATCACTGCCGCTTCTGCCAAGCCTTCTTTTTCTAACGCTTCTGCTTTCGCTTCTTGTACTTTCGCTTCTGCTAAGCCACTTGCTGCTTGTTCTGCTTGCACACCTTCAGCCAGTTTCTTCTTAGATTCTGACTCTTTGGCGGAGGCTTCTAAATTAGCTTGTGCCAGGGTCGTAATTTCTACCGCTTTAAATTTAGCCGCTTGTTCTTGTGCTTCAGCCGCTTTCACTTGCTTAACTTTCAGCTCATCAGCATCACCTTCTGCCGCAAGTACTTGTATTTGCTTCAAGCGATCTGCTTCAGAAACTTCACGAACTTCTTTAATACGCTCTTCTTCAATCGCTACTGTTTTATCAACAACAACACGCTCACGAATGACATTGGCGATTTCTTTCTTTTCAATTTCAATTGCTTTTTCAGCTTCGATCGTTTGTAAATCAACTTCACGATTACGAGCAACAATTTCTAAATCTCTTGCGCGAGTTACTTTCTCTACTTCGATAACAACGGCACGTTGACGATTTTGCTCGGCGACTTCAACTTCACGCTTTTGATTTTCGGTCTGTACCGCTAAGTCTTGTTCAACCTGAATACGGGTTGATTCTGATTTTCTACGTTCTTCTTCTTGGACTTTCAGTGTTTCTGCTTCTTCACGAGCACGAATTGTTGTTACTTCACGCTCTTGCTTCGCTTCGGCATCGGCTTCTTGGCGCTCTAGCTCTAGCATGGCTTCACGAGTTTCAACATTCTTTTTCTTAATCGCTAAATTCTCGTTTTGTGAGAGTTCGTTAGTGATTACATTTTGATTCGCAGTTAATTCAGTAATTTTCTTAATACCTTCGGCATCAAGAATATTATTAGGATCAAGGGCATGCTTAGGCGTTTGCTCAAGGTAATCAATCGCTACATCTTCTAATACATAACCGTTTAAATCATCGCCAATTACTTCAACAATTTTCTCACGAAACTGTAGGCGGTTTTCAAACAATTGAACGAACTCAATTTGCTTACCCACTGTTTTTAACGCTTCAGAGAACTTAGCGGCAAATAATTCATAAACCGCATCTTTATCAGAGGCACGATCAGCACCAATCGATTTGGCAACTCGCAATACATCTTCAGAGGTTTCATTAACTCGTAGATAAAAGGCAACTGTGATATCGGCACGCATATTATCTAAGCAGATCAAACCGTCTTTTCCGCGACGATCTACTTCCAAAGTAATCAATGAAACCTTCATTAATTCCTTTTTGTAGATAACGGGGATTACTAAAGCACCGGTAAAATGCACTTTAGGCGTTGAGCTCATATCATTGACGATCAAGGCAGTACCCTGCGCCACCTTTATATAAAAGGATTGAAAGACAAATAACACCCCCATAATAATAACAATCGCAATGCCTACGAACGTTAGTATCGGCATTAATATTGATAAATCAGCCATAACAATTACTCCATTTGTTTTAAGTTTTAAGTTTATTTATTGATTAGATTACTTTATTTCAGAAATTCTGTTTCGGATATCACTCGATATGCATGCTGGTCTTTAAGGTATTGCAGCAATACAACACGATCACCTTTTTTAAAGGTTTCGTTATTCATGGTTCGCGCTTTAAAAATCAGTCCCGCTCCACCATCGGCTAAGAGCACTTCGCCAAAGCCAGAATCAAGGCGTAATGAACGTACGATGGCTGTTTGTCCGAGCACATTTTTTAACGTATTTTTATTCATATTAGCGAACAAGGGTTTCAGCGGTTTAATGACTTGTGCCGTAATCAATACAGCACCATATAAAGAGCCGACAAGTATCGGTAAGCCTACAATGTATTCTAAGAAACCATCAGGTATATACGGAAAGATAAAATGCACCGCGAAGTAACAGATGAACCAGCCAAACAAGGCTAAGAGAGAGATAACAATGGTTAAGGGGACGCCATTTAAACCGAGCTTCAACAATAGCCCAGCCAGCTGGTGTACACCACCGTCGGCATCACCTTCAGGCATATCCATATCTAATACATCTAGATCGATGACGCCTAAAACAGCGACTAACCAGTAAACAGCCGTCAGCGCTAATAAAAGCGTAAAAAATAGTGTAGGAAATGAAGCAATATTTTGATAGAAAGGATCCATCTTATCACTTAAAAATATTGCAAACATTTTAACTTCCTTGTATTAATGCACTTTTAATATGGCGCGCTATATTACCGATATTTTAATCAGTTTACAGCCACTATTTCATTTTTAATCTGTTCAATTTTTTTCAGCATATCGTTATTAAGCTCCTCCGGCTTAAGTCTCATGAAAATCTGCTGTAAAACTCTTATTTCGTTATTATCCACAACGCCATCTCGTAACGCTATATCAAATATTTTTCCCAGTTCAGTAGCATCTAGCTTGCCATCATCGGAGAAGCAGCTAATAGATTGAAAGGACATTTCTAAATAATCACGACTTTCCATATTCTTATTACTCATAATATTTCCGTAAGAGCTATTAACTTATTGTTTATTTTTTAATCGTTCCAATACATCTTTAGCTTGCTGACCTTGATTAGCAATGCCTGCTTTGTGCAATTTATCCTGCAGAGATTGCTCAGAGGTATTGGCATGAAGCTCTTCCGCTGCCTGCAATTTAGCAGCATTCAACGTTTGCTTCTGTTTAATTCGCTCTAACGAATCCATAGCCGTTTGTAATTTAGTATTAGATCCAGCATAACGCTGAGACACCGATTCTTGTGCGCGCTGTACACTCTCGGTCGCCTTAACAGTATCAATCTGCTGTTTCAAACGCTTAATATTATTATCCGCAGAGGCAATGGCCGCTTTTAAACTATTAGCACTGGCAGAAAAACCATCAACAGCCTCTGATTCAGAGACCTGTAGATTTTCTAATTCGGCTATTTTTTCAGCAATCTCTAACGCCAATACATCATCATCTTTCTCTAAGGCCTTAATTGCATAACCTTCGTATTCTGTAATGCTGGCTTTTAGCGTATTAACCTTCTGCTCGGCGACTTTTTGCTGAGCAATAATAGCAACAAGACTTTCTTTGGATAGCTTCAATTCGCCTGATGCATCACGCACCTCTTGATCCAAAATTCGCAGCGCTTGTGTATCAACAACCGCCTCTCCTGCTTCGTTCATGCCACCACGTAATGCCGTTAACATTTTTGACCATAAGTTCATGATTGCTCTCCTAGATCTAAATTAATTAAGCCAATTCAGGCATGGGTTGTTCAATTAAAAACTCAGCATAGGCTTGAGTTGCTTGTATGACGTTATTCGCTAACATGTCGATTTCTAATAAAACATTCGACATGATTGAAGAAGCACTTAAAGCACCAAACATGTGATAGACCGATTCACCATTCGCCATAGTGTCTAAACTGATGGTCGAAAGTGGGAAATATTTATGGGTACGCAGTACCGCATCATTAAAACCGGCCACATCAACCACGGCATCGACCGGCCACAAAACCGATTCAACAATAATCTGCTCGCCGACCACGGTTAAAAATACCGGTAAGTCGCCAAAAGCTTTCATTTCTATAAAAAGCGAAGCATCAATACCATCAATCAACTCTATTGTTGCTTGATTCGTTGAAAATAGAGGCTCTTGCTCTAACGCTGTTTTTAAGCTCTGGCTTGTCCATAGCTCTGATATCTCATGTAAGTTTGTCATCACAAACTCTCCTTCCTTTATCGTTTCAACCAAATTGGGTTCACGTAATGTTTTCTCCGCCTGAGTCAGCAACCGTGCGTTCTCTGGACGAATCCAAACTTCCTTTTTTACCAGCCCTTGTTCTCTCAAGCGGCGGCGAAATTCTCTTTGATAATGTGCTGATGTTTTTTGTGTCATACCTAAACATACCCATTACATGTAACGCCGTCAAGTATTACATGTAATATAATAAAATCATTACATGTAACAAATAAGTGCGCGCTATAGCCCCCAGTAGCACGCCGATGCATATCCTAGAATGAAGTGCTAAAAGGAACAACGTGAAATGGTTAAAAAGGAGAACTGAGGAATATATAAAGAAAACGCTAATAGAATAATAAGAAAAGGCGAGAACAACTCGCCTTATGAGTTACTGATCCACAGTGTTTGATAAGGGGTTAGCTGTACTAGCATGTCTTGGCGAGTCATTTCTGCGCCAGAGATAAGGTCATGCCAGTCATCGGTACTGACCAAGTTAATATCCGATAACATAAACTCTTGGGCCACATCACTGATATTACTGATGCAAAAAATACTCTGCTTTCTATCGTGAGACTGACGCCAATAAGCGAAAATAGAATCTCCTAAGTGAAGCGTAAATTGAGTCGCATTAGGATGAAACGCTTTTTGCTGTTGTCGAATGGCTAATAATCGCTTTAATTCAGTGAATACTTTTTTGTGATGGCTTTTCTCTTCAAGCAGCCCTTCCAGCTCATCGTATTGCCACTGATGTCGATTAATCGAGCGATTATGGCCGGTATGCTCCATTCGTTGATAATCATTGCGCGTGGCCAATAAACTATGAACATAAATACCCGGGATGCCTTCTAAACCCAGCATAATCGCATGGGCACAGACAAAGCGCTCGATACCGAGTTCATCTTTGCCTTTTAACGTGCCTTGCAGCGCATCAAATAACGAAATATTCACCTCATACGGTTTTTGAATCGCTTCGCCTTCCTCATTTTCTAGCGCACGCCAAGAAATACGACCACCAAAATTTTGTAAGGTATCGACTAAAACTTGGGTTTCATCATCCGCCAATATACCTTCAACCGGCCTTAGTCCCATACCATCGTGAGAAGCAATAAAATTAAAATAGGTAGTGCCCAACTGAGCGGGCGGCATACTCATTAACCAAAGTTTTAAATGATGGCTATTGCCGGTGATTAAGGTATTGATTAATAAAGGCGGCAAGGCAAAGTTATATACGCAGTGTGCTTCATTCGCATTGCCAAAATACGATAGATTTTCGCGATTAGGGATATTGGTTTCGGTGATGATCACCGCATCACTTTGTGCATGCTCAATCAATAATCTTAATAAGCGCACAATATTGTGTGTTTCTTCGAGATTAATACTCGATGAAGCCGTTTTTTTCCATAAAAAAGCAATCGCATCAAGGCGAAATATCCGCACTCCCATATCCAAGTACTGTCGAATTATTTTTATAAACTGCAGCAATACCTCAGGGTTTCTAAAATCTAAATCCACCTGATCATGACTAAAGGTACACCACACGTATTGCAACCCTTTAGCGGTCTGAGTCTCTCTTAATAACGGACTGGTTCTGGGACGAACCACTTGTGATAAATCAGCGCCTAATGACTCAGTATAGAAATAGTCATGACCAGGACCCTCACCTTTGATGAAGTTTTGAAACCATAAGCTGCGACTTGAACAATGATTAATGACCAAATCTGCCATCAAGCGATAGTCTTGGCTAATACTTTCAATATCAGCCCAATCTCCCAGCGCTTCATTCACACTGGAAAAATCCATCACCGAAAAACCATCATCCGAACTGAAAGGAAAAAACGGTAGAATATGCACGCTGTTAATTAAGCCTTCACAATGCTCATCTAAAAAATGTTTTAACGTAATTAATGGCTTTTCTTTGGCTGCTAGAAAGCTATCCCCATAGGTGATCATGACGGTAGTTGATTGATCCCACAAATCACTTGGGCGTATTTGATCATGGGAGGCAGCCTTATGACTTACACTCTCTAATTTCATTTCTTTTAGCAGTGCTTCCGTGAGTTCATCAAACGGTACATTAAGATCCGTTTGATGATAAATCATCTCTAACAAATGCTGGCTACGCTGTAATAATGCAGAATCAAATAAACTCATCGCAACATAAACTCCTTATTATCTTCTTCTACGGCCTCATATAAACGCTCTAAAATATCAGGCTTAGCGCTGATGACTCGGTTCCAGCTAGGTATAAACGGCGTTTCCATGGGTTTATCTAAAAAGGCTTCTCCCGCTTTCATAATGTTTTGTGCAAATAATTCGACCGCTTTTTCTTCCGCATGAATATCCAAGGTTAAACCATTCATCACAGCATCGTTGTGATACGTTTCTATAAAATCTAATGCGATACGAAAGTAAGTCGCTTTAATAGAACGGAACGTTTCGGTATTAAACGTTTTGCCATGGGTCGCGAGTTTTCTAAATAAGGCTTTGGAGATATCAATCGACATTTTTGACAAGCCACCCGCATCATTATCGGGTGATAAATCTTGATGCTTGTGATCGTATACATCGGCAATATCAACTTGGCATAAACGGTTATTCGCATAATTTCTATGCATCTCGGATAATACGCCTATCTCTAATCCCCAATCACTAGGAATACGAATATCATTTAGCACGTCTTTACGAAACGAAAACTCACCTGCTAGCGGGTAACGAAAGCTATCCATAAATTGCAAATATTCCATTTCTCCAAACATCTTTTTTAAAGCACGCAATAACGGCGTTACTAATAAACGACTGACTCGACCATTAATTTTGCCATCGGCAACGCGGGCATAAAAGCCTTTGCAAAATTCATAATTAAAACGTGGATTCGCCACCGGATAAATCAAACGGGCTAGCAACTCTCTATCGTAAGTAACAATGTCGCAGTCATGTAAAGCAACGGACTCAGAGCGATTGGATGCTAGGGTATAACCCATGCAATACCAAACATTACGCCCTTTCCCTAGTTCTTTAGGGGCAAGATTCAGCTCTTGTAATTCAGCATCTAGCGCTTGTAATCTTGGACCCTCATTCCACAGAACACGATGATGCTGTGGTAAGCCACCAAAGAATTTTAGCGCATGACGATATTGTTCTTCATCAGCTCGGTCTAAGCCGATAACAATTTCACTGAGGTAATCAGCCCCTTTTAAATGCTGAACAATATTAGGCAGTGCATCACCTTCCAGTTCAGAAAATAGCGACGGTAGGATCAACGACATTGGGCGTTTTTTACTAAACTCCCGCAATTCACTTTCAATATCTTCCACAGGTCGATGCGCTAGGTTGTGTAACGTGGTCACTATGCCATTTTGATAAAAGTCAGCCATGATATTTTCCTATTATTAATATTATAAAATTTTTCGTAAACCCGAGTTCCAGCCGCGAGGCCCAAATTCTTCTGAGATAAAAAACCCGTGCGACCTTTTTAGTTTTGGTGGTTCATGCACAGGAGAGCGAATAATCAATGCGAGGTCAGCTTGCTCTAACATCGCTATGTCATTACCACTATCACCAATAGCGATGGTTTTAGCGCTGGCAAAATTGCATTGCCTTTTATACTCCTCAGCCAACCACATGAGGGCCTGCCCTTTATTACAAGCACCGCTTAAATGGAGAAAGCGCCCACCTTGCAATACATGGCCACCTTGCTCTTCTAACCATTGCACAAACTCTTGCTTGGCTTTATCCACCCCTAACCATGAAATCGGCTCACCATATTCTCTTTCATTGGCCTGCTGAGCTTGCGCAAGAGATAACCCCGTCAGCTGGGCAATCACTTCTTCTTTCATGACTGAAAAATGACTAAAACTGTGCGGAAAAACTGTTTTTGCTTTATCGAGTAGTGATAACCAATGACTTCTCGCCTGGCAAAAATTAAATACCCAAAATCCAGCCACTTCGATACAGCCTTCTGGCTTAGTCGGAAAATATCCTTGAGGAATAACCACCGCCGCACCATTTTCAATAATGAAAGGATGTTGGTTATTCAACTCCGCTCTGATTGATAACACCTCTGCTCGGGTTTTACTGGTCGTCAAAATAACGGGAATGTCATCCCTTGCTAATTCTTGTAATAGTGCATCCGCGGCGCTATGGCTGTAATTATCGTGATCTAATAAAGAACCATCTAAATCAGTAAAAATAATCCAGCCTTTCATTTTTTCGTTCATCTGTTTTTTCATTATTACAGCCCTTTTAATGTCACAGTGCCCTGACCAAAACGAGGGTCTCCCGGCAACGGATTTGGGGCTTGGTAAGCAACGACTTGGCGCTTATTATTGAGTTGAAATAAGTGCTGACAATTTTGTGGTAGATATTTCAAACTGTGACGAGTAAGGCGCTCGTAATGTTGAATAAACTGCTGAATTTCATCGGCCTGCATAATGCGATTATTTTTAACGCCTTCATCCTGCGCCATTATTTGCCCTTGTTGCAGAGCCTGCTCTTGCGCCAACTTCTGCTCTTGCTCTAAACGCCACTGATAAACGCAGCTAAAGCTAGGGGCTTGCAACATAATTAAACGATCAAGCAACTGCCAAAGCTCCGGATAATTAGTCACCAACTGCTGATTAATATAACTGCGCCACTCTCCTTCAGGGTCTTGCAGAGACTCCAACTCATTAATGGGCTCAAGCAAAGCCTCTTCAGCCTCGGCGGTAATACCGACACACCAGCCTTCCAAAATAATAATATCGACTGGGGTTTCAACATGCGGCCACTGTTCTATAGGTAAGCGATCGTCCTGAGCTTTATTAAACCTAGGCACCTTCACGTCACCACTACTTTGAGAGAGCTGTTGCAGCGTATCGAGTGCGAGCTCTAAATCATGAGTGCCAGGCACTCCGCGGGTAGTGAATAGCGGGTGTACATCGCTGGCTAGCTGCTGCCTCTGCTGACGAGTCAAATAGAAATCATCAATAGAGATAGCAATAGACCTCAACCCCCTCGCCTGAAGGCAAGTGCATAAATAATCAGCAAGGGTGGTCTTGCCTGATCCTTGGCAGCCATTAATACCGACCACCAATGTTCGCCCTGCACCATTATGGTGCTCAATTAAGGTTTCAACGATAGGGTCAAACCAAATTGATGCTTGCTGTAAATAATGTTCGGGCAAGCGATTCCTTGTGATAAATCCACGTATTGCGCCCATAAAGCACCTCAAAGCCATAATTTGTTATTGTGTTACTGAGTGATAGAGCAGGATCCATACCCTTTTTAGAATTTTCGCTAAATAATTAATAGCGCTCGAACCCAAGATCGCTAAGTGTCATAAATATGCAATGATTTTGAAATATTCCTCTGCCTTGTAATATTTCTGTAACATTGACTCTCCATAATCCTCATCACTGAATAAGCATTCGAAAAAAATACGTTTTACCTAGAACGGTCTAGGTAGAAATGACCATTAAATAGGAAGTGATGATGAAAAAATTATTAGCTTTAAGTGCTGCCCTTGCAGCATCTGCAATCAGCATGTCTGCCAATGCTCAACGTGACTACATCAGCATTGTAGGTTCTTCTACGGTTTATCCATTTTCAACAGTGGTTGCCGAGCGCTTTGGTAAATCAACTAAATACGCTACGCCTAAAGTTGAATCTACCGGTTCTGGCGGTGGTTTAAAGTTGTTCTGTTCAGGTGTGGGTAGTGCTACGCCAGATATCACCAACGCTTCTCGCGCTATTAAGAGTTCTGAAGTTGAGCTTTGTGCTAAGAACGGTATTAAAGACATCATCGAAGTTACCGTTGGCTATGACGGTATCGTACTGGCGAATACCACAGACTCTAAGCAAGTATCTTTAACGTTGCGTGAAATCTTCCTAGCACTAGGTAAGAACATCCCTAATCCAGATGGCAGCGAAACATTAGTTGATAACCCATATAAGACTTGGAATGAAATCAACCCAACACTGCCTAAAACTAAAATTGAAGTATTAGGGCCACCACCTACTTCAGGTACTCGCGATGCATTCGCTGAGTTGGCGCTAGAAGGCGGCTGCAAAACGTTCCCGTTCATTAAGGCGATGAAGAAGCAAGACAAGAACAAATACAAGGCAGTTTGCCACGCAGTTCGTGAAGACGGTGCGTATGTAGAAGCCGGTGAGAACGATAACCTTATCGTACAAAAACTCGTGGCTAATCCAACAGCCTTTGGTGTGTTTGGCTACAGCTTTTTAGAACAAAATTCTGATAAAGTTCAAGGGTCTGCTATTAATGGTAAACTGCCGACATTCGATGCTATCGCTGACGGTAACTACCCAGTAAGTCGTTCTTTATTCTTCTATGTGAAGAAAGCTCATATTGGTGTTATCCCAGGTATCGAAGAGTACTTAGCAGAATTCACGTCTGAAAAAGCTATGGGTGAATACGGTTATTTAGCCGAGAAAGGTATGATCCCAATGACTGACGCAGAACGTGCAAAAGTATTGAGTACTGTAAAGAATTTAACGACTTTGGCTAAATAATAAGCCTAGTCTAAAGTAATACCGATTGCCGGGGCCTATTCTCTACATCAGAATAGCTCTCGGCTTTTTCGTATTAAAAAGAAACTTAAAACTACAGGTAGACAAACAAGCACATGAACTTTAGTAGCCTGCTCATCATCGTCATTATTGTTCTCGGAGGCGCCTATTTCTTAGGTCGTAACCGTGCTCGAGCAATATCCAATCAAGGTCTGCGAATGCACTCCTTACCTGACCACTACGGCACATTAATGGCCTTGTGGACCGGTGTCCCGGCACTCATTTTATTAATGTCTTGGCATTTATTAGAAGGCCCAGTCATTGATCACCTATTGATTGCACAATTACCTGCAGAAACCCAAGCGGCAAGTTCTGCTCAAATTCAACTCGCAATTAGTAAGGTACATAACCTTGCATCAGGCGCTGGCCTAGCAGCAGAACCTAGTTTAATGCCTGCCGTTAACCATCTAGCAGCGTTAAACGAACGCACCTCAATTTTAAATGCTGGCATTGCCTTAAGTTTATGCCTGACCTGCTTCGTCATTACTTACCGCCGCATTAAGCCTGCTTTGCGTGCACGTACAGAAATGGAAAGCATTATTAATCTACTGTTATTATCCAGTTCAGGAATCGCGGTGCTCACTACCGTTGGTATTCTGGCCAGTGTTATGTTTGAAGCATGGATGTTTTTTCAACAAGTTAATCCACTGGAGTTTTTATTCGGCACGACTTGGTCTCCACAAGTTGCATTACGAGCCGATCAATCCGGTTCGTCTGGTAGTTTTGGTGCAGTGCCGTTATTCGCGGGTACTTTATTGATTTCATTCATTGCCATGATTATTGCGGTACCCATCGGTTTGATGGCGGCTATTTACTTATCGGAATACGCCTCTAGCAATGTACGACAATATGCAAAACCTGCTTTAGAAATATTGGCGGGCATCCCCACCGTTGTGTACGGTTTCTTTGCGGCATTAACCGTTGCGCCCTTTATTCGTGTACTCGGCACAGACCTAGGCTTAGAAGTTTCTTCAGAAAGCGCATTAGCTGCTGGCTTAGTGATGGGCGTAATGATTATTCCGTTTGTCTCCTCTCTATCAGACGATGTGATCAACGCGGTACCACAATCTCTTCGTGATGGCAGCTACGGCCTTGGCGCAACCAAAAATGAAACCATTCGCCAGGTCGTTATTCCTGCTGCACTGCCAGGTATTGTTGGCGCTGTTATGCTGGCAGTATCCCGCGCTATTGGTGAAACCATGATCGTTGCGATGGCCGCGGGCCTCGCCGCGAATTTAACAGCAAACCCATTAGATAGTGTCACCACGGTTACTGTTCAAATCGTAACACTACTGGTAGGCGACCAAGAGTTTGACTCTCCTAAAACTTTAGCCGCATTTGCCTTAGGCCTTGTATTATTTATCTCCACATTAGTATTGAACTTCGTGGCATTGAAGATCGTACAGAAATATCGAGAGCAATATGATTGATTCTTCAGATACAACTATGACTACAAATACCTTAACAACCCGTCAAAAGGTTGAAAAAAGTTTAGCCCGCCGCCGCGCTGCAGAAACGCGTTTCCGCTTGTACGGTATGGCGTCTGTTTTCTTTGGTATGTTATGCCTAGTAGTTTTATTTACCGACATTGCCAGCAAAGGTACTTCGGCTTTTAAACAAACTAGCTTAACCACCGAGATTTTATTAGACAGTAGCTACTTAAACCTGAATAAAGACAGCACGATTGAAGAGGTTCGCTTTGCTAATTTCTCCGGTTTAATCAAACGTCACTTTGCCAAGAATTTGCAACCTAAAAGCCGTAAAGACAAACGTGAACTGTTTCACCTAATCAGTGCAGGAGCGGCTTGGCAATTACAAGAATTGCTATTAACCAACCCTGCGGCGATTGATACAACGGTGAGTATTGAGCTGTTAATGGACGATGACGTAGACCAATGGTTCAAGCATGACCGTGATCTAGCAGACGAGGATATTAACGATCGCCTTTCTGAGCAGCAACTCGTTTGGCTTAACAGCTGGATTGAAGAAGGTCGCTTAGACACGCACTTTAATACCCTGTTCTTCACCAATGGAGATTCCCGCGAGCCAGAGCTTGCCGGTATTCATGGCGCCATTAAAGGGACACTTTTAACCTTAATGGTAACCTTGATACTGTCTTTCCCAATAGGGGTTGCGGCGGCGATTTATTTAGAAGAGTTTGCCCCCCGTAATCGTATGACTGAAATTGTCGAGATCAATATTAATAACTTGGCAGCAGTACCTTCTATCATCTTTGGTTTATTAGGTATGGCAATTTTCATCAATATTTTTGGTGTCTCACGCTCAACGCCGTTATTAGGTGGCTTGGTTTTGACCCTAATGACATTGCCGACCATTATTATTTCAGCGCGCGCCGCCATTAAAGCCGTGCCACCGTCAATTCGTGAAGCAGCTTATGGTTTAGGTGCATCAAAAAACCAAGTGGTTTTTCACCACGTATTACCCCTGGCGATGCCAGGCATGCTTACCGGTACTATTTTGGGTATGGCACAAGCACTGGGGGAAACCGCTCCGTTATTAATGATTGGTATGGTGGCCTTCGTAGTGGATGTCCCGGGATTTATTAATGACCCTTCAACGGTTTTACCGGTACAAATTTTCTTATGGTCTGATAGCCCAGAGCGCGCCTTTTTAGAGCGAACATCTGGTGCTATTTTAGTTTTATTATCATTTTTAGTGCTGATGAATACTACAGCCGTCATTCTGCGTCGTCGCTTAGAGCGCCGCTGGTAGCCTGCTCTGCACCAGCGCTATGACAAAACAAATATGAAATTGGGAATATGATTTTGAAAGAGAAAAACCCTATGCAACTTATTGAGAACCACACCACAACTGGCATTCCTTTTAGTGATAATGCCAAACTGTCGGCACGTAACGTGGATGTTTTTTATGGTGATAAACAAGCAATTTTCGACGTTAACTTAGATATTGGTGCCAACGAAGTAATCGCTTTAATTGGCCCTTCAGGTTGTGGTAAATCGACCTTCTTACGCACCTTGAATCGCATGAACGATACCATCGACATTTGCAATATTAAGGGTGAGATTTTACTCGACAATGAAAATATCTATGGCCCTGATGTCGATACTGTGCCATTACGTGCCCGTGTAGGAATGGTCTTTCAAAAGCCGAATCCTTTCCCTAAATCGATTTATGATAACGTCGCTTATGGCCCACGCATTCACGGTTTAGCACAAAGCCGTGTTGAGCTCGATGAAACCGTGGAAAAAAGTTTAAAACGTGCAGGCTTATGGAACGAAGTTAAAGATCGCTTACACTCCCCTGGTACCGGTCTTTCAGGTGGTCAGCAGCAGCGTCTTTGTATCGCCCGCACCATCGCGGTAGACCCGGAAGTGATTTTAATGGATGAACCATGTTCTGCATTGGATCCGATTGCGACTGCAAAAATCGAAGAGCTGATCGATGAATTACGTGAAAAGTACACCATTGCCATCGTCACCCACTCAATGCAGCAAGCCGCTCGTGTCTCACAACGCACCGCTTACTTTCACTTAGGTCAATTGATCGAAGTAAATCCAACCAAACAAGTTTTCACAACCCCACAACACGAGTTGACTGAAGCTTATATTACTGGCCGTTTCGGATAGCCCATCTAAATTAAGGAGAAGAATAATGGATATGAACTTTAACCAGCACATTTCACAGCAGTTTAATGCTGATTTAGAAGCTATTCGCAATCAAATGCTAGCAATGGGTGGCTTAGTGCAACGCCAAGTTGCGGATGCTATTGACGCCGTGTGTACGGGTGATACTAGCTCGGCCGATAAAATCATTCAGCGTGAAGACGATGTTGATGCCATGGAGGTCAGCATTGATCAAGAATGTACCCACATTCTTGTGCGTCGCCAGCCAGCCGCCTCTGATTTACGTATGGTATTAGCCGTTTCTCGTGTGGTGCGTGATTTAGAACGCATGGGCGATGAAGCTGCCAAGGTTGCCATTCACGCCTTGGAAGTCGCTAATGGTAACCAAGCGGGTTCTAAGATGTGCAACCAGTCCATTCGTCATATGGGCTCGGCCGTTGTGAAAATGACGTCTGATGCTTTGGATGCTTTTGCGCGTCACGATATAGAAGGTGCGATTGAAGTAGTGCGCAGTGATAAAATGGTTGATGAGCAATATGCCTCAGCCATTCGTGAACTGAGTACGTATATGATGGAAGATCCACGCTCTATTGGTCAGGCGATTAATATTTTATGGATTTTACGAGCGATTGAACGTATCGGCGATCACGCCCGCAACATCAGTGAGCAAGTCATTTATTTAGTGAGTGGAGCAGATGTGCGCCACAGTTCACTATCAGAAATGGAAGAGCAGGCCCAAGGAGACGCTTAGACACTCTAGGTTCTGTAATTACTTTAAAGCCCACGTCTCGTGGGCTTTTTCATTTATAGTCGTCATAACTTTGACATAGTTCATCATCATTATTGTTCATACTTTAAACAACCGTCTAAAGTATTGCGGCATCAAAGCTTCCCTGATAAGTTAAATATAGATTTCATATAAGTTTCACAAAATTGAAACATCACTGTCATCTGTAATAATTCTGTAACATAGTTGAAACATAATCATCACGAATTTAAAAACAACCTAAGTGAGCGGCTTAACTGATAAGCAGCTTTACTATTTTAAAACGTTGAATGGAAATAATAATGAAAAAAACAATTTTATCACTGGCTATTGCAACGACATTACCTGCTTTCGCTTACGCTGAAAAAGTAGAAGTAGAATTGCCAGAATTTTACGGCAAAATTAATGTTTCAGTACAGAATACTCAAGAAGGCGATACCAGTGTTTCTGAAGTCGTTTCTAATGCTTCGCGTTTGGGCCTAAAAGGCAAGCTAGCATTAAAGCATGGCCTAACCGGTGTTTATCAAGCTGAGTATGAAACTCAGGTAGACGATGGTAGTAAAGGCGGTCAAACTTTTACTCAGCGTAATATTTTTGCAGGTGTAAAAGGCGATTTTGGTCAGGTTATTGTGGGGAAATTCGATACTCCACTGAAAAAAGTTCAGAAAAAAGTTGATCTATTTAGTGACCTTGAAGCCGATATTAAAAGCGCTATTACTAACAGTGAAAACCGAAAATCTAATACCGTTCAATATAATACCCCTAAAATTTCTGGTTTAGTGGCCACTGTTGCTCATATTGCTTCTGAAAGTGAAACAGTAAACGATGGGACCTCTAGCTCAATAACTTATACTCGCAATGAGCTGTACTTAGGCGCGGCTTATGATACCGACGTTAATGTAGATTCTGACGTACTACGAATTGTTGCTCAATACTCTATCAACGATTTCACACTGGGTGGTTTATGGGAACAAGACAACAGTGCTGGTAGCGATAATGATAAAGATGGCTGGGTTTATTCTGCCGCGTATAAACTGAATTCAGATATCAAATTGAAAGCTCAATACGGCGAGTCAGATATTGTTAAAGATAATGCTAAAACTTACAGCCTTGGTGCAGATTATAAGCTAGCTGATAACGCTAAAGCTTATGCTTTCATCACTGATGAAGAATATGGCGATAATAGCAGCAATGAATATTACGGTATTGGCTTAGAATATAAGTTCTAATTGATACCTATTAAGTGTTTCAATATTAGCGCCAAGACTTAGAATTAAGATCTAGCGCTAAATAAAAAAAAGGGCTTTTAATTAAAAATAGAGGCCCTTTTTTGTTGCCGAACATTGCTCAATAATCCGTAATTAATACTACGTTAATCTTGCTTATGGCGAATGCGCTCCGCAGGAATAACAAAACTAAAACGACTGCCCTGTCCAAGGGTCGATTCAATTTTTAACTGCGCATCATGATGCTCTAGAGCATGACGAACAATCGCTAAGCCTAAACCAGAACCTCCCACCGTCGACTCTCTTGATTCATCTACTCGATAAAAACGCTCAGTCAAATGTGCTAAATGACTTGGCGCAATACCATCACCTTTATCGGCAATAGCAAACTCAATACCATGCTGCGTATCTCGAATACTAATATTCACCTGTGGAGCTTGTCCTTCTTTACGTCCGTACTTAATTGCATTGGTAATTAAGTTACTGAATATAGAATTCAATTCATCGGAAAATCCAAAAATTTCTATATCGGAGCGACAATCACAATGAATTTCAGCGGCGGGCAGTTTCTCACCACTTAACGATATTGGCACATACGCTTTTAATTGGTCGACAATAACGGCGCACATAGGTTGAAATTCAAACCATACACTACCAATACCGGCATTATTACTTTCAAGTTTGGATAAATGTAACAGATCATTCACTAAGCTTTTCATTCGCTCGCCCTGCTCTGTCATTTGTTTAATCGCACGCATGATGCCAGGGTTCACATCGGCATCGCCTAGCATTTCCAAATAACCACTAATAACAGTTAAAGGCGTGCGCAGTTCGTGAGAAACATCAGCAATGAAATTCTGCCTCATTTTTTCAACGCGCTGACGCTCTGTAATATCTCGTACGATAATAACTTTTTGATCGATGCCAAATTGAGTCACCTGTACTTGCACGATTAAATTTAAACGATGAGGACTTTCCAGCTCAATCAGTTCGCTATAGTCCCCTTGTTTAAAATATTTAACGAAGCGAGGCGCACGTATTAGGTTAGTAATATGCTGACCTTTATCAGTATCAACTCTTAAACCTAATAGATGACAAGAGGCGCGATTGAAGGCGGTCATACAGCCCGTTTTATCAACAATTAAAACCCCATCCTGCAGGGACTCTATTCCCTCAGCTATACGCTGTAGCTGTTTATTTTGATGATTTATCTTTTTATTTAATAATCGTTCCCGTCGAATTAAAACATCGGCACTGTAACCAACCAAGCCACTGTCTTGCGGAGCAGGACCTTGATTATTAGTCCAGCGAAAAAGTTCATTCAAACGTCTTAACATCAATACCTGAGAAATGATTAAGCCGATAAAAGCGCCCCAAAAAGGTTGCTCAAATGACATACCTACTGCGGTCGCTAATGCCACTATAAGTACAATGCGTAAAAACTCTCGCTGCCAAGCTATTTGTTGCAAAATACTGCTTCCTTACAACGTTTATTAATGGCCAGAAGGCACCTTTATTTAAAGCGACTCTGACTTAAAGTTTTCAGCCGAAAAGCGATACCCTGCACCTCGCACTGTTTGAATCATAGTGTCATGATCCAAAAGAGAAATACTTTTACGTAAGCGTCGAATATGTACATCGACCGTTCTATCTTCCACGTACACATTGCCACCCCATACACGATCAAGCAATTGTTCACGAGAGTATACGCGATCGGGGTGCATCATGAAAAACTCTAACAAACGAAATTCTATCGGACCTAGACTTATGTCATCATTAGCAATACTCGCTTTCTTCGCTGAGCGATCTAATACCAGTTGCCCAGCCATTAAACCTTTACCTTCTATGTCGGTATGGCCTCGACGCAGTACCGCTTTAATTCGTGCTATTAATTCTCTTGGCGAAAATGGTTTAACGACATAATCGTCAACTCCGGCATCAAAACCTTTAATTTTATCGTCTTCATCTGACTTTGCCGTTAATAAAATAATGGGGATTTCAGCCGTATTTTCTTCTCGCTTTAGCCGTTTCGCTAGTTCAATTCCCGTCATCATTGGCATCATCCAATCCGCAAGAATTAAATCAGGCGCATCATCCAATACCATCTGATAAGCAATCTGGCCATTCGCTGCTCGCTTCACTTGATAGCCAGCCATTTCTAGGCTGGTTACAATCAACTCTGCAATTGCTTGCTCATCTTCTACCACTAATATACTGGCCAATGCCATAATGAACCTCTGAACTTAAATTCGCACGCTAGGCTATTTTTTAATCGATAATATCAAGCTCTGCTGTATTACTATGTTAACAGACACGCTAATAATTTTTTTTCTATTTCAGATTTATTTAGTGCTTGATGATGAATGATCTCAAGACGACTCTGCTGCAGTTTTCGGGTGGGCATTTCAGTAAAAACTTGATCTTTCAAGTTCATTACCCGAGGGCCTTGGTCGGTAATGAGTAAGCCTTTTACCCGCTCAACATCTAATAGCATTAACCATTGAGTCAAGGCGGCGTGATCAAAAATTTGATCTTCGGCCAATAGCCAGCCTAAAGAATAATATCCCATGCCTTGATTTTCAAAGGCTTGATAAGCCTGACCCGCCGCTAAGCTTACCAAAGCCATCGTTTCTTCTTTATTCCCTGCAGAATGATGGTGATGAACTTCGCTCTGAGATTTACTGCTACGACTTTTATCTCGCGCTAAGTCAAGCCAAGCAAGCTCCAACTCACCTTGCTCTACCCAGCCTAAAGCACATTTAATAGGCTGAATGGACTGGGCGAATTGATAAAAAATGTCTTTATCTTGCTCACTGCAGTTATCGGTTTTATTCGCCACAAGCACATCGGCTAAATAGCATTGATCATTAAAGGTTTCATGCTGCTGATAGCGAGGATTCTGTAATTGCTTAGGGTCAACTAAGCATATAGATGCCTTTAGCTCGACGTGCTGCTGATAGTCTTTTGAAGTCAAAGTGCGAATTAGGTTTTTTGGATGCCCCAGCCCTGTTGGTTCGATTAAAATTCGATCAGGCTTTTGCTGAGCAATAAGATTCGCCAACGCCGCTTGAAAAGGTATGCCCGATACACAGCATAAACAACCACCCGGTACTTCACTGATAACCATACCCGATTCAGCTGAAAGGATAGCACCATCAATGCCGACTTCACCAAACTCATTCACTAAAACGGCCCACTTTTCATCCGCAGGTTTTTGCTGCAAAATATTCAGTATCGACGTAGTTTTACCAACACCTAAAAAACCCATAATAATATTGATGGTGATTTTTTTTGTCATACATTTCTCTAAAATTTTCTTTATAGCGCTCTAAAGTTTGACCATTAGAGCTTTCTTAAAATAACCAACGGAGGCTGTTTAATTACTTGAACTAAGTTTCGATTAGCCAATAGTGCAATCATAATAGCCGAACCTAGCGGCAGCCAGAACCAGTAGCTTAGATGCCAAGGGTATTCTAATTCGAATAACCTTTGATATAAAATCCAGCAAATGGCTTCAGCCCCTGCCACCGCAATAATGCCCGCCAAAGCGCCCAGCAATAAAAATTCAAACCATTGCATTAATTGCAATTGTTGACGCTTTGCACCTAACGTTCTTAATACTGCACCTTGTTGCAGGCGATCATTGAGACTCGAATGCAGCGCCGCAATTAATACTAATATTCCCGCAAGCAATACCAAAATTAATAAATATTCCACCGCGAGAGTGACCTGGCCTAACAAGGTTTGAATTTGTATTAAGACCTGGCTCATATCTAATAACGTAATGCCGGGGTAATCTCGTATTATTTGGGTAAGTTGATTGTTATATTCTTCTGGCACATAAAAGCTGGTCAAATAATTAAGCGGCAGCTGAGCAACTAAATCAGCTGAAAATAAAATATAAAAGTTGGGTTTCATACTCCCCCAATCAACTTTACGCAGACTGGAAATCCGTGCCTTGATGACCTGACCTGCAATATCAAAACTAAGCTGATCCCCCACGTTAAGACGTAAACGCTTAGCTAAACTTTGTGCAACCGATACTTCGGCAATAGACTGTGTACTGAACCAAGTGCCATCCGTAATAACATTGCCAATGGGTAATATATCGCCACCACTGATGACGAGATCACGCTGCAACGCGGGATCTTGTGAATACTCGGCATCGTCCTTCACTATGATGTCATTAATCACCGTTAAACGTCCTGGCACCATCGGAAAGGCGGTTGAAATAGTAAACCCAGCTTTTTCGAGGTCTTGTTGATAACTGTCTATTTGATAACCTTGAATATTCATAGCAAAGAAATTCGCACTATCTTGTGGTAAGTTTTTTTGCCAGTCTTGCAACAAATCATTCCGCACAATAGCGATAATAAGCATGACCATTAAGGTCAGTGAAAGTGCTAAAATTTGAATCGAGGTGCGATAACGATCACGATTAATCTGCTGCCAAGCAAAGCGTAGGCTCATCGACAATTTGGCTTTCGGTATTAATTTATCCGCCGTAAATAGCATTAACTGCAAGACAAATAGCAATGCTAATAAAATTACAAAACCACCGCCAATAATAATCAAAGTCATTGTCAGATTCTGGCTAAACCAATAATTGAGCAGTGCCATCATCGCTAAGCCCAAACCGTATATAGCCCAGCTATTCCAAGCCATCGGCTCTAGCTCACGCCGTAAAACTCGTAATGGTGATACTCGCCCTAAACGCAATAGCGGTGGTAGAGCAAAACCAATTAACGTAACCGGTGCCGTTAAACTGGCAATAAACCAAGCAGAATACCCAGCACTGGGTAAGCTGGCATCCGCCGTGCCTTTATTAAACGCCGAAGCCAATAGCTGGGTTAATACTTCCTGACCCACATAACCTAATATTAACCCGATGAGACTGGTAAAAAGAGCGAGGTACATTAATTGATACAAGTACAGGCGCGTAACGTAACGTCGACTCGCACCTAAAGTTCTCAATAAAGCACTGCTATCAAAGTGCTGACGCGCATAATCTTGCGCGGCCATGGCAATGGCAATACCAGCAAGAATAATCGCCAGCATAGCGGCGAGTGATAAATAACTGCGTGCTTTAGAAAGTGATGCCGCCAAGGCTTGATTATTATCGGTTAAAGATTCAAAACTTTGATGGCTAACTAATAACGGTTCTAAATTTTGTTTTAAACTTTCTAGCGCCAAGTTTTCACCCGCCACTAACATGCGCCAGCTCACTCGACTGCCTGGCTGTACTAATTTGGCCGCTGCTACATCTTGCAAGTTCATCATCAAACGTGGCGACAGACTATAAAAATTACCTGCACGGTCACTCTCGCTGATAAGCACCGCATCAACTTTTAGGGTAATCGCACCGACTTCAATCACATCCCCCAGCTTGGCGTTTAATAACGCCAATAAGCGCGGCTCTAGCCATACCTGTCCTATCGCTGGACCTTGTTGCAATGCTGGGTTGGTCTTACTCGCCAACTGCCCTTTTAGGGGGTAACCTTGATCCACGGCTTTTACGGCTGCCAACGCCATTTCGTCCCCTAATAAGACAACACTAGGAAACTCTAATGTCGTGGTTGTTTTAAGACCTAAAGCTTGAGCTTGTTGATACCAGTCTTGAGGAATCTTTTCTCGCGATAAAAGACGCAAGTCCGCCCCTAATAACTCACTGCTTTTATTGAGCATGGCGCTATCAAGACGTTGACTAAAAACACTGATAATAGTGGCTGAACTGACGGCGAGAATTAGAGCCAACATAATGACCGTCATTTTTCCTGCACGCATTTCTGCCAGCAATAACCGTAAGCTCAGCAGGTAAAGCTGAGGCGAGTTAACGTTCATGCATCTATTCCTCGTAGTGAATCACCGACCTTATCTTTTACGTCACTCGCATTATCAGCATTCACAATCATGCCATCATCAATATGAATACTGCGCTGACAACGTTCGGCTAAATGCTCATCATGAGTTACTAAGACTAAGCTAGTGTGATTCTGCTGATTGAGTTCGAACAAAAGGTCGATAATGGTTTTACCGGTATTTCGATCAAGGTTACCCGTTGGTTCATCAGCGAATAAAACCGAAGGCTGACAGGCAAACGCTCGTGCGATCGCGACTCGTTGCTGCTCGCCACCCGATAGCTGAGTGGGATAATGCTGCAGGCGATGGCCCAGACCGACCTTATCTAACCATTGTTGCGCTAATACCTGGCATTCTTTAAGAGAGTGTTTCTGGGTCATTTCTAAGGGTAAACACACATTTTCTAATGCGGTTAGTGCAGGTAATAACTGAAAGTTTTGAAACACAAAGCCAACACCTTCCGCGCGTACCGCGGCGCGCTGATCTTCATCGAGCTGGTGCAAAGCTTGGCCATTCAGCCAAACTTCCCCAGACGTCGCTTGATCTAAACCCGCCATAATGCCTAATAGTGTTGATTTACCACTGCCAGAAGCACCCACAATTGCCACACTTTCACCGTGCTTGATCTGTAGATCTAACCCTTGCAGAATGGTCAGTTCATCTGAGCCTGTTTTTACCTGCTTCACGACATTTTTAAGATCTAATAAAGGAACCTGATACTTATGTTCAATGTTGGTATTCATCAATCGTTTCGCCTTTTCGCTATCATGCTGTGCTTATTGCTTAAGCTGAGCTTACCTCAAGCCCACGCAGGGGAAAACAGTCCTTTACAACAACAGACAATTCTTGTTTTAGGGGACAGTATCAGTGCTGGCTTTGGTATCGATAAACAACTGGGTTGGGTTGCCTTATTAGAAAAGGAACTCGAACAACAATACCCTCACTACGCATTAATCAATGCCAGCATTAGTGGTGAAACCACCAGTGGTGGCGCGAATCGTCTTAAATCGTTATTAGAAAAATATCAGCCTAGCTTAATCATTCTGGAATTAGGTGGTAACGATGGTTTAAGGGGAACGCCTATCAAACTAATGACACAAAACCTGACGCATATGATTAAGCTTAGCCAAGAATCTGGAGCCAAGGTTTTATTGCTAGGAATGCGCATTCCTCCAAACTACGGACAAAAGTATAGTGAGCTGTTTGCCAATCAATACTCGCTATTAGCCACTGAGCTAAATGTAAAATCAGTTAAATTCTTATTAAGTGGCATTGCGGGTCAAGCAGGTATGATGCAAGCTGATGGTATTCATCCAACAAAGAACGCTCAACCCATAATGATGCAAAGTGTATGGCAGGCACTAAAGCCATTATTGCAATCAATAAAATAATAATGGGCAACAAAAATGACTATCTAGTGGCTACACTTAAAGTACCCATGGACTACTAAGGCTAAGATGCTTAACAGTGCAGCTAATATCTAATATTAAAAACATATTTGACCAAGATCGTTTGAAGCTGTCTCTTTTCACCGCTTGGTTTGTGCTTGCCCTGCTTTTTGTTGCCTACATTACTAATGCTTGGGTAACGAATACTCAACAAATTTTTACTCAACTAGATGCTTTAAACCAATTAGTCAGTCAGCATACACAACAACAAGCCAAGCACCTTTTCTTTCAAATTAAGCAATTAAATGAGCAACTGTTATCAGCGGAAGAAGCCAAAAGTCCTTTACCAGGTTATTTATTTAGCCCTAATGACAATAGCTTTGATCATAGTTTCTTAGTAAATAAAGAAGGTAAGATTTTAACCTCTTCATTTCGCCATAATAACAATCTACGCTTAGATCTATCCAAGGTCATTGTTTTACCCGCCGCTATAACTGAGCTGCAAAGCTCCCTTGAACCTCACTTTATCCCAACGTTCAGTTTAGGTGCGGGTAGCAGCAGCCAATATGTCACTATTTGCATAGTCACTCAGCTAGTTGATGCGAGCTTATTATGTTTAGCAATCTCCACCGAGAATGACAAACTCAATTGGAGCAGTATTAATGACATTGATAATACTGCGATTCAGATTATTGGCGCTGGTAACCACCTGTTATATGCTGACCCTCTGCCTTTACACCAACGCTCCCTATTGGGCGCCCATATTCCATCTACCGCTATTAACCAGTATATTCCTGAGCAACCATTAGCGCTGCTTAAGCAGGGGCAATATCAGCATAAATTTGGCCTCGATGGCATTAAGCGCATGGGCAGTGTGCGTTATTTAGAGCAATTCGATCTCTTCATTTCTATCTCAACCCCCACGACCCAAGTACTCACGGCATGGTTAGAAGAGATAACCCCCCCCTTTATATTACTGTTAATTTTTTACTCTATTAGTTTTTTCTATTATCGCTTAGTCAAACGAATCTTTAATGAAGTTAATACACATCATCTCGCCATAGAAAGTACATTGCATGAAAAAGAAAGCACCTTAAATCTACTCTTCTCTAACATCCCCGGCATGATATATCGCGTCAGAATCCCCGACTATAAAGTATTATTTATTACTGATGGCTGCCAAGAATTACTCGGCTATTCTGCGAATAGCTACCTATCAGGTCAGCGTACACCTTTTGATAACATCCATGAAGATGACCAAGATATATTAATTAAGCATGCAAATAGCGTCACTAGCTCAAAGAAAAAATATGAACATATTTTCCGTATTCAAACGCCCAGCGGAGAATTAAAATGGCTTATGGACCGAGGGTGTGCGATTCGTGAAGCGAAAAATAAAGTCTACTTAGAGGGGATTTTGCTCGATATTACCGAGCATATGATTTCACGGCAACAAGTAGAGTACTTAGCAACCCGAGACCCACTGACTGAACTCGCTAATCGATATTGTTTTAATGATGAACTGGTTAATCAAATTGATCGCTATGCAGGTAAAACCAAGCTAGCCTTACTTTTTATCGATCTTGATCGCTTTAAAACGATTAATGATTCTCTAGGCCATCAAGTCGGAGACCGATTATTGAAGGTTGCGGCCGAACGCATAAAGGCCTGTATAGATGATAAGATTTTACTTGCTCGCTTAGGCGGTGATGAGTTCATGATTATGATGAAAGATCCTGAAGACACTGACGCAGTTGAAGTACTTGCTCATAACATCAACCTAGCCCTCTGCAAACCTTATGAACTGGATTATTATAAACTGAATACCAGCTGCAGTATCGGTATTAGTATGTATCCTCAGGATTCTACGGATTCCCATATTTTATTACGCAATGCCGATACCGCTATGTACAGCGCAAAATCGAAAGGCGGCAATCGCTATCAATTTTATACCAGCGAGATGAATCAAAAAGTTAATTCGCGTTTAACCATGGAAACCGAATTGCGCAGCGCCATAAAAGCCAATGAATTTGAAGTGTATTACCAGCCACAAGTGAATGCCCATACTGGAGAGTTAGAGGGCGCAGAAGCTCTGGTTCGTTGGATTCACCCAACCGCGGGGATGATATCTCCTGTTGAATTTATTCCGGTTGCAGAAGAAACTGGCCTTATTAGAGACATTGGTGATTGGGTATTAGAACAAGCCTGTACGACCTTTAAAAATTGGAATCAAGAAGCAGAGCTAAATCTGTCGGTTGCAGTAAACGTTTCAGTGAAGCAATTAGACGATAACTTTGTTTCTCATGTGCAAGAAGTATTAGATAAAACGGGGCTAGGGGAAAATCTACTGGAGCTAGAAATCACTGAAAGTTTATTAATGGATAACATACAAGAGAATATCCGAATTTTAGAAAATATTAATCATTCAGGTGTTCGCTTTGCGATGGATGATTTTGGTACCGGCTATTCATCCTTAAGTTATTTACGACAGTTCCCTATCGGTAAACTTAAAATAGATCGCTCTTTCGTTAATGATATTACCAGTGACCCTGATGATGAAGCGATTATTCGTGCGATTATTGCAATGGGACAAACCCTGAAATTAAAAGTCATCGCTGAAGGTGTGGAAAACCACCAACAACTGATTTTATTACAAGCGATGGGCTGCGATAGCTACCAAGGATTTTTCTTTAGCAAACCACTACCAGCCGCTGAGTTTTATAAAAAATATATTCAGCCTGCCAGCCTGCAAGTTCAAAAAGATAATGCCTTATAACTTATTCATCACGCAGTAACATCAACGCAGTATCAAGGCGTAACTGCTCTTTAATGTTAAAGTGAGCTTGCTGATAAATTCTTATTCTTTCTTGTTTATCTTGTTCAGTTAATCCCTCAATCGCGGCTACCGATTCAACCTCTCGAGCATAAGCCAACATGCGTTGCTGCCATGCTTCTTGCTTTGCCTCCAAAATCTCTAAACGGTCAGCGGCCTCTGGACCTACCTGCTCAATTCGTAATTGGCGTACAGCCTCAGTACTTCCTCCCTCTTGGCGAGATTGAACAACTTTTTCTTGTAAGTCACTGGCGATGTATAAATCACGTTTAAAAACTTTAAGTTCTGCTGGCAAAGCATCTTCAAGATTTTTTAATTCGCGAGCCTTCTCTTCGTCACTTTCATTACTGTTATTAACGACTAGCTGCGCTAAGGCATAATCGTCCACCAGCTCATCTAATTGCCAAAATGCTTCAACAACTTCGCTTGACAGAATTTGACGGCGTAATCTCTTTTGCCATTCATGTCTTTGCTGCAAGTTCACTAGGTGATCTGCTGGGCCGACCTGTTTAAATTGCTCTTCATAACTTGCCAATGCTTCTTTATAGGATAAATAATCCGCTAACAACTGCTCCGCCTGTTGACGGGCGGGCATGGGCAGTGAAGATATTTCCAAGGCCATTAGTTGCTGTATTTCAGCAAGTGTTAATTCTCCCAGCGCAGATAAATAAAAATCAATCCAGTGCCGAACACTTCTATCTATCACCAACATTCCATTTTCATCTGCTGTTATTTCACCATCTACAGACGCTAGTTTGAACATTTTTAATTTAAGAATATCCGCTGAAGACTTAAAGCTTTCTGGGTTTCCACTCACATTGGATACGAACAGGCTTTTCTTATCGCTCACAGAGCTATTATTTAAAGGAAGGAGTTTAGAGCTGGATACAGGGAGGCTCTCTGAATGGCCATCATCTTGATCTTTGCTAACATTCTGAGCGAGTAAGAAAACGAAAACGGCTATAATAGATAGACTGAGAAAAAACTTCTTATTATTTAATGGGGTGATCATATTCATATTAAAAAATCCTAGGCAGCTCAATCATTTAAGAAATAAGCTACCTAGATGAAAGTTACTTATAACCCTGCATTCTTTAAACGGTTTGCATGGCTGCGAAAAACCGTAAGAGGATCAGTAGACCATAAATGGTGTATGCCTAACAGCATATTGACCTCATCCAAATGATTCATTTTAAAGTCATCACGAATCACCATTCCTAAATGGCTACTACAGCTTGAGACCAGGCCGTCATTTTTAACACCGGCAGGAAAAAACAAAGAGGTTGTGGTTGTGATTAAATCTAAAGGATCAAGAATGTTTGTCGATGGTTTAGCGCCACTCCATGAATAATAACGAATACCATTGTCACTATAATTTCCTTCCCCACACGCACTAACAGGAATACCCGCGGGATGTTTTTGGTTAAATACGGCTGTTTCCTCTGTGGTCATCGAAGCCAAAGACGCCATAATATCTTGCTCATGACCACCGCCAGAAATAACGTCGATAACAACGGCAAGAGTATTACCTAAGGTTGCAACCACTCCGGCAATAAAACTGGACTGCTCACTTAAATTTGAAAGTGTATCTGCCACTGGAGTACCTTTATTCACCCCAGCAATTGAAGTAACCGAGGCGACTAGATCAGGCCTTACTGAAGCGACATAGCGTATAGTTGGACCACCATGACTGTGGCCAATAAGATTCACTTTTTCAGCACCGCTAATGGCTAAAATTCGTTCAATTTGAGGAATTAATTGCTCCCCACGAATTTCAGGAGAATTAGAGTTAGAAACAGTTGTCACATATACTTCCGCACCGTCTTTGCGTAAAGTTTCAGGAACTTTATGCCAATATTTTATGCCCAATAAGCTATCGAAGCCATACAAACCATGGGTCAATACAATAGGGTATTTAGTTTGGGTATAAGTCGAAGGTTTATTCCACCACCACGCTTGGCTGGAGGCTGAAAATAGTAGACATAAAGTGAAAAAAGCTAAGCTAAATCGCTTCATTGTAATTCCTCTTATTTAATTATACTTATTAGGTACCACAAAGTTAGTTGAGTTTATCCCGCTCTACCAGCAGCTCATCAGCTAATGTTACAATTTCATGTTTAAATTTAATAATACGTAGATTTAAAGCGCCATCTATTACAAACAGTATGATTAAACCCAAACAATAAAGTATAAGCGCTGATAATTTTAGGCAGTAATAGGTGTTTTGTAATGTTCTTGTTTTTCACCATACATAGAATTGTCAGCAACCTTTAATAATTCTACAAGATCGTAGCCATGATATTCGCTATATGAGAAGCCGATACTGCCAGTTATCTCATAGCCTTGCGTTTCAATAATACTCATACCCGCTATCGCTTCACGAATATTGTGTAACATACTCATTAAACTGTGCAGACTAGGGATTTGATCTGCAAGAATTGCAAACTCATCACCACCGATTCGAGCCACAACATCCCCTTGTCGTACGTTATGCAATAATGTTTCTGCAACACGTTTCAGTACAATATCCCCAGTAGCATGCCCTAGATTATCGTTGACTACCTTGAAACCATTTAAATCGATAAAAAATACGCCAATATGAGTTTTATTCCGTATTGCTGTTGATAATAATCGATTACCAAAATCTTCAAAATGAAAGCGATTCGCTAATCCCGTTAATACATCAAAATTGGCTAGTTGATAAAGTTTCTGTCTTTTTAAAGAATTTTGTTGCTGAATGCCCTCATGAATTCGGTACATGATTAATACCAAAATGGGAAAAACAATCATCAAGATGGTAATACCTAGAATGTGCAACCAATCAAAGTCTTGCATTCTCAGCTGTTGCTTTATTTCTAAAGTTAATTCGAAATCCGTTAGTCTAATACGATCAACGGTTCTTAATTCAGGCAACCAAGCATACTCATCTTTCTCTGCATCTGTACGCAATAAATCAAATTGGTGGCCATTTCTATCTTTGCTACTTAAAGAAAACCCCCAGCCTTTGTCTCTTAGCATATTTGGAATTAACTGCTCTGCTTTAATAACCAATAGAGATACGTAACGCGGCACTTCTGAGCCTGATACATTAATGCCTTGCATCATTACAATAGCGATTCCGCCATCGAATAATTCAAATGGCTCAGTCATCAACAACTGATCATTTTTGCCAAACTTCTGCACGACACTATGAACAAATTCGATTGAATTAATATCCAGTCCCAATTGGGAATTTTCACTTTCAGGTTCGATAAAAATAACGGGGAATGCTTCTCCACTTTCTTCTAGACGATGGTCAATAATGCCTTTTTCATAATCAAAAGACCAAATACGAGGTGGGCTAATATTTTGCGCTTTCAAGTATGACGTGAAAGGCTCCAGATGATCGCTATCAACACGCTGCGCAACTTCAAACATAAGAATATGAGGATAACGATCCAGCATTCGCCGAGCATAACTGCGAGTCGCATTAATATCGGCGACCTGACTGCCCAACAAAAAAGCTGAAAATCCAGACAAAATAGATTCGTTCTGCGCCATCAGCTCTCTTACATGCTGGCGCATAAAGGTCACCTCGCTATAAAAACGATTCTCTACCTTGTCATAATGCCAAAATGCGTTAAAGGCTAAACTTCCAAGCAGGCCAAATATGGCGAGCGCCATCAGCAAACCATAAAGTAGCTTCAGCCAATGACTATCTTCTTTAAATTGAATAACACTTCCTCCATGAAGCAGACGCGAAATAATGATTATTGTTATAGCCTAGCGCACACTCATTAAACCTTCTTCTTTTAGCACTAAAATTGTAATAACCAATATTCCTAAGCAGAGAGCCCTTAGTAATATTTAAGTCTTTCTATAAAAGCCTTAGTCATCGTACGCTGAGATAAAGACTTATAAGAGGAAACGATCATGTTTGCGCCAACTATCAAAAAGCCTAAGGCTACGCCTCTTATAGCTAATTCAATACTTCATGACTGGGATCGGGAGGATGATTTGCAGGTGGTAGAAAAACTAAGTGAAGCCAAGGATGTACATACGCTAGCAGAGTTATTTGCTCTGCATAGAATTATGCAGAGCTATAAAGAGCGTAAAGGCGTGAAAGAGGAAAAAGCCGATACGCGCTTCCTACGCCAATCTGTTCATTAGTCAGAGTGACCTAAACGCCGTGCATTATTTTGATGCACGGATTCAGCATCTTTTCGTATGCTGTCAAAAATTTCCTGAACGCTCGGCTGATCGTTAATCAAACCTTGAGTTTGGCCAATAAACTGCACCCCTTTCTGATAATCACCATCAACTGTAGCCGCTTTCAGGCGAGGCACTGCAGCACCAAAATATGCCAGCAACTTAACTTTATCCAATTGCGCAAGCAAGCCGAGCATAATCTTCCAGATAGGCTGCTTAACCATCGCTGCGGCTTTCATTGCTTCAATGCTAGCGACAAAAAAGTTCATCGGCTTTTTAGTCGCTTTAATCGCTTCTGGGGTCCGCATAACACGGGCATGAATGCCATCAAAGTTTTTCGAATAAATTGTATCTTGCTCATTCTTTTTAACCACTGCATCTTTCATATTTTGATGCAGAGGGCTATCAGAACTAGTCGCCAATCGTGAGCCCATCGCTACGCCATCAGCACCTAATGAAAAAGCCGCCATCAAACCGCGTGCATCAGCAAAACCACCAGTAGCAATCACCGGAATATCAACCGCCTGAGATATTGCCGGTACTAATACCAAGGATGTGACATCTCCACCATGGGCAGCAGCCTCATGGCCCGTAACCAATAGTGCATCGGCACCACTGGCTTGTGCAGACAGCGCATGCTTTTCTGTGACAACGGTAGCAATCACTTTAGCGCCATAAGCATGAGCACGTTCAATAAGCTTATCGCCCTTACCTAAAGAAAAATTAATCACAGGGACTTTTTCTTCAATAGCAATAAAGGCATTCTCTTCTGCCCCAGGCATCAGGAGAGTAACGCCAATACCAAAAGGCTTATCTGTAAGCTGGCGAATTTGAGCGATAGCTTCGCGAGTTTCATCCGGGGTTAAAGGCCCACTTGCTAAGATACCCAAACCACCGGCGTTAGAAACGGCAGCGACCAGTTCAGGAGTCGAGATCCAGCTCATGCCAGGTAAGATAATGGGCATTTCAATGCCTAATAGTTCGGTGATTGCTGTTTTCACAATAGCCTCGAAATATAAAAAAGGTCACTTTACCGACTATTCATCTTTTAGGCTAGAAACAAGGTACAAATGAAGGGATTGAATGCGACTAATTTTTCGAAGTTACAGAGGTGTTATCGATTTTGCTGGATGTAATTAAGAAATAACTGCTGGCGTTGCTTTGGGTTCATACTGCGTAACTCCTGCGCATGCTGCTGACGCTCAAGAGAAGGACGAGTAGACGCTGATGGGGTCATCGATCGATAAAATTGAGTCAACGCACGCTGTTGTTCTGGGCGCTGATTATTCCAAGTAATTTTATTGGCGCTATTGGCACCTGAAAATTCGGAAAGATCAGTCACCGGCTTTAAGACATTATCTGCCATAGAGGGAGACATGAGGAAAAAACCAATCATCAACCCTATTAAAATTCTCATGTATTGCGATTACTCAATGTTGATCTCTTATCCCACGAGTTAGGCTAAGAATGTAAAAAAATATATTACTGCTAAGAGTTTACTAAATCTGGCTTAAATGTCACGTCTCTAGACCGTAAATGCTGGGTAAATATTAATCAAAAAATTCGATTTAAATAGCAACTAATCTCCAAGCCGCCCTCTGGATGGTTGCGAATGGCTACTTGTCCGCCAAAACTACGGATTACACGATGAGCAATGGCCATACCTAAACCATAACCACGCTCCCCGGGTTGTTGCTGTGCGACATTCTGCCCAATACGCTCTCTCGCATGCTCCGCTCGATAAAATGGCTGCGTGAGGTGTTGGATATGCTCTTCAGCTACGCCAGGTCCGTGATCACGAACAATTATGGCAAAATCACTGTCTATTTCTTTAATCGTGATATCCACCTTAGTATGCTGAAAGGTGTGTAACAACGCATTACGAATGAGATTTTCAAAAGCAGAGCTTAGTAGCTTCGCCTCTGCCATCACCAAACAGGTTTTTTTAGGGTGTAAAAATCGAATCACCTCTGCTTGTTGTTCAAAGTGCGCATCATTAACAATTTGATCGAGGATATCGACTAGGTCGATCTCTTGCCATTGATCAGGGTGTCGCTCAACTTCTAGCTTGGCTAATAATAAAATATCGGCAATTAAATCATTAACCCGCCCCGTTTCAAGCTCGATACGATCTAAGTATTCGATCACATCATCGCTAGCATCAAAGCGCGCCAATTCAGTTGCTATCTGCAGTCTAGCTAGAGGTGAACGCAGCTCGTGGGATATATCGCGCAACAAGCCTTTTTGATCAGCTAATAACGCTTGCACCCTATCTGCCATAACATCAAATTCACGACTAAGGTCGCCGATTTCATCGCGGCGGCGGCGCAAGCGATAACCTGAACGTGCACTCAAGTCTCCAGCAGCAATGGCTTTTACTGTTTTTTGTAAGCGCCGCACTGGGCGAGATAAATAACCAGACAAGATAAAGCCAACACCCGCAAAGAATATAGTGGCAACCGATAGCCCTAAAGCAATGTAGCTTTTTACATCCAAGACAGCAAAGGGGTGAAGGAACTCGACAACTAATAAATAAAATCCCCCCTGTTGTGACGTTAGCGGGGCCTTAACTAGAATTTCACTGCGATCTAACGGTTGTACTTTAACGTGAAATTCGCTTGCAGAAAAAGCATAATCAGATACTGACGCTGGCACTTTTCCGCCAGAAATATTACTGCCTTGCTGATCAAAAACATAAGCATTAACATTAGGATGCTGTTCAAATGTAATTAGCCATTCTATGAGTAAAGGCTCACCGCCGCGCTGCAGCATAAGCTGTGCCGATGAGATATAACCTTCGGTTGGCGCAATTAAATTATTCGTTTCATTCGATAGCTGTCGATAGAACACGGCATAAGCTAACGTCACCAGCGTTGCTAGTACGCTGGTTAAGATAAATGCAAAATAGATTTTCCAATATAAGCCGCGCACTAAACATCCAACTTAAATATCATCAAACCTGAGCCGTCACGTACATATAACCGACACCACGTATGGTTTTAATACGCGCTTGGCCATCTTCATGACTGCCCAACTTCTTGCGTAAGTTGCTTAAATGCATATCTAAGCTGCGATCAAATAGGGTTAAAGAGCGAGACATCGCCTCTTCTGCCAGTTGGTTTTTTTCTACGACCTTGCCCAGATGAGAAACAAGGGTATTAAGAATATTATATTCAGTAACCGTCAGTTCTAGCGGTTCATTATCTTTCAATACATGATGCTGACTATGATCAATTTCTAGCTCATCAATACGAATCACATCGTTGGTTTGAGCCTGAACATCGGCTTTGGTACGACGTAAAACCGCACGCAAACGAGCAATAAGCTCACGCGGATTACACGGTTTAGGTAGGTAATCATCAGCGCCGATTTCCAGACCTACAATACGATCCATCTCGTCTCCCTTAGCGGTCAGCATCACAACGGGAAGCTGGCTACTTTTACGCAACTCCGTTAATACTTCTAAACCACTCATACCCGGTAACATAATGTCCAGAATCATCGCATCATACGATTGAGCCAATCCTTGTTGAAGCCCTTCTGATCCGGTATGAACTTGATCAACTTCAATACCTTCTCGCTGTAAATAGCGCACCAATAATTCACACAGCTCTTGATCATCGTCGACTAAAAGAATCTTCATTTAATATTTCCTTGTATTTATAAATGCATTAAATAAGGATTCTCAACTTTTGCAAGAGCTCTTTACGCTTTCTACACACTCCACAATGACTGCTAGCCGCTTTTAATCGGAGCGAGAATGATGCTCAACAAAGGCAATAGCATCCGTCACCGCTTTATTAACGCTCTCTTTTACATCAAATAGTTCATTCGGAGACATATAAAATGCCATGTCTACCTCATAGCGATAATACTTTGGTGGTAAGCGATTAAGTGCAACGCAAGCTACATCAGCCATAAAATCCATACCAGGCTCTTTCGGTCGACTGGCTAGCTGACGCCGAATTTCGTCCGATACGACTTGCTCATAATAATTACTAATGTGATTGATAATAGCCATACTTCACTCCTAATGATTATTACTACTTTAGTTCATCTACCTGCATCTGCAGTAGCCTAATAATAGAAATCATCGCTCAGCTACTTTCGACGACAGACAGCGCCGTCATTAAAATCAATAAATACTAGGGTCGACTTCCACTTTATGGACAGCGCCCTGCCAACCATCAAAGCCGCCAATGAGCATTTCAACGTCACTGAATCCCATTTGTTTTAAGGTATAAGCCGCTAACGTGCTACGCCCACCATTCTTACAATATATTAAAATATTACGCTGGTTATCATTCAAATCAGGATGGTTACCCACTTTAAATTCCAATACCCCTCGTGGCACGTTCACCGCATTCGGCAAATGCCCTTGCTGGAATTCTGCCGGTTCACGTACATCCAATACCAATGCTTGCTGTGCAATTAATGCCTCAGCTCGATCAGCATCGACCAGTGTAATTTCTCCCCGCGCAACGGTTAGAAAGTCTTCACGCGTTTTTATTGAATTGCTCATACTTCACCTATATAACTAACGGGTTATTTAGCTAGCATAACAAGCTTCTGCCCACAGTCATAGCATCAGTTTAGCGCCAGTGATACTCTGCACTTTATTGTACTAAGACACATTAACCCAACACTACTTTCTTAACATTTATAGACCAGCCGTTAAATTGATGTTCACATATCTATGCTTCTATAAAAAGTTACAATTAACTTAGCCCTTACTCAGTCAGCACATGGAATATGGCTATACTCAATGAATGAAGCCCGTTAATTGATTACATTGGATCAGGCAGAATGGATAAGCGCGAAAAACCTAGGTTTGAAAGTCACGTAGAAGCAAAATTGATTACCACTGATGGCTCAAGCCATGCTTGTCATGTTTCTGATTTTTCCAAAGAAGGTCTTCGAGTCTATTGGCCTGACGATGAAGTATTCAGCCTAAAAAGTGAAGATATACTCCAGCTCTATCTAACCCTGGAAGGCGCCCCACTCAACATTACCGTAGAGTGCCTCTACCAAGAAGGCAGCAGTGCAGGCTTGAAGCTGAATAACCCAAGCAATGAACTGTTTCTACAATTACAAAGCATTAACCAAGCGAATAGAAACAATGGCGGCTTATCAAGCGAGAAACGCAGTCATTATAAAAATTTATTTCAGCAACGAGTCAAAGAAAGTAGCCAAGGTATTATTAAACAATGGCACTCTGAATTTTTAGATGAACTCTTTAATCGCGCTAATAACGCCCACAATAACAGCGAACAGCAAGTTTTATTCGGTGCTGAGAAACACGTTAAAGAACAGAGTTCGAAAATTCAAAACAGCTTTTTAAGCGCCGTTGCAGAACAGCTAAAGTGTTGGCTGGAGGGCCTACCTCCTATTACCCCGGATACTGATGGACAAAAAGATAGTTCAGGGCAGAGCTTATCTCTAGTACAGCAGGCAGACTTTGAAGACTGGCTGTTAGCCAAAGTTGCAAGTACTCACTTACAGTCACGCTTGAGCCATGCTTCCTTCGAAGTACGTCAATTATTAGACATGATCTCTGAAGCGCCCGCTGAGGACTGCTTCAACCCTCTCAGTGCCAATATTATTACTGAAGCATTCAGAGCCGCGATTGAACCTTTAGAGATTGAAAAGAACATTCGCCAAATCGCCTTTGATACTTTTTCACAAATCGCAGGACAGCAATTACAAACAGCCTACCAATCGCTTATCAAGCAAATCGATATACCTTTGGCCTTTCGCAATCGTCGTAATCCGATAAATACAAGCAGTTCAAATACTGTAACAAGCTCTGCCGCGGAAGATGAGGTATTACCGGAATTAGAACCACAAATTTTACCGGCTTCCCCTGGCGATTCACAAAATCAAGGACAGCAGTCACCTTCTACAAGCGCCTCTGCAAACACCGGTTATTCCTATACCGCTCCAGCACATTCAGGCTCAATGCAAGCCTTTCGCCAGCACCAATCAGAAGCGCAGCAGGCATATAGTAATATCCAAAGCTTACTCGCCTTACGCTATCAACGTATTGAAAGTGGCGCCAGTAGTGCCGGTGTCGCAGCCGAACTCTCACAGCCAAGTATGCCCGTCGCTAACCATAGCCAAGTACAATCTGCACTGCAGCAGCTTTGGCAAAAATCGGATACTCATACTGGGCGTGTTCGCCAAGACTTAGAGCAAGCCTTAGCCGCATCAGACGTTGGTCTACCAGCGGAAAATCGCGAAGCGATTGATACTTTAGAACATGTAACGCAAAACTTAGTCGCCAACGAGAAAATTTCTGACTTCGTCAAACCCTTCATTGCTCAGTTAGAACAACCACTGTCCATGATGATGCTGAGCGACCCCAGCATGATGTTCAACCCTCAGCACCCTGGTCGAGTTGCCTTAAACTCTATCTCTAAACTCGGTCGTATGACCACCACTGGCCAAGATAGGATCAGTGAAAAATTAGATACTCTACTTCGCGAGATTGACCCCGATAGCACCGCTGAACAACTCGAAGCTCAATTGCAATCTTTGCAATTAGGCGTTGATGCCATGCTTGTGGAAGCTGAACGTCGCGTGAAAATGAATACCGACCGTGTTGCCCAGGCTGCAGAAGGCGAGCATAGAGTAGATCAAGCACGTGAAAAAATTGCCCGCCTGATCACCAAAGATACTTCTGGAAAGACACTACCCACGGTTGTTATGGAATGGTTAGAACAAGGCTGGAAACCTCTATTAACGCTGATTTATTTACGTGAAAGCATTGAAAGCAAACGTTTTCGAGGCGCAGTAAAGCTCTACCGCCAAGTATTATCTTTATTTAGTCCTAAGAATGCCGCTCATAAGGAGCTATTAGAACGCTTTTATCCATTAATAAAACTCATGCACCATGAACTCGATCAGCTTAACGGTCCACGTCCAGAACATAGTCGTTGGCATAACGAAATCAACTTAGCCGCTGAGCAGCATTTAGAAAGTGGTGAAATTGAAGAAGTGATTGAAGTTCCAGAAGAAGTGGAAGAAGTTAAACCTATTTTGGAAGGCAAAGGTGTACGTCGCGCGCTCGACTTACAAGTAGGTGACTGGTTATTAATGGTCGAATCCGACTTAAATGTTTCCGTCGTATGGATCGCTGATGATGGTTCTAAGTTTGCCTGCGTTAATCACGGCGGCATGAAAGTCGTCGATTTCACACTGGAGCAATTAGCAGAGGCTCTCGATGACGGCTCAGTGAAACGCCTATACGAGCAAGAAGAATCCGCAGTAGACCAAAGCTTGGATGCCCTAGTTCAGCAAATTTATAATGATCTTTCAGCCCAAGCGAATACCGATGCGCTAACCCAGATCAATACTCGCCAATACTTCATGCGTCATCTAAAAGAAGAGGCGGCAAAATCCCATCGTTCAAATCTAACCCATACGCTATGTATGATTGATATTGATCAATTCAAATTAATCAATAGTGAGTACGGTGTGGAAGGTGGTGACGAATGCTTAAAAGCCATTGCCAAAGTATTGCTAGAAACGAGCACCAACAAAAATGACTGTGCCCGAATGGGCAGTAATGAATTTGCCATTTTATTTCAACATGCAGACCTTAGCCATGGTGAAGACCAAGCTAGAGCATTGAAAAAAGAATTAGAGCAACTGGATATTATCAGTGGCAAGCATACATTCCGTATTCATCTCAGCATGGGGGTTTCAGAACTAAGTTACCAAATAAGCGACGAAATAGATTTGGTTGAATTTGCCGAGTCTGCTTGCTTATCTGCGAAAGAAAAAGGCGGGAGTCGAGTCTATCGCTACATAGAAGATGATCATGCTCGAATTAAACGCGATGAATTTATGTCTTGGGCGAATAAGCTGAACCAAGCATTAGAATCAGATCAGCTGCACCTTTTATGCTTACCGGTTACCGCCATTCAAGACGCTGAAAAAGAACAACGTCAGTATGAAGTGATCATCAGTATCGAAGATGAAAATGGAACTCAGGTACCACCATTAGAATATTTGCAGGCAGCTGAACATTATAGCCGCATGTATTTGATCGATCGCTGGACACTGGAGCAATTGATTAAGTGGATGAGTGCTCATCCAGATGAAGTCGCCCAGATTGATCGTTTTATGATCAAACTATCCGGTTACTCCATGAATGATGATTCACTATTAGCCTTTATTTTTGATCAAGCACGCGAACACGAAATTCCGGTTAATAAGTTTTGTTTTGAGCTCAACGAAACGTCCGCGATTCAGAATGTGGAAGATGCGGTAGATTTCATGCATGAGATGCGCAGTTTGGGCTGCGAATTTACCCTATCCGATTTCGGTACCGGGCAATCATCTTTTGAGTACCTGAAACGACTGCCCGTAAATTACGTCAAAATTGACCATTCATTTATTAAAGATCTTGTGACTAGCTCTGCCGATTATGCAATGGTGAAATCAATCCATGAAATTGCTCATTTCATGGCAAAGAAAACCATTGCAGAGCAAGTTAATGACGAGGATACACTGAATATTCTGCGCAGCATTGGCATAGACCTCGCTATGGGAGGTGAATTATTAAAAGCCATACCACTAGATCAGCTCACTGAGCGCAATTAGCCCCTTAATCAAAAATAGGCAGAAGTCAAAGTCCAGGAAAAATGGAAAAGTCTGTCGCAAAATAGATTAGTTAAAATGTAACGTTAATCAGGGTACAATTCGCGCTTCATTTTTTTCATCTTAGATGTCTTATGCTCAGATTATTGATAATTATTGCTATCTTTAGCATCCAAGCCTGCTCTATCGGCAACCTTCCCACCAATCTTTCTCGCTCAATGATGAACCAGGAAGACCCTGAATTAGTCCGTACTGCAGCACCCGCGTATCTATTAATGCTGGATGCCCTCGTCGCCACCTACCCAGACGATGAAACTTTTTTAATTCCTGCCGCTAAACTCTATGGTGCCTACGCAGGTGTTTTCTCTAATGACGAAGCTCAAACCCGTCGTATGGCAAATCGCTCTAAAGAATATGCACTACGCGCTTTATGCGAAAACGAAGAAGACCTATGCGCCGCCCTCGACGAGCAAGTAGACGATATTAAGGTAGAGCTAGAAGATCTGGATGAAGATGAACTCAATTTGATTTATACCTTTGCTGCTTCTTGGGCAAGCTGGATCCAAGCCAATAGTAGTGATTGGGACGCTGTCGCCCAGCTGCCTAAAGTGAAGACCTTATTTAAATGGGTACTTAGCTACGATGCAGATTATGACAATGGCACCGCGCAAGTGTATATGGGTGTATTAGAATCGCAACTTCCACCCTCTTTAGGTGGTCGTCCTGATCTTGCCAAGTTGCATTTCGAAAATGCGATCCGTGCTTCTAACGGTCACCACCTAATGGCTAAGGTGCTTTATGCTCAACAATATGCACGTTTATTATTCGAGCAAGAATTACACGACCGTTTATTAAGAGAAGTGATCGCCGCAGACCCTAAGGCCGAAGGCTTAACCTTAATCAATCAACTTGCTAAACAACAAGCCGAAGTATTATTAGCAGAATCTGCTGAATATTTTGAATAAAACTGACTTCAACTTGAGACCCATTTTATGCATTTTTTAAAAACGTTTTTTATCACAAGTTTAATCGCTTTCGCTAGCAGCCAAGCGATGGCTGCGACATTAAAGATCGCCACAGTTGTGCCTAACGGCAGCACTTGGATGAATGAGATGAAAGCCGCTGCAAAAGAAGTGAAGAAAAAAACAGACGGTCGCGTAAAAATCAAATATTACCCCGGTGGCGTTATGGGGAGCGATAAAACAGTTCTACGTAAAATGCGCTCTGGCCAGCTTCACGGCGGCGCAATTTCTGCTGGAGCACTGGCTCATATTTATAATGGTGTGCAGCTTTATAGCCTACCCTTCACCTTTAATAATTTAGATGAAGTACGCCATGTACGTAAAACCTTCGATCCAATTATTGCCGCCGGCTTAGCCGACAATGGGTTCCAGCTATTAGGGCTTTCAGAAGGTGGCTTTGCTTACCTGATGTCGAATAAAGCGTTGACCAAAGCCGCCGACATTCAAGGGCAAAAAGTATGGGTTCCAGAAGGTGACTTAATTGGTAATGAAATTTTCACAGTAGCAGGTATTAAGCCGATCGCGTCGCCTATTTCAAATGTTTATACCGGTCTGCAGACAGGTTTATTAGACACAGTAACCATTAATCCATCAGGTGCGATTGCTTTGCAATGGCATACTAAGATTCAACATCTTGCGGATGAGCCTCTGTTGTTAATCATGGGGATGCTGGTTGTCGATCAAAAAGCATTTAACAAGATTAAAGCTGATGACCAAGCCATTGTTAAGCAAACCCTAGCAGCCGCTTTTAAACGCTTAGATTCTATTAATGCAGAAGGTGATATCGGCGCCCGTGCGGCACTGCAGAAAAACGGTATCCAGTTCGATAAACCTTCTGGTTCTGAGTGGCGTGAAATTGCAAAACAAGCGCTGAAAAATCTAGAGAAAGTCGGTGCCTATCCAGCCGATACCTATCGAAAAATGCAAGCCGAATTAGAAACATATCGTAAAGCCAATAAGTAAAGCTAACGATCTACCTCAACTGACAAACGCGAATACTACATGCCTAACATTCAGATCCAGCGCATTCAGCGCTGGTTACACCATGCCGAAGATTTATTATTAGCCGCAGTATTGTTTGCCATGCTGGCGCTTGCCATCACCGACATCGCAATGCGTTTAATCACAGGTGGTAGTTTGATTTGGATTCCGCCTGTATTACAGGTGCTGGTTTTATGGCTTGGCTTGCTCGGCGCACTGCTTGCCAGTCGCAGCCAAGAGCACATTGCAATTGATGTTATTAGCCGCTTTGTAGGCCCATTAGGAAAAAAAGTCTGTGGTATTAGTGGTAGTTTATTCGCCGCTATCGTTTGTAGTATTGTCGCTTTTTACAGTGTGGTATTCATTCAGCAATCCGTTGAATATGATGATATTGCCTTTGCTCAAGTTCCTGCCTGGCCATTACAGCTGATCATTCCGTTTACTTTTTCTTTGATGGCAGTCCGTTTCTTTTTACACACTCTCGGTTTTTTACGTATTAAAGACTATCAGCCCAACCCTGCGTTGAGCCCATCACACAACTCAGCAGTAGAAGGAGAGAACGTTTAATGGCTATGATTGTTTCTGCCCTGTTTATATTATTAGCCTTAATGGGCGCACCGTTATTCGCCGTTATTGCCGCCAGTGCGTTATGGGGATTTTTTCAGCAAGATATTAATCTCTCGGTCGTCGCCATTGAAATTTATCGCTTAACTGAAATGCCGGTATTAACCGCCATTCCATTATTCACTTTCGCTGGTTATTTACTGGGTGAAAGTAAAGCACCACAGCGTTTAGTCCGTATTACCGATGCTCTATTAGGTTGGATGCCAGGTGGCCTTGCCATCGTTGCACTGATTGCTTGTGCTTTGTTTACCGCCTTTACCGGTGCCTCTGGCGTTACCATTGTTGCTTTAGGAGCCTTGTTATATCCAGCATTAAAAAAAGCGGGCTATAGCACCAATTTCAATCTAGGTTTAATCACCACGTCCGGTAGCCTAGGGTTATTATTTGCACCGTCATTACCGTTAATTCTTTATGGTGTCGTGGCCCAGCAACTGGCGCTAGATATTCCTGTAAGCATTGATGATTTATTTTTAGCCGGCATCATTCCCGGTACATTAATGCTCATAGCACTCTCTATTTACAGTGCGATTCAGCCGAGAGATCCTGCGGCCATAGCCAATAAAACAAAATTTGATGCAAAAGAAGCTCTTGCCGCCATTAAAGATACCGCTTGGGAAGCACCACTGCCTTTTATCGTATTAGGCGGCATTTACGGTGGTTTTATTGCGGTTTCAGAAGCCGCTGCGATTACAGCATTTTATGTATTACTCGTGACAGTCGTTATTCGCGGAGAAATTAGTTTACGCAAACTGCCCATCGTTATGCGCGACTCAATGAAACTGGTTGGTGCGATCATGGTAATTTTGGCAGTTTCACTCGCCTCTACCAATTATATGATTGATGCGGGAATTCCTACCGCCATCTTCGACTTCATCAGTGAACATATTGATAGCCAGTTAACCTTCCTATTCTTGCTGTTCTTATTCTTACTCGTGCTAGGAATGATGCTCGACATCTTCTCGGCTATTGTGATTATGGTGCCGATAATATTACCGATCGCCATTCAATTTGGTATTCACCCAGTGCACTTGGGTATTTTATTCCTCGCCAATATGCAGCTGGGCTACTTTACGCCGCCAGTAGGGATGAACTTGTTCATTGCTAGTTTCCGTTTTCAGCGACCTGTCACTGAGCTGTATCGAGCGACAATTCCTTTCTTCTTTATATTACTGACGACAGTATTGTTGATTACTTATGTTCCTTGGTTAAGTTTGGTCTTTATTGACTAGCTGACATAGCTTTACCACGCTGATACCCATCTTTGCGTTCAAGCCGCTAGTCTAAGGCCTCTTATTGCAGCCTTAGACTGCACTGCAATAAATTGTGATGACGTCTATGGATGGGCCTTCTTAACATCGCATTGATGTCACCATTAGCCTTAGTGGCTAATGGTCTTTTTATTCTCTCTGCTGTTGAATTCAGTTATCATATAAAGCCTAATTCTTTTTAAATTTCGTTAAATGCTTCTATGTCTAAGCGAACCCTTTGCTCTCTCTGCGAGCGTCCCATGAAAACCTGTTTGTGCGATGACATAGTGCGGATGACTTGTGATTATCAATTAATCATTTTACAAGATCCGAAAGAAGCCAAGCATGCCTTATCATCAACGCCACTATTAGCGAAATCTATTCAGGGGGCCAAACGGGTTATTGGCGAAATATTCAACCCTGTGGAACTGTTAGGAGAAGACTGGCAAACAACCAGCTTATTAATTTTTCCTCGAGATAATAGCTTAAGCCAGCAACAAGCAATTGATCATGGTTTCAAATATCTGGTTTTATTGGATGGTACATGGCGTAAAGTGGCCCGCATGATTCACCTTAATCCATGGCTATCAGAGCTACCGTGTTTCGCTATCGACAATGCTAATGCGAGCCAATACCTGATTAGAAAATCCCCCCGCGAAGACGGATTATCAACAATTGAAGCCACTGTAGAAGTACTTAATCAACTTCACAATGATACTTCGTTTGATCCAATACTGGGCGCCTTCCATAAGATGATTGAATTTCAAATTCAAGCGATGGGGTTAAAAACCTTTGAGAATAACTATAAAAAGAGCCCATCATGAAAGCATCTGCACAAGAGGTACACCTCAGCTATGACGAAATAGGGCCGATTCAAGTGATGGACGATGGCCATAAACGCTATTTAGCGTTTGGCACCGACGATGAACAAAGCTGTCAGCTTATTCACCAGCCTCATTTATTACAGCATGAATATACCCGCGCAATTTTATTGTCATTATTAATGGTGACGCCAAAACACGTTACCGTCATTGGCACCGGTGGCGGCTGTTTATTAACCACCCTGTATCACATACTGCCTGACTGCCAGCTGCAAGGAGTTGAACTTAGAGCCAAAGTCGCTCGTTTAGCTTATAAATATTTTCAATTACCTAAAAGTGATCGTATCAAACTGCATATTGGTGATGGTTTTCAGTACTTACTAGATACCGACAGTAGCAATAGCGATCTTATTATTGCCGACATGTATTTGGCCGATGGGATTGATCAACAACAGCTATCACAACAGTTTATTGCCGCCTGCTATAAAAAGCTCAATGACAATGGCTGGCTCGTCCTTAACTATTGGCTTGATCATAAAGTAGAAGGACAACTGGTTGCGACACTACAAGCGTGCTTTGATCAGATTTATATGTGCGATACAGGGGGTGGCAACTGGGTAATCTATGCCGGTAAGGTGGATATACACAAACCGATTATTCAAGAACACAAACTCAAATCTATTTCTGATGCTGCTGGATTTTCTTTAAACCATTTTCTACGGCGCTTAGTTGTTCTTACATGAACGACTAATAAGCGGCTACTGCAATTATTCCGACACTCTGAAAAATCATGCCTATACTGTATTAATTAGTAAATAGAGGTGATTACAGTGTATTCAATAGGCATTAATTTTCTTAACAAACTCACTTTCACACGAAAGTTTCAAATTATTTTAGTCACCCTATTTCTGCCTATCTTATATGCTTCAATCATTATTTATAAAGAAAATAGCAATAGAATCGAGTTGATTTCCAACAAAATCATTGGGATTGAAACGGTTAATATACTAAAACCTTTAAGGATCCTAGCCGCTAAGCACAGAGGAAACTCTGCGCAATGGTTTTCTGGCAATACTCAACTTGATACAAAGATACGTTCATTAGAACAAGATATGGCCCAAGCTTTCAATCTAGTTCAGACGAATATTAATAATCCATTCTACTCAGATAGTAGTCGTCGAGTATTCAGTCAGCTAAAACAGGATTGGAATAATTTAAAATTTGAAAATATTAAAAGCATATCCCCCTCAAGCAGCTTTTCATTGCATAATTCATGGGTTAAGAAAATAGATAATTTGATACGAGATATTGCTACCCAATCAGGTTTAACTCGAGATTTAAACCTCGCCACACATAAGTTAATGGAAATAACCGTCTTCAGTATCTCTCAACTACAAGAACAGCTAGGGCAATTACGAGGAATTGGAGCAGGTGTTGCAACCAAGGGCTCGTTTGATTCGCAATCATTTATTCTAGCAAGCACACTGTTTAATGATGTAGAAAATACGATAGCGACAATTGAATATGAGTTTTCTATTTTAAAAAATATTTCTTTATCTTACATCCCTAGCGAATTAAACATAGTTCAAGCAAGCATCAAGCAATTTAATCAAATCAGTAAAAATCAATTATTAGACCCTGAATCTCCAACTATCTCAGGTGAAAACTATTTTTCAGCAGGAACCGATGCCATTAAAAAAGCAACAAATTTACATCAAGCCATTAACAGTATCTACCAGAACGAATTGCATCAAGATGAAGAACAAATGATCCAAAGCATGGTTCTATCACTCGGTTGTTTCATTTCGCTTTTTCTAATTAGCTGCTATCTATTTATTTGTTTGCAAATCACCGTTGACTATAACTCACACATTACACAGAGTATGGCAGCAGATTTAGAAGAGGGTAGATTAAACCAAGAGTATCACTCTGATAGTAAAGATGAACTGGGTAATACCATTAATGCACTCAAAGTATCCTTTTCACAATTAAGAACAGTGGTATCGAAAGTACGAACTCATTCTAATACGCTATCACACTCTTCCAATGCTTTATCTAATGTCTCATCAGAGGTGAATCACTTAGGAGAAGAGCAAAAAAATCGGGTTGCTATTATTTCCACTGCGGCAACCGAGCTCGCAGCAACTGCACAAGAAGTATCGACACACTGCGAGCATGCCGCGACCAAAATGCATGAGTCTCAACAACAGGCGTCATTAGGGGCAACTCACTCTCACTCTTCAGCAGAAGTCATTCGTACCTTAGCAAACAATGTGCGCAAGGCGGGTGATGAAATAGGTGAGCTCGCTCAGCAAGCCGCCTCTATAAGCACCGTCATTGATGTTATTAAAGCAATTGCTGAGCAAACTAACCTTCTCGCTCTAAATGCAGCCATTGAGGCAGCCAGAGCGGGTGAGCAGGGTAGAGGCTTTGCTGTCGTTGCCGACGAGGTCCGGACACTAGCGACTCGTACTCAAGAATCGACCAATGAAATTGAGAATACCATTTCTAACTTACAACAGATTGCCGAAAAAGCCGTGTTAGCGATGACGACATCATGCGATCAAGCGACTCAAAGCGAGACTGAAGCCACAAAGACAGGTGAAATACTCAGCGAAATCGAAAATTCGATTAACGCAGTGAGTAGCTTGATTGAGCAAGTTGCAACGGCAGGGGTTCAGCAGGCTTCTGCCGCTAATGAGATCGCTCAAAATATTCAAGCAGTCGATGATGCATCGACAGATTTATTAACTAAATCACAAAGCATGTCGAGCATTGCTAATGAGGTTGGCCATGATAGTTTAGAGCTCGACAAACAAATGCAGTCTTTTAGCGTATAGGCTGCATACTAAACAACCCGTGCACACCAAACGATTTTACCGGCGATAGGATTAGCTTCTCTAGCAGAAGCTTCTATTGTCCGGCTTTCATATTCAGGATTATCACTCACAACCCGTAATACTCCCTTATTTTCACTCAAGCGTTTTGCCATCAAGCCACTTTCACTTTGCAACAAATACAAACCTTCGTGATTGACTAATTTCTGCGACATATCCACCAGCACACGATCACCATCATGCAGGGTTGGCAACATGCTATCACCACTGATGGTAACGAATACTAGCTCATCCCCAGAAACGTTTAACTGACGCGATAAAAACGTCTTATTAAAGGCAAAATAATCTTCCACATCCTCTGCCACAACCTCACTGCCCATACCTGCGGAAGCTTGCACGTCGAACATCGGAGCAAAGACCAAATCGCTATCTTTTAGTATTCCAGTAACTTGAGCACCTTCACTATGCTCACCGGTTAATAACCAGGTTAAATCAACTTTATATTCACCATACAGCTCTTGTAAATACGCCATAGAAGGACGACTCATACCGCGGCAAATTTTATAAATATGGGATGCTGACTTGCCCGTAATTTCGGCAAAGTGTTTTTTATTACCTTTCGCGAGTTGATCAACAACCAGCTGAAAGCGACGAGCAAAAGCAGTAGACATTAAATACCAAATATAAAGCAAAATAGAAATAAGCCGCGCAGTATACGCAGCTATGGTCAGCGATCAATAAAAACCAAATAAGAACCCGCTAGCTAAAATGATCAGCTGCGCTTATTTCGACCACCTGAGCGATTATTAGCGCCTTTATTTGCACTGGATCGATTGCCAATTTTAGCGCCATAAGCTCGATCTTTTTGGCGACCTTTCTGCGCACTGCGAGAATTCTTTTTGTTCTTCGGCACGGGCTTGGTTAAGTCCGGCTCGTAACCTGGATACCAAGATTGTGGGACTCGTTCATCGAGTACTGCTTCAATTTCTTCTAATAAGTATTCTTCACCCATACTCATCAGAGAAACCGCTAAGCCCTCCAAACCTGCACGGCCGGTACGACCAATTCGGTGAATATAATCTTCAGCGATATAAGGTAATTCATAATTAATGACGTATTGTAATTGCTGAATATCCAGACCTCGGGCGGCGACATCGGTTGCTACCAAGGCACGTACCTTACCGGCCTTAAACTCTTCTAACGCACGTTCACGAGCACCTTGTGACTTATCGCCATGAATCGATTGGGTTTTGATGCCGTCCTTGCACATTTCTTTCGCAAGGGCATCAGCGCCCTCTCTAGTACGTACAAAGATTAAAACCTGCTGCCAGTTCTTTGAGCCAATCATGAACGAGGTCAGTTCACGTTTTTTATCCTCATCAACCACATATACCATCTGCTCAACTTTCGAGGCCGTAGTATTACGCGCATCCACCTCAATCAGCTCTGGGTCTTTAAGAATGTTTTTACTTAAGGTAAAAATTTCTTCATTGAAGGTAGCTGAAAACAGCATCGTCTGACGATCTCTCGGCACATGCTTTAGAATGCGTTGAATATCAATAATAAACCCCATATCCAGCATGCGGTCAGCTTCATCAAAAACTAAGAACTGCAGTTTCGATAAACTGACGGCCTCTTTATGCATTAAGTCTAATAAGCGCCCAGGGGTTGCCACCAAAACATCAACACCGTCTGCGAGTGCATTTATTTGTGAGTTAATACTCACACCGCCATAAGCAATCGCGCTGGTTAAGCCAGTATCATCTCCGTATTTAACAAAGCTTTTATAGACTTGCTGAGCCAGCTCACGAGTCGGCACCAAGACCAAAGCGCGCAGAGGCTGAACTTCATCAGAGGCTAATGGATTTTCTTCACGAATAGCTAATAATTGATGCAAAATAGGCAAAGCAAACGCAGCCGTTTTACCCGTTCCTGTTTGCGCTCCAGCCATCACATCTTTGCCTGCGAGTAGTGCAGGAATTGCAGCCATTTGAATCGGCGTTGCGGTTTCATAACCCGCTGCGATAAGACCTGATAATAAACGTTCATCTAGTTTTAACGAGGAAAAAGACATAATAAGTTACCTTAGCGCCCGCAGACACTACAAACAAAACCAGCGCCTAAAAGCGCCGGTATAAATAATATAAATCGAATCATGAGATCAAATAACAGGCGTATAGCCCTGCTATTTTTTATAAAAATTGGAACGCCCTTCTGGCTGACGACGGAAGCGCTTATAATTCCACTGATATTGCTCTGGGCAATCATTAATGCACTCTTCAATACTGGCATTTAACGCAGTAGCCGCTGCGACCTCATCACTATGTCGAATATCTGCATGCGCTGGTTTCAATACCACGCCATAATTACCATCTTCCAAACGCTTGGCATAACAACATAATAAAGACGCTGAAGTATTATTGGCTAGCTCACCAATTAACTTACCGGTTAATGCTGTGTGGCCAAAGAAAGGGGCAAATACACCACTTTTTAAGCCTGGCTCTTGGTCCGGCAATACCGCTACGACACTTTTTTCTTCCAACAATTTATACAAAGATTCTACGCCACCACGATCTGCTGGCACCAATCCCACATCAACACGTTTGCGTGTACTAAAAATAAAGTTATCTAGGGCTGGAATTTTGGCCGGTTTATACATCACCGTCATAAATAAATACTGACGGAAGAAATGATTCAGTACCTCCCAGTTCCCCAAGTGAGGTGCAATTAAAATAATGCCCTGTTTATCTGCTAATGCCTTCTCAAGATGCTCTAAACCTTCTACTTGAGTAATCAATTTTTGTACTTTTGGAATAGGCCACATCCACGACATGCCCATTTCAGCATACGTTTTACCCAGTGCGATCAAGCTCTCACGGGCCAACTGTTCTATTTCCACTTCGCTAAGGTCAGGATAACAAATGCGCAAATTAATCTTCGCAACTCGAGCATTGTCAGTAAACCACAGTAGCTTCCCCATCACGGAGCCGAGCGCATGAGCCCCTGATAATGGTAAAAATGAAACCAAACGAATAAGACCGATACCAAGATAAACAGCAAGATTCTTCACAGCTATTCCTATATTTGTTTTTTTAGAGGGATAAATCATTAGGATATAACGGGCTAGAATAGCATTTTGCGGCACTGATCTCGATACTTTCGTTGCTTGAATAAGTCCTTTTAGCGTTTAGACTTAATCAGCATCGCTCAGTGCGATGTGCACAGGAATCGTTATGGTAAACATAGTGCCGACACCTAGCTCACTAGAACAGCTTATTTGCCCCTGCAAGGTTTCGGTTACTAGCTTATAAATAATACTGGTCCCAAGCCCACTGCCACCTTGGGCCTCGCGGGTGGTGTAATAAGCCTCAAATACCTTAGCCAGACTGTCGCTAGTCATTCCGCGGCCATCATCACTGCAATTTAGATGTACATTTGATCCATCATGTACGACTCGGATGAGTAATTTTCCTTTCTCCCCATCGTCAAAAGCATGAATCACAGAATTCATTATGATATTAGTAATCACTTGGGACAAAGCCCCAGGATAACTATCAATCACTAAGTCATCACCAACAACGTCTACCTCATGCTGACTTTTCCTCAGCGCTGGGGTTAAGCTATTAATAACCCTTCTAAGGTAATCATGAAGCATAAAAGAGCGTGGCCTCTCACTCAACACATCGACTGCCACTAGCTTAAAGTTTGCGACCATTTCGGTAGAACGGCTCAAGTTGGACAATATAATCTCTACCGCTTCATCGACCGTATCAATATACGATTTAACAGCGCCAGCAGATATAGAGTGATCATTGAGTGCTTGGGAAGTCTCTTTACTGGCATCCGCTAAATAAGAAGCTGCGGTGATACACAAGCCCATAGGGGTATTTAGCTCATGACTAAAACCCGCAACCGAACGACCTAAGGTCGCGGTTTTTTCACTGGCAATTAACTGCGCATGCAAATCCATACGTTGCAACTTACAATTGTTCAATTCAAGCGTTCTAGCGTCTTTTTGCTTGAGTAATGCACCTATTGATAAAAGGTTAGAGACGCGCATTAATAATTCGGCACTGCGCATAGGCAACAGCAGTATATCGAGATCCGAGCCAAAGAGAGGTGCCGGCACCTCAGCCAAATGCTCTAGTTCACACAACAATAAAAAGGGGGTATTTTTCAGGATGGGGTTTTCTTTTAAAGTGCAACAGAGGTCAAAGCTATCAAAACTTTTAGCGGGTTCTTCTAATAAAGCACCCGCTACATCAGTCGAATCAACACAATTCGACTGATCAATAATAATTAAACTAAAGAGAAATTCGCCTTCAATAACAAAGTCGTCAATATTTAGCTCGGCCGCCGCAATAGAATGCACAGAATACTCTGCCCATCGCAAAACCTGTGCTAAGCCTTCTAAATGATAGGCTTCACTCTCAATTACCAAAATATTTACAAAGCCTGAAGTCATGCTATCCAGAATTAATCGCTACTAATATTCGTAGTATAGGAAATTAGGCTCAACTGTCATGTAAAAACCCATTTAATTATTATGAGCACACATTAAGGCCCTAGTTTTTCTGGTCTTTCATCTTCTGGCTGCTCAGAGATCATGGCACGAGCCAATGCCATCCAATCTTCGACTAATGCCTGGGCAACAATAGCCAACCCCTCCACCGAAGCATCATGGCCGCCGCCGCGTGCCAAGCCATCAACCACAGCCCGCACCTGAAAAGCATTCAGCGTTATTATAAAACAGTCCGTTAAAGGGTTGTCGATATCCCCCTCTAACTTAGGTAAAGGCTCTGTTGAGGTAATATTACGAATCGTTAGCGCCAATGCAGGACTTCTTTTACGTAATAAATCATAGGTCAGTTTTAAACTGCCCCGACTGAAGGTATAAGGATCACTATGATTCATACAAACCCGCCATTGCCCTACTTAATCTCATAAGCTTTAAACGATTGTTTTAAGCTACCGCTATTAAGTGTAGGTAATGACGGCCTGTAATGACAATGATGCTGTCACCTTGACCATGAGGACTTATCGATTATCAACCAAGATCTCATCAGCCCATGATGGCGACTGATTCATCAACCAACTCACCTGATAAGCATCCTGCTGCCATACAATATCGGCTAATACATCACAGCTTAAGCACATGCCCCACATAATAATCCCTTGCTGGAAATACAGCGCCGAAAACCCTGGGCTCTCACTTTCAACCAATAATAGCTGCAACACTTCATTGCTACGATCATTTTGAACCAACAAGACCTTGGCATATTCGCCATTACGTAGTTTGCCAACCGCAATACTCCAGCGTTCAAATTCACCATCGTGATTGCCATCGACTAGCATATTCAACTGCCCCCCTGAATCGGCGACTTGCTGACATTGCTGCTGATTAAGTGCGCTATTTTCGCAGCTAATGATCGCGATATGGGTCAGTTCATCATGTAATTCTGAAATTTTTTGGCCAGAAATAGATGTTTCTTTAGGCTCAACTGCAAACTCTAATGACCAGCTCGGATCAAATGTCTCTGCACTGACAGAACTGTTTGCCGTAAAACCAACAAGCGCTAGCAATAGCACACTTAATGGATAAAATTGAATGTTCATAGAGCACCTCAAAGTGACGTTATGTAATCGATAAAGTCATTATCTAGTGGCCCTGTGAGTTTTTTGTGAGAATTTAAATACAGCGTGATTAATCTACTATTATTAATGTAGAGTAATGACTTTGTTGAGCACAGGCATCAACCAGATTCTAATAGTGGCTATGCCTATCTAAAAATGAGTGAATAAATGGATGTAAAAAAGAGGAGTGCACTAGAAAACCGCCTGCTTTCCAAACTCTGGCAAAAATCTTTGGATAACATGTTTATCTTAAAAATTGTTGAGAATGATTTTTATGTTGTAAGTACCAATGATGCTCAGCAAGAATCTGTTCACATTGAAGAACTAGATCATCTTAATAAACCCTTAAGGGAGGTTCTTCCTCCTGAGCTGTATGATTTTGTCGCCCCTAATTATCATCGCTGCATTCAAAGTCATAGCCCCATTCAATATGAAGAAAGTGAAACCTTCACTAGTGGCGATGGTAGTGTACGACACTGGAGTACCATGCTCTCTCCGATAAGTGATGATAATGGCATTGTCGATTATATTTTTGGCATATCACGCAACATTACCGACCTAAAAAATGCCAAACAAGATGCTGAAAAATCTACCTTACTGGCAGAAAAAGCAAACCGCGTAAAAACCCATTTTCTGGCCAATATGAGCCACGAAATGCGCACACCATTAAATGGCATTCAATGTGCTGTAGAGTTACTAAAAGAAGCACAAAGTGAAGAAGAGAAAGCAGAGTTAATAAGCATTATTGAAAGTTCAACAGAAGCACTATCAAGACAGACTAACGATATTTTGCACTACGCCAAGATCGGCAAAGGCAAAATATCACTGCAAGAGTCAGATTACTCTCCGCTTGAATTAATCCAATCGGTAGTGAAAATCATGACTTATAAGGCGGCATTTAAGTCTTTAATCGTTAATGTCACGATCAGCGAGCAAATACCCGACTTGGTAAAAGGTGACCCCGATAGGATCAAACAAGTACTATTAAACCTTGTGAGTAATGCGATTAAATTTACTCATCAAGGCAGCATATCCATTTCTTTAGAGCTCGAAGAAGAAAAACAGCAACTGCATTTTTGTGTTATTGATACTGGCATTGGCATTCAAGAATCTGATCAAGAAAAGTTATTTAAACCCTTTAGTCAAGTTGATGATTCTACGACCCGACAGTTCGAAGGTAACGGCCTTGGCTTAGTGATTAGCAAAAGTCTAGTTGAGCTAATGCAAGGAAAAATAAGTCTTTCAAGTAGCTTGGGGAAAGGCACGAAATGTAAATTTTCTATTCCTTATATCGTGGCCACAAGAAAAACTGAAATAAAGGCCGAACAACCGCCCCATGATTTAAATAATATAAGTATTTTAATCGTAGAGGATAATCCAACCAATCAATTTGTACTAAAAAAGATTCTCAATAAAACAACCGCTTCAGTTACTTTCGCTAATCATGGCAAGCAAGCGATTGAGTTATGTCAGAGCAACCATTTTGATCTGATATTAATGGATTGGCACATGCCAATACTCGATGGCTTAGAAACGACCAAAATATTAAGACAAAACCCAATATTCGCAAATACGCCCATACTGGGGTTAACCGCAAGCGTGATGAAGGAAGACATAAAAACCTGTATCGCAGCGGGGATGAATGAAGTCATCACGAAACCGATTAATCGTGATGAATTATTAAGCACTATCATTCAATACAGCAGTAAACTTTCTTCATAGGTCAATAACGCTATCCTTCATTAACCCCACCTAACGCCCTAATAGCTGATAAATCTCAGTTAATAACGTTTCAGTCTGCCCCCAACTGATACAAGAATCCGTAATCGATAAGCCGTATTCCAAGCCACTACCATCTGGTCCATCCATTCCCTGCTTACCCGCTTGCAGGAAACTCTCTAGCATCAAACCACTGATCGCAGAATTACCTTCGCGGTATTGTGTTACGACTTGCTTAGCAATATCCAACTGACGGTCATGCTGTTTTTGCGCATTATCATGACTGCAATCAACAATAACCTTCGCATGTAATTGATTACCTGCTTTCGCTATATCAAGCTGGGCCACTGCGTTTTGAATACTAACATCATCGTAGTTGGTAAGATTACGCCCACCCCGCAATACTACATGGGTATCCGGATTTCCTGGGGTATCTAACATTGCAATATTGCCATCGACATCGGTGCCTAGACAGTGATGACTACGGCTAGCAGAAATCATTGCATTAACGGCGGTATCGACTGAACCATCGGTACCGTTTTTGATGCCGACAGGCATCGATAAATGACTAATCATTTCACGATGAATTTGCGACTCTGCCGTGCGCGCGCCAATCGCCGTCCAGCTGATTAAATCTTCTAAGTAGCTCATGATCATCGGATTAAGCGCTTCCGTCGCGAGCGGCAAACCCATTTCCACCAACTGCAATAACAAGCTGCGCGAAACTTCTAAACCCTTTTTAATATCGCCAGCACCATTACGATCAGGATCGTAAGCAAGACCCTTCCAGCCCGTCGTCGTTCTTGGCTTCTCGACGTACGCACGCATCACGATTAATAAGCGATCAGAAAGCTGCTCGTTTAAGGCCACCAAACGCTGGCCGTATTCTAATACCGCCACAGGATCATGCAGCGAACAAGGGCCAGTAATAACCAATAAACGATCATCTTCACCTTGCAATAACTGGCGTATTTTCTGACGCTGTTGATCGACTTGACGCTGTAACGTTTCACTCAATGGTAAGGCTTGCTTCAACTGACGCGGCGTCGGTAAAGGTCTCACCGCTGCAAGTTGATTGTCAGTATTAATGCTTGTGACCTGAGGCTCTGCTGCTAATGCTTGTACGTTGCTATTCATGGTGTACTCCTAGATTTAATTTTCCCCCCCTCTTTATTACGGTTTTATGAAATGGTTAAAACCGAACAAAAAAAAACCCCGACCAGCTAACTGCTAATCGGGGTTCTGTAAGCAGTTGGCTGATTAGCCGGGCTGCTTATTGAATTCTATATAACGAAGTTCAAGTGCGACCCAGCTTGAAGCTAAAATAGCCCCAGAAATACTCGGCAAAGCACCAATACAATTTAGACGCAGGAACAGACATCTCGCTGCTTGAAGCAGAGCGAGTAAGTAATGTCAGTTTAGTCACAGCGTTTAATGTTTTCATACATTCATCATAACTCAGTATTTTAAGATTGCAAACTTAACTATCGGATTAAGAACTACGTTGCTTCAATTTCTTAGAACGTCGCTTCAAGGCTAGCATCATTAAACCTATTAATAAGTAATAAAGACTGCCTGCATCTTTTTTGGAAGGTAAGGTTAGGTCTCTATCCAAATAATCCAAAGGATTAAAGTTTTCTATTTCCTTTGTATTAATGATAGAAGTTTGAATTTCAAAATGTAGGACTGCTCTATTTGCTCGATCAAGATTCCCTGAATACATCAAATCTACTCCACCAATTCCAATTTCATTATTTAAACATAGGCCGGATAAATTATGATGGTTAAAAGTTGTTAATACTTCTTTGACCGACATAGTGTCATATGCCCAATATTCAAAACCACACGCTTCGTAATCGCAATCTTGTATCGAGTTCTCAATGAATGCCCGATAAGGGGGTGAATTACGTTCAATTGCACTATCAGATAAATAAGAGGTTTTGAATATTGTTTTCGTATTAATAAATAAGCCTGATTTAGACCTAAACCTGCTCGGTACGAGAATATCTTCAAATGTAGCAGAGTTTATAAAAGGATCAATATCAATAGTGACCCTAATGGCTTGACGGAAATTTAACTGTTTAAAGTCACCAAGCAATTCTAACTCTTCACTTGTAATGTTCATATTGAACATAGTCTCAATAATAGGAGATTCCGAAGGTTGCCAATCTGGATCTAGCTCCTTAAGCGAATATGGGGGAAACTCTATGACATTTTCCGGATTATTATTAACAATACCTTGTCTAGATTCAAGCTCAGCTCTTAACTGTTCGGGTGAGAGTAATAAAGAATAACTTTTATCTGAAGAACACTCTTCTTGTTTACCAATAAAAGATTCACACCCTTGCCAGGCAAGGGCAAGTGAAATTGGCTCTTCATCATAGAGTATGCGCTCATCGTATTCGTATTCTATTTCTGCTCTTTTCTGCGCTATTCCTTCATCAAAATGATAATCGATATAAAAATTATCAATGCGTAAACCCCAGTCCATTACTACTTGATAACTTGGAAATAAAGCTTCTATTTTTTCATCACTTCCACAAAACTCACTAGCAGAGGCTAATGCTGAAGAAACCGTTATAAAGAAACCAAAAGTTACTGATACTAGTATTGAGAAGAGGTATGACAAAGCCAAATTCCTTTTAAAGTATTTCTAATAAATTCCATTTAAAGCGAAGTGCATAATAACAAAACTATCTGCTAGCAGCCATCAATCTCCTCATTAACATTCGACACCGAACAATATGTCCAACTAGTCAACTTTTAACCCTCTAACATTTCATCTATAATTCAGTCATTATCGTTACATCTCACTTTAAAGTATTTCAGAGAACGCCTATGACTTACCCACGCGACATGCTGGGCTACGGCCAGCATAGCCTAGACCCTAAATGGCCGAACAAAGCCAAAGTAGCCCTACAGTTTGTGATCAACTACGAAGAAGGTGGTGAAAACTGTATTTTGCATGGCGACAAGGCCTCGGAAGCATTCTTATCTGAAATCGTCGGCGCGCCCGCCCTTGAAGGCGTGCGTAATATGAATATGGAGTCTATTTACGAATACGGCGCCCGCGCAGGCTTCTGGCGCTTACACCGCATGTTCACCGAACGTGATATGCCAGTGACCGTTTATGGCGTCGCGACCGCGTTACAACGTAACCCTGAAATCGTGGCCGCAATGAACGCAGCTGATTGGGAAATCGCCTCGCATGGTCTCAAGTGGATCGATTATCAATATGTTGATAAAGAAGTTGAGCGTGAACATATGGCCGAAGCCATTCGCATTCATACTGAAGTCACGGGCAAACGCCCACAAGGTTGGTACACCGGCCGCATGAGTCCAAATACTCGCGACCTAGTGGCCGAAGCTGGCGGCTTTGCTTATGATGCAGATTCATACGCTGATGATCTGCCTTACTGGAATTACGACTACGAACAGCCGCACCTTGTTATTCCTTACACCCTTGATAGCAACGACATGCGCTTTGCTACCAATCAAGGTTTCAATTGTGGCGATCAATTCTTTAGCTACCTAAAAGATTCTTTTGATGTGTTGTACGCGGAAGGAACTGGAACTGAAAAATACCCAGCAGCACCTAAAATGTTAAGCATTGGTTTGCATTGTCGCTTAGTAGGAAGACCTGGCCGTGCAGCTGCATTGGCTCGTTTCTTAGATTATGTACAAAGCCACGAAGACGTATGGGTAACTCGTCGTATTGATATCGCCGATCATTGGCGTGCGACTCATCCAGCGACAACGTAATGCTATAAATAGAACACGTCTATGCATTAGGCGTGTTCTATTTATTTAATCTGCTCGCCACTGTTTAAGTGTTTCCTCTACGTATGTTTTATAGCTACGAGGTGGGCGACCTAATAGCTTTTCTGTTATGGCTAAATGTTTAGCAAAAGTCGGCAATTTATATTTTCGAATCAGCCGATAAGTATTCAATAAGTCGATTCGTTTTTTGCCTGCTAAATGCTCATTTAATAGTGATTGCCAAAGACTGTCATCTTCACAATAATCGACTAAGCATCCCATAATATCACTCCATACTGCCGCACATTGTGGCCCCGATAGTGACTCCGGCCCGACCATGGGATAAGCCCCAGCCAAAATAGTCTGATCGGTTAATGCCCTTACCGCTGCTTCCCCTATGTCTTCGGCATCCACTCTATTAATACCCTTTAAACCAAGAGGCTGTGGGAAAATATGATTTTTAATAAGGCTTGTGCGTATCAATTCATCATTTTGATAAAAATTAGTGGGCATTAATATGACAACATCATTAGCCAAGTTCCGTACTCGCTCAGACAAGCGAAGTTTTGCTTTATAATGACTCATCACGGCCTCGAAAGCGGTACGCTTTATCAAACGCAACAACCTGTTGCTACCATCGACATGCACACCGACAAAAACAATTCGAATTGATCGTGTATTACAGAACCTGGTAAATTGCTCGGCGATAGTTTCTTCATTGTCTAAATGCGGTGATAAATAAAAAGCGGCGGTAACCCCCTCCAATGAACGTTGCACGGCGATGGGGTCAGAAAGATCACCCTCCACTATTTCTATACCCCTTGGCAGTTCCACTACGCGAACTTTAGAACGCACAAGCACGCGAATGCGCAAGCCTTTATTAACAGCAGCTTTTAATACTTCACGACCGACGGTTCCCGTTACGCCCACAATTAGAATGCAATCCTTGTTGCTCAATGCTTATCTCCCTTATGCCTATGTCTAAAGCGAACTTTAAATAAGCTGATTTGAATAGCTGATCTAACTACATGGGTATTCACTTTATGCGAAATTTTTTATGCAGTAAAAATTGTAAAACCTTTTTCCGTTAGCATAATTAGCGAGCACAAATAAAAAAGCCCTAAATTTCTTTAGGGCTTTTTTATTTCAACGACTCATTTTATTAGCTAATTACATCTTTGCCGCTAAACGAGTACCTTGATCAATCGCACGCTTCGCATCAAGCTCAGCCGCCACATCAGCACCACCAATTAAATGATAAGGTTTATTCAAACCTTCTACCAATTCACGCATCGGATCTTGACCAGCACAGATAACAATATTATCGACATCAAGCACTTTCTCAGTGCCATCGACCGTAATGTGAAGTCCTTGATCATCAATCTTGTCGTAGGTGCAGCTCGGAATCATATGCACACCCTTATTTTTCAGGCCTGTGCGATGAATCCAGCCTGTCGTTTTACCTAGCTGAGCGCCCACTTTTGTTTTCTTACGCTGTAGCAAGAATACTTCACGTGCTGATGGCGAAACTTCCGCTACCACACCTTCAATACCACCACGCGCTTGCAGCGTCATATCAACGCCCCACTCTTTCATGAAAGCAGGAATGTCTTGGCTGGTCGCTACACCTTGGTGACACAAGTATTCAGAGATATCAAAACCAATCCCCCCTGCGCCAATCACCGCCACTTTTTTACCGACGGGTTTCTTAAATTTCAATACATCAAGATAGTTCATTACTTTACTATGTTCGATGCCTTCGATTTCAGGTAAACGCGGCGCGATACCTGTGGCCAAAATAACTTCGTCATAGTCACCGGCATTTAAATCATCAGCGCTGACACGAGTATTCAACTGTAGGTTTACACCCGTCAATTCAATCTGCTTACCAAAATAACGAATCGTTTCAAAAAACTCTTCTTTACCGGGAACCTGTTTCGCGATATTAAACTGACCACCAATTTCATTGGCAGAATCAAACAAGGTAACGTCGTGACCACGACCTGCTGCTGTCGTTGCAAACGCTAAACCTGCAGGGCCAGCACCAATTACGGCCAGCTTCTTTTTCTTACCGGCATCAATATCAGAGATGATGATTTCTGTTTCATGACACGCACGAGGGTTCACCAAACAGCTGGTTAACTTGCCATTGAATACGTGATCCAAACAAGCCTGGTTACAACCGATACAGGTATTAATTTCGTCGCTCTTACCCGCCGCTGCTTTCTCAACAAATAATGGATCGGCTAAGAATGGACGTGCCATAGAAATCATGTCGGCATCGCCACGCTGTAAAACTTCTTCAGCCACTTCTGGCGTATTGATACGGTTAGAGGTAATACACGGAATTGAAAGTTCTTTACGGAATTTCGCCGTCACCCAAGTAAAGGCTGCGCGAGGCACTTTCGTTGCAATCGTTGGAATACGCGCTTCGTGCCAACCAACACCGGTATTAATAATCGTCGCACCGGCTTTTTCGATCGCTTTACCTAGCTGTAAAACTTCATCGTAATTACTGCCGCCTTCCACCAAATCCAACATGGATAGGCGATAAATAATAATAAACTTATCACCCACCGCTTCACGAGTACGGCGCACCACATCGACCGCTAAACGCATGCGATTTTCGTATTCACCACCCCAAGCATCTTCACGGTGATTGGTACGTTTCACTAGGAATTGGTTAATGAAATAACCTTCCGAGCCCATAATTTCAACACCATCATAACCACCGATTTGAGCGTATTTTGCCAACTGAACAATATCGTTAATTTGCTTTTCAATACCATCTTCATCCAATTCTTTTGGTTTAAAGGGATTGATCGGCGCTTGCACCGCAGACGGTGCCACTAAATTGGGGTTAAACGCATAACGACCCGTATGCAAAATTTGCATACAAATTTTACTGTCTTCGGCGTGTACCGCATCGGTGATAACTTTATGCTTTAACGCTTCTTCATTACTGTTAACAAGTTTTGTATGCGGGTGTGTTGCCGCCTCAGCGCTTGGGCCGAAACCACCGGTTACAATCATGCCAACACCACCACGAGCACGCTCAGAGAAGAATGCTGCCATACGTTCTAGGCCGCCATCCATTTCTTCTAAGCCGGTATGCATTGAACCCATTAATACGCGGTTTTTTAATTGTGTGAAGCCTAGGTCTAATGGCTCTAATAATTTTGGAAAATGTTGGTTTGGTAAAGCTTGGCTACTCATTATTAACTACTCGCACGGTTGTTGGATTTAGGCATCAACGAATATCTTAATCGTTACTAATGCCTGCTTTCTCATCATGGAATTATTATTCGCCGATCAATATGAACTGTCTTAACACGGTGTTAATCCCTTTCGGCTTTTTATATTCAATACTCTAAAAGAAGTCGGTATAAGAAACAATGGTGAACCATTACCTTTCATAACAATATGATGATAGAAACTAACAAACCTTATATAATGAGTTAAAAGTCATTTCGAATGGCGCTTTAACCTCGATATAAACACACTTGGTTGCGACCTTTATTTTTAGCCTGATACATCATTTTGTCTGCATTCTTAAGAACATCATCAAAGTTGTCTTGTAACAATTCAGCGGGGACTAATCCAAAACTGGATGTTACCGAGATAGAATGACCGTCGAACTCAATGGGTAATTTTTCTAATTCATTACGAATACGTTCGGCCAGAATCACGGCATTAGCTTCTGCAATGCCAACCAGTATCACGCAAAATTCTTCTCCGCCTAAACGCCCAATAATATCTTCACAGCGAGTATGTTCACTTAATGAAATAGCCACTGACTTTAAAACTAAATCTCCGGCCAGGTGGCCATGCTCATCATTAATCTGCTTAAATTTGTCCAAATCCAGCATAAGTACAGCATAGGGCGACTTATTACGCAGCCACTCTGCATGCCTTTTTTCAGCTTGTTCCATAAAACTGCGACGATTAGGAATCCCTGTCAGTACATCAGTTGTTGCCAAGTGCTCGGCGTGGGCTAAAGCAATATTGAGTTCTTTTGTGCGCGCTTGCACTCGATCTTCCAAGTCTTGATTGAGTGCCTTCAAAGCCGTGCGGGTTTGCTCCAATTCCATAAAATAAGCACGCGCTTGGACAAAACGCTGAAATACAGAATTACCAAGTGTCGTTAACTCATCACGTTGTTGACGTTTTGGTGGTGGTTGCTGCCAGCCCTCGGGATCGGCAGGATTAATCCGTGCAACCCAATCGGCATAACGGCGAACCGGTCGGGCTAATGTCGTATAAAACAGTACTAATAAAGCAGCGGCTAAAATGAGCGCCTTTACCAACTCACTTAATAAAATCATTAAAGCGCGATATAAAAATTCTTGTCGAACTGGCAACGGATCTATTTTCAAGCTCAATTGACCGATTCGATCTTCTTTATGAAAAAGTGGAATAACAACGACTCGTTCAGAACCAAAAATAAACGAAAAATTATTCAACCAAGCAGGCGTTGAATCAGTACGGCTTCGACGGCTCAATAACGTACCGGTGAGTGTTTCAATAGACGCTTCAACAATAAGAGGCTGACTGACTAAACCTTCAGATACGCCATTTGCTAAATCAATGCTCAATATCCATAACGACTCAGCCGCCGCTGCAGAAGTCGATTCAATCACCCTATCTAGTCGCCCTTCAATCCTTTGTTGTTCACTCCTGTATTCGAACATCAATAGTAATAATGCAATGAAAAAACCCATTATTAAGGCAATCGCCACGGTCAAATAAGCCTGCCTTAACGCCAAACTTTGATGATAACGGCGGATGAATGGAGATTTTTTATTCATGTTCATGATGTTGATTGTGACGCGGATGAAGAGATTGAATAAGCTTATCCAATGTAAATTGATAACCTGTGGGATTTTTTGAATGAGTTAAAGAAAACTCCTTAAAAGGAATACGAGACCACTGCTGATCGCCAAAATAAGTAATATAGTTCGCTGCATTCGCTTGGGTAATTGCCGTCATAGGAAAATGAATCTGCCTGGTCATACCCTCAGCGCGAGCATCAAAATCATACCCATGCACAAGGTCGTACAACATCACTATCGCCCAAGCGCCGGCCATAAAATGTCCTCCATGAGTCAATATCATTTCACCTTCAATTACATGCGAAATAGCCTCTGGCGACCAATTTAAACCAACAATTTTTACATCAATTCCAGGTTTTAATTCTGCTTCACGAATGGCCTTAATGGCCCCCAGTGCAATGGCATCATTCGCAGCCCAAACTGCGTCTAACGGGTGTCCACTCTTAAGCCATAGCCCAGTACGTTTGTAAGCCGCCTTTCTTGACCAATTAACAGAAATGCGACGCTGCTCTTTTAGCTGAGGAAAGTCTGCCAGGGCTCGATCTAGTCCTTTCAGCCTTACTTGAGAAGCGGGCGTATTGTTATCGCCTGCCAATGTTAATAGCGTTATTGGACGTTGGTTAGTTTTGTCAGGGGTAATAATATGAGTAACTAAAGACCGCGCCATTTCGTAGCCAGCCGTTTCGTTATCAGGCGTGATACTAGCAACCCAATTTTTCAACGTCTCTTTGGGTGCACCATGAGTTTTATACTGTTCCGGCGTTAAGCTATTCAACAACATTAGCGTTTGAATACCGGCTTTATCTGCAAGTGCCAACAAACGCGCACCTTCTTGATATTCGTTCACTATAATCAGAAAATCCGGTTTATTATCACCATGAATAACCGCCTCCGCATTACGCACCATTTTCAGCCATTGTCGGTCGCTGTAATAAACCTCTAATTCAAATCCTAACTGAGTAGCTGCGGCACTCATTGTAGCTGTTACATTTTTCCAAAAACCTTTATCAGAATGCCCGGGGTTGATAAAAACAACCTTATGAGTTTTACCCCCTGATAATGCTTCACTTTTTTGCTGGGCATTAACGGGCTCAGCACTAAGTATGAAAAAGAATATGAACAGCAGAGCAACCGGCAGCCTAATAATTAGGCTTTGCCATGTATTTACAATCAGATGAATCGGCCAAGCCTCCATTAAGATAGAGATTAATGAATTTTAAGAACTCTAAAATTCACACACAGTAAGAAAAGGTTAGCAGTTTTAAACAGATTCATCCTACTTTTGTCCTGAAACTTAGGCCAAATATTTTATAGCGCTACTATTGAATTTTTTTAGCAACCTCCTGCAACCAATAACAATCTTCTTCCGCCGCATTATCGATCAATGCAATAAACTTGAATGTTTTAGCGACCGTGCTGTAGCGTGGATTTTTCGGCAATAGCGATAGCTTTAAATATTTATCCAACGTACGTGTTTTTAACGTGCCACCATCGTTGGTAATTCTCCATAATTTCGACTCTTCCGCCAAAGTCAGCTTATCCTTACCCGTCAGCTGCTCCCATAGTTTCAACGTATAATTAAGCGCTTCTACACTGACGGCCTTTTTATAGTTCTCTGCATTATCCGCTTGCTGTCGTAAAATAACGGCTAATGGGTGATTAGTATTGTTATTGCTATAGGAAGTGTCGATATTTCTAAACAACGACTCCGATTCTTCAATAACCCTACGGGAGAGAAAAGCAAAAATAACAAATGCCAACGCTCCAACATGGGCCAAATTGGTTGTATTTATTATATTATTAGTGAATAAAATATCATTGATATTGGCCGTTATAAATAAGAACCCTCCCCAGAAAAGTAATACAGCACCCTTCTCTTTTTGCTGTATTTTGTCACTCATAGCACCAAGCCACAAAAAGATATACAGCAAAACCACCGCATGAAATATAGGGGCTGAATAACTAAAAACTTTCGCTGGTGTTAATACCACCAGCAACATCAGCGAACCACAAATAGCCGCTGTGAGCCAATGCATTATAGGCGGAAAGTAACGAGGAAAGCGGTGGCCTAAATACAATGCAAAAACTGGCACACTGGCGTAAATCGTTAAGTACTCAATCACCTGCTGCGTTTGCCATTCCTGAATGGAAAAGAAGGTAAAAAATAAGCGTTCATTGACCGTCACCCCACGAATCGCCATCAAGGTCGTAAACAATGCTAAATACAACAGACTTATCTGCTGACTGCGCGCAGCGTTTACAAATAAGAATAACGAAATAAAAATTAATACGATGCTGATCCCCAGCTCCAGCATCATTGGGGTATCGTACAATACAGCCTGATGTTTCTGAGCGGTTATCGACAGTGCTTCCCACATACCACCATCGCGGTGGCGGTTATTAATTAAATGAAACATTAAAATAATGGGCTGCTGAGGATTGGCTTCGTTAACAGAAAACGAAACGTACTGAATGCGCTCATTATCAGAAAGTGGCGCAAAAGAGCTACCAAAATCGCGCGCTTTCACTTTAAGTTCACCATCAATCCAAAGCTGATATTGGTTCGTTAAAACAGGCACTTTCAATACAAAACTTTTTGTATCTTGAGGAGGCATCAAAGCCAATAACAGCGTCGCTTTTCCTTGCCCTGGTAGCTGATAACCTTGGTAATGCATTTCATTCCAAGTACTGGGTAAGTCAAGAAAGTAAGCACTCTGCTCAATGGTCTGCAAACTGGCTTCGTCTGACGCTATATGCTCGTCCCAGACAAAAGCCCACTCACCGTTTAGTTGCGCTTTAACTTGCTCGTCTGTATTCCATTCAGACAAATCAAGCAGGCCTTGATGTGATTGAGTAAGTGGCTGTTCAAAAAATAATGACACGGCCATGATCATGGCCACAGCAAATAACATCATAACTATGGGTAAACACAACCGGTAAAAAAACGAGCGGCTATTAACTTGAAATTGAATCTGCATATTGAACTCAGTAAATCATAACAAGCTCACTATAGGTGCGCAGTTAGAGTACCGCAAGCGGCAATACCAGCACTATAGTATTAACTTTTAATTCTTATCCCAGCAAAATTATTTCTCCTTAAACTCCTTATATTTAAAGGGCTACAGAGCATTTCTACCTGCTTTTTCCTACTTTTTCATGGCGATTCAGCATCAACAACTTAATCTAACAATCGCGATCAACTTGAACGCACAATAAAAACAATACCGGAGTTAACAATGCAACCAAGAATCAGCATGATAAAGAATACGCTTTACCTTCTATTGGTCAGTTTCTCGATTTCTCACTCAGGCTTAACCCAAGCTGCAGGTGAAGAATATCTAAATTATGGGCTGCACTGGGTCAAGATGAATAATGGACAGGAGCAACAAGCTAAAGCGGTTAATCACAATGGAACTGTAATCAGCAGAGATAGTTCTTATTATTCCAACGCTAAGCCGACTGTTATCTATTTTCATGGCTGGCAAAATGGTTCATCTGAAGAAGGTTATAGCCGAGAAAATTTTGAATTTTCTGACATTAGTCAAAACACAATAGCGGCATGGAAAGTCCAAGGCTGGAATGTTGCTGTATTCCATTGGAATCAGTTTGCTGACGAAGGTGAAGTAAAAGATGCTGAAGCTAAACTGTGGAGTATTAATGGTTCAAAAGGCATGCGCTATCGTTTAGATGACGGCAGTTACAGCACGCAGCAATCTCCTGCAATATCGGTTGGTGAAATTGCATTTCAACAAATATCCGCTGCTCTTGCGAACAACAACTCAAACAACATTCGCTTTGCAGGCCACTCTCTTGGTAATCAATTAGCCGTTTTTGTTGCTAAGCAAATTAATGATGGCATCAATAATGGTTCTCTGAATAACAACATCATGCCTAACCGAGTTGAACTGCTCGACCCATTTTGGTCTAAAAGTGGTAAAAGCTACTTAGGTGACTCTAATGGCGATGGTCAAAATGATTGGAATGGCGAAGCGGTTAAGTGGGCTATTGAAGATTTGATCGCTGATCAAGATGTTGCTGTAACTTGGTATAAAACGTCTGGCATAGCTGATTTATTGGTGGGTGATTTAAATACTGACTTAGAAAGTACCGTTGCATTTATCCACAACCGTTTTTGGTATCTGTCAGCCACAGATATCGCAGGGAAACACGTTCATGCACCTAAATGGTATTTCATGTCGAAAGCATCTGATGCACCCGAAGAAGTCAGCGTAAACTGGTGGGGCAAACGCAGTAAAACAGGTTACGATGCAGCCAGTGCCTCGACGTCTAATAATCGTATCAAGTTTATGATGGGGAATTCTTATCACTGGGATCAAGTGGAAGGTCGATATACAGCTGACCCAGCGGATGATCAATTTGAAGTGAAGAATTATTAAACCTACACACCTTTAAAAACAGTCGAGTGCATCGTATCCGACCACTCGGCTGTCTCAATTCACAACTTAAGATAGATTTCTCAAAGCCTCCTTACTTATAATTAAAGTGGCTTTAACCGTACTAAAACGAGAGCCTGTCATGATAGTCTAAAACGCTACCGTCGAAGAGGACATCATTAAACCTTACAATCATTCCATTGTTAAAAATAACGAACCCTTGTCGATGATATTTCTTTCAAGTTTAACTTTTCTAAGCTACTTTAATAGTCCCATAAGTTGAAAGGTTGCAAGAATGCTGCTGCGCACCAGCTGTTATTTAGAGTTCGATATCGCGGTTCATACCCCCTTTATATTCATGCTAAAGCCTTGCAGTGGTTCACAGCAATGGATCATCAGTGAAGAATATAGACATACCCCCATGCTACCTGTTTTCGAATTTAGTGATCCTTACGGTAATCTTTGCCAGCGATTAATTGCGCCTCCCGGAAGACTTATTATTAATACCGCTGCCGAAGTCATGACGTCAGATAGCTATGACCGTTTACCAGGCGCGCCTTTTGTCGACATTGAAAATCTTCCAGATTCTGTACTCAGTTACTTATTGCCCAGTCGTTTCTGTGAATCAGATAGGTTTGCAAACTTAGCGGCAGAAATTACATCAGAATGCCTGCCAGGATACGATCAAGTATCGGCGATTGAGCATTGGGTACGATCCAATATAGCCTATGAAATGGAAGGCAGTGACATTCAATTGTCGGCTACCGAAATAAATCTAAGGGGCTCAGGGGTTTGCCGTGATTTTTCACACCTTGGCATCGCGTTATGCCGAAGTCTTAGTATTCCCGCTCGACTCGTCGTCGGCTACTTACATGGATTAGTCCCCATGGATTTGCACGCTTGGTTTGAAGCCTATGTCGGTGGACGCTGGTACACCTTTGATGCGACTCAGTTTGAATTAAGAGGCGGCTATGTCGCGATTGGTTATGGTCGCGACGCTGCAGACGTTGCCATTTTTAATCAATTTGGCCCGCCCAGCAACCTCATTGCCAAGCACATCGCGGTTGAGCAAATACACCATAATTGAGCGTTGCACTCGCCTACTCATAGTTTATGAACTTTATTGGTGTAGATATTGCTTTCTTACTAAACATGAAAAGTATTAGTTCACATACGTTTAATGAAACCCAACCTTTTTTAACGCATTTTTATTTTTAATCGTCTAGCGAGTATCGCTGCGCTTAAAGTAAAAATAGATATATAGTTTACTTAATTTATTAGCGTCACACATTTACAAAGGAATTGAACAGACATGACAGATATATGGAAAAATTACGTTTGCGAAGACTTCTATGATGAGGTCATGAGCAGCCCAGGACACGCACGTAAATCAGCCAAGAAACTCGTGTCTTATTTTCGAAGCCTTTCAGAAGATACCGTCGAGCTACACCGTAAAGCCGCTGAATCTACTATTAAAGAAATGGGTGTTAGCTTCACCGTTTATTCAGATCAAGGCAACATTGACCGCGCATGGCCTTTTGATATAGTGCCACGAACCATCAGCAAAGCTCAGTGGGATGTCACCGCCGAAGGTCTTAAGCAGCGCTTAAAAGCACTTAATATGTTCATTAATGATATTTATAACGACCAGAATATTATTAAAGACGGGGTTGTACCCGCGTATGTGCTTGAACAATCAGAAAACTTTCGTAAAGAGTGCGTCGGCTTTTCGCCTCCTTTAGGGGTTTGGGCCCATATTTGTGGCACTGATTTGGTGCGCGATGGTGATGGCGAATTTTATGTTTTAGAAGACAACTTGCGTGTGCCTTCTGGCGTTTCTTATATGTTAGAAAATCGCTCGATTACCAAACGTATATTGCCTGAACTGTTTGAAGAAATAAAAATTGCACCCATCGATGATTATTGCACTCAGTTATTCGAAACACTCATCGTACTATCACCCCGTGAAATACCAAATCCGGTAGTCGTCGTTTTAACCCCAGGCATTTATAACTCAGCCTATTTCGAACATGCATTTTTAGCTCAAAATATGGGCTGTGAATTGGTCGAAGGGGCAGACCTAGTCGTTAAAGATGACGATTGTGTTTACATGAAAACCATCTCGGGACTTGAGCGAGTAGACGTTATTTATCGTCGTATCGATGATTTGTTTATCGACCCTGAAGTCTTTAATAAAGACTCCCAGCTTGGGGTTGCGGGTTTAATGCGTGCTTGGAAAGCAGGCAATGTCGGTTTGGCTAATGCACCGGGCGCAGGGGTTGCCGATGATAAGGTTATTTATGCTTTTGTGCCTGACATTATTCGCTACTACCTAAAAGAAGAGCCGATTTTAAAGAATGTTGAAACGTATTTGTGTTACGACAAAGAACAGCGTGAGTACGTGATTGATAACATCGAGAAACTGGTGATAAAACCCGCCAACGAATCTGGCGGTTATGGCATGTTGGTTGGCCCACACTCAACCAAAAAAGAGCGCGATAAGTTTGTTAAATTAATAAACAACAACCCTAGAAACTACATAGGGCAACCCACCTTAGCCTTATCGACGGCACCTGCCTTTGTCGGAAAAAATCAACTGGAGGCTCGCCATCTAGATTTACGACCTTTTGTTCTGCAAGGTAAAAATTCCTACGTCACTATGGGTGGATTAACCCGCGTAGCAATGAAAAAAGGATCGTTGGTGGTTAACTCGTCACAAGGTGGCGGCAGTAAAGATACCTGGATCGTTGAATAAAGATGACTGAAAAAGATCTTGGAATCGCCAGATCGCTGCATAGTTAAATTGTTGAATAGCCTGATTATCAAATAATGGAATCGAGGCATAGGAGAAATACATGTTATCGCGCGTAGCAGAAAGAACATATTGGGCAGCTCGCTATTTAGAACGTATTGAAAATACCGTTCGACTCATTAGCGTTTATGACAAACTGATGTCTGATTTACCGACCAGTGTCGGTATTGGCTGGTACAACTTAATTACCATAAACAGTGCGGAAGAAGCCTTCGATGAACGCTACAAGGTTCAAGATGAACGCAATGTAATTAAATTTTTATTGAGCGAGGAAAATAATCCTTGCTCGGTAGTTTCTAACTTAAAGTTTGCTCGTGAAAACTTAAGAACAACTCGTGATGTCGTCCCTGCTCAAAGCTGGGTCATGATCAACGAATTAAATATGTTTGTCATAGAAAACTTGCAACAAGGTATTAACCGCAGCCAACGCTTTCATTTTTTGAACGGCGTTATTAAAAGCTGCCAGCAAATTCAAGGTCTATTAATGGGTACCATGCCGCGCGATGCCGTGTGGAGCTTCATGGGACTTGGCCGTAACATTGAACGTGCTGATATGACGACACGTTTATTGGATGCGGGGGTCAGAGCACAACTGCAAGTCATGGACGATGCCGAAGCTATTAACAGCCACCAAATAATTTGGGGCCAGGTTTTGCGATCCCTTGACGCTGATCAAAGCTATCGTCGAACTGTGCGAGCATCGGTTAAAAGTCGATTAGTCGCACGTTATATTATTGAAGATACGGCATTTCCAAGATCGATCACTTACTGCCTGGCAGCCGTGAAAGGTTCACTGGAAAGTTTGCCGCATCATAAACCCGTTGTGAGTACCGTGAAAAAGATTCAACAAGCACGCCTTAGTGAAATTGATTACAGCGATCTTGGCGTGCCGATGAAAGATTTTCTAAACGACATGCAGCTAGATATAGCTGAGATTCATTCCAGTATTTCCAAGAATTGGTTTACCAACCAACAAGGCTGAACATAAATGACTATCCGTGTTTCTATAAATCATAGAACCAGTTATAAATTTGATCGCCCTGTGAGCTTATCACCTCACACGGTGAGGCTTCGTCCTGCCCCTCATAGTCGAACGCCGATTCATAGCTATAGCTTAAAAATCAAACCCGCAGAGCATTTCATTAACTGGCAACAGGATTCGTTTGGTAACTATTTAGCGCGCTTGGTTTTTCCAGAAAAATGCACTGAATTTGAAGTTGATGTCGAAGTCGTTGCCGACATGACAGTAATCAATCCATTTGATTTCTTTGTTGAAGAATACGCTGAATACTTCCCTTTCACGTATCCAAAGCAACTTAAAAAAGAATTATTGCCCTACTTAGAAAAAGAATCTTCAAAAGGCAAAAACTGCGGCACGCTATTTAGAAAACGCTTAAAAGAAGTTAATACAAAAAAACAACGTATTAACGATTTCCTGGTTGAAGTTAATCAGCAAGTACAACAAGAAATTGAATACTTAGTGCGGCTTGAGCCTGGTGTACAAACACCAGAAGAAACGCTCGAAAGTGCCAAAGGCTCTTGTCGTGATTCTGCTTGGTTATTAGTTCAATTATTGCGTCATCTAGGTTTAGCGGCGCGCTTTGCGTCGGGCTATTTGGTGCAGCTAAAAGCCGATGAGCAATCACTCGATGGGCCGTCTGGAACCGAAGAAGATTTCACCGACCTACATGCTTGGTGTGAAGTCTTTTTACCCGGCGCTGGTTGGGTCGGTCTTGACCCTACTTCAGGTTTATTTGCTAGCGAAGGTCACATTCCATTAGCGTGTACTCCACACCCTGTCTCCGCTGCACCTATCGCAGGTTTCACCGATGAGTGTGAAGTAGAATTTGATTTCAGCAATACTGTGACGCGTGTTTTAGAAGACCCGCGTGTTACTAAGCCGTATACCGAAGACCAATGGCAAAACATATTGGCTCTCGGGGCGAGTGTCGACAAAGAATTTGAAAAGAATGATGTTCGCCTCACTATGGGTGGTGAACCAACGTTTGTTTCAATCGACGATATGGAATCAGGACAGTGGAATACCGATGCTCTAGGTGACGACAAACTGTCTTTAGCAAAAACGCTATTGCTACGCATTCGAGATCGCTTTGCACCCAATGGCTTAGTCCATTATGGACAAGGCAAGTGGTATCCTGGTGAAGAAATTCCGCGCTGGGCGTTGGGCGTTTTTTGGCGTAAAGATGGTGAACCTCTTTGGACTCAAGCCAGTAGCCTCGCTCGCATCGATAAAGACTATGGGCATACTATTAAAGATGCCTGTCGTCTAAGTCACGCGCTTTGCACCGTATTAGAAATTCCAAGTGCACACTGTCAGCCAGCTTATGAAGATGCGCTGCACTATCTGCAAAAAGAACAATCACTGCCTAAGAACATCGATTTGTTGGCGCAAAACGTTAAATCAGATTTAGATCGTCGACGTCTAGCCGCGCTCATCGATCGTGGCATCAGTGTGCCGAGTGGTTTGGTTATTCCTATTGGTCGTGGCGATGGTGATAAGCAATGGAAAAGCAGCGTTTGGCCAATGAAGCGCGAAAGAATTGTATTAATTCCAGGCGACTCTCCAATGGGTCTGCGCTTGCCATTAAACGATTTACCTTCGCTGGCTAAAGAAGACCAAGAGTTATCGATTCAACGCGATCCTTTTGCACCGCGAGATCCGCTGGTTAAACGTACCGACATTCGTTTTGCTAGCCCGATTCCAACGCAAAGCGAATTAAGCGCAGCGGAACAGGCTTTATTAGCCAACAAGCAAATTGATAACGAGCTTAAAAAAGATCCTGAGTGGAAAGAAGTGGTTCGTACCGCCATGTGTATTGAAGCGCGCGAAGGTCGTCTTCATATATTCATGCCACCACTAGAATACTTAGAAGACTACATCGTTCTGGTGGCTGCCATTGAAGAGGTCACTACGAAATTATCATTACCTGTTATTATTGAAGGTTATGAACCTCCTCGTGATCCACGCTTATTAAAATTGTTGGTTACTCCTGATCCGGGCGTTATTGAAGTCAACGTTCACCCATCAGATAACTGGGAACAGTTGGTCGAGACTACGACCAAGCTCTATGAAGAAGCGCGTTTATCACGTTTATCCACAGAGAAGTTCATGCTCGATGGACGTCATACAGGCACCGGCGGTGGCAACCACATCACGCTAGGGGGCGCATCACCAGAAGATAGCCCGCTATTACGTCGCCCTGACTTATTACGCAGCTTTATTACTTTCTGGCAGCATCACCCTAGCTTGTCTTACATGTTCTCTGGCATGTTCTTAGGCCCCACCAGCCAAGCGCCACGGGTTGATGAAGGCCGTGATGAGATGCTGTACGAGCTGGAAATCGCCTTCTCGCAAATGTCTGAAGAAGAAGTGACACAGCCTTGGTTAGTTGACCGTTTATTGCGTAATTTATTAATCGACATTACCGGTAATACTCACCGCTCTGAGTTCTGTATTGATAAACTTTACTCACCGAGCAGTGCCAGTGGTCGCTTAGGAATTTTAGAATTCCGTGGCTTTGAAATGCCGCCGCACAGCCGCATGGCATTGGTGCAGTCGTTATTAATCAGAACATTGCTGGCTCGTTTCTGGAAAGAACCGTATAAAAAACCGTTAGTCCGCTGGGGAACGGCGCTGCATGATCGCTTCATGATGCCGCACCACATCTGGCAAGACATGAAAGACGTTATTGCCGACCTACAAGACCATGGCTACCCATTCGAACTTGATTGGCTAGCACCGTTTGAAGAATTCCGTTTTCCTCATTATGGTCGCGTTAAGCTGGATAATATTGAGCTTGAACTGCGCTGGGCGATCGAACCTTGGCACGTGCTAGGGGAAGAGAGCAGCAGCTTTGGTACCGCGCGTTATGTCGACTCGTCAGTTGAACGTTTGCAGATTAAAGCAACGGGCCTCACCGATGGCCGCTACGTATTAACCTGTAATGGCCGCCGAGTGCCGTTGATTAATACCGAACGCCATGGGGAATATGTGGGGGCTGTTCGCTACCGTGCATGGCAGCCACCTTCAGCACTTCATCCTCGTATTAGCCCACACGTGCCCTTGATCTTTGATGTCATCGATACCTGGAATGGCAAGTCGATGGGCGGCTGTAGTTATCATGTATCGCATCCTGGTGGTCGTAGTTACGATGCGTTCCCAGTCAACTCGTTTGAAGCAGAATCAAGACGAATCAATCGCTTTGAAAAGCTGAGCCATACCCAAAGCCATGATAAAAAACTTCAACCTCTGCGTGAAGAACCCACTAACGAGTACCCTCATACCTTAGACTTAAGGAGACCCATAGACTGCTAGTTCTTTAATAGCAGTTCTGTAAGTCACATGAATTCAGGAACCTTCCAATGAAGGTTCCGTTTTCTACCTGATACTCAGTTTTAAAATAGGTATATAATGCCACCCGCTTAATAAAGCACTCAATCCCCTTGGTTGAGCCAATATTTCATCGTCACCAAGTAGGCAACTGTGTCCGAATCTATCTACCCTCAGAATCAGCCTTTACCTCAGCCGCAATTACAGATGCAGGCACAAACACAGGCGCAAAACCAAGGACAGACACAAAGCAGCACTGAAAGCTTAAGTTATAATCGTCCCGCCGCTGACATTCCTGATCAAGTTTATACCCCTGATGGCACCATTAAACCGGAGTGGGACTATTTACTCAGCAGCTTAAACAATCTTGGCTCTACCGCACTTAACGAACGCCAAGACAAAGCGCGCCGCATTTTACGCGATGACGGTGTTACCTATAATATTTACGATGAAAATTCCGCATCCGATAGCCAATGGGAACTCGACCTTGTACCTGCCATTATTGGCAGCGAAGCTTGGTCAGTGATTGAATCGGGTCTACTTGAGCGCGCAGAACTGTTTAATCTAATGCTGCGCGATTTTTACGGCAAAAGAACCTTACTCAAGCAGCATGCGCTTCCTCCAGAAGCCTTATTTGCCCATGGCGGTTTTTTACGCGCTTGCCAAGGCATACAAATTCCTGGCGAGCACGAGCTGATTCTTCATTCGGCCGATATGGTACAACGACCCGACGGCACTATGTGCGTCTTATCCGATCGAACTCAAGCCCCCAGTGGCGCAGGTTACGCCCTAGAAAATAGAACCGTGATGTCACGGGTATTTCCTAGTTTATTCCGCGACAGTCATGTTCATCGTCTAGCCAGTTTCTTCCAACGTTTACGCCATAAACTGATTTCTCTATCACCGTCAAATGGCCAAGCGCGAGTGGTGGTACTTACCCCTGGCGCGCATAACGAAACCTATTTTGATCATTCTTATATCTCTAATTATTTAGGCTTTCCTTTAGTTCAAAGTGGCGACCTAGTCGTTAGAAATGGTTTTGTTTGGATGAAGTCGCTGGATGGACTTGACCGTGTTGATGTGATTTTAAGACGAGTTGATGATGTCTCTTGTGATCCCGTTGAGTTACGCAGTAATTCTCAGCTAGGCGTACCTGGTCTCTTGGATGTGGTGCGAGCTGGCCGAGTCATTATGGCAAACCCTATCGGTTCTGGCGTACTCGAAAATCCTATTCTATTAAAATATCTACCAGAGATTAGCAAAACACTGCTAGGCAGAGAGCCTCGCTTAGCGTCGGTTAAAACCTATTGGTGTGGTGATGCCGACGATTTAAAATTTGTTCTCGCTAATTTCAAACAACTCATTATTAAACCTATTTATCGTGGCCATGGTTTAAAGAGTGTTTTTGGTGGTGACCTTAGTGAAGCGGACACCACGGAACTGATGCGTAAAATCCGTCACCAGCCCAATCAATTCGTGGCTCAAGAGCGTATTGATAAGCCGCACGTCCCCTCATTAGTCAACGGTGCATTACAACCAAGGCCTGCGATTTTGCGCACCTTCTCTGTCGCCGCGGATAATTCGTATATCGTCATGCCGGGAGGGTTAACCCGAGTCGGTAATGATGTGGGTAGTCCCATCATTAGTATGCAAGCCGGTTGCCCGAGTAAAGATACTTGGATTACTGCGACCGAACCAGAGCGCATTAGTGATCACGACCCTCTTGAAGCAGGACATACTGAGCTTGAAGCGTCGTTGGTGAGCTTGCCGAGTCGAGTCGTCGAAAACCTATTTTGGATGGGACGCTACGCAGAACGAGCTGAAGCTTCACTGCGCATACTCAGAACCGTCTTTATGATGATCAATGATGAGCAAGCCATTAGTAAAGCCTCAAAACGTGTCTTACTCCGCTCCATCACAGAAGTCACAGGCACACACCCTGGTTTTTTAAGTGCTACCGATGAAGAGCTCGACGATCCTGATAAGGAACTGCTATTAATTATTAAAGATGGCAATCGTGCAGGCAGCATCAAATCAACAATCAACTCATTATTGTATTGCGCGGACGAATCGAAAGAACTGCTGTCTTCAGATACTATTCGAGTAATTAACGACATTCGCGACGAACTGGATAACTTAGAATCATCTCTCGCCAATGGCTTATCTTCAGCTCCAGAAGAAGCATTAGATCCGTTAGTTATTCCACTGATAGCCCTGTCAGGTTTAATGCAAGAAAGTATGGTGCGTGGAGTTGGTTGGCACTTTATGGACATGGGCCGCCGCGTTGAACGCGCCGTGCAAATAATGAAAACAGTAACAACCTTGGTGACCCCAACGGCTGAAAAAGCAGACAACGTTACCTTGCTCAATGCCATGCTTCGTTCAATGGAAGTATTTATTACCTATCGCCGTCAGAGTAGAACCCGCACCGGCATTGAATTAGGACTGGAACTCGTCATCTTGGATGATACCAATCCAAGATCATTGATTTTTCAATTCGAACGCTTACAAAATCATTTTAACGCGATACGTACAGTAGACCCTATCCTCAAAGGACTCGAAGAGGAGGAGCGCGTTTTATTGGAAGCGATCACCAGCCTGAAGCTCTCGCGCATCACTGCTCTCGCCGAAAGCAAAGAAGGCTCAAGAAAAGAACTTTCTACCTTGCTAATGCGACTCAATACCCTGCTATCGGACTTTAGCAATATTCTCAGCGATAAATACTTCGATCACCGCATCGATCCGCAACAACTTGTCACTACATTTTGGGAGGAATAAAGCCATGACGTTTACATCATTTTTTATACAACTGCGTTGTGCGTTTACCCCATTGTTAGTGAAGGAATATTAAGATGCGTTATCAAGTTAAACATATCACCAAATATAAATACGCGGGTAAGGTTTCTCACTGTTATAACTTAGCTAATTTACTGCCAAGAAATACCGCGAGACAAACTTGCTTAGAAAGCCGAATTGTCATTTCTCCACAAGAAACTCATGCCAATAAACGCACCGATTATTTTGGCAATAACAGCTATCATTTCGAAATCCAAACACCCCATACTGAACTAGTTATTACCGCGACCAGCCTAATCGACGTTATGGAAAGTCGATCAGCACTGAGTCTCGACTTTGGCATCAGCTACGCAAATGCGCTGAAATTTCTAAAAGAAACCCCTTCGATCGATGTGATTCAAGCCCGTGAATTTTGCTTAGATTCACCGATGATAAAAGCCAGTAAAGAACTGGCAGACTATGCGAGCCCATCTTTTGCATTATCACGTTCGCTGTATGCCTGCGTAGAAGAGTTAACCACTCGTATTTTTCAAGACTTCACTTACACCCCTGGTTTTACCAATATCGCGACCCCTCTAACAGAAGTATTAGCCCATAAAAAAGGGGTCTGCCAAGATTTTGCCCATCTGCAAGTTGGCTGCTTACGAGCCATGGGAATTCCAGCAAAATATGTGTCGGGATACATGGAAACCTTGCCACCTCCAGGCCAGGAAAAACTGGTGGGTGCCGACGCAACTCACGCTTGGATTGCTTATTACTCGCCGCAAGAAGGCTGGATTGAATTTGATCCAACGAATGATGTGCGTGCAGGCTCTCAGCATATTGTGACGGCAGAAGGTCGTGATTATTATGATGTAACGCCGTTAAAAGGCGTTATTTTTGGCGGGGGAAAAAGTCCTATTTTAGAAGTCTCGGTTGATGTCTCACGCAAACCTGATGGCTTTCTTAATCGATAAATGCCATAGCAGCATTTATCGATTTCACTGTTTTTATTAAACGCTTTTCGGTTCTTCTACCAATGCAGGCATGCGGTTCAAGCGGTCATGAATCGCGTGATGAATAAACGCCAACTTTGTACGAACGGGTTGAGTTAATACAAACGGATAAGCGTCACTCATTCCCATGCTGCGATTTAATGAATTAAGAATAATCGCAAAATCTGTCCACGTATCTAAAATATTGGTAATCGAAGTCTGCGCCGAAAAGAAGTAAGCGTCTTGCGGCAGCGTTAAGTCTTCAACCTCTTCCGTTTCTTCAGCATTACCTATCGTCGAGCCCGTAATGGAAAAGTTTTTCGCCGTCTCTAGTGTGTCCATAATGTGCATATAATGCGACCACGTCTCGGCCCAATCTTCATAAGCATGCATGGTGGCATATTCACTAATATACGAATCACGCCAGTTCTCAGGTGCTCCATCTTTATAATGCTTGTCCATGGCATCTTTGTAAGACAGTTCATCGTCGCCAAAATACTGCTTACATAAAGCATGCTTCTGCGCTGAACCCGCAATGAGTTTATCAAAATAATAATGGCCCAACTCATGACGAAAATGCCCTAGCAAGGTACGATATTTCTCACCCATAGCAAGCTTCGTATGCGAGCGGGCAACTTCATCGGCTTCGGCTAGGTTAATGGTAATATGGCCACAATCATGGCCCGTAAATACCGCTTCTTGATTTTTTAAAGTACTCGCAAAGTGATCATTAACATCACGGTCAGTGGTGAAATCAAAACTTAGTCCGCCTTCTGGATTTTGAGCAATCGTTTCCAGTGGTAAGCTCATGGATTTCAGCGTATATAAAGCACGACGTTTAGCAACTTCCATTTTTTTCCACAGAGGAATGTGCTCAACGATACTTAAGTCTGGAATGGTTTCGTTAAAACGGCAGGCGAAACACAATACTTCATCTTCGCCTTCAATCGGCACAAACGTATTCAAATTAACCATGCCCGTACACGTTTTGTAGTTGGCGTGGTTATCACATTTTTGATATCGAATTTCTGGCTCGGCGGCTTTGAAGTATTGACCACTGCTTTCGTCTAAATCATAAGGCTCGACTTTATCAAAATTGTCATCCAAACCCACGACACGATCGCATGCAATGCAAGTGCTGCTTTCAAAAAATAAGATTTGATGATCTTTACAATCACATTTAAAAGTTTTCATACACATACTCAACGCACAAAAAAAGGTATTAGAATAACCAGACTAAGAAGGGGAATTTTATTTCATGCTCTATAAAATTCCAGCCTATAAATTTCCGCTCCATTAAAGCGCTATAACGTACTGAAACCTAATTATATCTTTCCACAAGCCAGCTTATTCTGTCCAGGAACCACCCCTGTCATCACAGTAGCTTGATAACCCGTGCCATTATAAGCCTGTTCAAAAACGGCCTGTTGATAGCTACACAAGCCATCATCGCGTTTCATGGTAATAACACCCTGTAGGCGACGGCCGGTTTGAATACCGGTAACCTTGTGCCTTAAAATGCTCCAATCTCGACTAGTGATATACACATACTGCAGCTTTTCTTTCCAGCGATAGCTATTTGCCCAATCTTGCGCAGCGATGAACGCACTCTGATTTAAATTTGCATCATCCATACCCTTAGGTGGCAATACATTATTCGCAGTACGCTGTAACGCTTCTTTTTCATATCGCGCTTCTACAGCCGCTTTCGCTTTGCTGGCATAAGCCTGCAATGTTTTATCCACACTATCTTGTGCCGCTTTATCTAGGCTAATTTTCCGCATCGCTGTTTTATCTTGGCCTAAGACGTTGTAGCTACTGTGTTCTTGCCAAAGTTGCTTGCCCAACGGCCCACTGGCTACCCAGATAACGCCCTTATCCTGTTCAATTAAAAAACGCCCCATGTGACCCATTTCATACACGGGTTTGCCAATCGCCTGACTTAACTCAGCTTGATACACATAAGTGCTCGACGTGCAGCTACGACAATTCATACCTTCTAAGACGATTTGCTTTTTATCATCCAGCGTCACATCAATTTGATCATACTGCTTGCTGCCGACCGTTTGCCGTACCGCCGCATAATAGGTGCCACTGCCACCTGTGACCTCAAATTTGGCAACCCCTTCCCCTGTCATCAAGCGCTCAGATTCCGCGAGTGCAAATGCCTTTCCCGCATCCAAAGTGATGGTCGGTGTACCCTGCTTACTATAGATATTGGCATAAGCAATTTTGCTCCATATCTTCTTGCCAAGCTCACCATCGGCCATCACAGAGACAAAGGTATTTTCGTCATAAGCAATGATGTATATACCCATAGAATTGAAAAATACCGGACGGCCTAGCTCTTTCGTCGGATCATCTAATAATTTAAAGCCAGCACCCGGACAGCGAGGACAGGCGCGTGTTGCCAGCATTTTCTGACCATTCATCTCGCCAAATTCAACTTGAAGCTTCTGCGTTTGGCCAGCAGCACTGCGCTCTGGAATTGCCAATTGATAAACACCATTAACCGCTTCAGGCGTTAGCTCAAACGCGTAAGCCGCTAGAGTGATGAAGAGTGAACACAAGATGAATAAAGGTTTGGTGATGGCTTTCAGCATGAAAGACTCCTGCCTTAAAGGGCGGCGGATTAGACGTATGAATTTTTGCATACTTCTAATCATAGCCGCACAGACAGAATTGCAACAGGAATAGGGAAGACTTAGATGAATAGCAAGGTATTCGAGATGGAAAGTTACCGTTAAAGCTTACTTCCAGCCTTGCAGCCAATTATCTACATTTTTAAGTTCTTCCCATTCAATCGGTTCAGCGCGATGAGAGATAATCGCTTCGATTAGGCAATGTATGACGTCACCTTCCTCGTCGAGTTTTAGCTCTGTGATCAGAAAATGTTTTTCTTTATTCTCAGGCTTTACCGCCGTCCACTTGCTGTTAAGTAATTTTTTAGGATTGATGTTGTTCATAGTGACTGAAAACTCCTCGCTAGGCTGCATCGTCTCTCGATGCTTTGAATTTAAACTCACGCCTTAGAGCAAAAATGCTAGTGGCTAAAGCCAGACTATTAGAAATAAGTCCGGGGTAAGATGACACCAACATATTATGCCCAATCCAACAAAAGATACACATCAATAGAAATATCCTTAGGCGCTTAATATTGACCTGCAAATTACCAATACAAAAGAACAGCAAAGCCATCGATGAAAAGATTGAAGCTACACCCTGCCACGTAATCCAGCAGACGACAGGAGTTAAAACGATAGAGGCTAAATATACTGACTTGAATTTTGGATGCGACTCCAGCGGAATAGCTAATGCTGCTTGCAAGGCTGCCAACAACATAATAGCCGCCCCTGTGAACGCATGCAGCAGTGAAAAATGTACCGTCATGAATATTGCTGCAATAACCTGCCCTAGCAGCAAATACTTCCGAGTTTTTAATAACGGCCAAACGGTGTTTGATACAACACCAAAAATGCCAAATAACGTTGCTAATTCCATGCTCATCTCATGTTAAGGCGTAGCTAAACACACGCATCCCGCCTTACTTCCACCAAACTGCTTTCAGCATACTCAATTGCGTCATCAAATGCCTCAATGCCGCTATTCTTAATCAAGTCATATTCACTAGCGAAGATAGGCACAACCCAGCTAAGGGTTACATGCTGCATACCGATGTGAAAATAATTGAGTTCATTAGGCTCCCCTCGCGGATCATCAAACAGCAATGCCTTCGGCCAATCATCAGGCGCTAGATCAGACTCTGGCAGCAAGTCTGCAGATTTAATATTATGACCCAGGGTATTAATTAGATAGCGTGAAATATCGAAGACATAACGACTGATAGCATCCCATTGCTCATCAGCAATATCGAAAGGCAAAACCATCAGTAGCTCAGAATTACAGCGTTTATCATCCTGAAACGTGCAAGATGACAAACCGATAGTAGCGATCCTCGTTACTTGATCCATATCTTCGCCAGGGAATATATAAAGTTCAACCGGCATACTCCCCTTAGATTTATTATCATAAGGCATAAGTTCACGAGCTTCAGGCATTCCCCAGCACTTAATATACTCCGCTAGGATAATTGATCTTTTTATATCGAAATTGAAATTTTTGTCTGGATTCTGATTCATATATTACTATCTATGATAGCTCGCTGGATTTATGACATATTTATATGAGGCAAGTATAATGCAGCAAGGCACATGAGACAAAAGAGTGGCTCTACTTTCTTTCTGGTTGAGGTATCTGTAATGCTATAAAAAATATTTGAAGATACTAAATTCAAATATAATTCAATGACAACTCTAATCTAATAGATTCTGCGCCAATACTTGTATCAATACATCGAGATCAATTGGCTTGGCAATGTGACCATTAAACCCTTCAACTTGATACTTTAATATATCGTCTGACATTACATTTGCTGTCAATGCAATAATGGGTAATAACTGATTACTTTCACGTATTTTTCGACAAGCGGTAATACCATCCATGACAGGCATTTGAATATCCATCAATACTAAGTCGTAGTTTTTGTCTTTAACTTCATCCAATGCCTGCTGTCCATTAGCGGCAACGGTGACATTAATACCAATTGATTCTAGCATCGCTTCAGCGATCATCTGATTAATTTCATTATCTTCAACTAACAAGACATTTTTTGTATTTAATAACGTTAACTTAGGCAGTTCAGTTTCATTCAATTCCTCTAAGGCGGCTTTTTTTAAAGGTAAGCAAATAGACACAACGGTTCCTTTATCAACCTCACTAACGACATCAATTTCACCGCCCATTAAGTCTATTAGCGATCGGGTAATAGAAAAACCTAAGCCTGTACCACCATATTTTCTGGTAGTAGAACTGTCAGCTTGCTCGAAGCGGCCAAATAGCCGTGTCATCATATCTTCACTAATACCAATGCCGGTATCTGAGATTTTTATCTTCAGTTGTTCATCCCCAGTTATTTCTAAAGTGACCTCCCCTTGATCAGTAAATTTAATCGCATTAGATAACATATTTAATATTACTTGTTTAACCCTTACTGGGTCACTGTGCCAATATTTGTGAACACTCTCTGCCATTACAATATTAAACGTTACATTTTTATCCTTTAATAATATTGCAACATCCTGCGTTAAAGAATTGATGATTTGTGTTAAATCAAACGCAATGTTTGTTACGCTTAACTTACCCGCTTCAATTTTTGAAAAATCCAAAATATCATTAATAATTGTTAATAAGTTTTTAGTAGAGAATGACGCATTTTCAATTAACTTATGAGCAACTGTGCCTAACTCCATTTTTTGCAATAATTGTAACGAACCAAAAATACCATTCATTGGTGTTCTTATTTCGTGACTCATATTCGCAAGGAAGGTGCTTTTAGCTTGATTAGCTTCATTAACTTGATGTATAGCCAGCTCGAGGGCATTATTTTTTTCTCTAATATCTCTCACATGTATTTCTAAGCGAGAATTGGAATCGTCTAATGCCAACGTTCTTTCTTCCACTCGTTCATTTAATTTTCTATTTATGTAATAAAAAACCGTTAACATAATGAACAGCAGCAATATCAGCGCTCCTACAAGAATGGCTAATTTCCCATAGAATCCGGCTGTATCTTTTCTGTATTCATCTAGGGTCAATCCTGCTACTAAACTATTTGCAGTGGCCATATTAAGTGTTTTGTATGTTTCCCCAATACGTTGAAAGCGCAAGCTGTGCATTGTCCCTAAAGGAATCACATCTGCTCGCATTAAGCGTTTCGTTTGAGCAGCCTCTGACATTAGATTTTCTTTACTAAGTTTTGAATTGTATTCAGAAATAATTAGATCAATAATTTCTTCGGTATTATCAACGGCGTACTGCCAGCCTTTTAATGAAGCTTGAGTAAAGGCCTCGACTCTAGCTAGATTGTTCTCCACATTTTGTTGTGTGGTAAACAATAAGTCACCATAAAAGTCGATGCCATAATTAACCGGGTCAAATAAAACAACCTCATGACCCAATGAACGATAAACATTAGGCTGGTTAGTTAAATACGCCGACATCACGTCAGAGTCACCCTTTATCAAAGACATATTGTCAAAGTTATGCTTTATAAAGGTGTAATCTTTTTCCAGAATGCCATTGATCAACAGCATCGCGAGCAAAGACGCATCATCAATGCCCCTTTGAAACATGATTTTTTTACCCGCTAAATCTGAGATATTACGAATACCGCTATTAGCCAAAGACATCAAGACCAGTGGGCTATGCTGAAATACGGTTGATGTGATTACCACAGGTTTGTTTAATAGGCGTTGCAGTACAATGCTGGAGTCTGCTACACCAAACTGGGCACGTCCTTCTAGAACGTCATCAATTACCGTGGTTTTGGGGTCTCGTTGGCGAATCGTCACATCAAATCCGGCGTCTTTATAGAACCCTTTGTGCTTGGCAGCATAATATCCGGCGAATTGAAATTGGTGCATCCACTTTAGTTGTAAAACTACGGGTTCATTATCTTCTGCCATAGCGGGCGTCGCCGAGAGAGCAATAAATAATAAAACGACTAAATAGCTTAAGCGCATACCTTCTTTTCCTGAATTTAACTCAGTCCTTATGAATAAGTTATTTTTTAAGTGGGCGCTTTAATACCAAGCCGTGGAATATGCGATATGCGATATGCGATCATTTATTAAAGTTTGAATCATAGTATCAGTTTTGACCATTATAAAATAAATGCAATCTTTCAATTGCTTAAGGTTCACTGCTAGTCACAAACAATATTTGAAGTCTCTTTATAATGTGTCAAAACGACACACTAACGATTAAATGAACCACTGTGATTACATAAGAATAGTTGATATGCCGTAAATATGAAGTAATGCTTTAAGGTGTACTCTCTCTCTCATCAGCCAAATCATCGACCACTAAATCAAGTAGCTGCATCAATTGCTGTACCTGCACACTATCGATACTAGTGAACTTGCAGGCTATTTGCTTAGGAATATTAACTGCCTTCTGCTTTAAAGCTTGCCCTTGTTTCGTTAACTGTACTAGGCGCTTGCGCTTATCGTGCTCGTCTTTGATTATTTCAAGCAGCTCTTTATCAGCCATTTTCTTCAAAATTTGGGTCATTGCACCACCATCTATCGCGGTCGCTGCTACTAGCTCTGCAATGGTAATTCCGTCTTGCTCCCACAATGCCATCATCACCACATATTGCGGATAAGTAATGTTGAGCTCGCTCAATGGCTCTCGATAAGCACGGGAAATGCTGTTTGAAGCCATATATAAGCGGTGACACAGCTGGTTTTTAAGTTTTAGTTGATCAAACGGCATAGGTGCTCCATTACACGTATCTTAGGCTTGCATTTTAATTTGCACACAAAGTGTTTGCAATCGCTATTTACCTGCTATATATTATTTGCATGCAAAATAAATAACACTATTGGAGCTTTACATGAATGTATTACAGAACGTTGCCTACACAGCAAAAGCAACTGCAACCGGCGGCCGTGAAGGTGTAGCAAAATCTGATGACGGTCGTTTAGACGTCACCTTGTCGACTCCTAAAGGTTTAGGCGGCGACGACGGTCAGGGGACTAACCCTGAGCAACTGTTTGCAGCCGGTTATGCAGCGTGCTTCATTGGCGCACTTAAATTTGTTGCTGGCGAAGAAAAGCGCAGTTTGCCAAAAGATGTTTACATCAACTCTGAAGTATCTATTGGTGCTATCGAAGGTGGTTTTGGTATTGCGGTTAAACTTGCCGTATCCTTGGGCGATATGGACAAGACTGAAGCACAAGCCATGGTAGAGAAAGCGCATAAAGTATGCCCTTACTCTAACGCGACTCGTGGCAATATTGACGTGGTACTTTCGGTAATTTAATAGCGAATAGTAGACTGATAAAAGCACGCCTTCTGGAAAGAACGCGTGCTTTTTTTTGTTTAATCATTCATGTCTTTTTATCTGTGCAAAAAATGTTACTTTATGGAATATAAAAATAATACCGAAGGATCGCACAATGAAGAAAGTGATAAAAAGAGTCAGCGCCAGCTCTGCCCTGATATTAGCAAGCTACCTAGCATTTTGGCCGGTAGCGGTTGAACCTGTTGCTTGGCAGTCCCCTGCTAATCTAGGTTATAGCGGTGACTTTTCTAAAAACCAACAACTTAGCCAGATAACGCGCATTGAATTACAGGGCGATATTGGTCCTGAAGATTTAGCCCTTGCTAAAGATGGAAATGTATATTTTGCATTGTTAAGCGGTGATATTAAATTTTTAGATGCAGAAGGTAAGATTCAGCCATGGGTTAATACCGGTGGTCGCCCACTGGGCATTGAGTTTGATCAACAGGGTAACTTGTTAGTCGCCGATGCGTTCAAAGGTTTATTAAGTGTTTCGGCTAAAGGTGATATTACAACACTGGTTGATAGCGTCGATGGAGTCGCTGTTAATTATGCCGATGATGTTGATATTGCGAGTAATGGTAATATTTATTTCTCCGACGCCTCTTCAAAATTTCATGCGAAAGAATACGGAACTTATGGCGCTAGCCTACTCGATATAAACGAGCACGGCGGTCATGGCCGTATCATTGAATACAATCCCAATACAAAAACCTCAGTAGTATTAGCGCATAATATTAATTTTGCTAATGGCGTAACAATCAGCCATGACGAACAATCTATATTGTTTAATGAAACAGGTAGCTACCGCGTGATGCGTTTAGCAATTAATGGCGAGCAGCGCGGCAACCTAGAAGTGGTGATTGATAACTTACCCAGCTTTCCTGATAACATTGCCAGAGGCAGTAATGGAGTCTATTGGCTTGGCTTAGTCAGCCCGCGTAGTAAGCCGCTGGATATGCTGTCGAACTCTACGCGTTTACGTAAGGTTATTCAGCGCTTACCTGAATTTTTACGCCCTAAGGCGCAACATTATGGTCATGTCATTGCGATCAATGATGCCGGTGAGGTTGTCTATAATTTACAAGACCCACTCGGTAAGTATGGTCATACCACAGGCGCTTTAGAAGTGGGTGATAAACTGTATGTTAGCAGTCTGCATGAGACTGCTTTAGGTGTAACGACTAATGTGAATAACTAATACAATGGCTCATTGATTACTATTAATTTTCAGCTGAGGGTCTCAGCTGATTAAATTTCTGACACGATCATTTCAAAATTATTTCCGCTAACGCTGATGGCATTAACTTCAATCGACATCAACTTGTTGATAATGTCATTACCATAGCGAGCAACAATATAAGGAGCGGCCTGTTTTTTAGGAAAATTGGCGATCGTTGGCTTGATGAAATTCCACTTCAGCATAATTTTCTTAATCTGCCTTTGTTCATCAGGGCTACCTGAGACAATGATTTCTTTTAACAAGTCCAAATTAGTATCAAACTCACGAAAGAAGGCCATTAATTCAGACAAGTCGCTTGTCGTCAGTTGATATGGTAACGCTGATAATTTACTGTATTTTTCTATTATTTTAGTCAGTGTAATACTTTGTAGATAGGCAAATGTCTTCCAGTCAGAAGGGCTTAATTCAATCGCACTTTCATAATGCTCAAGCTCACCCAAAAAAAGTGATTTTTGCTGTAGCATATCTTTAACGGTATGTGCATTGGTGAAACTTCTTTGAGTTAAATGCTGATTGAGGTTTGTTTTGAAACCGCTCCATGCCCGGAGTATTCCATTATGTTCAATCGCTGACATGCTTTCGCTGGTAATTACTTCGGCCAGTAGCTTGTTCATTTTTTTTATATCGTCATCAAAAGACGGTGTTAAATGATCATTACTACCTTGGTATGAAAAAAATTCCGCTGTAATTTGGTTTATACCCACCTTTAACACCAAAATATTATTAGTCGTTGGCTCACTAGAATTAACGAGTGCGGTGAAGAGTAGGCCTAAGCCTAATATTATTATTTTTATTTTCATATTCATCCCTTAAGTGACCAGCAGTATCATTCGAACATCAAAAAATAAAACTGAAATCATTGAACAAATATAGATGTTATTAGATCGAAATAATACATAAGATCGAGTTAAGCAATAAATCTTTGAAGTACTCTAGTACTAAAAATACATCCATATTTATTTACTGAATTTCTAAAATACAGACTTTTTATAATATAGTTTTTATCGAAAACTTATTGATATATAGAATATTAATAAGAATGTTTTTTGTTAATAAAGAGGGAGGGGCTATCAGATTGTCTGTCATAACTAACAGAGGAAAAATTTTCAGTAAAATGAGTTAACTTCATTTTCAGTTAAATAACGCCACAACCCTTCGTCTACATCAAGTTGAACCTCACCTATTTTTTCACGATGTAAAGTCAGTACTCGATTCCCCACCGCTGCAAACATGCGCTTAACCTGATGGTATTTACCTTCGGTTATGGTAAGCAATACTTCTTTAGCGGAGATAATCTCTAATGTCGCAGGCAAGGTAAGTTGTTCTTCACCCTGTAATTGAATTCCCTGTTTAAATAGAGCCACCAGAACGTCGACTTTGTCATCAGCAATCCCATACGATAAACCCACTCGATAAACCTTACTGCAGTCTTTATCTGGTCGGGTAATGTTATAACTCCAGCGCCCATCATCGGTAATTAAAACTAAACCTGTGGTATCTACATCTAACCGCCCTGCGATATGCAGTTCTTCAATTTTATCGATTCCCGCTTGAAGGGAAGGTTGATTGAACAGCGATGGATAATCGCCATCGACATTTGAGCAGATGGTATCTGCAGGTTTGTGCATGAGAATATAACGAAATGGTCGAGGCTTTAGGCTTTGGCCATTGAGGCTGATGCTATTGTTTTCATGCACCTGGGTTCCTTCATCTATTTCGCCCTGCCCACTCACGCAGCCATTAACAATCACATCACCAGCATGTATGCTCTGGATGGCTTCTGATTTGCTTAGTTCGGTGCTTTTACAAATAAATTTATCTAGGCGCATGATGGAAAATTTTACTTATAGTCAAAGAAATAGCTGAGGATTAGCAAGGTATTATCCTTGCCCGGAAGGAATTAGCAATGCCGTGGTGGTTACAACCTATATTTAATAATGCCATTATTTACAACATTGAAAATCACATAGCGTCAGATGCGGCTTTTGCATCCAAAAGTCAGTCATACACGTATCATTATGAATACTACTAATTCTAACCTAGGAGAAAGCAGACAACATGATGGATAAAGACGCACTTTTAGAACTGCTCAGTGCGACAGCGCTGGGAGATAAGCAGGCCTTTACTAATTTGTATAATGTTACCAGTAGTCAATTGTTCGCGGTTAGCTTAAAAATGCTAGGACGACCAGAATTAGCAGAAGAAGCACTGCAAGAAGCCTATGTGAAAATTTGGCATAACGCGGCGGAGTATCAACATGGTAAAGGCGCTGTACTCACATGGATGATCAGTATCGTACGCTATCGTGCCCTAGACATGCTGCGATATCAGAAGGTGCGAAAAGAAGATCAAATTTCTGAAGAATATGAGCCACCAGCACCCGACCTTCAAATTGACAATGGGCCTGAAGTCAATAAAAGCAAACTGGATAATTGCCTGGGTGAGCTGGGAACACAGCAGAAACAAGCAATACACCTAGCCTATTACAATGGGTTATCACACCATGAAGTCGTTGGATATTTGGATATTCCATTAGGCAGTATCAAAAGCTTAATCCGTCGTGGCTTGCAAAAATTACACAGGTGCTTAGCTCTATGAATTATTTGAATTCTCAACTCAAAGATGCACTCGCAGCCGAATATGTATTAGGTACCTTGCACGGTGGTGCACGTCGTAGATTTCAAAAACTGATGTTGCAATACCCTAGCCTGCGTGAAGCAACTTGGTTATGGGAACAACAGTTACATGGTTTAAATGAAAGGCTCACACCTGTTGAACCGGATGCAAAGGTATGGAACTCGATTAAAGAACAATTAATGTTTGATTCCGTACAGGATGCAGAACCGATTAAGGTTAAAAATCAGAACGTTGTTATGCTTAATACATCGCTCAATCGCGCTTGGAAAAGTGTTACTGCACTAGCCACAGCAGCGACTATTTTGATGGCGATCGTATTATTTGATAAACAAAACCCTGATGCTGTTTTACCACAGCAAGTCGCGGTCATGCAAACCGAGCAAGCAGACACCTTGTGGCTGATTGAAGTAGGTGAAAATAGTATCGACGTTCTGGCCACTCGCAAGCTCACCCCAGAGCCGAATAACGACTTTGAATTATGGATCGTGGCTAAAGGTATCGAGAACCCGATTTCTTTGGGACTACTGCCCAAGTCAGGTAAGCTGTCGTTACCTAAACATGCTGACTTTGACTCTATGGATATTGTCGCGCTTGCCGTTAGTATTGAACCATTAAATGGCTCACCCAATGGCCTGCCTACGAAGGTACTGTATACCTCAGCATTGGCGACGTTATAGCCAATTAGCCGCTTAAAACACTGAAATAAAATCAAAATGGCGAGTACAGGAATGTACTCGCTTTTTTTATGTATTCTCCTTAATGAAACCCGAAATAAAATTTATTCAATTCTTTTTTAAAATAAGTGCATCCAGATTTGAAGCTCGGCCGTTTATTACTATGAACATATTAATAACAATGAATAAAAGGACCGAATTATGAAAGTATTTAAAGCATCGTTAATTGCAGGCTTGGTTTGCAATAGCTTATTGAGCGCAAGTGTTATGGCATCAAGCCATAGAGAAGCGCCCAACCTTACTCGTTTCCCAACCTTAGATTCAACCGACTTTTATGCCTTTAATAGCTATGAAGCTGAGCGCGAAGACTACGTGACATTCATTGCAAATTATATTCCCTTACAAGATGCCTACGGCGGCCCCAACTATTTTGCAATGGATCCTGCAGCGGTTTATAGCATTCATATTGATAATGATGGCGATGCGGTCGAAGATTTAACCTTCCAATTTAAATTTACCAATCAACTACCTAATAACAATGCAGGTATAGCCCTACAAGTCGGCGCTGAAGGTGACAAGCGCACCATCGCTGTACCACTTAAAAATATTGGTGGTATTACTGCCCAAGACCAAACTGCCGCAAACTTTATCGAATCTTATCAACTTACCCTAGTAACAGGACCTCAAAAAACCCCGTTACAATCTACGTTAATCAATAATAGCGATACAAACTTAGGTTCAACCTTTAATAAACCATTAGATTACATTGGTAATAAAACATTCGGCGATACCGCAGCGTACGCTAGCTATGCGAATCAATTTATTTACGAGTTCAATCTACTCGGTTGTGAAAACCCAGGTAAGGTATTTGTTGGTCAACGTAAAGACGCTTTTGTGGTTAACCTAGGTGAAACATTTGATTTAGTTAACTATGTACCAGTTGAAGGCGATAGTGCTCCAGGTAACAGCGATGGACAAGGCTTTCCCGGCGGCATTACGCAGTCTAGCGATAATGATGACTTGTTAGATAAGAACGTAACAGCGTTATCCATCGAAATACCTAAATCGTGCATTACCGGTGAAGGCAACGGTACTATTGGCGCATGGACAACAGCCAGTTTGCCGCAAGCTCGCATCCTAAACCCAGATGCAACCATTGGTAAAACAGAGGTCAATGGAGGAGCGTTAACTCAAGTGTCTCGCTTAGGTAATCCCCTAGTGAACGAACTTGTTATCGGCCTGAAAGACAAAGACACATTTTCAACGGCACAGCCAAAAGATGATGGCCAGTTTGCCGATTATGTTACCCACCCAAGCTTACCGGAATTGTTAAATATTCTATTTAAGGATGCGGTAAATACCACTCTAAACGCTAATATTGAAACCTTAGCGCCAACGAACTTTCCTCGTACTGATCTGGTTACTGCATTTTTAACTGGCTTTCCGGGCGTAAACCAACTTGCAACGGTAACACCCTCTGAAATGTTACGTTTAAACACAGCAATAGATGCAACCGCCAGTGCTAACCAATCAACATTTGGTGTGGTCGGTAATGATTTAGCCGGTTTCCCAAATGGTCGTAGACCTGGTGACGACGTAGTCGATATTGCTCTGCGCGTAATGATGGGTCGCTTATGCTATCCGATTCCAGTAGGTGGCGTGGATACCGACTTAGGTTTATGCACAAGCGAAGATGCAAGTGTGGGTGAAGTCGCTTTTACTGATGGCGCACCGGTAAACGCAAACATGATGTTGGATGTATTCCCTTACTTATCTACACCCATTTCAGGTTCTAAATAAGGAGTATGGTGATGAAAACTATGCATATATCTGTGGCGGTTACTCTGCTAAGCATGAGTCTGATATCAGGCTGTAATACAAAGAGTAGCAGTAATTCGACAGTGACTGAACAACCTCAAATGAATCAAGAGGTGAAGTTTTCAGCATTAAGTCGTGACGCATTTGCCCAAGCAAGTGAATCTGAGCCGCTAACGCTTAATGGCCTAGAGATAGAAAACGACGTCATATCAGCAGACTTTTATGACGACTTACTGACGACTCAATAGATCCCTTTTATTCACAATAAAAAGTAAAGACAATAACTAGCCAAGGATGGCGGTGTGGAGTTTAAATGCAAAAAAACATAAAAAAAACTTTATTAATCTGGGTGGGTGTTTGTATCTTTAGCATACACCTACCCAGTATTGCCGCACCCTACACACCTGTCGATGGCAATGAAGTTATTGCCAACTGGCAAGTTCTGGATACTCAAAAAGAAGTTATTAATTTGACGACCGTTCGGGAATTTATTGAACAAGGTCAGTATCCCGGAGAGTCTGATTATCGCTATAGCCGAGCTAAAATATGGCTGCAAACACAAATTAAGCAAAACAAAAATCTATCAACCGAATTATTCTATCTTTATGCCAGAGTACTGCAGCACCAGCATCAGTTTGATAGCGCGCTAAAATATTTAGACGATGCCTTAGCGCTTAACCCTGCAGATACCAACAGCTGGTTACTAAAAGCCAATATTCACATAGTGCAAGGTGATGCCGATTTAGCCAAACGTGCTTGCTTAGCCATGCTGGCTAAAACCAACCTTATCGTGCTATCAGCCTGTGCCCTAGACGTTGCTAGCCAAGATGGTCAATTAGACGATAGCTACCAAGAACTTTCTCGCCTGCATACATCACAAGATCTATCTAATAGCACAGAGCAACGCTGGATTGTACAAGTGTTGGCTGATATGGCTCTAAGAAATAATGATCCGGCAGCAGCGAATGCTCATTTGAAATACTTCAACCTGAATAATGCGCCAGTGAGTATTCTTACTCTATGGGCCGATACACAATTCGCCTTGCAACAATATGAAGAAGTATTACTTCGCTTAACACCCATCGTAAATGCCCACCCGATTAAAGATGACGCCTTACTACTGCGTTTAGCAATAGCAGAAAAAGAAAATTCTAAACGGCCTTATTGGCAAAATGTATTCGCTCAGCGGGTCGTATTACGCGAATTAAGAAATGACAATTTACATGCTGCAGAATTAGCACGGTACTATTTAGACGTTAACATTCAGCCTGAAAAAGCGCTTCACTGGGCAAGAGTTAATTGGCAGGTCGCACAACAGCATGGCGACCGTAAACTGCTCGATCAAGCAACAGAACTTTGGCAAAAAGATAATAGGAAGACTCAGTGAAATATATTAAAGCAACGTATTTTTATCGCAGTCTATTCGTATTACTCATGCTGTGCATTAGCTATACCAGCTACGCTCATCAAATGAGTACCAGTTATTTATCGATGACGATTGATGATCAAGGTCAAATAGCAGGTTCGTGGCAAGTAAGGCTGTTTGATATTAATCAAAAATTGCCCATTGATTTGAATAAAGATGGGCAGCTTATTTGGTCGGAATTACAGTTGAATCAATTGGCCATCGTCGATTTTTTACAGGCTTCTTTGTCAATAAGTCGCGATCAAAATTGCCCCATATTATTTGAGGGTAAACAACAAATTGATCAGCATTTTAATGAAGGCTATTTGGTCAGCCAATTTTCCTCTAGCTGTAAATCATCTGGGCCGTTAACCATTAACTACACCGCCTTTTTTGACATTGATTCTGACCATAAAGCGATTGTGAATATTGATAGCGAAGAGCATCAATATTCACGAGTGATCAGTTATGAAAACCCGACACTATTGGTCGATCTTTTACAAAGCCAGTTACTGGCTACTTTTAATGAGTATACCTACCAAGGCATTATTCATATCTGGCTAGGAACCGATCACATTCTATTTTTATTAGCGCTGCTCTTAACCTGTGGATTGTTTAGAAAAAATGGCACTTGGCTAGCTATTGCTAAACCCGCACAAATCTTTCGTGATACCGCCTGGATTGTCACTGCTTTCACGTTAGCCCATACAATAACTTTAACCGCGACCGCCGCTGGTCTTATCAATCTTGAAAGTCGATGGGTAGAATTAGGAATCGCTATTTCTGTCTTAATGGCAGCCCTCAATAATGTATGGCCCATCGTTCTGAGACTCGGCTGGATTACATTTGCCTTTGGTTTATTACATGGTATGGGTTTCGCGGGGGTTCTAGCAGAAGTCGGCTTACCGTCGAGTCAAAAATTATTAGCCATTTTTGCATTTAACTTAGGGGTTGAGCTTGGCCAACTGGTGATTTTGATAATCGTATTGCCTTTATTGTATGTCTTTAGCCAACAACACTGGTATCGCCGCTGGGGCATGCAATGTGGGTCCCTTGCTATTGGTGTGATGGCGATAAAATGGTCGCTTGAACGTTTTTAGTGTGTGCCGTCACTGCTTGTCACCTATAGGGTTTATACATCATTAAAAGTCGGTCTATTTAAGCCATACTGAAAGTAAGAGTATATAATGAGTGATGTGTCATAGACGTTTTCATAGATTAAGCGTTCAATGGCTACTATTAAGGATACTCATAAATAGACTGCCTGAGCGTCTTCAGTTCGTTAGGACAAATACGTTGAATAATGAAAATACCTACTTTCCTCTATAACTCGTTTACTTTGATCAATATTCGCTTTCCGTTGTTTTGGCAAGTGCTATTAGCCATGACCCTTGTACTATGCCTTTCTATTGGTGTTTTGTGGGGGTATTTGCAATTGAACTTCAATACCTTGATGCAAAAGCAAGTGGATACCTTTGCCCATACCATCACCCAGCAGGCCGCTAGCAGTGCCGCTGAGTTGTTGATGGCAGATGATTACTTTGCACTGTCTTCTATGCTCGAAAATTTAGTGCGCGGCAGCGATAACATCACTGCAATCTCTATTCAGGATGATACAAATACGACCGTCGCCTTAGCCACCAATAGCCCTATTAATGGTAATACTGCTAATGAAGTTCACAGCATCAATTATCAATCTGATATTATCTTTCATGAAGTAAAAGCAGGTTCAATTCAACTTAGCCTTGATAACAGCGCCATCAGTGATTCTCTGACCAAAGCGTTACGAGCATTGGGAATGATTTTAATAGGCATCGTCTTTCTGGCTATAGTCAGCAGTATAATAATTGCAAAGAAATTAACTCGTTCGTTAAAGCAATTACAAGTCACGACTCAACAAGTGGCGGAAGGTAATCTCAATCCAGCTCTGCCAAATGCTAACAATAATGAGGTCGGTGACTTAATTAAAAGTTTCGAACATATGTTGCAAGGTTTACGTGATAAAGAATCTATTGAAAAAAAGTTCACTTCCTTTATTTCTAAAGACATTGCCAAAGACATTTTATCGGATCTAGATCAGCTGAAAAAACCCTTAAAAAGCGTTAACGGTTCTGTTTTATTCGTCGACATAGTAGGCTTTACTCAGCTAAGTGAACGCCAAAGCCCACAGAAAATTGCTGATATTCTCAATCAATATTATTCGCTACTGCATCAGGTGAGTAAACTCTACTGGGGCAGTGTCGATAACTATATTGGTGACGGTGCTATGCTAACGTTTGGCGTACATGTTGATGATGCTAAACACAGCATTAATGCTATTTGTGCGGCAAAGATATTCATTCGTTTAAGCAAAGCATGGAATCAACAGCGAGTTAAACACGATCTTCCTGAACTAGACTTTAGGTTAGGTTTGCATTGCGGAGAAATGCTGGCAGGTGCTATTGGCGATCAAGGCCGCATGCAATTTACTATTAGTGGCGATACCGTTAATGTTGCTGCACGCTTATGTGATTTAGCCAGCCCAAATAAATTGATGATCAGCGAAAGTATCTATCAGCACCCTGCCTGTGATGCATTACTCATAACAGACCCAAGTGAGAGCTTTAATTTGAAAGGCAAGACTCATCCGATTAACTGCTTTAGTGTGATTGCCTTAGCGCCTCAGTTCAATCGTCTACTAATGCAGCAAGAAAACGAATTAATAGCGATGCAAGAATATGTTTAAGCGCCCAGCTGTTATTTTCCTGATAACTTGCTCTGTATTATTAAGTGCCTGCGCTCACTCGCCGAGCAATTTTTGGTATACCAGTACAGAGCAATTGATTGAAAATCATCACTATGAAAAAGCAATTGAAAGAATTAGCGCTGAAACACCGTTTGATAAGGCCTTATTGCTAAAGGTTAAAAAACAGGCGGCACTACAGCTAAAAAAACAAATAGCCATCATCAAACAATTGGTAAAGCAAAAAAAATGGGGTGAAGCTAGAGAGGCATTAGAACAACTAAACACTAAGCAACCAAGCCAAACACCGTTCACTCACTTAAATTCTCAGATTGATAAGGCTCAACTTGAAGAAGAGCGGCTCATCAATACCCAGCGGGCACTAATAGAAGCTCAATTATTAGACATCCAATTGAGTCAGCAAGATCTATATGATCGCACCCATCACAATAAAATTAATTGGTTTCCACAGTACGATAAGATAATTGTTAAAAGACAAGCACTGGCTGAAAATCTTTTACATCTTTCTACCCAAGCATTACGGGTTAAAGACTATAAGAATGCTCAACGAGCCTACAAAAAAGCTATTGAACTTGATCGTGAGCTAGGGACAGGAGAAATAACACAAGCAATCAATACAGGTCTTAGTCAGCAAAATACCAAAGCAATCAATGAACGCCGCAACTCGTTAATTAAGCAACTAGACTTTGCCATTGCAACTCAGAATTTTGAGTCGCTATTAAAGGTTCAAGAGATACTATCCAATGAACCGTTTCATGGCACTGCCGTTGAAAATGCATTGAAAAAGGCGATAAAAACTCGTTTAAAACACTCATATAGACTGGATGAAGCAGCATCAAAAGAATATAGAAACGGAAATATTTCTCTTGCGGTCACTCAATGGCAGCAAGCACTGTTATTAACCCCAACTGATATTAAAATACAGGAACGGTTAATAAGAGCACAAAAAGTACAACGTAAATTAGAAAAACTAACGGCCACTGAAGAAAACTAATAAATTATAAGTAACGACCTGCTGATCCGATAAATACCGTTATTAATCCCAGTACTAAATTCAGCAATACCATCTTTCGAATAACATTTAGATTATTCCCAGCAGTCGGCCAATCCTGCAGAACGATGGCGGCTTTTAAGCGTTTAAAAGGCGCGAAATACACATGCATAAATATTGCCGTCATGATGTAACCCAATAGCATCATTATATGAACGTGCTTACCCACATTCGCTAAGCCGCCCATTTGAGCTGCCATGTAGTGTCCCGTCGCAATCAACAAGACAATCGCTAACCAGACCCAATTAAAAAACTTTGAAAATACGCCAACCCAAACAGTTAACCTTAATGGTGGCTCTAAAACAGTGGCGGCAACGGGCCTCAAAAAAGTATAGGCGAAGAACATTCCCCCAACCCAAATTGTGGCCGCTAAGACATGAAGACTAATAGCAATAAACATAGAATTCCTTAAGGATAATAAAATTATTCTCCAAAGTTAACATCCTTAATTACTGGCGCCTACTTATTTTAACAATACATAAAATTAAACAATAATTGTCATCTCATTTAACGTGAATTCTGTAACAGCACCTTCTGTAGCTACTATGTATTCAGCTAAATGCGTATTAGCCATATGCGTTTGCCACAGCTCACGACTTTCCCAGTTTTCATAAAATACAAAGTGAGTTGGATTTTCATTATCTTGATGGAGGTCGTAGTTAATACACCCTTTCTCAGCACGAGTAATTTCAATTAGTTTTAGTAATTCTGATTTAACCAAATCAATTTTATCGGGACTCGCTTTAATATTGGCAATAATTGTTAGCTTTGTCATATTCTACTCACTACAGTTTCATGAATTTAATCTAAATGTCTTATTCTTTAAATTTAGTACTTTAAGGCTTAATGTTAAAAACCTTCTAAAACAATTTTACCGATCGATTTTCCTGATTCTAATTCAGCATGGGCAACTTTTAAATTTTCAGCATTAATCGTCCCTAGATTTTTACCGGCTGTTGTTTGAATATGACCTTGATCAACCAATTCACCAACTCGAGTTAAAAGAATGCTTTGCTCGTTCATGTCCTTTGCATTAAACATCGATCTTGCAAACATAAATTCCCAATGGAAAGACAAGCTTTTCATTTTTATTTTAGAAATATCAATCGTGCCAGGATCATCAATGATGGCAATTTTTCCAAAAGGCACAAGCAGATCAATATACGCATCAAAGTAACTTCCTGTACCGTTTAAGCTCGCAACATGTGTCACCTGCCCAATCCCTTCGCTTTCAATCAGTGCTTCAATTTGCGGCGGTAACGGCTGACTATGATCAACCACATAATCAGCACCTAATTTAGCGACCCAAGCCTTAGAACTGTCGCGTGACGCCGTTGCTATAATAGTCGCTCCAGTGAGTGCTTTAGCCAGCTGTAAAAGAATAGAACCTACGCCACCAGCTGCACCCACGACTAAAATAACCTCATCAGATTTATCAATCGACTCAGGCATTTGCTGCTTTAGAGATAAATGTTCAAATAACAATTCCCAAGCAGTAATGGCGGTTAAAGGCAGCGCAGCCGCTTCTGCATTCGACAATGAATAGGGCTTTTTACCCACTAGACGCTCATCAACCAATTGATATTCAGCATTACTACCCTGACGCATTAAAGCACCGGCATAATAAACGTCATCGCCCACTTTAAACTGTGATACCGCATCGCCCGTAGCAATGACTTCGCCCACAGCATCCCAGCCAATCACTTTATGTTCGTCACCTTCGGCAGGCATATTCAAACGGATTTTATAATCTACTGGATTAACCGCTATTGCTTTCACACTAACCAAGAGGTCATGACCCGTAGCGATGGGCTGTGGTATCTCGATATCAACCAATGAATGGGTATCAGTAATTGGTAAAGACTTAAGGTATCCAACTGCTTTCATGTAAATGCTCCAATGTTTGCTCAGTACGATTACTGAATGTGTTTGCTGTGTCATTGGTCGTTATAGTAGCGCTTGATTACTCCGTCTTAAACAGTATAGTATTTGATACATTCTCAAATATAATTTGACAATATGTTATTAGAAGATCTTCAAGTGGTACTTAAAGTGGCCGAGTTTCGCAACATTACAGCAGCAGCGACTCACTTAGACATGCGCACAGCCACTGCAAGTGCCGCTCTTAAGCGGGTTGAAGCAGCGTTAGGAGCCGAGCTATTCATCCGTACAACTCGCCAGCTGCGCATATCCAGCGCGGGAGAAAAGTACATTCCACAATGTGAGCAAGCATTACACATGCTTGAGCATGCCAAGCAAAATATACAAGGTGAAGCGGGAACGGTAGAAGGTGAACTGCGCATCGCATTGTCATCAGATCTAGGCCGTAATGTCATTATGCCTTGGCTGGATGAATTTATGGATGCTCATCCTAAGGTTCGATTAAGGATTAATGCCAGTGATTCCAACATCGACTTTTATCGTGATTCAGTCGATATGGCTTTACGTTATGGTAAGCCAGACGATGCCAATCTCTACGGTTTTAAAATTTGCAATGTCCCGGGATTACTTTGCGCGACTCAAGAATATCTGGATAAACATGGCATACCAAAATACCCTGAAGAATTAAAAGTTCATAACGGCTTGTTTTATCAACTGCACGATATTATTCACAATATCTGGATATTTTCTAAGAATAATAATAATACTAATAGCAATAACGATAGCGAAGAATATAAGATCAAAATGAATGGCAATCGCGCATCCAACGATGGTGATCTGGTCAGGCGCTGGTGCGTGTCAGGAAAAGGACTCGCGATAAAATCCTGTTTAGATATGTCAGCAGATTTATTAGCCAACAAGGTGACCAGCGTAATGCCAGATTACCAACCAAGATCAACAGAGCTGTGGCTTATATTTCCGAGTCGCCAATCTATTACGCCAGCGGCTAGATTATTAAGAGACATGCTGAAGCAGAAGTGTAACGACGTATTGAAACAGCTGGTTGAAGAAAACGTTTTAGATAAAAGTACATTAAATTAATGAGGGCGTATTACTTAGCCAGTTAAAGTGACGTCGAAAATAATGCTACCACTTAGCCTTTGCCAGTAACTGCGTTAATACCTGTAGGCCTTTGCCTTTATTACTAATTTTCCAAGCCATAAAATATTCATGATGACTGACATTCGCAAGTTTGAGCTCTTTCAGCTGCCCATTGTCTAAATATCGCTGAACTCGTTTTCGGGGCATGTGACCAATGCCGATTCCGGCCAATATAGCTTCGAGTTTTTGATCAATATTTTGTACATAAAAGTTTTGCATATAAAAATTCTGGCTAGTGCTGCTCAAGCCTTTATTGGTTAACCCTTCATTTCGGGTAACCTCAAACATCGATGTATCATGGGTAATAATGCGTCTTAGTGTAGGCAGTATTGCTGCCAACGCCTCAGCATCCTGCGCAAACATAGCTTGAGTATGTGACGTGGCAATAACAGGAATTAAGTCACTGTTTTCTATCCGTATCGCCCGAAAGCCTTTTTGTAATGGCACAGGCCCTGGTACACCGACAAGCAATTCAACCCTATCTTGATCAAGAGCCTCCCAACCACCGTTGAGTACACTTTCTGAAAGATCTATTTCAACACTTTCATGCTCAGCTAAAAATTCGGCCAAGACTGCAAACAATACCGGAGAGTTGAGGGTCGATTCCATGGCTATCCGTATTTTAGGCTCCCAGCCGGTCGCGACCTCTTTGGCAGTATTGGTTAAGCGAGCGGTGGCTAGCAGAATTTTTCGCCCTTCTTGCAGTATCAATTGTCCTGCGGGGGTCAATACTGAGCGTCGCCCTTGGCGTTGAAACAAGGCAATACCCAATTGTTCCTCCAGCTTCTGTACCGAGTAGGAAACCGCGGAGGTCGCTTTATTCAGCTCTTCAGACGCTTTTGCATAGCTGCCACGCCTATCGATCGCGTCCAAGGTCTCTAAAACCTCAATAGTGATTGGGTTTCTGCTGCTCATAGCTAATATCCATTGTTCTAATATTTAGATCATTCTAAACAGATAATACCCCTTATTGGAATTTTTTAGTGTCTTATAATGATTACATCAGATCAGAAAGTGATCGCTCCAGTTATAAATATCAGAGGTAAAAAATCATGGGATTAATACAAAATGGCCAATGGGTAGATCAGTGGTATGAGACTAAAAATAGCGGCGGTGAGTTTCGTCGCCAAGACAGTCGCTTCAGAAGCTGGCTGACTGCAGATGGCAGCGCCTCTCCTGATAGCACGAATAGCGCAGCCGGATTTAAAGCCGAGAAAGGCCGTTACCATTTGTATGTATCTTTAGCTTGTCCTTGGGCTCATCGTACGTTGATTTTTCGTGAACTGAAAAACCTGCAAGAATATATTGATGTCACCGTCGTGGAACCGATTATGCTAGAAAACGGTTGGGAATTTCCCGAGTCTCAGCCAGAGCCACTGTACGATTTCAAATTTGCTTATGAGCTTTATTTAAAAGCTGACAGCAATTACGAAGGTCGCGTTACCGTTCCTATTTTATGGGATAAAAAGACGGAAACGATTGTCAGTAATGAGTCGTCTGAAATTATCCGTATGTTTAACTCTGCGTTTAATCATCTCACAGGTAATACCGATGATTATTATCCAACAGAATTACATGACTCGATTAATACAATAAACGACCGTGTTTATGACAGCATTAATAACGGCGTTTATCGTGCAGGTTTTGCGACCACCCAAGTCGCCTATGAAGAAGCATTTCATCAATTATTTGATGCTCTCGATTGGGTAGAGAACTTACTATCTGAAAAGCGTTATTTAGTAGGCAAAACGTTAACCGAAGCAGATTGGCGCTTATTCACTACCTTGATTCGTTTTGATGCTGTTTATTTTGGCCATTTCAAAACCAATCGTCAGATGCTAGCCGATTACCCTGCGATTAGTGGTTATGTGCGTGAGCTGTATCAGGTGCCAGGTATTGCCGAGACGGTTAGCTTTGATCATATCAAAACACATTATTACGCTAGCCACCTTACGATTAATCCAACGGGTGTGATTCCATTAGGGCCTTATCAGGACTTCAACCTGCCCCATGGCCGCGATCATTTATAATTTAAGTAGAGGCAATTATTATGTTTTATTATCGAGCCGCTGATGCACGCGGCAGTGCCAACTTCGGTTGGCTAAACAGCCAACATACTTTTTCTTTTGGTAATTATTACGATCCTGAGCATATGGGTATCTCAGTATTAAGAGTTATCAATGATGACATTGTTGCCGCGGGTGCCGGTTTTGGTGAACATGGGCATCGTGATATGGAAATTATCTCTTATATTTTAGAGGGCTCCATAGAGCACAAAGACAGCATGGGAAATCAGTTTATTGTGCCGGCCGGTGACGTGCAAAGAATGAGCGCAGGCACGGGAATTATGCATTCCGAATTCAATGCTTCTGCAACAGAGCCGTTGAAGTTTTTACAAATTTGGATTAGCCCCAATGTAAAAGGCGTCACGCCAAGTTATGAGCAAATGTCGGTAGTGCAGTCTTCTACTATGACGGCACTAGTAACACCTGATGGCCATGATGGCAGTCTTAGCATCAATCAGAATGCAAGCCTGTCTCGTTTGAAATTACGTCCTGGCGAGCACTATGATTTAGCCGCGCAAAAACACGTCGGCTACCTGCATGTAATTGAAGGTGATGCGCTAACAGAGTCGGCAACGGATGAGTATGCATTAAAGCCCGGCGATGGCCTTGGTATCATTAAAGATAAGCTATTACTTACCGCAGGCGATGAAGGTTTAGTCGCACTCTGGTTTGACTTACCATCAAGATGAATACGCCACGATGAGTTCAAGCGAACATCTTTCATTACTCGAAAGCCATTCCACATTGCTAGGCAGTCCTCTATTTTGGGGACTAGCCATTGCTGGGGTGCTGTTAACGGGGATTTCTAAATCTGGTTTTGCTGGCGGTGCTGGCGTCATAGCAGTACCGTTATTATCCTTAGTCATTCCAATACCGATGGCCGCTGCTTTGATGTTACCGCTATTGATCATAATGGATGCTAAAGCAATGCACTATTATTGGCGCTCAGTTCGTTGGCAAGAATTAAAAATAATCGCGCCTGCTGCATTGATCGGTATTGTCGCCGGAGCCTATTTATTGGGAGAGTTACCCAGCCACTTATTACAGCTTCTACTCGGTATTTTTTGCATCGCCTTTGCGTTATGGAAGAAGCTAACCCCATTATTAGGTCGCTTACCTTTTGCAGGTTTAATTTGGGGCTCTATTTCTGGATTAACCAGTACGCTACTGCATTCCGGTGGCCCACCCATCAATATTTACTTGGCAACTCGTCAATTACCAAAACGTAATTGGCTGGCAACCGCCGCAGTATTTTTTGCCATAATGAATGTAATTAAAATAATACCTTATAGCTTAACGGGTCAATGGCAATCGGACTTGTCTGTTTCTTCGTTATTAATGATTGATCTTCTGCTATTGCCGATTAGCCTTATTGGTGTGTGGCTAGGGTATCGTTTGCATACAAAAATTAGTGAGGAACATTTCATGCTCGCTTGTAAGGGCTTACTGTTTTTCTCTGGAGTCGGCTTGCTAAGCAGCGCAATAATATGACAATCGCCTAAACTCAATTAAAGACAATGTATATTTCACTAGATGCTAAATAGAGAGTTAAAATGCTACCCAAACTGTCCTTACACGTGTATTTATCGGCTGTAAAAGTTGCCCTAGTCGTAGGCACAATATTATTACTGATCAATCAGTATGATGCATTATTCTTCGAGGCTGAGATACGCTGGTTTCCTGCTCTATTAACTTATTGCGTCCCTTTTTTAGTGTTTCTGTTGGGGCGTAAAAATGCTAATCAGAGCAGTGAAACTGAGCAATAATTTCAGCCTTTTCTATAGTGGTGGATCAACGCGATCCGATACTGAAGTATTGACTCGAAACCAGCCTGCAATAGAGTGCCTATCGCGCTTTGCGGCTAATACTTCGTGAGGAAACTCTTCGCTCAAAAAAGTAACCAGAGTGCCAAATAATGGCACGACTTTTACTCCGTCTTTGTCATGATCATTTTCATAGATCACCAACTCGCCACCGTCTGCCGCCGTCCAGCCCGAATTAAAATAAGCAACCACAGACAAAACTCGATTAGCTTCACCACGAAAGGCATCGTAATGACGTTTGTAATAATCACCTGGCCCATAGTGAGCAAAGTGACTTTCGAACGAGAATAAACCAAGGAATAAGCGGCGGTTTAAAAAACGTTGTAGGCTAGCTGACCAGTCCAACCAGTTTTTTCCCGTTTCTGTTTCACCATTAATCCAGCAAATCTCATCGGTTCTTACAAATTCATTTTCAAGATAGTCATCACCACGCCCTATACCTGCTTTTTTAAATTTTTCTGCAGCCAGTGATTGCTGATGATTAAATAGACTGCTTGCCAAGTCTTCAGGTAATGCGCCATGGCGTATGCTGTAACCTTGTCTTTCAATATCTTGAGCTATAAGGCCAAACAATGTTTCGTCGTTCGTTCTATTTCCATCTGTTGCTGGAAATTGATTTAAAGCTACCAAGGTATATACCTTCTAAATAAATAATTTATGTGGGGGCAATTGATAAAGCGAGTCGTCTTTATACAGATTTATAGCTAAATTTGAATAAAAGATACGAATAATAGAAATTTACACAGTACTGGTGATACAAATTAGTGTCGTGCATTAGAAAATATACAGGAATTATATTTAACGAAATTTAGGCGGAATAAAGATTGTAACTAGTAGGAGGTCAAAAATAGGAGGGGCACAAAGCAGTGGGCGGCAAGCCGACCAACTGCTTCACGTGCTTAGGCTGGAGCTTAGATAGCTACAACTTTATTTGCACAAGGGCCTTTCTGACCTTCGCCAACTTCAAATTCAACAGCCTGGCCGTCGTTCAAAGTTGCGTAACCGCCACCAGCTTGGATTTCTGAATGGTGTACAAAAAGATCCTTGCTGCCATCTTCAGGTGTAATAAAACCGAAACCTTTATCGGCATTAAACCACTTAACGATACCTTTACTCATGCTCTTTACTCTTCATTATTGGTGAAATATTAAAGTTATATTCGAATTCACCAGTTCGAATATAAAGACGTGATAATGAATCGTAACGAGCTGCAGAACAATCTAGTTAGATACATGTACCTTAATCTAACTAGACAATCACATATTTATGATTCAATTACAACTATTTGATGCATTAAACACATGACTAATTTCCAATGAATACTTAACAAACCGTCATTTACGGTCCAATATCCTACTAGATTAAGCCCTAAACAACGCAATACCGGTCCACTGAGAAAAACAATAATGCAGCCTATGTTATTAAAAAATAACGTTTATTTAGAAACTCTTGACCTGTGTGTAGGACCTTAGATATATAGTAAATAATACTTATTAAAAGAGAATATTTATTTATGATGGTATTGATCGATAATTTCATTTTGCTGTTCACTGAATCAGCCCCGTATCTCTTATTGGGATTATTGCTAGCGGGAATTATTCGCATGTTGGTGCCGGATAGCTGGATTAATAAGTTTTTAGGCCAAAACAGTTCGGTAGTGACAGCCGCGCTTATCGGTACGCCTTTACCACTTTGTTCATGCTCAGTTATTCCTACCGCTATCGGCATTCGTCGAGCAGGCGCTAGTAAGGCCAGTACGGCAAGCTTCATGGTATCAACCCCTGAAACAGGCGTTGACTCTATTGGCGTTACGCTGGCTCTTATGGGACCTGTGATGGCCATAGCTCGCCCTATCTCAGCCATTCTCTCAGCCATTGCAGCAGGTACCCTTGTTCGCCTTTGGGATACCGAGACTCCTCCCATTCAAGAGGAAGCCGTTAAAAGTTGCTGTGGTGGCAAGAAGGAAGTATTGGGATTCGGCCAAAAGATGAAAAATGCTGTGGTATATGGTTATGGGAAATTGCTATCTGACTTTATGGGCTGGTTGTTGATCGGTATCGGATTTGCTGCCTTGATTCAAACTTATGTTCCACCAACGCTCTTAAGCGAATACGGCAATGGCATTTTTGCCATGTTGATCGCGGTAGTGATTTCTATTCCTATGTATATCTGCGCAACAGCCTCAACACCCGTTGCTGCAGGTTTAATGTTATCGGGAATTTCACCCGGCGCAGCGTTGGTATTCATGCTGACAGGCCCAGCCACTAATATTGCAACCCTAATGGTAGTCAAGAATGAGTTAGGCATACGGTCGCTAATGGCTTATTTAACCGGAGTCATCGTTACGGCTCTTGCGATGGGCCTAACCCTGGACTGGATAGTTGAGTATTTCCAACTCACCATTGAAGTGAGCCAAGGGGAACACGGAGATATGACGTCTCTACTCTATTCCGCCTCAGCGATTATTTTAGCCGGTTTGATTATTTGGCAATATGGAAAGAAGTTGAAAGTAAATTAATCTCTCGATGGTGCAGCAGAGCTTCCCGCAAGAATGCCACCATCAATATTTAGCTCTATACCTGTAACATAGCGTGATTCATCGGAAGCGAGATATGCCGCACCATATGCAACATCTAACGACGTTCCCATTCTTTTAAGTGGCACATCGGCAGCTACCTTTTCAATGGCCGTTTCACGCTGATCACCCTCGCCCAACATAGCATCCCACATAGGGGTTAGAATTGCGCCAGGGTGAATGGAATTACAACGAATGGGATACCCCTTTTCCGCACAATATAACGCCACTGACTTCGTATGATTCCTAACCGCCGCTTTGCTCGATGCATAAGCTGTGGCAGCTGGAATACCGACAATTCCTGATCGTGACGAGATATTAACGATACTCGCCGCCACTGCCGACTTCATTAATTTGATGCCGTATTTACAGCCTAATGCCACACCATCTAAATTGGTTTTATGCACAGTATGCCAACTGTCCATGTCTAGGTTTTCTGGATCGTAAGGGCCAGAGGATTCAAAAAAACCAGTGATACCCGCATTGTTTACCAATACATCAATTTTGCCATATTGTTTTTCAATGTTATTGCTCAGTAGTTGCCACTGCGCCTCTTGAGATACATCTAAGTGAAAATACTGAGCTTGTTCGCCGATCGCTAATGCAACAGCTCTACCTAGTTCATCATTAATATCGGTCACGATAACCTGCGCGCCCTCATCTGCAAATAACTCAGCAATGGCTTGGCCAATCCCCCTCGCGGCTCCCGTAATCAAGGCTACTTTCCCATTAAGTCTTGGCATATATGCTCTCCCTTATCGCTTTAATATCACTCTTATATTTTGAAGCTAAACACAACTAAATAATATAAAGCAAACCAGTGATAGTTTTACCCATAAAATTAAAACCAAAAAGCTCGTACGTCCGTATAGAAAGAAGAACACGCTCCGACGACCAACTGATTAGTAGAAATTTGTTATGATGCTAAATATTGAAACCCTTCTCGATGGCGAAAAAGCGTTAGCTAATGCACCCAAAGCGGTATTAGCCGATGGTCGCTTCTGTATTCCACAACACTATTTAAGTTACCAACACAGTTTATCGTCTGTAGAGCAATTACTACTGGATATTGATTTTGACCCTCGCTACCCCATATTTGCCAGCCAAGATGAAACTGGAATCTATGTACAGGTCGGTATTATTGGTGTCGATAATTATAAATCCAATACTAACTCACAAGAGAAAGTAGTTTATGGGCGCAAGTGGCGAGTAGAGCCTCAGCTGCCATCTTCAGAGATTATACAAACTGTATTTTTAGCGCTAAAGAAGGCTCGTGAGCATGAAATTCGTGAACTGTTTCGTTTAGAACATAACAACAAGATGACGACCCCTTTCAATAATCATCATGACTTACCCTTACTCACAAATAGTCGAGAGCGTTTACAGCCAACAGCAAGCAAAACTCAAGCATTATTCTGTACTGAAATAGAACAGGTTCTTAAAACAATTCGCTATGATGGTATGCAGTTTGAATTATTGAGCTTTCTGCTTCGCCCAACCGGTGAATACCTAGTTGAGCTAAAGCTGTTACCACAAGCTGGCGATCAGCTAGCTGAACTGACAGGCACCGAATACATCAGCTTTATGCTGGCCAAGCCGACTATTAATTATTTTACCCACCAGCTTATGCAGCACCTTATTCAATTAAGTGATCGCTATATTGATGAACAGTTTCGTTACCGTGGCTTTAATCGCTTTAGCTGGGAAAATGAAGTTAGCGCCATTGCGCAGTTATCAACAGAGGTTCGTCAACTGCATAAATCAGCGGACTTAGACGGTTTCAACCAACACTGGCAACAGAGTAATTATGAAACTGATCGCAGCCGTATTCCTGTTGTTTCTTCTGGAGCGCTGTGGAGTAAGTTAAAAAATCAATTAGATTCGTTTTCGCCGATTGCAAGTACACTTCCAATTAATAACAGGCTTTAACTATCATTAATGCTCGCCCGGTAATCGCTAGGCGTCTTCCCTGACCATTTTTTGAAGGCGCGACAAAAAACAGTAGAATTGCGAATACCCACGTGATTAGCAATCTGTTTAGTCGACTTACTCGACTGATATAACATCTGCTTCGCCATGGAGAAACGGACTTCATCCAATAGCCCCTGAAACGATATACCTTCAGATTTTAGTTTACGAGTCAGCGTTCTGTGAGAGCAAGATAATAAATCTGCGAGCTGGTCGCGGTTCAGAAACCGTCCTTGCTTTGCCTGATGGTGCATTATCCTGCGTGCTTGAAAAGCAATATTACTTTGTTGCTCATACTTCGTTTTTTCAATATCCAGCTGGGCAATATAAAAAGTCTGCATAGAAGAATTGGGGTTTTTAACTTTCTGCGCTAAAGCTGATCGAGGAATGCGTATTTTATTAATAGGCGATAAACTGTGCACAAGGCATTGAAACTGCCTTTCTAACTGAGTTTCATAGCCCGTCGCGTCATGACAGAAAAAATATTCAGCTTGTGTATCTAATCCTGAACGCTTGGCATAAAAATCAAAAGCGCAAAAGATTAACTCAATGAAACTGGCTTCTATTTTTTTAAAATTAGCTAAAGGCAAGATTTCAATGTCGAGATACCTATCGCTATAGTTCATGCTGAAATCAAAGCCGGGAATAAAAAGTTCGGTATATTTTTGAAATAACATTAAAGCTTGCTCAGCATCATCTGCATTAATAATCGCTAAGCCCAGCATGCCTAAGGTATCTTCTTTGAAGTGCTGTACTATTTGCAAGCTAAAAGGTGTGTCTTTTTTTGCTAGCATGTGGCCAAGGGTTAATAACAGGCATATTTGATCACCATCTAAACGGGCATCAGGATCTTGCAGAATATTTACTGGAATATTGAGTAGTTCCAAGCCTTTAGCGATGGAAAAGTTGATCGCTGACCCTTCAGTAATGGTATCAATGAAGTCTTTTGCTAGTTGGCTATAAATTGCCGGAAATTTTAATTGGCTGAGTTCACTCATGCTACACAGTTTCTTATTGTTTCCGGCAGAATAAGGGCATTCCGCTGATTACGCAATCCCTAAACGATCCATTGCTTTTCCTACCAGACCCGACTCATCAATATTATTAGGATGGAAGCTTGGCTTGAAATACGCCCTCAAATCTTTCCCCAAATTCTTATGTTTAAGTAGCATACTTTTTTGAGTTTCTTTTAAAAGTTTACGCGCCTCTTCTTTGCTGTAGCCATCTTGTAATAAGAAACTCTTCATCAAGCTATTAGAGGTTATATGAATAAACAGCATGGCACTAATATAACCAAGGATACGCAACAAATAATTGCCATTACTTTCTTGGTAAACATCGAACGCAATAGCTTTATGTTCGATTTCTTCAATCGCATGCCACTGAATCAAATCCCGCATAGCAGGATGCGATTTCTCAATATCGTCATCAACCAAAGTCGCAGCCCCCAGCACAGCCGTCAGATGTTCTGCTCCGGCTGTCATAGAAAGGCGTAAACCAGCAGGTAATACATCGCGCATTTTCAAAATAAACTTATCCAGCTTCTTCAGTTTATCGCGAAATACATAGCCGTTTTGCTCGAGTACATCAAAGAACTTTTCATGCTCTATCGCATGCTGAGTTTCTTGACCAAAAAAGCCTCGTGCTTGCTGCTTTAAATCTGGGTTGTCGATTTTGTTAAGGCCATCACGTACCGCGCGCATAAAGAAGCGCTCACCTTCAGGAAATAGCAGATTTAAACCATCAAATAGATGGCTCTTCGCCAAACTGCCATTCATATAGTCTTTTGGCACATTAGAGAAGTCGAAGCCCATCTTGCGTACAGGGATGGTTGAATCACCACTTAATTTTGTACTTAAAACCTTACTCATTTGACTACCCTCACCGTCATTATTATTGTTATCGTATCGATACTAAGGAGATTAGCCTAAGCACCGAGGGTTTAAGTGACAAGGTATGTGCATATTGTGCCAATAGTATACCGTAAGCTGATTGACGATCGGTTTCTGCTTTGCCAATATAGCCACACTTTTAATTATTCAAAGCAGGCTACTATGCGCAAGCTGTTGATCGCTTTACCTTTAATGTTATTTGGCATGACTGCTTGGGGTCATGGCATGTCAGAGGAAGATAAGCTCAGAATTCTCGATGCGGGGTTCTTGGAATACATTGAGCTTGGGGCTATGCATATGGTCACGGGCTATGACCACCTGCTGTTTATTTTTGCGGTAATCTTTTTCTTAAGCCGCTTCATCGATATCGTTAAGTTCATTACCGCCTTCACCCTTGGCCATTCAATTACCTTATTGTTTGCAACCCTATGGGGAATTCAAGCAAATTTCTATTTGATTGATGCCGTCATCGCATTAACGGTTTGTTATAAAGCCTTCGACAATCTCGACGGATTCAAAAAGCATCTTGATATCAAACCACCCAATTTAATGTGGATGGTCTTTATCTTTGGCTTGATTCATGGCTTTGGACTATCGACTCGGTTGCAGGAATTGCCATTAGGGGATGAGGGATTGGTGGTTAAAATATTATCCTTCAACCTCGGGGTAGAACTGGGGCAAATTGTAGCCTTATCTTTTATGCTGGTAGCACTTGCAGGCTGGCGTCAAACGGAATCCTTTGCCAAGTTTTCTAAACTGGCCAATTGGCTTCTAATGATTTTAGGCGCGTTGTTATTATTGATGCAGTTACACAGTTATCAGCATGCAGAATATGCCGATGATTTTCCATTGAATAAAGACGACCATAGTCATGTGCATGATGATATGCGTAAGGCAGAATCTGGTTTATCGGGCTATAAAAAACAATTTAACTTTCATCAGGAATAATAAACTATGAAACAGCTAACCTCCTTAAAGCAATCCCTTAACGTAAAGCACATAGCCGCCTTAATCATCAGCAGTATTTTATTTTCAGCCACGGCCTTTGGCCACGGTGGCAGTCACGAGCCAATTTCTGCAGAGAAAGCACAAGTAGTCGCCACTAAGGTTGCCAATCAATTCACCGCCATGGATCCAGGATTAGGATTTGGTAAGTTGCCGTTAAACTGGTTGGATTTACCGACAGAGCAATCATCACTGCACACATCAGGAAAGGGCTATTACATCATCAAGTTAGATAATAGCGATGAGAAAAAAAGCCTGTATGTTTTGATGTCGATTACCGGTGAAGTGTACGACGCAAATTTCACCGGCGAGTTCGAAAACTTAAAATAAACCCTGCCGCGCTATAAGAGCTAGGGCATCGATCATTCAACATACGATGCCCTCGTAGAGCTCTTCATTCATTAACTAATTTCTTTTAGTAACTCTCTAGCAATAATTACTCGTTGAATTTCGCTTGTACCTTCGTAGATGGTAGTAATACGCACATCACGACTGTAGCGCTCTAGTGGGAATTCTTTTATGTAGCCGTACCCGCCCATTAGCTGTAATGCGGTATAGCAGGCTTTGTTAGCCTTTTCAGAAGCGAAGAGTTTTGCCATGGACGCTTCTTTGGAAAACGGCAGACCTTTCGCTTTGGCATCGGCAGCATTCATCAATAATAATCGAGCGGCTTCTAAGTCGGTATAAGCATCGGCCATCATCCATTGCAAGCCCTGGAAATTGGCAAGTGCTTGACCAAACTGCTCACGTTCACTGATATAGACTCGGGCATAATCCATAGCGGCTAAACCTATTCCTAAGGCCATTGAGCCAACGCCAATGCGTCCACCGGCAAGTTCGCCTACTGCGACTTTAAAGCCTTGATTAAGCTCGCCCATTAAGGCATCTTTTGGTATGCGGCAATTTTCAAAGACGACTTCGTTGGTTGCTGAGGCATTTTGCCCCATCTTTTCTTCGGCCTTTGAGATCGACAACCCTGGTGCACCTTTCTCGACGATAAAGCAGGAAATGCCTTTACCACGCCCCAACGATTTATCAGTCACTGCCCATACAATAAAGAGTCCCGCATATTCAGCGCTGGTAATAAACTGCTTACTGCCATTAAGCAGCCATTCTTCACCGTCTAAAATGGCGCTGGTTTTCATGCTGGATGGATCTGAACCGGCAGTGGTTTCGGTTAAGCAAAAACAACCCGCGGGATATTCACCGCTGCATAACTTAGGTAAGTACTTTTTTTTCTGCTCTGCAGAGGCAACCGCTTGCATCACTTCGGCCACCATATTGTTCACCGACATGGTCACGGCCGTTGAAGCACACGCTTTAGCAATTTCAGTAATGGCTAAACTAAAAACAACGGTGCCTGCTTCTGCGCCACCGTATTGGCTATCAATATTCAGTCCCATGAAACCCAGTTCAGCAAGCTGCTTTAAATTGGCTAGAAATATTGCGCGACCGCTTTCCCCCGTTAATTTGTCGGCGACGGGTAATAGTTCGGTTTGTGAAAATTTTTTCGCCAGCTGTTGAATCATCTGCTGGTCGTCATTCAGTGTCATATCCATGGAGTATTTCTCTTGTTATATTTTTTATCGTTTTATTCTTTAAATAATTTTTAATTAGTTGAACATCACATATCAATCACGACGTTCATCTCGCCCATGCTCTCGATAATGACGCGGAGATTGTCCCGTCCATTGTTTAAAGGCTCTAGTGAACGCAGCGGGTTCATTAAATCCTACTTCTCGGGCGACTTGGTTAATCGCAACATCTTTATTGTTAAGTAACTTCATCGCATGATCCTGACGCAAGGAATCTTTTATATTTTGGTAGCTGCTATTTTCTTCTTTTAATCGTCGACGTAAGTTACGCGAGCTCATATTAAAATAGCCTGCGACTTGTTCGATCAGTGGCATAGCCTCTGTTGTGCTTTCCCCCATATAGTTCATCACTTGGGTTGTGAAAGTACTGTGGAACATGGGCTTACTGAGTAAGTCGGCGGGAGAGTTTTTGAGAAACTGTTTTAATTCGCGTTCTTGTTGTTTTATCGGCAGTGATAAAGCACTGCGATCAAATACGATGCTATTTTCGTTTTGATTGAATCGACAATGACAAGGGAAGAACAAGCTGTATTCTTTAACATGGTCAGGCACTGAATATTTAAAGTTGGCGTATTTTAGTGGCACCTTCTGCCCCACCAGCCAAATAGAAAATCGATGCCAGATTAATAGAAAAAATTCGACAATAAAATGGTCTGGATCTAGCGACTCATCTTTTAAATAAAAACTTAATACCGCTTCTTCACCTTGCTCTTGAAAGCCAATACCCACGTCATTGCGAATCAAATCGTAAAAGTGCACCCCTTGGGTCAAGGCGTCACGTAATGTCTGACAATGAATTACTTGCTGCGCCATAATGGCAAATACACCCTGCTTGCAGCGCTGCTCGGTGAAGCCCATGAATTCGTCATCCATCGTCTTCCATACCGAGCGGATGAGATGGGTAACTTTTTCTGGTGCGAGTCTTTCTGAGCCGAGCGGATCTAAACCAGCCGCTTGTAACAAAGTATCGGTATCATAATTTAGCCGTTTAGCGCCTCGTATGACCGCAGCTTGGTAATAGGGAGAAATGGTATGAGTCTTTTTATTCATTACTCGCGGCTCATCAGTTATCGATACACGCTAAAGTGTCCGTTTAAGATACTTATACTAGGATAACTAGATTTCAATTCATACCCCATGTCCGTTTATGGCAATAAGTCAGCCTTTTATGACATTGCCTGCCTCCACTATTTTCGCCACTATCTATGTCATGGTTCAAATTCTAAAAATATAAAAATAGGGTTGTTGAAATGGATATTAAAGGTGTTCCTGCTGTCATTACCGGTGGTGCTTCTGGTTTAGGTGAAGCAACCGCAAGATTTTTAGCCAGCCAAGGCGCTAAGGTTGCTTTGTTTGATGTGCAAATGGATAAAGCACAAGCCGTTGCTAAAGAAATTGGCGGTATCGCTGTTTATTGCGACGTCACCAGCGCAGAGAGTGCTGAACAAGCAATGCAAACCGCGAAAGAAGCTCATGGCGATTGTGGTATTGCGGTGAACTGCGCGGGCATTGGTAACCCTGGTCGCATCATTGGTCGTGAAGGCCCGATGACTTTGGATTTTTTCAGTAAGGTGATTCAAGTAAATCTGATTGGCTCTTTCAACATTTTGCGTTTAGCCGCAGACCAAATGAAAAATCGTGAAGCCAACGAGGATGGTGAACGCGGTGTGATTATTTCTACTGCATCGGTTGCAGCCTATGAAGGCCAAATTGGGCAAGCGGCTTACTCAGCCTCTAAAGGTGGCATTGTTGCAATGACGTTACCCGCTGCGCGTGAGTTGGCTAAATTTGGCGTACGTGTTTTAGCCATTGCTCCGGGTCTGTTTATGACGCCAATGATGGAGTCTTTCTCACAAGAAATTCAAGACAGCCTCGCGTCTACGTTACCCTTCCCTTCTCGCCTAGGTAAACCTGCTGAGTTTGCTCGTTTGGTGAGAGACATTGTCGAAAATCCAATCCTTAATGGCGAAGTCATTCGAATCGACTCGGCTTTAAGAATGGCGCCTAAATAATCGCGACTGCAGCTTCGAAAAGATAAAGTCGAAGAGATAGCTTCGAAAAGATAATCTGGAAAAAGTAATTGACGAATTTTAGCGAGAAAAAACGATGACAACTGAAGCTCTAATCTTTGATGCAATTCGTACTCCACGCGGCCGTGGTAAAGCGAGTGGTGCCTTACACGAAGTTAAACCGATTACCCTGCTCAGCGATTTGTTGGTGAGTCTGCAAGAGCGTAATCAGTTTGATACCGCAGCCGTCGATGACATTGTCATGGGCTGCGTGACTGCGGTAGGTGACCAAGGCGCGGTGATTGCCAAAACAGCTGCGTTAGCGGCGGGCTGGAACGATGATGTTGCGGGGGTGGTGCTGAATCGTTTTTGCGCATCAGGCTTAGAAGCAGTGAATACTGCGGCGATGAAAGTACGTTCTGGCTGGGAACACTTGGTTGTCGCCGGCGGTGTTGAATCGATGTCACGAGTGCCAATGGGCAGTGATGGTGGCGCTTGGGCAATGGACCCAGAAACCAATGTTGCCACGGGTTTTATGCCACAAGGGATTGGCGCAGACTTGATTGGCACCTTGGGCGGTTATTCGCGTGAAGATGTGGATGCTTTTGCTATGCGTTCGCACCATAAAGCCGCAGCCGCTTGGAAAAAGAACGCCTTCCAAAAATCGATTATTCCAGTTACAGATCGCAACGGCCTTATCTTACTTGAGCATGATGAATTAATTCGTGCTGAAAGCTCAGTGGAGACATTGGGTAAACTTAAGCCCTCTTTTAAGATGATGGGCGACATGGGTTTTGATAACGTGGCGAAAGAACGTTATCCACAGGTTGAGTTTATTAATCATATTCATAGCCCGGGTAATTCATCGGGCATTGTTGATGGTGCAGCGGCGGTATTGATTGGCAGCGCCGCTGCAGGCAAGCAATTTAATATGACTCCTCGTGCCCGTATTGTAGCGACGGCAGTTGTTGGCGCTGAACCGACCATCATGTTAACCGGCCCCGCTCCGGCAGCGCGTAAAGCGTTAAAAGTGGCGGGCATGGATGTATCTGATATTGATTTGTTTGAAGTGAATGAAGCCTTTGCTTCTGTCGTGATGCGCTTTATTGATGAGATGGGAATCAGTGAAGATATTGTTAACGTCAATGGTGGTTCTATTGCGATGGGTCATCCATTAGGTGCAACGGGTGCCATGATTTTAGGCACCTTGTTAGATGAGCTAGAAGCGAGAGATTTAAAGACGGGTCTAGTGACCTTGTGTGTCGGTGGCGGCATGGGCATCGCAACGATTATTGAACGCGTTTAAGGGGATAATATAATGACGACCAATTCTGTGATTTATGAAAAAGATCAGCACAACATTGTTCACCTAATTCTTGATAAGCCCAATGCTGGTGCCAACTTAATGGACAATGAGTTTACCGACTCGTTAACCGCAGCTGTGGAAAAACTCCGACAAGACGATTATGCCGGTATTATTTTCCGCTCGGCGAAGTCGACGTTTTTTGCCGGGGGTAATCTCGACGATTTATTTACGACGCAAAAAGAAAACGCCGCTGTGTTGTATGACATGGTGAATCGTTTAAAGCTGGCCATGCGTGAATTAGAAACACAGGGCAAGCCAGTCGTTGCCTGTATTAATGGCGCAGCATTAGGCGGTGGTTGGGAGCTAGCACTATCAGCTCATTATCGAGTTGCGTTAAATAAAGGCGTTATCTTGGGCCTTCCTGAAGTCACTCTGGGTTTATTACCGGGCGGAGGCGGTATCATTAGAATGACCCGCTTATTAGGTGTGCAAGCGGCCATGCCTTATTTACTGGAAGGTAAGCAATTCAAACCAGAAAAAGGTTTGAAACTTGGTTTAATTAACGAAGTTGTTGATTCGCCTGCAGCAATGCTGCAATCGGCTATTCAGTGGATTAAAGCTAATTCCTCAGCCGATTGTAATGTCCAGCAGCCTTATGATGTTAAAGGTCATAAGGTTCCAGGCGGACTACCCCACCAGCCAGCCTTAGCAAAGATGCTACCGATTGCTCCAACCCTAATTCGTGCTAAAACCAAAGGCACCTTGCCTGCGCCAGAGTCGATTTTGGCTGTTATGGTGGAAGGTTTACAAGTCGATATTGATACGGCAATGCGTATTGAATCACGCTACTTCGTTGAATTGGTTTGCAGTCAAGTCGCCAAGAATATGATCGGTACTTTTTGGTATCAGATGAACGAAATTAAAGCGGGCGCTGCCCGTCCGAAAAACATTGAGCGTAAGAAGGTTAACAAACTTGGAGTCCTTGGCGCTGGTATGATGGGTGCAGGTATTGCGTATTCATCAGCTATGAAAGGCATTAACGTTGTTTTAAAAGATGTGAGCCTTGAAGGTGCTGAAAAAGGCAAAGCGTACTCTGAAAATATTGTGAATAAAAAAGTAAAGCAAGGTCGTTTAAGCCAAGACAAAGCGGATGCATTATTGAGTGCGATCTTAGCCACTGATAATGCTCAGCATTTAGCGGGTTGTGATTTAGTCATTGAAGCGGTTTTTGAAAACCGTGAGTTAAAAGCCAAGGTCACTCAAGAAGCCGAAGTTCAGTTATCAACTCAAGCTGTTTTTGCATCGAATACCTCTACTCTGCCTATTACCGGTTTAGCTCAAGCATCAGCACGCCCTCAGAATTTTATTGGTCTGCATTTCTTTTCTCCTGTAGACAAGATGCCATTGGTAGAGATTATTTGCGGTGAAAAAACCTCTGATGAAACCTTAGCCCTAGCGTACGACTATGTTCAGCAAATTGGCAAAATACCAATTGTTGTCAACGACAGTCGTGGCTTTTACACCTCCCGCGTATTTGGCACCTTCGCTAACGAAGGTATTGCCATGTTAGGTGAAGGTATTCCTGCGGCAGCGATTGAGAACGCGGCTTTCTTAACGGGTTTCCCTGTGGGCCCTTTGGCGGTTACTGATGAAGTTAGCTTAACACTGGTCGAAAAAATTCGTAAGCAGACCATGCTGGATATGGCAGCAGAAGGTAAAGACTTTGTTCATCACCCTGGTGAAAAAACAGTTGATAAAATGCTGGCAATGGAACGTAGTGGTAAGTTAGCAGGCGCTGGGTTCTATGACTATCCCAAAAGTGATTCTAAAGAGAATAAAAAGAAACATCTTTGGGCAGGTTTAAAAGACACATTTGAAGACAATACGGTTGCTTTCGATCTGGCAGAAATCAAAGATCGCTTACTCTACATTCAGGCGATCGAAACCGTACGCTGCTTTGAAGAAAATGTATTAACCAGTGTGCGCGATGCCAACATCGGTTCCATTATGGGTATTGGCTTCCCAGTTTGGACCGGCGGTATTTTGCAGTTTATAAATCAAACGGGACTCGATGCTTTTATCGAACGCGCTGAGTATTTGTTTGAAACCTGCGGCGAGCGTTTCCGCGTGCCGAATTTGCTAAAGGAAATGGCTAAAGATAATTTAATATTTAACGATAAGTAATGCCCACCAACTCTTATCTTCAAACTGATTACACATAATTTTAAAAATAAAAAAGGTAATGAATATGATTAAACGTACTGTATTTGATTCTGAGCAAGATATGTTTCGCGATAGCTTCCGTAAATTCTTATTAGAAGAAGCGGTTCCTCATCATGAGCAATGGGAAAAAGACGGACAGGTATCGCGTGAGTTCTGGAAAAAAGCTGGAGAGATGGGTTATTTAAGCCCTACTGTACCGGAAGCTTACGGCGGTGTAGAAGTTGATTTCCGTTATAACGCAGTGGTTGCTGAAGAAGTTGCGAACTTTGGTTTAACCGGCATTGGCTTTGGTTTGCATTCTGATATCGCGGTACCTTACATAATGGCGTACGGTACAGAAGAGCAAAAGCAAAAATATTTACCGGGTTGTGTGAATGGCGACATTATTACAGCGATTGCAATGACAGAGCCGGGCACAGGTTCCGATTTACAAGGTGTTAAAACCAGCGCTGTTTTGAGCGACGATGGTGAACACTATATTCTTAATGGTTCTAAAACCTTTATCACCAACGGTCAGCTTGCCGATCTTGTTATTGTCGTTGCAAAAACCGATCCTAGTGCGGGCGCAAAAGGCACCAGTTTATTATTGCTAGAAGCGGGGACGGAAGGATTTGTTAAAGGCCAAAACCTTCATAAAATTGGTATGAAGGCTCAAGATACCTCTGAGTTATTTTTCCAAGATGTGAAGGTGCCTAAAGCCAATTTATTAGGCGCGGAAGGCATGGGCTTTATCTACCTAATGCAAGAGCTTCCGCAAGAACGCTTGTCTGTTTCGTTATCGGCTATTGCATGTGCTGAATCTATTCTTGAGCAAACAGTAACGTATGTGAAAGATCGTAAAGCCTTTGGAAAATCCATTGCATCTTTTCAAAATACTCAATTTAAACTCGCTGAAATGTCTTCCACTGTCACGATGGCCCGAGTCTTTATTGATAAATGCTTAGAACTGCATTTAGAAAAAGAGTTAGATGATGTTACCGCGGCCAAATTGAAATTACTCTCTACCGATATTCAATGCGATGTTGTTGATGAGTGCTTACAGCTACACGGTGGTTATGGCTATATGTGGGAATACCCTGTTGCTCGTGCCTATGCAGATGCTCGTGTGCAAAAGATTTATGCAGGGACCAATGAAATAATGAAACTGATTATTGGTCGTTCAATGGTTTAAGCTAGGCTATCTATAGCCGACTATTTTCTCGTTCTATTTTACGTACGCTACTTTAAACTCTGGCGTGCGTGATTTTATATGCGACATTAATAATAACAATACCTAAAAATACCTCTAAATCCTGGATACTGCCCTTATGCCATTGCCTTTAGCCGGTTTAAAAGTTCTTGATTTCACGACGTTATTACCTGGACCTTATGCGACTCAGCTATTAGCCGATATGGGAGCAGAAGTACTGCGCATTGAATCTCCCACTCGCCCCGATTTGGTAAAACTGATGCCACCTTTTATTGGCACAGGGAATGATAAAGTTTCTGCGGCTCATGCGACCTTGAATCGAAATAAACAAAGCATGGCGCTCAATTTAAAGCATGCCAGTGCGAAAGAGATTATTCATAAGTTGCTGCCAGAATACGATATTGTCATTGAGCAGTTCAGGCCTGGGGTGATGCAGCGCTTAGGCTTGGATTATTCTACCCTGAAGAAAATCCAGCCTAAGCTAATTTATTGTTCGATTACTGGCTACGGTCAAACAGGCCCACTAAAAGATCGAGCAGGCCATGATATTAATTATTTAGCCTTATCGGGCTTAGCCAGTTTTTCTGGGCGTAAAGAAACGGGGCCTGTTTTATCAGGCACTCAAGTTGCGGATATTGCGGGTGGCTCTCATCATGCTGCAATGGCCATTATGGCAGCAGTGATTCAACGCTCAACAACCCATGAAGGCCAATATCTTGATATCAGTATGAGCGATGCCGCAATGGCAATGACTACCCTATTTGGCTCCAAGGCTATCGCTAGTGGTGAGGATCCTGATTATGGCCAAGAAATGCTTAATGGCGGTTTGTTTTATGACTATTATCAAACCTTAGACCAACGTCATATTTCTATTGGTAGCTTGGAACCTGATTTTGCTTTGGCATTATTAACCCTGCTGGAATTAGATGCATGGAAAAGTAAAATGGCAGATCAAAGCCAGCATAATCAGCAGCAACTTAAAGTGGCGATCAGTGAAAAAATTGCCAGCCAACCGCTGGTTTACTGGCAAGCAGAGTTTGCTAAAGTCGATGCCTGTGTCGAACCAGTATTGACCATGAGTGAGGCGTTTAAACATCCTCATTTCATTGCCCGTAATATGATCACTACGGCACGGGATAACTGTAATAACGAAATAGAACAAATCAATACAGCCTTGCCTTTTAAACGCCAAGAGCCTTATCAAGCAGCAGGAATACTAGGAGCTGATACACTGCACGTTATGCGTGATTTGGGTTATAGTGATGAACAGATTATTAATTTTAAAAATGACCAGTGCCTATAGGAGCAACTGATCTTCTCGCGGCTATCCGCTTTATTCATTCACTCTTATTAAATATCACTCAAGTGACTAAAGCTGGCTATACTAGTGAGTAATCACTATGTTTGACTGATGGTTAATTCATACTGCTACTTTTTCTTAATGGATAGCCTTTTACACTTATGCCTTTTGTCTCAATAGCGTTACCCCAAGGGTTGATCGCACTCATACTATTTATACTTTGTGCAACTTGTCACGCGGATAATAATAGACTTAATTCTGTCGTATTAGCAGTAGAGGATAGCTGGCCTCCTTATGCGGGTGCAAAAGGGCAAGGGATCGCTACTGATATTGTGAAGCAAGCATTTGCCGCTGTTGAGATTAAGTCATTTGTGAAAGCATTTCCCTACGCCAGAGTATTAGCTGAAATTGAAAAAGGAACGGTGGTAGGAGGCTATAATGTGACTCGCCAGGCCTCTACCGAAGAACAATTTTTATTTGGCCAGCAGGTTTTGTTAACGGCAGCTGCTTCCTTTTACTTTCAAGAAAATAATACTCAAGTGCTGCGGTATAAAAGCATTGCTGATATTCCAGATGGTACTCGTATTGGACTTATTATTGACTACGAGTATGGCGATAGTTTTGAACAAGATCAGCACAGGTTTAAGCAAGTACGCGTATCAAGCCAAAGGCAAATTATTAACATGCTAAGGTTAGGCAGAATTGATAGTGCCATTATGTTTGATAAAGTGGCTAGCCATACTCTAAACTCGATGGGCTTAGATCAAAATGCAATAAAAAAAGGTCCCTTAAATCATACCAGCGATATCTATGTCGCATTTTCTCGCACTCACCAATATGCTCAATTCTTTGCTAACAAGCTAGATGAAGGATTACTGCTGCTTAAAGAAAGCGGACAATACTCTAAACTACTACAGAATTAGACCATTATGACTGAACAATATAGCTGAACAATATAGCAAGATTTCAACTTCACGCTACACTCAAAGATACCGCCGTATTATTGGATCTTTTATAATGAAGTTTGCTCATAAAATTGTCGCTGCTGCCAGTTTCATATTACTCCTATCACTTAGTTTATTATCAAGCTATCAGTACTTTCAGGTTAAAACTGAAATTGATAAGCAAGTAACGGCCAGTACAGAAGAGCTAGTCGTTTCATTGAGTAATAACATTAAAGCTGTCATGGCAACAAAATCCGATCTCACCGCTTATGCTGCTTCTATGATCGGTCAAGACCTGTCAGTAGAAAATGTTACCAAAGTACTTAACCAACCCATAATGAAGAAGCATTTTATATTAGCGGGTATTGGTATTGAAGCGACTGGGCAGACGATAGGTAATGACCCTAACTGGAGCCCACCCGCTGATTACGACCCACGTAAAAGGTCTTGGTATACCGATGCAAAACAACAAAACCGCATACTATTCACGGCCCCTTATAGTGACGCAGATACCGGTGAAATTCTAATATCAACGGCTGCTCCATTAAAAGTTGGTGGTCGATTTGCGGGTGCCATATTTACCGACGTAAGCCTAAAAAAGTTGGCCGACATCAGTAACAGTGCAGAGCTATTTGGTGCAGGCTTTGCTTTTATAGTAGGAAAAGAGGGGAACTTCATTGCTCACCCTGACAGCCAGTATAATGGCAAGCCTATGTCGAAGGCTTTTGGCTCTGAATTAAAATTAAGACCAGGCACTCAAAAATCGATGATTGATGGTGCTCAAAACCTAGTTATATTCTCTCCGTTAGAAAATCTAGACTGGTATCTCGGCATGGCACTGAATGAAGATATCATTCTTGCTCCCGTTCACAAGCTCCGTCGTGACGCCATTATGTACTCTCTATTAGCCGTCATTATCGGCGTCCTAGCTTTAGGGGGCATAATTAAACAGCTCATGCTGCCACTTAAAATACTTAATGATGCTATGCGTGACGTTGCTACTGGCGAAGGTGACCTTACTCGTCGACTTGATACTAATACTGATGCAGAGTTTTCTAGCCTAGCGAAAAGCTTTAATAACTTTGCAGCAAAACTACAAACCATGATTACTGAAGTGAAAGTGATTGGTACTAGTATGATGCTGAGCACTGAGCAAACAGCTCAAGGAGCAAGTATTGCAACCGGCGCTATGGAACAACAAAATGAAGAAGTTGAACAGCTCGCCACAGCAATGAATGAAATGGCGAGCACCGCGTTAGAAGTTGCTAACAATGCACAAACTGCTGCAAGTGCAGTGCAGCAAGCCGATGAAGCGGTAATTCAAGGTGTTGGGGCTATTAACGAAACGACTCAAGCTATTTCCTTATTATCTGGCCAAATTGACGAAGCCGTTGTGGCAGTCCAAGAGCTTGAAAGTGATACCGCCAGTATCGAATCTATTTTGGGCGTTATTACCAGTATTGCTGAACAAACTAACTTATTAGCACTGAACGCTGCCATTGAAGCCGCACGAGCTGGCGAGATGGGCCGTGGTTTTGCTGTAGTAGCCGATGAAGTAAGAAATTTAGCCGCAAGAACTCAAGAATCAACTTCTGAGATTCGTGAAAAGATTGAAAAGTTACAAACTGGAGTAATTGCTGTTGTGAATGTTATGGATAACAGTAAGCAAACGACCACGATCACTGTTGAGAAATCCCAACAGGCCAATGCGACTAATGAATTAATTAGTGAAAGTATTCGCCAAATTACCGATATGAACTTACAAATCGCAAGCGCCGCAGAAGAACAAAGCCAAGTTGCAGAAGAGATGAATCGTAATACTTCAAATATTCGCGATCTTTCCCAACAAGTAATGGATAACGCAAGCCAGACCAATAAAGCGATGATCACCCAAGTGAAACAGGTAGGTGATCAAGAGAAGTTATTAAGTCAGTTCATTGTCTAATTATTTAATACACTAATATTTAAACGGCTAGGTACGCTAAGAACATAAAAAAATGAGTGAAAACTAGATTCTATAAATGAGCTATCTATCAAGCTAACAGATAGGCTATCATGACCAGCTTATTCTAAACTGTTTATAATTAGCCTTATGGAATTTAGTTTTGAGTTATTAGCGCTACTCTCTATTGTTGCGCTCTTCGCAGGTTTTATTGATGCCATTGCCGGTGGTGGTGGCCTACTGACCATACCTGCCCTTCTTTTTACCGGAATGCCCCCAGTACAAGCGATAGCGACCAACAAACTACAATCGTGCTTTGGTAGCTTTACAGCAACGCGTTATTTCATTAAGCAAAAATTAGTTTTTCCCAAGCAGCAAATAGGCGGCATAGTCGCTGCATCCCTCGGTGCGATCTTAGGCGCCATCGCTATTCAATTATTTGATTCCAGCTTATTAATCACACTATTGCCTTTCGCCTTAATTTTTATTGCTGTGTATTTAGTCTTTGCTAAAAACTTTGGTCAATCAGCTGAAAAACCTAAATTAGATGAGAAAAATTTCAATACGTCTTTTATCGCTGGAATTGGCTTTTATGATGGTTTCTTTGGCCCAGGGACAGGGACTTTTTTTACGCTAAGCTATTGTAAAATGCGTGCTCTAAATTTAATTCAAGCAACCGCTCATGCCAAGTTGATGAACTTTACAACGAACATTATCTCACTGATTATTTTTATACTATCGGATCAGATTCTATGGCAAGTAGGACTGGTGATGGCATTAGGACAGATCATTGGTGCACGTATTGGTGCTGCCACGGCTATTAAGCAAGGAACAGATTTTATTCGCTACATGACCGTTGCTGTGTGCATTATGATGAGTATTAGCTTATTGCTTAAATCAGCGGGTTAAAAATTCGGCATCGCCAGTGAAGATGGTGACGATATGAATCATGACCAGCATTAGTTTTTTGTAAAAATAAGACAGACTTTATTACTGGCGTGATCGATCAACTCCCATACTTTACCATTAGACTTCTTTATTACTGTCTCAACTTCTGCCAAGACTAAAATCTAAAATACAGTAACTATTAATCAAATAATTACTTTTTCGTCATTCGTCCATTACATTTATTTATTCGTTTCTACACTCAGTTTGTGAATCACTTTTGTGGTTTATCACTCATGAATAACAACAGAATTGTAAAGGATTAATTATGACTAAACCCATGCAAATGATGTTACTTGTACTATCAGGATTATTAACGGCTTGTGGTGGCAGTACATATACCAGTGAAGCCGATAATAATCAGGTAATTACTTTAGGAGATTCTATTTTCGATTTGTCGGATGAATTACAAGGAAATTTAGAAAATTATGCTGGCCAAACCTTTAGAAAATACAGCTTAAATGGCGCTCAGCTTTCTAATGGTGGCATTGGTATCGCACCCGTTATTGAGCAATATGCTCAAGCAAAATCTGACAATGCAGATATTCGCACTATTGTTATGAACGGCGGTGGTAATGACATTTTAATTCCAGTTGTCGCTCAGTTCGACCCCTACCGCTGCAAAACCCGCTGGTATCAGTTTGGTCAGCTCAGCTCTAAGTGCCAAAACTTCATCGATGATTTATATGTGGAAGGTGTCGACATCTTAAATGACATGGATAATGATGGTGTCGAAAATATTATTTATCTAGGTTATTACTACACCAAGAATGCTCTACTCTCTTTAAAGAGTCTTAAGCAAGCGGTTGATTATGGTAATGAAACGTTAGCCAGAGCCTGTGCAAACTCGACTGTCGATTGTACTTTTGTTAATCCTAGCGCTTCCATTGTTAATAGTGACATCATCATCGATGGTATTCACCCTGCAAGTTCAGGATCGCGCAAACTAGCCGATTTAGTCTGGCCACATTTAGAACCTCTGCTATAAGTACTCTATGTATTCACTGAGTTTAAGGCTTAGTGAATACTTTGTATTAATTTAGGAATATTCATTCATGCTTATAAAAATAATTATATCGACGAGTATTTTTCTAACATTAGCCTTATCAGGCTACCAATATTATTCTGTATCCTCTTCTACCAGCAATGAATACATTAACTTAGCGCTCCAGAATAAAAGTAGTGACGATGCTAAAGACATTACACCCTCTAACCGTTGGTCAATTGAAATTCAAGACATAATACGAATTTTAAAAAATCAATATTCAAATCAGATTCATCATATCCATATTCAGGCAAGATTAATCACTATTAGAGATCCGTTAATAAACCAACTAGAAGCTCCGGTTGAAAAAAACATGAAGGCCGTTTTAGCAACTGCATTCCCTAGCCATGAGAACAGCGTATTAAACGTATGGTCTCGTATGGATGAATACCAGAAGTGGCTAACGACTGAAAACCGTACGCTCATGGAATTAAATGCTTTAAGTCGCAGTGGCATGCTGTGGCAGAAGCGCAATGAACTCTTCCCTATTGCTGCTCGCGAAATATGGAACGAAGAACAAGATACTTACGAAACCGCTCAGCTTAACTTTCATAGCACGATTGACCAGCTCGATAAGTCTTACGGTATGCCGATGACTGAAAGAATTCAGCGTTTACAAGCTTCATTTCAACAAGCAGACAATGCATTCACCCGTACCCTAGGGCAACAAAGTGGTATTCATAAAAACACCATTGCATCCGTTATATTCGGCTTGTCCAGTGTGCAAGATGAATTGAAAATGTTAAACCCTGAAAGCCGACAGGTTGAAATTGATGCCCTTCGCCGTGAGCTAGGATATGACGAAGAAAGTATTATTAAGATGTCGGCGACCGATAGGAAACGAGAACAGCGCTGGGACAATGGTTATGCCTACATGAAATCTAGAGATCAGTTAATTGCAAGTAATGATCAACCAACAGATAGCCAACTCAACGCATTACGTAATCAATTCTTTGGCAATAGTGCTAAAACAATTGAGCGTGAAGAAACGAGTGGATTTTATCGATTTCAGCGACCTCGATATTACGGTAGGAATTAATTGTATGATTAATTCCTAGTCCCCACTATAAGACTATACCGTCTTATAGTGTTGTCCTTTAGCAATCCACTCTTGCAATAATTCACGGTTATCATGATCCCAAGGGTGAAAACTTGGGCGATAATAATCGATATAATCTTTCCAAATATTTTTGACTAAACCATTTTTTCCAAAATACATGCGAATACCCTGCATCCATACTTTTGGGCTAAACAGCTTGCCATCTTTCCATAAAAAAATAGCTTGAACGGTACTTACTCGAAGGCAAAACATAATAGTGACAATCATCATGGCAATGATGCGACGAATATAACCGCCACCTGCTTGTTTATAAACATCAAACGCAACCGCTTTATGCTCAGTCTCTTCTACCGCATGCCACATCCACAGTGCTTTAAATTTTTCATCCATCCCCTCTGAGCTTTTTGGGTTGGTTAATAAATCATGAGCCATAATAGCGGTAAAATGCTCTACTGCACTGGTAATCGCTAAACGGCCAATGGCAGGAACATACTTCTTCATCAGTATTTTTTCTTTTTTCTCAAAAGCTTCTACTTTGCTCGCAGGATAGCCCAAGCTATCAAGATACTTATTAAATTGAGCATGCTCATGCCCATGAATGGCTTCTTGCTTAATAAAGCCTTTCACCTGATTTAACAGCACTTCATCTTTCACAAAATGTTGATTATCGCGTACAGCATCAATAAACATGCGCTCCCCTTCAGGAAACAGACACGATAAGGCATTATTATAGGTCGTTTTGAATATGTCACCGCCATGCCAGTAGCGAGGAAGGCTATCAAGGTCGAACTCGAATTCCATTTTACGCCCCGGAATGTCCATCTGCGCACTAATCTCAAGCGCAGTTTGGCCTATTATTGTTGTTGTCATTCTAAGCACCCAAAGTAATAGAGTCTATATTCTGAATAATAGTTTATAAGAGGATGAAGGAAATTAAGAGGTCGGCAAACGACAAGCTGCAGTCGCTGTGCATAGCCATCTTGGCCGAGTTTAACTAGGAGAATAAACCCACAGATCATTTGAGCCTAAAAATAACCCAAACTAATTCATTATTTCATATCTAATGTCATTTCAATCTAAATCAATCCTTGTATATATATCGGTTAAAAATGCCAATACGACTGCTATAAGTATTTTATAAGCTGTAGCTATTGCACCGAACTCTAGGATTTCTAATGAAACAGATACTAATTGCATTGCTATGTGCTTTATTTATGACAGCTTGTGCATCTCCAGATTCAGATAAAAAAGATCCTCCTGAAAATTCCAATCAATTAGAAGAATCTAGCAACGAAATCCCAACCAAAGTGACATCTGTATTAAGGACAACAATTCCCCCCCTGATTAATACTATCGACGACCAAATTGTCTACCCTCGTATACAAGACCAACAATTTAGCTATCAACCAACTCTTTCTAATCAAGATCTTCTCGATGGCATTGTTCACTGGCAATTACTTTATGCCCCTGATGGCATGTCGATCAATTCAGCCACCGGCGAACTGAAGTGGCTAATTAATAACGATCTAGCCAGTGAAAGCTTTCATATTGGCCTTAAAGCCAGCGGTAAAGATTCAGCGCAAACCAGGTCATTTATTCTGCACTTAGGAATTAATCAGGTTATTACGATTGGTGCAGACGAAGAATTAACAACGATAAAGGCAGGCTTAAAAGCATTACCAGCAGGTGGGACCTTGGTTGTTAAAGATGGTATCTATGAAGGCTATGATAACTATATAGGCTTAACCGAACCGGGTTCGCTGCAGCACCCTAAAAGTGGAACTGCGCAGCAACTAACAACCGTCATGGCTGAACATATTGGAGAAGTCATTCTGCGTAATGGTGCTTTAGTTAAAATTAGAGGCAGTAATGATAACTCTTGGCCAGCCGTATCTTACGTCGCGATCAAAGGTTTCTTTGCAGAAGGTGGTCAGTTTGCAATCCAGGGATACGATGATGGCAATACTAAGACCCGTCACCATCACATAAAAATTATAAATAATGGCGCTACTGGGGTTGAGTATGACAGCCCTTTCACAGCCTTTCGCAGTGATGATATTTTATTTGAAAACAACTACGCTTTTGGCCAAGGGCGCTATAAATTTACCAGCTATCAAGCATCGAATATTGTATGGCGCAGAAATGTTGCGCGCTACGATGTTGGATCTTATGACGGTGAACCAAAAGGGACCTATTCTGCTTATACGACGATGAATTTTTTAACAGCAAACAATATTGCTATTGATGCTGATCAGCCCGAATTTGTGTCCAGTGGAGAAATTGCCGGAGAATTTACCACACCAACAACCTCAGGCCCTAGCCGAGGAAAGATGCAGCGCAACATTCAACTTAATAGTGAAATGATTTTTGGCAACATGGACGATCAGATTAGTAATGGCAGTGGTGGTGATAGCGATGTCCAATTATCGGACATGGTATCTTGGGATATTAGACCTTTTAAAAAATATGTAATGACATGGGGTAGCGCCTGGTTTGATCACATGACGATGGGAGATATCGCTGCACAAAACTTCATTACTGAGTTTTTTAATGGTTATCATCGAAATACACGCGGATTAACCAACAGCATTTTACATAACTTTCAAAACGGCAATTTATTTTATGGTTTAAATCAAGAAGAAGACCACTTCACCATCGACCGTACCGTTGAACGTTTCGGGGTCAACAGAGTCAATATTTCTGATTTTACGGGTATTGAAGATAGTACTTATGCACCGAGTACGTTACAAAATATCAGTTACATTAATCCTATCATTTCTTCTAATAATCCTACCGGCGCTTTACGCTATATCGTGCGTTCTGAACATTCTAATAATCTTACTGGCATCTCTGATGATAATAAGCCTTTAGGGGCTACCGTTATGACGATGCTTGGAAAATCTGGAACCTTCTATGGTGACCCCGGTTACGATCAAGAAACCCATATTCCTATGTGGCCCTTCCCATTAGAAGATATTATCAAGCGTAAGATGCAGGCTTATCGTTTTACTGGCCCTGTTTATGCTGAGCGTGATAGTGGTCGCATTGAAGTCGGAGAGGCTGATCTTTCTGGTGAAAGAGGCTATGCCGTTGATGATCAAACCTTAAGTCATTACATTTGGAATTATTTAGGAAATCTAGTCCCGCCCTTTAATGCCACTGCGACTCATATCGACGATGATATTCGAATACAATGGCAAGCTTCAGCAAAAGTCGGTCAAGACTCTATCTCAGGCTATCGCGTATACGCCTATAATAATGTCACAAAAATGAAAGGGGATTTTCTTGGGGAGACTGCCGCGAATATCTTTGCTTGGCAAAAACCGAGCGCGGATTTGGTGAGTATTGATTACATTATTGTAGTGGCTTTCTCAACCGTTGCTGATAGCAGTGGTCTTCTAGAAAGTAGTTTTTCTTATCCTGTGGAAATATTATAACCCCCTTACCGACTAGACCAGTAAGAGGGTTTTATTGGTTAATTAACCACGACTCATTTAGACAGCCAGATCATGAGCTGCTGACGCTCTTGATCTGTCATTCCCGTCATATTACCTAACGGCATATAGCCTGTTTGCAAAGCAGGAATCATTTTGTCTTTTATCACGAGTACTTGTTCAACCGTTTCTAGCACGATACCAGCAGGTGCTGATGCAAAGCCTGCATTAGTTGGACTAACTGCGTGACAAGATACACAGCGCTGCTCTACAACAACCATTGCTTGGGTATCTGTTAACACGGCTTCGCCTTTTTGAGCTTCAATTTTCGCAGGCACCATGGCCGCTGCCAAAGCGGCCAACATGATCGCTGCTATCACTAAAATACTTGGTTTGCTCACGCCCTGATTACGCAAATTGAAGAAGTGACGTGCAAAGGCAGAGATAAAACCAATCGCAACTAATACCAACCAACCAAACTCGTGACCATAAGTCATTGGGTAATGGTTACTGATCATGATGAAGATAATAGGCAGAGTGAAATAGTTATTATGGGTTGAACGCAATTTTGCAAACGCGCCGTATTTAGGATCGGGCGATTCACCACGTTGCACTGCATCTACTAAAGCTCGCTGCGCTGGCATAATCCCTAAAAACACATTGCCCGCCATAATCGTTCCTAATATCGCACCGACATGGATATAGGCACCACGAGCAGAGAATATTTGGAAAGCAAACCACGACATGAAAATTAAAAAGGCGAATAATATTAAGCCGAATACTTTACCGTTATGGCGTAATGGAGAACGCACCATCGCTTCATAAACAGCGACACCTGCGATAATGAAACCCATGCCTGCGGCAATCGCTTCGCCTTGGGTAAAGTCCATACGGGTACTATCAATTAAGAAACTTTCAGCGCCGATGTAATACACGATCCAGAGCATCACCATACCGGTTAACCAGGTGGTATAGGCTTCCCACTTAAACCAGTGTAAGTTCTCAGGCATCTTCTCAGGCCCTAACTTATATTTCGCCACTTCGTAGAAACCGCCACCGTGAATCGCCCACAAGTCGCCGCCAATACCTTTATCTTTTTTCCACTGCGGTGGATTTTCTAGGCTGTTATCCAACCAAACGAAATAAAATGAGGCGCCAATCCAAGCGACACCCGCTATTACGTGGAACCAACGGAAGAACATGTTTAACCATTCTAAAAAATAGACTTCCATTATTTCTCTCCAGCGCTATGCGTCTTTACATCACGATCGTGAACGCAATTACCAGCAACATAGGTTGCCTGTACTGCACGGTCGTCACCTAAAATAATCATGGCAAATAATTTCTCGGCCAGCGTTTTACACTTGCCTTGCTTCAATGCCATTAGTGGGGTGCTATTAAAGTCTAAAACGGCGAAATCTGCTTCGTTGCCAATTTTGAATGAGCCAATTTTATCGTCTAGCTGAAGTGTTTTCGCATTACCTAAAGTCGCAAGGTACAAGCTCTTCAATGCTGATAATTTATTGCCATTCAATTGCGTTACTTTGTAAGCTTCGCTGAGTGTTTGCAACATAGAGAAATTCGTACCACCACCGACGTCTGTGGCAACACTGTAAGCAACTTGCTGCTCTTCTAGCTCTTTAATGTCTAATAAACCGCTGCCTAAGAATAGGTTTGAGGTTGGGCAAAACGAAACACTGGAACCGGTTTCACGGAAACGCTGATGTTCACGTTCGTTTAAGTGAATGCCGTGAGCAAATACACTACGTTTGCCGAGCAGGTTATATTGGTCGTAGACATCAAGGTAGTCTTTAGCATCTGGAAATAATTCCGCTACGAAAGCCATTTCATCTTTGTTTTCCGAGATGTGTGTTTGCAAGTACACATCAGGATATTCTTGCATCAACTGCTCTGCTTTTTGCAGCTGTTCGTGCGTCGATGTAATCGCAAAGCGTGGAGTTACCGCATAAAGTTGACGACCGTTATTGTGCCAAGTATCGATCAACGATTTACTATCTTCGTAGCTGCTTTCAGGGGTATCGCACAAGAACTCTGGTGCGTTACGATCCATCATGACCTTACCGCAGATCATACGGGTATTACGTGCTTCAGAGGCTTCGAAGAAAGCTTCTACTGATTGCTTATGCACGGTACCAAAAACCAATGCCGTCGTTGTGCCGCACTTTAACAGTTCGTCGAGAAAGAAGTTCGCGATGTTGCTGGCGTATTCTTTATCTTCAAACTGGCGCTCAGCGGGGAAGGTATAGTTATTCAACCAATCCAAGAGTTGTTCACCGTAAGAGGCAATCACTTCGACTTGTGGATAATGAATATGTGTATCGATCATACCTGGAATAATTAGGTGATCTTTGTATTCAACTATTTTCACGCCTGCTGCCAGTGTTGCTAATATTTCACTGGCTTCGCCTAGATTGGCAACCTTTCCATTTTCAATGACTAATGCGCCATCTTGAAAAAATTGATAAGCATCTTCACCGTCGATATCTGGATCGGACAGAAAGTTAAGTATGGCGGCTCGATAGACAGTCGTGCTCTGTGTGTTCATAGTAGTTTCCACTAAGGATCTCTCAATTTTATAAATCGTTAGAAAAAATCAAACAACGCTATTGGTTTTTAAACGAGTCAAAATTGAGTATTTGATTCCACAAAACGGCGTGAATACTTCCCTGTAGCCTTGGGCTCGGCCAGTCGTTGCAGGTTTTCACGCCGCTACGCTCCATGCCTCACACATTTGTTCCACAAACACTCAATCCTGCCTCTTATGAATTCATAAAATTCAATAATGTTTCTTTTTAAAAATTTCTAATAGTTACTTATTAACAAGTAATCTGAATTTTTACATCTTCACCGAAGAAATATTCTTCACAATTATTACCACCACCTTTACGATCGACCACAAGGAAATCACATACCTTGTTCAATCCTAATACTGGGTGATGCCAAGTATTTTTGTGGTAGTTAATACCTTGGTCGGCACGGGCAATAAACAAGTGAAGATTTTCAGGGGCTGGCTCTTCAACCGCATCGGCCACCAGCACCAAATACTCTTCACCAGAAAGCGGGTGAAAAGATTGGCTACCAAACGGATGACGTTCAACCATTTCGATATCCATGGCTAAATCTTTAGAAATGGGCCTAGGCTGTGCGCGGAAGATGTTAATTACCGCGTGAGTTTCACTCTTGCCACCAGCCGCTTCTAATTCAACATTTACCAAAGAGTCATAACGTTCGGTATTGCCACCATTAATCATGATCAGGCTGCTATCAGCAGAACCATCTTGCGCACTTTGTTTTGCATCTGGCACTTCAACCACATCACCAAAAGCAGCAAACGCTTCTTTGGTTAATGGCAGGGGCGTTAATTTATATTCTTTCACAATTATTCTCTTTAAAAGAAATTTCTTAACTAGAAGCTAGCTACCACGGTACGTAGAGATGCCGAATGCAGAAACCAATAGAGGCACATGGTAATGCTCTTC